>NZ_CAKRDI010000029.1 GCF_934309415.1 uncultured Mediterraneibacter sp.
GCAAATACCGACTCTTCCAAAAAACGATTATTAATAATGTCCTGACTCATACAACTTCTCCTCGTTAATCTTCTAGAGCGTGTCTTAAAAATGCTTTCTGCAAGATATATGTCACAATTTGTGGGAGATTTTGTTTGAATAAGGGCGGCGTAGCGGGCTACGTCAACCGAATGAAGACAAAATATACCGCAAAGTGGGGCATGTAGATTGCAGGAATGATTTTTCAGACACGCTCTAGTAAGAATTATATCTTTATTTTTGTGTATCCGTCAATAAAAAAGAGTGTGGTAACTATTTTTCGCCATTTAAAATCGCCTTGGTTACTGTTCATTCCCATGTCAATCACCCCGCTGATTGGCATGGAGGATGCACATATTGCCTTGAATGTATCTCGCCCATCGCCAAAGGCGATTCTAAATGGCGAAATAAATCAATATATCCCGCTCATCTTCCTACAAAGGAGAACAAAACGGGATATACGGATATTCATTATTAAAAATGTGTCTGAACTTTATTTATCTTATTTCTCATCCACAACCTGGAAGATATAGAACTTGAGATAGTATGAATCTCCGGCGCCCCACAGAATCGGATGATCCGGTGCCTGTGTTCTGAACTCTACCTGGCGGAGTCTCTTATGTACATTTCTTGCTGCCTGTCCGATGGTCTGTGTAAATAACTCATAATCCATGAAATGAGAGCAGGAACAGGTTGCCAGATATCCGCCGTCTTTCACCAGTTTCATGGCACGAAGGTTGATCTCACGATATCCCTTTACTGCTTTCTTAATGGAGCTTCTGGATTTTGTAAATGCCGGTGGATCCAGAATCACAACATCGAATTTTTCACCTTTCTTCTCCAGATCCGGAAGCAGGTCAAATACATCCGCACACACGAATTCTACCGTATCTGACAGTCCATTCAGCTCCGCATTCTCTCTCGCCTGTGCCACACCCAGTTCTGATGCATCCACGCCGGTTACATGTGCAGCTCCGTTGATTCCTGCATTCAGGGCAAAAGATCCCGTATGAGTAAAGCAGTCCAGCACTTTCGCGCCTTTACAGAGACGTCCGATAGCCTGACGGTTATATTTCTGATCCAGGAAGAATCCTGTCTTCTGTCCGTCTTTTACATCTACATAATAGCGGACTCCGTTTTCCACAATCTCTACTTTTGTATCAAATGGCTCACCGATAAATCCTTTGAACCGCTCCATGCCTTCCTGCTCTCTGACTTTCGCATCACTTCTCTCATAGATGCCACGAATCTG
The DNA here is from genome assembly GCF_934309415.1 of uncultured Mediterraneibacter sp. Taxonomy (GTDB): domain Bacteria; phylum Bacillota; class Clostridia; order Lachnospirales; family Lachnospiraceae; genus Mediterraneibacter. The sequence continues at coordinate 1,271 of NZ_CAKRDI010000029.1, forward strand.
GATACCGTCTTCTGCCATCAGTTCTTTCAGATCATTTACAATCTGTTCTTTAAAACGGTCAATTCCAAGTGCCAGTGATTCAACAACAAGCACATCAGAAAACTTGTCTACCACAATTCCCGGAAGAAAATCTGCTTCCCCGAAGATCACACGACAACTGGAAGTATCTACCACTTTCTTACGGTATTCCCATGCATTCTTCACACGCATACGGATAAATTCTTCATTGATTTCCGTATCTTTATCACGTGTCATCATTCTTACGATCAACTTTGAATTCCGATTGATGAATCCTCTTCCCATCGGATATCCGTCAAAATCATGCACCAGCACGATATCTCCATCCTCAAAGCTTCCCATAATACTTTCTACTTCATTATCATAAACCCACGGTCCTCCCGCTTTTAATGTTCTTCCTTCACCTTTTTTCAATGTAACTACTGCATTGCTCATCTCGAATTCTCCTCTCTTGTAACTGCTTCTTCTATGTTACTGTTCACAGGTAACCTGCAAACAGTAACTCCTCTATTCTATCATCTCACGTTTTCCACCCAGTTCTTTTGGAATCTGGGAAAATTTCGGTATAATAATCCCATATTCTCTCTGCTTAGATTCTATGCCTTCCTCTTCATCCATCGGAAGACCATCACTGATCTCCTGCTGAATATCCTGAAGGCATTCCAGAAGCAGTGGATTGAACGCTCCACATTCTCCCGCCAGAATCATCTGCATCGCTTTTTCATGTGAATATCCTTTCTTGTACACACGCTCGCTGATCAGAGCATCATAAACATCTGCCATAGACACAACCTGTGCTGAAATCGGAATTTCTTCTCCTCTGAGTCCATCTGGATAGCCTTTTCCGTCATAACGCTCATGATGCCATCTGCAGATCTCCGTCGCAACCTTAACAAGAGGTTCCTCCTGATACAGTTCCAGACTTTTCAGAATGGATGCACCGATGACTGTATGGCTCTTCATAATTTCAAATTCTTCTGCTGTCAATGCTCCCGGCTTATTCAGAATCTTCTCGTCAATTCCTATTTTTCCAATATCATGTAAAGCAGACGCCATCGTGATAATATGCTGGTCTGTCCAGGACAGGCTGTACTGTCCGGTCTTCTGCACCAGTCTGGCAAGAAGCAGCCTTGTAAGGATATTGATATGCTGCACATGCAGTCCACTCTCACCATTACGGAACTCTACAATCTGACTGAGAATTCCGACCATCACTCTGCTGCTCTTCTCTTTTTCTTTGATCTGATTCGTCACAAGAGAGATCAGCCTTCTCTGCTTTGAATATAACTTAATCGTGTTAAATACACGCTGGTATACAATTTTTGCATCAAACGGTCTGCTGATATAATCTGAAACTCCCATCTCATAAGCCCGTCTGATATAACTTTCAGAATCCTCACTGGATATCATAATCACCGGGATTTCCTCAATCCAGTGATTCCTGTTCATCTGTCCCAGCACTTCAAAACCATCCATTCCCGGCATGACGATATCCAAAAGTACCATCGAGATTCCAAGTCCCTGCCCATCCAGCATCTTCAGACATTCTTCCCCGCTTTCTGCTTCCAGAATCCGGTAATCCTCCTTCAGGATCTCTGATAAGATCATTCGATTCAGTGTCGAATCATCTACGATCAGAATCTGCGGTTTGATTTTCTCTTTGTCACAGGTATCTTCCTTCGTGCTCCACTCAGTCACTACAACATTCTTCTGATTCTTTGCACGATACATGAACTTGTCAGCTTTGGCAGCCACCTCTCCGATCTTCTGGCCTTTCGTGATCACTCCACCGATACTCACTGACAGACGGATTCCTTCATATCCATCAATATCTGCATTCTGAATGTTCTGCTGGATCTTTTTCAGTTTCTTTAAAAAAATGGTCTCAGTAACATCTGGCATCAGGAGCAGGAATTCATCGCCACCGTAACGTACCAGAGAATCTGTTCTTCGGACCAGATGCTTAATGATATCAACCAATGTGACAAGAACAGCATCTCCTGCCTCGTGTCCAAATGTATCATTGTAAAGCTTAAAATCATCTACATCAATCATCGCCACACCGGCAGACAGTACTTTCTTCTTCAGCTTCTCCTCATAATATCTCCGATTGTATGCTCCGGTCAGAGCATCCATATATAATTCTTCTCTGTATCCTGTCAGCTTTTCAAATAGTTTCTTCTGTTCTTTTACATTCACAAAAGCATCCTGGCTCAACTTCCGGATCAGTTCCATCACACAGGGTTCTTCATCAATTTCTACATAACGGCCCGTCACTTCATACAGAGTGGATCCCCAGTACTCCATCTTGACCTTCTGTGTCTTTTCACGAAATGCCGCCGCTGAAATACAGTTTTCACAGGCTCTTTCCCTTCCGCAGAAATCCGCCTCATCCGCCTCAATCTCTCTGAAACTTCTCTGCACCGTACGACTTTTCTCTCTGACATGCAGATCCTCTGCACTGAGAATCCGTACAATATCAAATATCTTTTTAAACTGTTCTACTTCTTTCTCTGCCTGTTCTGATGTCATTCTGACGTCTGTTTCCATACTTCCGTCTCCTTTTGAGCACCTGATTCTCCCCTGATATAACAGGTGCTTCATCCAATCTCTCTAATAGCATAATGATACCAAATCTTATCTTTGAATGCAATATGCGTTACTATTCACAGCAGAGCTGTAAACAGTAACGTATCTCGCTATTTAGAATCGCCTTTGGCGATGGGCGAGATACATTCAGGCCAAAACGTGCATCCCCATAGCTAATCAGCAAAGTGATTAGCTATGGTCTGAACATTAACTAATATCCTGCCAGATTGTGCAGAATTTTCGGCAATTTGATGTTATAATGGGATCATGGTTTATTTCCGCGCTAACTTTTCCGTAGATTTTCCTGGAAAATACCGGATAGACCGGAATGTATCTTACCCTTGTAGTTACATTTTTGTAATCGAATGTCTGAACTCATAGTCTGCATAACTAACACAGTTTTTCAGACACACTCTAGAAAGATACATTGTCTGTCACAACGAATTACATGATACTTAAAAAATGGAGAGTACTATGCTGAAACGTCAGGAAGGCTACCTTTTAAAACACATACATGAAAAAACTTATCTTCTTCCTTTTGGTCAGAATATCGCAGACCAGAAGCGTGGAATCCTTTTAAATGAAACTGGAGAATTTCTCTGGAATGCACTGGAAATTCCGCAGGAATTATCATCCCTGGAGGCACAACTTGCATCTTACTATCAGTTAGATTCAACTTATCTTGAAGAGCTTCATGCAGATACAGAATCTTTTATTCAACAACTGCTCTCTCTTGGGATCCTGCGCGAAGAGTTTCACTGTACAAAGAAAAATTATTGCAGGACAATGCAGATTGCAGATATTTTGATTCATTTTTATGGTTCGAAGAAGTCTGTATCTAAGCAGTTTGCACCTTTTTTTATAGAAGATGTTCCTTCCCGTGCAGATTCCGATACAGATTTTCATACAACTGTAAATTCATCTGAACAGAAAACTGATGCAACTCCCTTAACAGATGCAAATTTGTCTGAACAGAGAACTGATGCCACTCTCTTAACAGATACAAATTTGTCTGAACAGAGAACTGATAACAATCCTTTACCTGTTTCATATAAGTCAAAGCATCCAGAGAATTTGGCAGTTCCTTGTACTTCAATACATTCTGTACTTTCAGAAATGGAGATTGAAATATTCTCAACAACTCCGCTTCGTCACCAGAATGGGAAAGTACTTCTCAGGAATCAGGATATGACAATTCACGAATGGGAAGAAGGATATATTGTCTTTTTCCCGGAATTTAAAAATATATCAGAAACTTACATTACAAAAGACGGGCGTTATGTACGCATTCACTGTAATGGTGTTTTTAATAAAACAGAACTGGATAACATTTTCCACGCCATCCGCCTGTTTTTCCTGTATCATGCACAGCTTCGAGGATATTTTGCGCTGCATTCCGCTTCTATCTTATATCGAGATAAAGCCTGGCTCTTTTCCGGTCACTCCGGGATGGGAAAATCCACACATACCGCACTCTGGCACGAACTGTTACAGACACCTTATCTGAATGGCGATCTGAATCTGATTGGTATTAAAGACGGTATTCCTGTAATCTATGGAATCCCATGGTGCGGAACCTCTGAAATCTTTACGACAGAATGTCATGAACTTGGTGGAATTATTTTGCTTGGTCGTGATATGACCGATCATGTAGAAGAACTGAAACCTGATGAAAAAGTGCTGCGTGTCATGCAGCGAATGATCTCTCCTGCGTGGACTGGTGAAATGGCGGAGAAGAATTTAGGATTTTCTGAGAAACTGGTGGATTTGATACAGGTATGGAATCTGTATTGTACGAAAAATCCAAGTGCTGTTTATACGATAAAAGAAGAAATTGATAAAATTTACTCCAAATAAATGCCTTTCAATACAGCCAGATCAAATATCTTCTGCTATATACATTGATACAAATTTTCTAATTTTAAACCAAGACATAAAATACTTTCTATTGCAAACTTATAGAAAGTATTTTTCAAACGATTACTTATATTCAAAAAAGATTGTAGAAAACTTTTTTGTTTCCCGCAATCTTTTTTACTTATTGTCAAATTATTAGTCTGTGATGCTAACGCCTGTGATCGCAAGGCCTGTATCTGATGTAACTGTTAAATCTCCCAATCCAATGTTATCTGTTGGATTCTGATGATAACTTAATGTTACTGTTCACTCCCATGTCAATCACTCCGCTGATTGGCATGGAGGATGCACGTTTTGTCCTGAATGTATCTCGCCCATCGCCAAAGGCGATTCTAAATGGCGAGATACGTTACTGTTTGCAGGTTACCTGTGAACAGTAACAACTTAATTTAATTTTACACAAATCTGTAAAAATCATGATTGACAACTTATATTTTTTTGCTATATTATAAATTAAGAAATTTAACTTACATTACATAATTCTAATACAAGGAGGCACAATTATGAATAAGACATACGTAAAACCTGTTGTTTCTGTAGATGCCGGACTTGCTGAAGGTGTATATGCCGCAAGTGGTGCACAGGGACGTTTAGATGTAACTTACATGGGAGTATGGGACAGATGGGGAACAAATGGCGGTAAGGGCTTAGCACAGGCAAGCTGGTCTGACATTAATGGAACAATTACACTAACTATTAACTTCAACGATACCGTCGATCAAGCTGAAACTGATGATGCATCTGTACAGACAAGTTGGTCTGGAAAAACGGCTACGTTCGTATTTGCAAGCACAGTTACGAATCCATTAACCATTGGAATCCATTTAAATCATAATACTTCTATTGATGATCTCAAAATAACTGGATTTACTTACAGTGTGAGATAATTTTCATTTTTAATTCTATCAATATAAACAACGCGGAGATTTCTGTCTGTTTACAGATTCTCCGCGTTTTCGTTAATTTATAAATTTTCTTTTTCATCAATATAAGGAACGAATTCCTCACATAATTTTCATCCGAATCTGTTAAAAATTTCTCACCATCTGATCAATCTCTTCTTTCCCCAGCACTTTACACTGTTTTTCTCTGATTGCATACACTCTGTTACAAATATTCAATACGGTCGGACGATGTGTTGTTACAATACAGGTTCTCGGATAAGTGTCTGTCATAATATTTCTCAGAACTTTTCTCTCTGTAGCCACATCCAGGGCAGAAGTAGCCTCATCCAACAGCAATAGTGGAGATTTTCTAAGCAACGCTCTTGCAATTGAAAGCCTCTGCGCCTGTCCTTCTGAGAAACCACCGCCTCGTTCTTTTACAATAGAATTTATTCCCTCTGGAAGTTTCTCTACAAACTCCCATGCACAGGATAACTTCAGAGCTTCTATAATCTCTTCGTCTGTGGCATCCGGTTTCACATTTCTGAGATTTTCCGCTATTGTACCGGAAAACATTGTATTCCCCTGTGGTACATAAGAAAACAGTTTTCTTGTAGAAGGAGACATCCGAATCTTCCTGTCATGATCCTCTCCTGCGCATACCCATGCCTCTCCGTTCTGTGCACGAAGCAACGACAGGATTAAACGAAGCATCGTTGTCTTTCCCTCACCTGACGGACCAACCAGTGCCACAATCTCATGCGGATATGCTTCCAGGGATGCATGTTCAAATACATCTGTCCCCGTATGGTAGGTATAACTCAGATCCTGCATAACCAGACCAATTCCCTGATTTTTGTAATTCTTCTCAAACTGTTTTACTTCTTTATCCTGACTGTAATCCTCCTGCGGCATCTCCACAATATCCATCAGACGTCCGGCTGAAATTGTCAGTGAAATAGCTGTTGGAATTAAACTGGTCAGTGAATTTACAGACGCTGTCAGTGTACTGGAAAGTGACAGAAACAGAGTCATTGTTCCATAACTGATCACACCACTCCATACACGGTAGATTCCCCATCCATAACAACTGTATGACACGATATAACCTATGATAGACATCAGAATCGATGTTAAAATTGACATTTTCTGAAATTCCAGACGCATTCCGATATATTCTTTCTGTAGATTTCTTAATCTGTCAATATAAAAATGAATCAGGTCAAATGCCTTGATCGTCTGTATATTGGAAAATGTCTCCTGATTAAATCCATAAAGCTTTGCGTTCATTGCCGCACTGCGTTCATTATTCTTCCGCATTCTCCGCAACAACGGTCTGGATAACATCGCACTGAACGGAATTCCCAATAATGCAAAGACTGCAAATGTCGGATCATAATAGAGTACGACAGCAAGCGCGCTGATAAATTTAAACGTATATATAATAAGATTCGGAATCCAGTTTAAAATTCCACTCGATATATTTGATGCATCCGAACTCCATCTCGTCACAAGATCTCCTGTATGGTAGGTCGTCAATGACTCCCAGTCTGTTACAAGCATCTTGGCAAAAATATCATTCTTTATCTCTGTATCTACTTTCAGATTAATAAATGTAGATGCATATCCTGTTGCCTGAGACACTAAAAGACTTACCATTGCAAATACGATCATTGCGACAAATGTACTGATCAGTTTTCCTGTCTCATGACCGGTAATGATATCAACCAGATCTTTGGAGATCATACTCGATCCCAGTGCAAGCACTGAACTCATAATTCCCAGCACCGTATACAGCACCATCGCCTTCCAGTACCGTCTCGCATACTGATAGATCCATCTGGTCTGCGCCATCATCTTTTTCAGTGTTCCATCCTGAATCCGGGTCCAGACCAGTTTTATCTTACTTATCATAATTACAATCTGTCCCCCTTTTTTCCTGACAGATTATTCTGTTACTCCACGGATTGCATCCACTGTGATCTGATACTGTTCTTCTACTGCTTTGAACATCTCCTCAGTTCCTGTAGTATCTCTTCCGCGAAGCTGTTCTGTGATTTCCTCGCTGACTTTATAAAGATTGTCAAATCCAAGATTCAGGCAGACACCTTTTAAAGTGTGTGCAGCACGGAAAGCCTGCTCTCCCTCTCCTTTCTCCAGTCCTTCTTTCAGACTCTGAAAACTTGTATCATCTAAAAATTTTAATGCAAATCTCTTGATTAGTGCTTCACTTCCAAGTCTTCCGATCACACCGTTAAAATCTGCTCCCATCCGTTCATAACATTCTCTGATATTCATTTGTTTTTCTTCCTTTTCTAATCTTTTTATTTTCTTCGTAATTAGAGCGTGTCTGAAAAATCATTCCTGCAATCTACATGCCCCACTTTGCGGTATATTTTGTCTTGTCTTATAATGTCATCTTCTTTTATCCGGCTATTAACTACTGTCAGCCTATAGTGAAACTACTACGTTTTTGTTTTCAAATATCCTGTAAACTGAAGGAAACTGTCACTATCTTTCATTTCCGACATAATTGTAGTATAGAATATCACCCATTGAATTTCAACGATTACTTATTTATTTCTTTATTATTTTTACGTACAAAACTCTATCCATTCTTTTTATGTTTGTGCTATACTTGTTATAAATGTACCAGAGTGTGTCATACATCTTACAGGAATCATTTTCAGGACATACTTTTGTAATAATTGATTTTATTATTATTAAGAAGAGGAATATTATGCGTAACAACAGAGAACCTGCCACACTCGACTTTGTAATCACCTGGGTGGATGGTAATGATCCTGCATGGAGAAAAGAAAAAAGCGAATACAGCCGTTTACTTGGTCAGTCAACCACCGTAGATGACTGTGAAGAGCGTTACCGAGACTGGAACAATCTTCAATACTGGTTTCGCGGAATAGAGAAATTTGCCCCGTGGGTACACAAGATTCATTTCGTCACATGGGGACATCTGCCCTCTTGGCTGAATCCTTATCATCCAAAGCTTCAGATCGTACGACACACAGATTATATTCCACAGCAGTATTTACCAACCTTTAATTCTCACACAATTGAATGGAATCTGCACAGAATCAAAGGGATTTCCAGACGCTTTGTCTATTTTAACGATGATATGTTTTTATTAAAACCACTTCATCCAGATGATTTTTTTATTGGAGATAAGCCAAAAGACATGCTTGCATTACAACCGGACGTGGCCAATATTGACAATGAAATAATGCCTTACATTTACCTGAATAATGCAATGTTTCTGGCTAAGTACTTTGATAAACGGGAAAATATGAAGAAACAGCCTGGAGCTTATTTTCATATCGGATATCCTGCCATGTATTTTTGTTATAATCTGATTGAACTGGCCTTTCCGAGATTTACCGGATTTTATACAGTTCACGGACCATCACCATTAAAAACAGATACATTTAAAACACTCTGGGAGCTGGAACCTGAACTGTTGGATAAAGTATGCAGCCATACTTTCCGTCACAAAGAAGATGTGAATCAGTATATATTACGTGAATATGAGAAATTAAAAGGAAATTTTATTCCTTCAAATGTGAAGAAACTTTGCGGCTATTACAATATTTCAGATGATAATCAGGCTCTGATTCAGGCAATCACAGGACAGCACTCCAAGATTCTCTGTCTGAATGACAGCAATCATAAGATTGATTTTGAGAAAGCCAAATCAGAAATCAATCACGCTTTTGAACAGATTTTCCCTGAGAAATCATCTTTTGAACTTTAAATCCTATATTAAAAATGCTTTCTGTAAAATGTATATTACAAGACACACTCTAAAATAGGTGCAAAATGTTTTCAAACACTTTCTCGAAAGGAAACCTGACACAAATGTCTCAAATAATTGACCTTGAAAAATTATTAAAAGAAGAAAATATTATTCGAATCAAACCACAGGGATACAGTATGTATCCCCTTTTTATCCCGGGACGTGATGAAGCATTGATCGAAGCTGTCACACCTTCTGAGCTGCGCAGAGGCGATGTGGCTCTTTACCGCCGTGACCAGGGAATCCTTGTCCTCCACCGAATCTGTCGGATCGATGCTTCCGGTTTCTATATGGTGGGGGACAATCAGTATGAAATTGAAGGACCATTGCGTAAAGATCAGATAAGAGGGAAACTGATCGGCTTTATCCGAAACGGAAAGGAATTCTCTGTCCGCAATCCTTTCTATCGCCTGCTTTCTTCTCTCTGGCTGCTACTTCTTCCACTGCGCCCGATCTGTTTTAAAGTCAGTGCTGCTTTGAAGCATTTCTTGAAATGAATCAATTATGGGGAAATGTTGCATTTACACCTGCTGAAAATGCTTTCTGTCAATAACTGTATGTCTCAAAATCTCCTGCAAAATGGACCATGCAGATTGCAGAAATGCTTTTTATTCAAGCGCTAAATATCCTTTTTTAATCATATGCTGCAGAACTTCTGTCACATCCGTTCTGACAATGTCTTCATTTACCTGATATTCTTTCCCTACAAGCCGGATCATCTCTTCTGCATCCCTTACCTCTTCTGCATGCTCATAGATAAATCCTGCTGTTTCGCTCAATGTCACTATTTCGTTTACTTCCTCAGCTTTTTCCCCACAGGGGACCAGTACATACTCATCTGCAACTTGTCTTAATATATATCCTTCTGCTTTTTTCATTCACTTTTCCTCTTTTCTGATGAACTTTTCGTTTCTTTCCTTATTTATTCGTGATATACTCTTATTCGAATTAAAGTTTGTTGTCAACCTCTGACAACAATGGGGGGATATTATGAAACAACTATATCAGTCTTATCTTCAGATTATAAGGGATGCCTGTACTTCCACTTTCTCGGATCTCTCACTCTCCACGGAGGATGAGCGGGAACTGGTCGCACTTGCACAGAGACATTTCACAGCATCATTTGTTCTTCCTTATATAAAAGATACCGGCTGCATCCAGAATCTGAAATTTCAGATTAAGCAAATGCTGCTCAATTACTATCAGATTGAACAATTTACCAGAAAAATTATTCATCTGATGGATCAGCACAGCATTCCCTGCTACCTTCTCAAAGGAGTCGGCCTGTGTGCCTGTTATCCCATGCCAGAAGACCGGAAACTGGGCGATGTAGATCTCTATATCAACGATCCGCGAGCCCTGGAACAGGCAAAATCTGCTTTAAAACAGAATGGATTCATCCCTCTGGATGAGATAAGTGACCATCATCTCACTTACCAGTATACCTTTTCCAAAACCGGGCGCACTTGTCTGTTAGAACTGCATTTTCGTGTCATCGGATTTTATCAGTATGATCCGGCCAATCGGGTGGTAGATCAGGTCTTCTCTCCTGAACATCTTCATCCTGAGACACTTACAGTCCGTGATTTTACAGTTCAGGTACTGCCTCCGACCGAATGTGCTTTTTATCAGCTTCATCATATGTTGAAGCATTATCTTTACACAGGATTTGGAATCCGGCTTTTATGTGATTTTACCTTTTATCTCAACATTCACTGCAGGGAAATCGATTTTTCACTGATCCACCGGTGGTGCCGCGACTCCAGAATTCTTCATTTTTATGAGATCGTCCTCTCCTGCTGTAAACGATATCTTGGACTGGCACAATCCATTGATCCGGAAACAGAATATCCTGAGGCAGACTGTGAAGAATTCATCCTGAGAATTCTGGAAGAAAAAGATATGGGCACTGAAATTCCCGGAACACTGGTAGGCAGTGGTTCTTATCAGAAGGTGAACTTACTCACTTACTTCAAAGAAGGACATCTGCAGATGCACGTGCGTTTCCCAAAACTTGGTAAATACCCTCTGCTCTGGCCACTCCTCTGGGGCATTACACTCTTCTGTTTCCTGAAGAACACTTATTTTCTCAGACAGACTACTTTAAAAGATACACTCAGTTCCTTTAAACAGACAAATGAAAAATCTCAGTTAATCCGCATTTTTGACAACAGTGATTCATAAACATCCAGTCGCTGTTGTCAAATCACTTTTCAGAATCTGAACCGTAGTAATTGCTGAATTCATTCGCAAGACATCCTCTGGCATTACAGCTGCTATCTCTCCTTTATTCTCTCATACCCGTATCTGAGAGTCGTTCATCGATCCGCCGCTCAATCAGCTGCTTTATTCCGATCGATAACAGCAGATAACAATGTCCGCACATTCCAAGAGAAAATCCACGGATCATAACCACCCACAGGATCTGTGAAAGTTCCCGCAGTTTTTTATCTCGGATCAGCTCCCTGAAACTTTTCTTTGCGAACTCATCTTTCCCGTACTTTTTTAATATTTTCCGCACAGCCCAGACAGAATCTTTATGCTCCGTGTATTCCATCTTGGCACTGAAAAAGGTTGCAAAAAAGAGAATATAATGTACCAGACGTCTGTATTCTTCCTGTTCTGTTCCTCTCTTTTCCATCCAGTCACTTAATTCCCGTGCAATTCCAATCCAGCATTGATCCATTTCCGGATTATACTGATAGGATATGGACTGTAGATTTCTTCTGTAGACATATCCTCTTTTCCCTACAAAGGCATATCTTGCTCCACAAATATAGCATTGTAAATTAAAAAGTTTATCTTCTGCATATCCAAATTCTGAAAAGGAAAGCTGATTTTCCGTAATAAACTGTTTCCGGTAGATCTTCGCCCACACATAGGACAACGTACCTGTAGAAAAGAATCCTTTAAAGCGAAATTCTTCCGATCTTGGATTTAATTCTGAAAAACACTTATGCTCCATCGCCGGAAGCAGCTTTCCATCCCATAGACGTTCATAATTGCATACTGTAATATCAGAACCTACCTTTTCCGCCAGATCGATAAACTGCTCCATAATCGTCGGAACTGACAGATAATCATCTGCATCCAGAAACATGAGATATTTTCCCTGTGCCATCTCCATTCCCTGATTTCTTGCAGCTCCGGGACCTTTGTTCTCTCTTTGTATTACATGAATCATCGGATATTCCTGTTCATATTCTTCACACAGCTCATAACTTCGATCTTTCGATTCACATTCTATAAGCAGAAGTTCCCAGTTTTTATACGTCTGAGAAAGCACACTTTCGATCATCTTCCTGATATATCTTTCTGCATTATATACCGGTACGATTACTGACAGTTTGATTTTCTCATCATTCATGTATCTCTTCCAGCTTCCTCCTATTTTTATTTTCCCAAAAATCTCTTTATTATACGACCAATAATCTTCTTTACCAGTTCAAAAAACGTTTTCCATTCCCCTGTCCTGCAATATATGATACAGAGCAGCATATTTGGAACGATCAGACAGATTACAAACCGCACGATCAGATTGAGTAATGGATTCCAGTGTGTCATTCTGCAACACAGATCTGTACAGCCCCACACAATTCCCATGGCCAGAACAGTTGCTGCATATCTCGCAAAAAAGATCCACGGTGATTTCTCAAATCTGTGTTTATAAATAATATAAGGTTCTACCCATACAGATGTTAATACAGTACTGCAGAAAGTTCCCAGGAATACTCCTGCAACTCCAAATTTCATAACCAGCAGGATGGAAATGATCAGATTCAGTGCAGCCTCTACTACAGCTTTATAACGATCATACCAGAACAGTCCCATCGATTCTTTAAATATAAGTACTGATTTTCTCATCCCATTAATAAAAAAATTAATGCAGAGAATCAATATAATTTCTCTTGAAAATAAATACTTTCTTCCAAATGCCAGTTCTACAAAAGGATTCAGCATCTCAAACAGACTGATCCCTGCAAAACCATACAGCCACTGCCCGATAAAAAACAGCAGATTAAAGATATGATTTACTTTCTCTTTGTCTTCGGTTGCGCTGAGATTTCCCACACTGGCTGCCACACCCTGAAATACCTGATCCAGAATCTGACGGATGGAACCAATCACCAGATAATAATTTGAATAGATTCCCGCACTTACAACTCCTACAAAGCTTGAAATCAACAGATTATCCGTGTTATTGACCACTACATTTCCAAGCTTATGCATCAGCATCGCTTTTACATTTCTTACAATCTCCTGGCGTTCCTCTAACGGCAGTTTGTCCTTGCAGGATTCCTTCAGATACGGAAACAGTTTCTCCGCTTTTCTTGACATATTTATATTCGCGGAAATCGTACAGACTACAGCCGCTGACAAGAATAAAATAAAGTTTTTCGTTGTCAGAAGTATGATAATCTGAAGCGTATCCTGAAGTACTAAAAATCCATTATGATTTAATACCGTAATATAATTCATCTGATGGGCATCCACCAGAGTTTTCTTATAGATCAGTAGATACGACACCACTGAATTCGACAGATACAGCAGATAGATCAGAATCAGGTGATCCACATCCGGTCTGTTTTTCATCAGAACATCCAAAAAAGGAATCAGCAATAATCCGGCGGTCAGCACAAAACCGGCGGTCATTCTGTAAAATGACCGGAACATCCGCATTAAGATCTGCTGCTTCTTTATATCTTTTCTTGCAATTGGTCCATAAAGCGCGTAAGTGATCGCAGTTCCAACTCCAAGTTCTGATAAAGAAAGAATATTCAATATATCTGTAAACAATCCATTAATTCCAACATATCCCTCACTCAGAGTTCTTGTAAATACAACTCTGGTAATGAATCCCATAAGAATGGCTGTTATCTGAGCTACGAAAGCCACGCTTGTATTCATAACAGAATATTCGGTTCTTGTTCTCTGTTTCACTTTTTTCACATCTCTTCTTACTTAAAATTCATAGATTTTCTTTTGTATCTGTGTTAGACTACATTATTATAACGAATTACAAACTTATTGTATAGCAATATTTTCAAGGAAGTGTACTTCATGAAACGAAATCTTCTTAACATTTATCATACCGTCCTGTTCTTAATCTGTGTATTGATTACAGCGTCCTGTTTATATTATGCATTTTTCAACCGCCGACTGCACATAGAATATACTCCGTCTTCTTCTGCAGAATCTCCCGCTGTTCTGGATAATCCGTACTGTGGATTTTATCAGATGAATGGATTTGTTCTTTCTGAAAAAAATAAAGCCAAAGATGCCGCTTCCTGGGGCACGAAACGTTGTCAGTCTGATCCATATCAGCTGATGCTGCTCGAGATCAATCTGAAGAATTATGCCGGTCAGTCTCTGAGTCAGAATGCCCTGAATCAGTTGGATGAGATTCTCACCTCCTGTGAGAAAGCCAAAAAACAGATTATATTGCGCTTCCTGTATGACTGGGACGGAAAGGCATCATCAGCTGAGCCTTCTTCTCTGAACCAGATAGAAACTCATATGGGACAGGTTGCTTCTGTCATCAATAACCATCTGAACTGTGTTTACATCCTGCAAGGGGATTTCACAGGAAATACCGGTGAAATGCATGGCAGCCGGTTCGGTTCTCCGAATCAGGTGCGTCAGCTGATGGAAAAATTAGCTGATGTTACAAATCCGCAGATTTTTCTTGCGGTTCGTACACCTGCACAGTTGCGAAGTATCTTACGCAATAAATTACCGCTCACCTCAACCGATGCATACGGTAGTACACTCGCTTCCCGCCTTGGTCTGTACAATGACGGAATGCTTGGATCTGTATATGATCTCGGAACTTACGATGATACGCCTTTAGAAGATCCATCTGATTTTAATGAAAAGGGATCACGGGAAGAAGAGATTGGATTTCAGAATAAACTGTGCCAGTTTGTGCCAAATGGTGGGGAAGTTACCGTTGACAACACCTATAATGATCTTGACAATGCAATAAAAGATCTTGCAGATATGCATGTTTCTTACCTGAATTCCGCACATGATCCTGCCGTTCTGAAGAAATGGAAATCTTCTGTTTATAGCGGAGATACAATTTTTAATGGGCTCAGCGGATATGACTATATCCAGACGCATCTTGGATATCGGTATGTACTGAAAGATTCCAGTCTTGATTTTCATTCCTTCGTAGATGATACTGCTTCGCTCTATCTTACAATTGCAAATGAAGGATTTGCTCCTGCATACAGAAAATTCACATCCAAACTTGTTGCAGTCAAGCAGGAAACAGGCAAAAAGATCTCCATTGAAGCTGACTTCGACAATCGAACCATCTCAGGAAATGATTCTTCCATTTTCACAGCCGATCTGGATCTTCGCTCCTGGGAGACCGGAACTTATGAACTTTTCCTTTCAATGACAGATGACGCCACAGGCTGCCCGATTTATTTTGCCAATCAGGATTATGAAACCAAGAAGAGAATTCCTGTAGGAACTGTGATCTTGTCCAAATATCATTTACCATTCAAACTGCCGGATCTTTCATTTCCTGAAATCCCGCTTCCTGATATTGATTAAGGGCATCGTTTTGAAATAACTATATCATTATTTACAAAACGATGCAGCCAATGTACAGCCCTTCTGGATTTTTACCCTGTGCATTTGAAGATTGATTTAAGTATTTATTTGCAAAATGAATGTTCGCTTTATCTGATTTTCTATATGCATGCAGATATAACCTTCCCTCTGTCCGGGGCAGAGAGAAGGTTATTTTTTTTAGTTCCCCGCTTTTCCATTCCCGCAGATCCGCATCGAGCGTGATTTTTCTTTCTTCTGACCCATTTTCAATACTGATAAAAAGTGCAGTCTCCTGAAAACACTTTCCAAATCCGGAATTTTCTATTTCTATCTCCAGACTTAATCCACTTCTTCTACAAAATAAGTCACGCAAATATCCGCACTTTTTTAAACCAGAGCGTATCTTAAAAATGCTTTCTCGAAGATATATACCACGTACCACAAACCGATATCCCAGATGCGCTCCCACATACTCATAGAAGCTTTTTCCCTGAAAACAATCCTGTCCCCACCATTGTTTTTCTTTCCACTGTTTCAATCGCTTTGGATCATGATTCCTGTTTAAATACGCCAGATGCAGCTGTTTCATTTCCTGTAAAGCAACCTGTTCGGTTTTACATTTTTCGCCGGAAACTGCTTCGCCTCCAAACGGGGTTTCTCTTGTTATCTTTTCTGCAAACCGCAGTTCTTCCTGACGGATCCATTTTTCCTTCCATCCTGCTGCCTCATGCAGCATCATTCCATAAGTACCAAGATCTGTTTCCGAAGCAAACAATGCATCATTAAAAATAGTCAGAGAAAACGACTCTTCACTGTTATAACTGTCCTCACTGATCAGTTTTCTCCAGATAGCCGGCGTGCGAACAGCCAGACAGATTGATGCAGGAAGATTTTCCCGCATACAACGATATAGTCTTTCCAGACACTGCTCAGACAGATATTTGGAAGAATGCATCTCTCCCCAGCTTCCGATCAAAAATCCCTGAACAAGAAACACTGTGTGCTTCTGCTCTTTTAAAATACCACAGATCTGTTTTATATGCTCTAAAATCTGTTCCAGTGTATCCGGCTCTTTCTCTATTCCTTCTCCGGTCTGATCATATACTGGTCTTAAAACTATATCTTTCTTAGCTTCTCTAAAAAAACGAAGAATCTGTGCTATATTTTCCAAAGCAAAAAAATCCAGAGGATTTTTCTGATATGCACCTAAATCTAAAAGGACAAGTGCCACCGACTCATCCTCCTTTAAGCACCATTTCAATTCCTCTGGATTTATCTTTTCATTCACACAAAACGGATAAATCGAATACCAGCCCTGTGCCGGATTTTTTCTACAGACAGGATCTTCTGTAAATTCACCTGCAACAAAGCTTATATTTTTATCTGACTTTTTCTTCGCATTTCTGTCAGATGAACCTTTATTTCTTCTGAATCTCCACATTATAGATTTCACCTACATCTATCTTTAAAATCTTTTCTCTGATCCAGACTGCAATGATCGAAATCGTCATTCGGAACATATAGATCACCGGCTTTAATCCAGAATGCATACTTACGCCTTCCAGACGCGGATGCATCACCGCCGGAATCTCTCTTACCCTGTATCCAAGCAGTAACATCTGCATAATCATATTCGCATCCGGATATTTATCATCAAAATGATTGTATTTTGAATAAAAAAGTACTGTTCGCCAGTTTAAGCCCTGCAATCCCGTCGTCGGATCTGAGATTTTCTTTCCTGTCCCGATCCGGATCATATTTCGAAACAGCCAGAACGCAATCTTTTTTGCAAAAGATACCGGAAAGTCTACACTGCCTTCCATGAATCTTGCACCAAGCACAATATCCGGAGTACATCCATCCTCGTCTTTTCTTCTCAGTTCATCATACAACATTTTCACATTGCAGACATCATGCTGTCCGTCTGCATCCATCTGTATTACATAACGATAGCCTTTTCTTATGGCATATTTGTATCCAAGCTGAAGACCACTTCCATATCCAAGATTAAACACATGCGTTACCACCGCATGTTTCCGCTTCTTTGTAACCCAGTTTGTTCCATCTGAAGACGCATCATTCATCACAAGCACATCTGCAAACTCTGCAATC
This sequence comes from uncultured Mediterraneibacter sp., assembly GCF_934309415.1. Lineage (GTDB taxonomy): Bacteria > Bacillota > Clostridia > Lachnospirales > Lachnospiraceae > Mediterraneibacter. The sequence continues at coordinate 19,166 of NZ_CAKRDI010000029.1, forward strand.
TCTGGTTTCTCCAGTTTTTCCAGTACACCTATAATATTTTTTTCTTCGTTATATGCAGGAATAATAACTAATACTTCTTTCTCACTCTTCATTTTCCAACACTTTCTCTTTCGAATAGATTTTATAAATCAAATAATTTCAGTACATTTTCCCTTTTATCCAGATTTTTCTTTGCAGCCATTTTCCCATACATACCTGCAGTCTTTTCATCCTTCAAAAGTATCTCCACTGCACTGCTTATCTCTTCCGGTGACAGATTACACATCATACCGTCTACTCCCTGTGTTACCTGTTCCCTATTCCCGCTGCAGTCCGATACAAGAAGAGTACATCCAAGAATCTGCGCTTCCTGTATCGCAATACTTTTTCCTTCAAACCGTGTAGCATGCACATACAGATCGCATTGTGCATAATATGGATACGGATTCTCCACTGCCCCCAACAACAGAAAATCTTCTTGTAATCCCAAACGGTCAATCTGATCTTGTAATTTGTCTCTTAATTCTCCCTCACCTAATACATACCATCTGGCATTGACTCCATGATCTTTCAGAATCTTCATCGCATCAATGGCAATCTCATAAGCCTTCTGTGCGGTCAGTCTTCCAACCGTAAGAATCCTTTTTCCCTGATATTCATCCTGAAATCCTCCCGGAAGCTGTGCCTTTCTCAGTATCTCTTCCCGGTTGATCAGGTTATGGAATACCATTGTTTTACTTTCGTATTCAGGGTACACATGAACAAAACTTTTTTTCACTTCATCCGAAACTGTAAATACCTTCGCAAAATCCTTATAACAATTCCGATCCAGCTCCCTTGTATATCCTGCCCGCTCATAGTCCACATGGAGAAAAGCCATCTTTTGTTTCGCCCGGACATGATCATGCACATAATAAGTGGAACCGCCTTCCAGATAAGCAATCGCAAGATCATATTCTTCATTTAAGCGATCTGCTCCATCTGACATTACCTTCCACAATAACTTATCCGGATATATTCTGCCTTTCCGAAGCATCTGTGTCCCGTTCTTCAGTATATACGGAAGATTGCGGAAGATGCTTCCCTTTGAGAACATTCTGCGTAATACAGACCGGTTCAGCTCTCTTTTTCCCTCTTTCGTCAATACAGATGCATCTGAATATTGAGAATTCAATAGTTCTACATGCTCCGGAATCTGATGAACCATCTCTCCCTGTCCTAATAATACATACAGAGCAACCTCATATTGATCCTCAGGAAATCTTCTCAGCAATTCCAGCAGTGCCTTTTCTGCACCGGCACAACCCAATGTATTAATTACAAACAACACTTTTTTCATCTGCTGTTTTCCTCTGTTTCATTTCTTTTTTTCAGAACTTCTATCTCCGCTTTCAGAAGATCAATCTGCCTGAGCATATTCTCACTGTCCTGATTCAGCAGCGATGTCTGCATGGCAAGTTCCTGATTCTTTCGCATTAAGATCGAAACCTGTGTACTGATAAACCAGAGTCCCCATACAACACCGAGCACAACGATCAGCACTAAAGCTAATATCTCACCACGCATATAGCGCTCAATCTGCGACGGCTTGATCACAATTCCAAGTATGACCATCAAAACTGATAACACTGACCATACAAGGCAGAATTGCTCCGTCATCTTTCTCTTCGCCAGTGACAACAGAGTTATCACCAGCAGATAACATCCAAGCACGATCAAAAATACTCTTAAAAAAATCCCTCCTGTCATTCCTCGTTTCCTTTCTCTTCTGCCTCATACCTGTCATACACTTTCGATGAAGGCCGGCTTCCTTTTCTCTTTTTTAACAGATGCCCGTTACAGAAAATATGGACATCAAGATTCTGCTCTATCCACTGTAATCTCAGATATGCAACGGTCCATCCTATAAGGCTTCCCATTACAACTCCCATTCCATACCAGATATCTGTAAAATGGGTAGCAATTGTACTTGTAATCAATGTTCCAACACAAAATGCAACTCCTGTCAGCACAGATCCTGTCAGATCATTAAAATAATACAGAAAGATAATCTCCGCATACATCAGGAACAGAATAAAATATCCCACTGCCAGACACGGATAGATCCGCAGTGTCATTCCTCCAAAGCCAAACTGCGGAAGGAAGATCATACAGATCAGAAAGATAACCAGTGTTATAATGAACTGGATTCTTGCAAGGCTCATTAACTCTCCGGACAACAGACGGAACATTCTCTTTTTCGTAATCTCAATATCCATCCCACGTCCACCGATTACAGCCTCTGAATACGCTTTATATCTTTCATGAAAATGCATCTCTACTCTACTAATAAATATAACACTTGCAGAAATATTTGTAAACATTGCAAGACAGGTCGCCATATCATAGGATGTGACACATACAAAGCTCTTTACAACAACCATTCTTAAATCCGTTGTCCAGAATACAAAATTGTGTATATATAGTCCTAACGTATATAAGAAATTTGTCACAACCAGTTGCCAGTATTGCTTAAAATATCCCAATACTTTCCTGTATTTTCCACTATTCAGACGGAAATAACTTCTCACCACAGAAAATTCCAGGGAAGCAATGATCCAGAAGCCAATGGTCAGCGCAAGCAGCATACTGTATGTGATACTCATCCGAAGCCATCTGTGAAAAATCAAGGATAAAATAACTGTAACTGTCATTCCGACCGCAAAGAAAAAAGAAATTTTCTTATAATCTTTACAGATGGACAGATACAACATGGAATAGAATACAAGCACAAGGGCAATGTATCCACAATATCCTGTAAAAACATAGATCACATCCACTTTCCCCACCAGTGTCTCATAGATACAAAACGGGATTCCTACCAGTGCGCTCAGGACAATATTCATAAACATTCCCAGATAATAACACGGCAGTATATCCTCATAAGTCTCATCATAAATCACATCTGACATATATCTGGACAGAACCGAGTTAAACGGGGAAGCTGTCAATAATGAAAAGATAAAAATATAGAGCACTGTACAGGAAAAAAGTTCTCTCGTCGTATACCCTACCGTTGAAAACTTCAGCCATTTTTCCATAAGAACCAGGGCTCCGATCACAACAAGCATCGGCGCAATTGTGAGAATCGTACTGTATCCCATACCGATAATATTCGTAGTGAGTGTATTTTTCCCATATATTTTGTTTAATCTAACACCTATTCCTGCCATCTTTTTTCACCATCCCGATTGCCACTCTGAATCTCAAACGGCTCTTCTGTCCACTCAAGCTTCTGCTGTGCCGCAAAATCTTTGTATATCTCTGCATATACTTCTTTCATCTGCTCAATCCGATAGAATGCCATTACTCTCTTATAACCGGCCTCTCCCATTTTCACACGTTCTTTCTTCTTTAGGGCAAGTTCCACCATTGCCCCGGCAATTTCCTCCAGATTCATAATGTGGGTCAGGATTCCGGCCTGTCCAAAGTCATCTTTACTTCCGTAGATCAGTTCCCGGCAGTTTCCTACATCTGTTGCGATCACCGGTCTGTGTGCAGCATAGCTTTCCAGAATCGTAAGCGGCTGTCCTTCACTAATGCTGGTAAGCAATGTAAAATCCATTTTCCCAAGATAATCCTTTACATTGATTCTGCCCGTGAACTCTACATCCTGAACCTCCAATGCCTCGACCAGATCAAAACATTCCTGTGCATATTCTTTATCTTCGTCCGTCGGCCCCATGATCCACAGTTTCAGATTCGGAACTTTCTTCTTTGCAAATGCATATGCCTGGATCATGGTTTTCACATCCTTGATCGGCGTTACTCGAAGTACCGCACCTGCATAGATCATGTCCTCTTCTTCTTTTGACTTTCCGGGAAGATCTGCAAGATTCGATGTGTTAATTCCATTCGGAGTTACCTTGATCTTCTCCTGCGGACATCCAAGTTCAATCTGCAAATGTTTCGCATGCTCGTACAGACTGGTTACTGTATCTGCTCTCTGATAAGCCATCAGCGACATCTTTTTAAACTGCTCGATCCAGATACTCTTATAGATTCCCTCTACCCAGGAAGCCTTGATCAGCTCTTCTTCTCGCTCTCTCGTGTAAATTCCATGTTCGGAGATCAGAAGACCACAGTTATAAAAATGCTTTGCCATACTTCCAAGAACACCCGCATATCCGGTTGCGACACAATGATATAGATCTGCTTTTGGCACATCCATCTTCAATGTCAGGAACAGCGGCAGGTAAATAGATCTCATGGTCCATAAAAAATCTGAAAATATAATATTAGGATATCGTTTTCTGTAGCACTCCTGTACCATATGTAAAAAATCCGGTCCCATCAGGAGATCATCGATTGAAAAATGTTTCTTTCGAAACAGATCAAAGATAACATCCCACTGTGTTTTCTGATTCAATATCATATGAAGCATCTCTTCGTATTCTTTTTTGTTCAGTCTGAATCTGCGTCTTGTCGTTCTTTTATCTTCCCAGTCCCAGTCATCCAGATACAGTTCATAAACCTGGGTTACATTCTCCGGTAATTCGTAGACAAACTTTCCTCTCAGTGAGCGGTTCGCCACAATCGCAAGCACTATAAATTCTACATTCGGGAAGGACTTGATCATACTGTTAATCCAGCCTGACACTCCACCGACAACATATGGATAACATCCTTCCGCAACAATACAAACCTTCATCTTCTACCTCTTTTTCCTGTCTATCCTTAAGGCATATAATGCAATGCTTCTCCCTGCAAATTGATTGTAACTTCTGTCTCTTCTGCCTTGATCAGATAAACATTCTCTTCCAGCTTCTTATACGCTCCGCCTTCTACGTTCTCAATCTCTTTTCCATGTGTCCGGAATACAAACCAGCTTCCTGGCTCCGAAGTCTGAAGAACAATCTGATTGTCTTCCTTTTGCTGACTGCTGTAATCTAAATTCAGAAACGTTCTCGCACGTGCATTGCTTTCAGAAGCTGTTGTTTCTGAAAAGTAAGAAAACTTTTTCCAATAAGTCATCAGATTACTGGCGAATCGTTCCTGGACGATCTGCCAACTGTCCTGCTCATCCTGCGGCCACATAATCTCTTCCATGTTAAGCATCACATTCGTATATCCTAAAGAACTCTGGATACTTCTCATTCGCAGATCATCACTGTATGTGTATTTCATTCCGCTGTTTGTAACCGTCTGAAGTGTGATGGATGATCCGCAGTAGGATACCAGCGGCTGATCTTCTGTATAATCGCAGACCAGTGTTCCCACATCTTTCAACAGCTGCGTATCCTGCATATTCAATACCAGTGAAAGCTGATCTTCATCCACATAAGCTGCACCGTATTTATAATTACTGTCTACAGATGCAAAGAAGGCACCGTCACTTGTAATCTTATCTGACATAGAAGATGCTCTTTTATATTGCAGAGAGATTCCCGCTTCCGCATTTTGTTCTTTTAATTGTTTTAGAAAGAAAATCATTTCTTCATTATCAGGCTCTATATCATCCAGATAGTCAAACTGTGGCTGGATAAAACAGGTCATCTTTAACTTGCTCTGCTCTGCAATTGATACCATTGCTGGCCACATGATATCCCTTGTGATCGCAGTCACAGGCCGACTGTACATCTCCATCATCTTTTCGTTATTTTCATTCGCAAATTCAGGAAAGTTGACCATAGAAAGATTCTGTGCATTCACAATCGGATAAATCGTATACTCAGATGCCTCCGAGACCATTCCATCCAGCAGACCTGTCGCAGTACTGTCTTTCATATAATCGCCACAGACTGCATAGACACTTCCTCCTTTGATTCCGTTTCTCCAGATCAATGTCGGAAGATCCTCATTTTCAATTTTCTTCCTTTCCATCTCTTCGTCCTTTAAAAGTCCCACCATATACGTCTTCGTTCCACTTGCAACCTGATACCACGGAACAGAAAAGTCAAGATCCATTCTCTCTTCTCTTTCCTTCTTTGTTGTCGGCTGATATACAACTTCGCCGCCCAGCAACAGGCCTTCAAATAACTTCATGCCGGAAAGTTCCACTTTTTCCGTGACAACTGACTTGATTCCCAACAGATCCATCAGATCCTGATTCTCTTTCATCTTTGCTGCATCACGAAGTTCCCCAAAGATAAGGATTCCCCCCTGTTCCACATAAGATCTGAGCCATTCCAGATTTTTTCCTGTTGCATACTCTTCTGACTCCAGAAGGATCACCTCCGGATCTTTTTCAGTATTCTTTGGATATTGATCTAAAGAGCTATAACTACAAAAATTTCTCTTCGTATAAACACACCATCTGCTGACCGCAGTTTCCATATCCTGATTTTCATTTCCTATAAACAACACATACTCCCGATCCGCTTTCGCCATTGACTTCAGGTCTGTTTCCTGCTGCTGCCAGACATTCTCTCCGTCCGCCTGTCTGACAACCAGATTCGTATTTTCATCATACGCATTTTCTCCATCTCGCATCATCATTGAAAACTGAAACAAAAAAAAGAGTATAAGCATCATAAGTGTAATACTGAAAAAATTTCTTTTTGAAATCATTTTATTTCTTCTCCGTATCTCCTGTCACTGCATTATTATATCCGTAATCAATCGCAAAATTATATAAATGATACATATTCTGCTCAATTTTGTAACAGACAAATTCATCCGATTCATAATATACCTGCATTTCATTTGGATATTTTTCCTGAAATGCCTGCGCCCAGAAATACATTCTCGACATAAGAATCCACCGTCGCTCTCCCTGATACATCCCGATTCCACCAACGTTCGGCAATGGCTGCGATGCACCCTTTTCTGAAATTGACTGTCCGCTTCCTGAATAGGCTATCGCATAATTCAACGGGATCTTCTCAATAAAGAAATACACTGTTTTGGTCGGAATGATAATTTCTGTATCTTTATTCACAGATTCCATCTCTCTCAGAAATGAAATTGTTTCATAATGCCATCCATGATCCAGTCCCATCTGCGTTTCATCATTTGCCGATACAATCGTCCACGTTCTGTCTTCATTCTCGTAAATGATATTATCCAGACATGTAATTGCTCCGTTCGTTACAAAATCCGACTTAAAATCCGGCTCTTTGATCAGTTGATTCTGAAATATAACCAAAAGAATCGCTGCAGATGTCACAAAAGAAATTATATTTCTTGGAATTCGCATAACCGGGAACATGCAAAGCAAATAGACAATCCCGTCTAAAAGTAATACCGGTGCCGCAATGAACAGATATACATAATAAATACTGCATCTCGCCGCATCCATCAAAGTCGGCAGTCCTAATTCTCCCGAACAGAGCAGGATTGTCAGAATTCCCATGTAAAAACTCACAGACAGAAGCAGCTCTCCGTACTCTCTTCGTCTGAAAATGCAGAACAGAATTCCAAGCGGTATCAATGCTACAATGCAGAGCAATACGATTTTTCCCGCAGCCTGCAGATCTGTTTTGACAATATACGTATTGATACGCTGAGCCATCATCTCGACCAGAGAAGCCATCTTTTCTTTCAATTCATTTACCATTGGAATCTTTCGCTGTTCCTGCCCTGTCTCCATACTGGAAGTAGTTCCATTTTCAATAATACCATCTGTCTCCGGTGTAACGGAAGCTCCCTGAGATGTCGCACTCTGGTCTGATGCATCTGTTGTTTGATTCTGATTCCCGGAAGAAGTCGTATCCTCCGTCTCCGCCTCTTTGTCTCCGCCTTTGATTACGCTCATTCCCCATCCGAGAGATCCCTGCAATGGTGTACCTGTAGCAAAAGCAATTCCCATTGGGAGCACCGCCAGAAATACACTGATAATTCCCGTGAGCATAATCCTGCGGAAATAATCTTTTTGTAAAAATCTGACACAGAATCCTCCTGCAATACCAATACAGCATAATCCCGCAATCATCGTTCCATAAAAATGAATCGCAAGTGTCAGCGAGAATGCCATGGCAAAACAGCTGAGCTGATAAAAAGTTTCCCGGCTCTTCAGCTCCTTCTTTTTCGTCTGGAAAAAGCGAATCAGAAACCAGATCGAAGGCAATGCAAAAATCATTCCAAATTCCTGTGGAAGTGTGGAATAATATCTGGAATAGGTCTGCCCTGCCCAGAAGCCTCCAAACAAATAAACCAGTGTTCCTGCATACGGCAGATAATTGGATTTACAACACAGTTTTAAAAAAGCCAGCATCACCAGATGTGCATAGATTACCTGTGTAAAAAAGAACTGACACAGGATTGTATACACATCAAACCAGAACACCGTATGTAAATAATATACTATACAGTGAAATCCAAACGGGTAGACACCGCTGGAAAACAAATTTTCCCGGCTCATCTGATTGATCCAACTCATATGCACCGGTATATCTGAGGCACGATAGCCGTATACAAGTATGATCTGTCTTCCATACATCCAGAACAATCCAACAAAAAGGATTCCAAGAAACAGCCACTGTATGGATTTTCTGATCACTACCTGTTCAAAGATCTTTCCCGCCTGTTTTACTTTTCTGCAAATCAGATCCAATACTCTGTGAAACACTGTTTTTAACCCCAGTGTTCCCAGCAGTACTTTTTTATTCGTTGTGCCGAACTCCAGTATCTTTTTCCTAACCGATACCTTTTCTATCCGGCTCCAGATTATAAAGCTCAATCCGGCTGTCAGCGCAATCAATGTAAACATATTAGAAATATGCAGTAACTGAACAACAAACACAATATTAATGATATAAAAATTTCCAAATGTATAGCACATAAGAAACTGTTCTGCAGCCCTGCGTCCAGATAAAATTCTTCTGAACATCACTGCAGGGAGTACAAGAACAATCCCGGTATACGCTATAAACATACTGATAAATTCCAATAACTTATACGTTGTCTGTGACATCTGCCTTAACCCCTTGTGTTACATAAATGTTCGGATCAATTCCAGTGTTTCATTATCGATCACGATATCCGATTGTTTCAGTTCATCCATAAGCTGGAAAAACTTCTCCTTTTCTCCACAGGAAAAATACAGTTTTAACCTGCATGTATAACTTGCCAGCACTTTTGGATACTGCCGGGCTGCTCTCTGGCACCATTTACGGCATTTTTCATATTCAGAGACTTCCAGAAGACACATTGATACTTTTTCATAACAACTGCTGCTGATCTTTTCCTGATTCAGCTGCCATGCAACCTCACAGATTTCATCCATTTTGTCCACCATCTCTGTCTGCTCCATCTCAGTAAAAACCCCCTGGACGAGAATCGGATTCATGTACTCGACTGCCTCAATGCAGTTTTTCACCTGCTCTTCTTTTTGTTTCTCATCCTCTTTGATCTGATCCATCTTTTCCTGATCCGGACAACAGCTCTTATACATCTTCTGTACATTTGCACGGAAATCATTCAGCACATCCTGCAGAACCGAAGCTGCATAATGTGACGTCTCTGAATCCTCACTGTTCAATGCCATGGAGATCGATGAAAGCAGATTCCGATAATCTCCACGAATTACATTCATCATAAGAATACGAAGATTTCGCTTGTCCGTTACCGCCAGTGCCTCTTCCAGTGAAACCATGTTACGCTCTGTGTCTTCATCCGGATGTACCTGTGTCTCTACACGTTCCTTGCTGAAAATCACATCTTCCAGATCCATTGATCTTGACATACAAAATTTATACAGCAGATAGGCCAGACATAAAAAACACGGACCGATCACCGGACACAGAAACATCACGGCTGCTTTCATCCAGACACTGATCTTCTTTTCTTTATTCCTTATATAATTCCAGATTAAATATCCTATTACAATACAGAGATTTAATAACAGTACTACAATAAACAGTATAGATTGATGTTTCATTCAGCCATATTCTCCACTACTTTTGTTACGTAACCATTCTGATCAAATCGGTTCTGGACAAATACTGCATCCTGAGGTGACGTATTTGCCAACAGAACATAAACCTCTTTATCCGGCATAAAGCCCAGATAATCTGAAGTTCGTAATTGTCGTGTCATCACTTTTCCGATTTCCTCGTATCGGTTTTCTGAATTCTGGATCTTCAGAAGTGTACATTCTACCAGATTTCTCTTTTTCGCATTCATATAAGAATTTACAAGAGACTGGAATGCTGTCACTTCCATCACATGTGTATCCTTCAGATAACGTTTTTCCTCCAGTGCTGTCATGTATCTTCTTGCTCTGAGTACTGCATTCTGAATCAGGTAGCTGACTACGGTCAGGAAGTTGGCCTGTCCCAGTGTCATCTTCTCCCAGTTCAGTCCCCAGATCATAATGATCATCTGCATCTTTCCACCCTCGAAGATGGCATTCGCCATTAACGGATATTTCTCATCCATCGATTTATTGATGTAGACTTTCTGCTCTTTCAGTTCATCATATACCGCCTGCATTTCTCTGTAGCGGATGGAGTTACCAAGACTTCTTGCTTTCTCAGAACTTGCAGAAAACATACGGGCATAATCATCATTCACCACATTGTAGATTGCCACATCTTTCGTATGCATCAGTTCTGTCATCATCTCTACCGCATCAAACATAACCTCCTCCGGCATCTGCTGATCCAGTCTGGATGTAATACTGTAGATCTTTCCGATGCTGTCTTTATGATCGATCAACTGCTGTTCCAGTACTTCTTTCACTCTGACATTACTTCCATTGATATCTTTTATATTCACAATCTGCTGCGACAGATGCGCTTCCAGTTCTTTGCTCTCTGCACGGATCGCCCTGATCTGGTCTCTCATATATCCAACCACAAGTCCCAGGATAAAGAGCTGCGCGATCCACACATAAGTATTATAATCCAGAATTACATCAAATCCGGTTCGATTATACATCTGCCGGAACATATATCCTGCCACCGCACAGATTGCCGAGAAGGTTGCCTGCTGCTGTCCGTACACAATTGCAAACAGTAATACATATAATAAGTACGGATCGAGATTGGCAAAATATTCACTTCCGACTGTTCTGTTATTCAGCATAAAGAACGGAATGAAACAAATCAAATTCTCAATAAACGGAATAATTGCTTTTACAAGCCACATCCACTGATTCAACATCCGTTTCCACCATGGAAGAGACAGCTCTCTTTCATCCACAAACACCGATGCGTGTTTTTTCATGTATGCTGCCATCTTTTCCACGTTCTCTTCTAATTTTCCAAACGCATGAATTCCGTATTCTTCTTCAAATTTTTTTCCGGAAAGCACACATCTTCCGCCGGATTCATCTACGGTTACAATGCTGGATCCATTCTGAAGATATTTTTCTATCATTCCGGCCAACTCCACTTCACTGATCACACGCCCGGAAGATAAATGATAGATAAACTGACTGTGCTGATTGATCTTGACTACCTGAAAGATGAATTCCACCGCATCCCGTTCCGGCAACAGGGAAAATTCATTTTTCGAATCCACTTTAATGCATCCATCTTTTAAACTTTGGATACACATTCTTGCACAGATATTATTTACATCCTTCAGTTCTTTCGGGATGCTGTACACATGATCCAAACGCAGAACCACAATATCCAGATTCCAGTTCTTATAAAAATTTGCACAGATCTCTTCTGCCTGTGCCAGAGTTGCCCCTTTGAATCCACTTCCAAGTGTCGGTTCTGTTTCTTCTATATCATGTGTGTGATTTCCGGAATATACTTCGTGAGAAGAAAGCATGATAAACTTTCCTCTTCTTACTTCTGAATAGGCCACCAGTATATTGATCAGATTGGATGTGTATTTTACACTCTCCCTCTCTTCATTATTCCATCGGTAATTCGTATCAAATGCTCCCATAAAAATAGTTACATCCGGATTTACACTCTCAAGGATTTCTCTTAATTCTTCACAGTCATATGGAAAATCATATCTTTCGAAGACTTTCTGGTATTTACTCTGCTTATACTTATCTCCGGTCAGCAGAAAGACTCTGTGACCTTCCTTGCGGATCTTCAATATCAGATTATCTATCAGGCTGCAGGAGCCGCCGATCAACAGAACATTCATTTTCTCATTCCTTTTCTTCTAGTCTTCCCAGGGCCGGATCCGGTAAGTTACTCCAAGTGAATCACAGATTCCCTGACAGACTTTCTCTTCTTCTTTTGTCAGCGTTGTATCAACTGTAGTAAGAACCACGTTCGGTACATAATTTCTTGCTTCTTTTGCGAATGCAAGCATCGCGTCATAAGACTGATCTCCGAACTTACTTCTGACCAGAGCATGATATTTCTCTGCATTCGGTGTATTCAGACTGATGGACAACGTATCGATCAAGCCCTCCAGCTCAGGAGTTACATCTCTGTTCCAGATCAGATTCGCCAGTCCGTTTGTATTAATACGGATTGGTTTCTTATATTCTGCTTTGATAAACTTCGCAATTTCCAGCAGATCGTCCAGACGCTCTGTCGGTTCTCCGTATCCACAGAACACGATCTCATTATAATCCTTTAAATTGAATTTGCCAAATTCTTCCTTCACTTCCTGTACAGAAGGTTCATGCTCCAGCCATAAAGTCGCATGATTCTCCGCCATAGAATCTTTCGTCTGTCTCAGGCAGAACGTACAGGCACAAGGACACCGGTTCGTCAGATTCACATAAAGATTATTGTGTACTTTATATAAAATAGTCATTCCTTTGTTCATAATACTCCTCCATTTATCTTTTTATTTTAATGTATATAACAACTCCTCAAAACACACTCCATCCGTCAGCGGAATCTCCATTTCAATTGACTTCTGAATACACTGTTTGATAAACTTGGATGCTTTTCGCACAGATTTTGTAAATTCTACTCCATTCACAGCATCCGCTGAAATAATCGCAGAAAAGATATCTCCCGTACCGGAACGGGAATTTCCAATCTTATGTGTACGGATCATCTCGTGCCCTTTTCCTTTCTCATAACAGAGATTAGATACATAAGTCTTCTGTGGGATTCCGGTAATCACCACTTTTTCTGGCCCAATCTCTGCAATTTTCTCCGCCAGAACATACAATTCTTTTGTCGTCCACTTTTCCTTATACGGAGTCCCTGTTAAAATACATGCCTCTGTAACATTCGGCACAACAATATCTGCATAACGCACCAGATGGATCATCTCCCTGCACATCTGCTCTGTATAAGTAGCATACGGCTTTCCATAATCACCCATTACCGGATCAATGACTACAACTGTATCTTCCCCTTTAAATTTTCCAATGAATTCACTGACAATCTGAATCTGCTCCGCGGATCCTAAAAATCCTGTACAGATACCTTTAAACTGTAGATCCAGCTTCTCCCATTCCTTCATATACACCTCCATGTTCGGTGTATAATCTGTAAAGAAAAAACTCTCAAATCCTGTATGATTTGAAAATATAGAAGTTGGAATTGAACAGCACTGCACCTTCAACATCGAGATGATCGGAAGCTGCACAGCAATGGAACAGCGTCCAAATCCTGTAAAGTCATTGATTAGCGCGATTTTCTTCTGGTGGTTATGATTGTTCATTGTATTTTATAAATCCTTTCGTACATAAATTTCTTTCTACTATATATTTTTTTCTTTCTATATTATTGATGTAATTTTTCTCATGCCACTGTATCTTCTTTTCATCATTAACATTTTGACCTTCTCTGTACTCACGTTACAACGAAGCTTTACAGCACATGTTACTGCTCACAGGCCACCTGTAACCAGTAACGCATCTCTTCATTTTATATCAATTACATTTCATCTTAATCCTATCGTTTTGCTTCGTCAATAATTCAGCTAAGATTTCATATATAAATACAATCCTCATGTTCCTGTTCACAGGTAACCTGCAAACAGGAACAGCCAGACTCCTTTGTATCTCTGTTAAATTCCTCAGGTACACTATTCCAAGGATTTCTTTAAACTCTTTCTTGATTTACCTTAGCATATCACCCTCATATTGTAAAGTTGTTACTGTTCACAGCATAGCTGTAAACAGTAACGTATCTCGCCATTTAGAATCGCCTTTGGCGATGGGCGAGATACATTCAGGACAAAACGTGCATCCTCCATGCCAATCAGCGGAGTGATTGACATGGGAGTGAACAATAACGTAAAGTCTTACTGCCGCCACATCTCACTTGACATCTAATTCTATCATTGATATTATCAATGATACGATCAGACGTATTATTAATTGTATTTTCAGGAGAACCATTATGAATCAAATCTACGAACAGGAATATATTAACGTACTTCACAGAGAACTGGTTCCGGCACTTGGCTGTACCGAACCGATTGCCATTGCATATGCTGCCGCAAAAGTCACAGAAGTCCTCGGAAGTTTTCCAGAACATCTTGAGATCCGTTGCAGCGGAAACATTATCAAAAATGTAAAGGCAGTAGTTGTCCCAAACTCCAATGGACTCCGTGGTGTGGAAGCAGCCGCTGTCCTTGGCGCTGTCGGCGGCAATGCAGAGCGAAAACTGGAAGTTCTGGAAGAAATCACTTCTGAACATATTTCCAGAACTCAGGAATTACTGAAGCAGAATTACTGCACCTGCTCTTTACAACAGGAAGTAGCTAACCTTTACATTGTCGCAATCGCTTCAAGCAGCGAACACACTGCAAGTGTCACGATCATCAACCGTCACACTTTTATTACAGAAATTCAAAAAGATGGGGAAATTTTATATCAGCATGATCTCGTGGATGATACTGCTTCAGTAGACTGGTCACACTGGAATGTAAAAGAAATTCTGGAATTTGCGAATCATGTAAACTTAGATTCTGTCAAAGACGTAATCGAAAGACAGATCGAGTTAAATTCTGCGATTGCAGATGAAGGCCTCAATTCTGGATACGGAGCACAGATTGGACGTACCATCCTGAAAGTTTACGGAAATGATGTAAAAGTTCGTGCAAGGGCCAGAGCTGCCGCCGGTTCCGATGCCCGTATGGGCGGATGTTCTCTTCCTGTTGTCATCAATTCAGGAAGTGGAAACCAGGGGATGACTGTCTCCCTGCCCGTTATCGAATTTGCAAAAGAATGGAAGGCATCTGAGGAAACTCTGTACCGTGCACTTGTCTTAAGTAACCTGATCTCCGTTTATCATAAACACTTTATCGGCAGTCTTTCCGCATTCTGCGGGGCAGTTACTGCTGCCTGCGGCTGTGGTTCAGCAATTACATATTTAAGCGGTGGCGGTTATGAAGAAATCGCCCGTACCATCATAAATACAGTAGCAAATGTCGGCGGAATCGTCTGCGACGGTGCCAAGGCATCTTGCGCAGCCAAAATTGCCTCCGCCGTTGACGCTGCCATCCTCGGCCACTGCCTGAGCATGGAAGGTCTTTCTTTCCAACCGGGCGAAGGAATCATTCAGGAGTCACTGGATGAGACCATTAAAAGTGTCGGTTACATCGGACGTGTCGGAATGAAAGAAACTGATCTGGATATTCTGAAAATCATGATGAATCATGTTACAGAGGAATTTTAGAGCGTGTCTAAAATTCCTCTGTAAGATGTATGCCACAATTTGTAGGATATTTTGCCTGAATAAGGACGGCATAGCTGGCTACGTCAACCGAATAAAGCTAAAATATATCGCAAAATGGGACTTGCGGATTGTAGAGATGATTTTTCTGTTCTTTTCTATTACTTTTTAATCAATCAGATCATTCTGGAATCTCGACAAATGCTCATATGGCAGGATCAAACGTCCACGGAACAGTCCGCAGCCATCATTGATCAGGCTGTTATTTGCCGCTGCAAACATATTTACGTCCAGTTTTGAGAGATCCAGTTCCAACAGTCTCATTCCACGCTCATATGCTTCATCAAATACTTTGCACTCTCCCACCGGGATCTCTGCCCTCCTGCTTCGTTCCTTTTCCTGACTCTTTTCATAGTTCCGGTGATTTGCTGTTCCGATCTCCGCAATATCATCCATTCGTTTGGTTCGAAGCTGGACCTCCATATAACTTTTCGAGCTGTTATCGTAAAATGTAATATGTAAAGACTGGTATTCCTCATTGCTGTGACCACAGACATAATCTCTGTAATAATGTCTCACTGCATCATTCATCAGAACAGAAGTACTCTCCTGCACCCCATGTGCTGATTCTGCCGCAAATCCACGTTCCTCAAGAAATCCGGGCAACGTATTGGCAATCTGATACAGATACTTCTGTTCCTCTTCTTCCAGAGTCTGTCCTGGTTTTAAATGACATTTCGGAAGCGAGATAACAATCCTGTATGCAATCAGATCACGAAAACATACCAGTTTACTTTTTAATTCTTCATCAGACGGATAACTTCCATGTTTCATATAATAATCTGAAATATATTCAACAATATAACCATTAAATTTCTCTTCCGCCCGAATCAGAGATTTAATCCGTCCCTTAAAAGTAAATGCAAGAAAAGGATAGTCTCCCGCCATATATTTATAATATTCTCTGATTTTCTGTGACTGCGCTGTAAGGAAATCATTGTGCTCCAATAATTCCTGAATCTGAACGAGAAAATCACAATGAATCCGGTCTATCTCATTCTGCTTTTCTTCTGCCTCCCTTTCCAGTGCAGAACTGTAATTTTTAAGAATTTTGAATATCGTATCCCCCGAATACAGATAATCATTCAATGTTATCATAGTTTGTCACCTCTCGTGTATTGCAGCATACTTGTCTGTTACATTCCATCATCCGCCGAACCGTTTTTTCTTGTATTCATGACATTTTCTGCTGTTTTCCTTTCTTGCAGGCTTCCTCCATTTTTCTACCTTCCGCTATTTTATCATTCTGCCGTCCATCGGTCAATTTAATCTTCCACAAATTATGACCTGTCTCCTGTGAAAAGCGTTTTTCAAAAAATCATCTGATTAATTATATTCTTACTTTTTACTGACTGTACTACTCATTTCCATTTATACTTTCATCCTTCAGAAAAATGATAGCACGAACACACTGGAAGCCGCTGTTGACAGGGACATCTCCTGTTCCGATGCCATCCATCAACTGGTCTCCAATCATTTTACCTGGGAAGATTTTACTGAAATAATTTTGTCGGCAACATTACAGGTACTGTTCTTTAACTATTTATTTTTCTTTGACAAGAGTGCAATGACTTCACAATGAACCGTCTCGCAGAACTGGTCCACAGCTGTCATCTTATCCACCTGGTATCCTGCGATCTGCATCATCTCAAGATCTCTTGCCAGACTTGTCATCTTACATGCAATATAGACGATCTTATCCACACCATAATCCAGAATCTTCGGAAGTGCCTTCGGGTGTACACCATCTCTCGGTGGATCCAGTACGATCACATCCGGTTTCTCCTGAATCTCATCCAGTACTTTAAACACATCTCCTGCAATAAACTTACAGTTGGAAAGTCCATTCAGAGAAGCATTCTCTTTCGCTGCTTCCACTGCTTCTTCTACAATCTCAACACCGATTACTTCCTTTGCAACCGGAGCAAGCACCTGACTGATCGTTCCGGTTCCACTGAAGAGATCGAATACGGTCATATTATGAATATCCCCGATATATTCCCTTACAGTCTCATACAGAACTTCCGCACCTCTGGAATTTGGCTGGAAGAAAGAGAACGGAGTAATCTTAAATTTCAGTCCAAGAAGTTCTTCATAGAAGAAATCCTGTCCATAAAGAATCCTTGTCTCATCACTCTTTACAACATCAGAAAGAGAGTCATTCAGAATATGCAAGATTCCAACGATCTTTCCTTCCAGCGGAAGCGCAAGAAGCTGCTCCTTTAATTCAGTCAGATTATGCTCTTCCTGTGAGCTTGTCACCAGATTCACCAGAATCTCTCCGGTTGTATCTCCTCTTCTCAAAAGTAAATGTCTAAGATATCCCACATGCTGCATTTTCTTATAATAACTTACATTTCTCTCTTTAAAATAATTCAGCACACACAGAAGGATCTTATTCATATCTTCATGCACCAGCTGACAGTCTCCTGCAGTCAGTACATCATATGTGCTTCCTTTCTTATGAAGTCCAAGAGAAAGCGGTCCGTCTTTGTACTCATCTCCAAATGAAAATTCCATTTTATTTCTGTAATGGAATTCTTTCGGACTCTTCTTCACACCCTCAAAAGTATACTCGCCCTTCACGACCGGATCCATCAGTCTTCTGATCTGACCTTCTTTCATCTTCACCTGCTCTTCATAATCCATCGTCTGGTACATACAGCCGCCACAGGCCGGGAAAATACTACAGACAGGTTCTCTTGTCTCCAATGGCGATTTTGCCAGCACTTCCAGTAATCTTCCTTCACCGTTTCCTCTTTTGAATTTATTGATCATAAAACGGATCTTCTGTCCCGGCATTCCGTTTTTTACTGTTACATACTGATCTTCTTCCGGGATATAGACGATTCCTTTATTCGGAAAATCTACACGTTCAATTACGCCTTCATAAATCTGTCCTTTTTTCATCCTCTTCTCCTTCATCTTTTATTTATCTATCATTAGCACGTGTTTGAAAACTCGTTACTGTTCACAACATAGCGTCAAACAGTAATGTATCTTGTCATTTAGAATCGCCTTTGGCGATGGAAATAGCACTGGAAGCAATACATATATATTCGCTTGCTATAATCTTTGTCAAGCGGATATTCGCAATCCGCTTCGCTACTTGCTCATAACCGAATAACTGCTCCGCAGTTTATCAGAAG
>NZ_CAKRDI010000030.1 GCF_934309415.1 uncultured Mediterraneibacter sp.
AGGAATACCTTAGGATTACGAACGATTGCACGTCCCATGGCAACACGCTGTCTCTGTCCACCGGAAAGAGCCTTCGGTTTACGGTCAAGCAGTTTATCCAGGTCAAGGATTCTTGCTGCTTCTTTTACTTTCTTATCGATCTCTGCTTTCGGAACTTTACGAAGTTTCAGTCCGAATGCCATGTTATCATATACTGTCATATGAGGATACAGAGCGTAGTTCTGGAATACCATTGCGATATCACGGTCTTTTGGCTCTACATCGTTCATAACTTTTCCGTCGATCTTCAGTGTACCGCCGGAAATGTCTTCCAGACCTGCAACCATACGAAGTGTTGTAGATTTTCCACATCCTGATGGTCCTACGAAGATGATGAATTCTTTATCTGCAATTTCAAGATTAAAATCTTTAACTGCGTGGAATCCGTTAGGATAAATTTTCTGAATGCCCTGAAGTGATAAACTTGCCATTTTATGTGCCTCCTTGAAATTAAATCATAGTAAAATGTATTTCCTTTAACTTATGGACTAAGTATAAAAGATTTATGGAAAATCAACAATGTCACGAGTAACTAAAAAAAGAAAGTTAAAGTGTACATTTTGACTATATGAAGGATGGGGTATATAAAAATCAGTTATTCTAAGTAGCAGAAGGGAGATGCATTCAGAACAATATGTGTATCCTCTGTGTCATCCGCTGGGATGATTGGCATGGGAGTGAACAGTACTAGTAACTATAATTAAGTAAAAGACAGGGAAAGAATTTGACAGTCAAAATCAGAATTGCTAGAATTTAAACAGCAGTTTGAACACAAGCTATAGAGAACTTGCTGTATATATGATAATCACTTTGAAAATGATGTATGAGATAGGAGTGATCTTTAATTATGAAAAAACATTTAGGTTATTTTATGATAGATGGTGAAGTTGGTGGAAATCAAGACTGGTTCCGCAATATTGTGATGCATGTGGGAGGTTGTGCTGCCGCAACAGCCTGTGATACCAGTATTTATCTGGCATTGCGCAGAGGAATGGAGCAGTTATATCCATTTGATGTACATGCATTAAATAAAGAAGAATATATTCAGTTCTCTATGAAGATGAAACCGTATCTTCGTCCGAGAATGCAGGGAGTGAATAAACTCTGGATGTTTACGGAAGGATATGGAAACTACTTAAAGAGTGTTGGGGAAGAACGGATTCAATTTGAAGAGTTTGCAGGAGAGCATACAGCAGAAGAGGCACAGCAGTTCATAAAGAAGCAGATTGATGCAGGCTATCCGATCCCGTATCTGATGTTGCGTCATACAAAACCGGAGTATAAAGATTTTGTATGGCACTGGTTTCTCTGTTATGGTTATGAAGAAACAGAAGAGGATTTCAAGATTACAGTAGCAACTTATGGAGAGTCAACTACATTCTCGCTAAAAGATCTTTGGAATACAGGTTATGAAGAAAAGGGTGGATTAATTGGTCTTGCAGTGAAAGAATAAATCAGCTACAATAAAAAATACAGTAAAGAGTAAAGAAATACTCTGGAACGTATCTGAAAAATACTTTCTGTAAATAGTCTAAACAGTAATACAAATGTATGCCATGATTTGCAGCATGCAGATTGCAGGAATGAGTTTTGGATAAGTTCTGACTTATAATGAAAGAAAAGAGGAAAAAATAATGGCAAATCCAGTAGTTACATTTGAAATGGAAAATGGCGATATCATGAAAGCAGAGCTTTATCCGGAAATCGCACCAAACACAGTAAACAACTTCGTATCACTTGTTAAAAAAGGATATTATGACGGACTGATCTTCCACCGCGTAATCAGTGGATTCATGATCCAGGGAGGATGCCCGGACGGAACAGGTATGGGTGGTCCGGGATATTCTATCAAAGGTGAGTTCGCTCAGAACGGTGTAGCAAACGATCTTGCACATGATGCAGGAGTTCTTTCCATGGCACGTGCAATGCACCCGGATTCAGCAGGAAGCCAGTTTTTCATCATGCACAAGAAAGCACCGCACCTTGACGGAGCTTACGCTGCATTTGGTAAGATCACAGAGGGAATGGATGTTGTAAATAAAATCGCTGAGACAGCAACAGATTACAGCGACCGTCCGCTGGAGAAGCAGGTAATGAAGAAAGTTACTGTTGAGACATTCGGAGAAGAATATCCGGAACCGGCGACAGTATAATTTATAAAAACTTTATATTATTCATGGAATTATTAGCACTCACTTTAAAAGAGTGCTAATTTTCTATTGACTTTTAAATTTTGCTGTACTAGAATGTGCATTAGGCAAACAAATAAGTTGCAGATTATAAAAGAAGCAGAGCTATTGCTAACGCTATGATGTGAGCAGTAGCAGAGTGTAATTATAATTGCTAACGAATATTAAGAGTATAGAAAAAAGAACGAAAAGGAGTGCAGCAAAATGGCAGTTAAGAAAGGTACATTATCAATCGACAGCGAAAATATTTTCCCGATTATTAAAAAATGGGTGTATTCAGATCATGATATTTTTGTACGTGAGCTCGTATCCAACGGATGTGATGCGATCACGAAACTGAAAAAGCTGGATATGATGGGAGAATATGAACTTCCGGAAGGTTATAAACCGAAGATTGAAGTCATTGTCAATCCGGAAGAGAAGACAATGAAATTCATCGATAACGGTCTTGGAATGACTGCAGATGAAGTAGAAGAATATATCACACAGATCGCATTTTCAGGAGCAACACAGTTCCTTGAGAAATATAAAGACAAGACAACAGAAGATGATATGATCGGTCACTTCGGTCTTGGTTTCTATTCTGCATTCATGGTAGCAGATGAAGTACAGATCGATACTCTTTCTTATAAAGAAGGGGCACAGCCGGTACACTGGGCAAGCCAGGGCGGCACAGAATATGAGATGCAGGAAGGAAATAAGACAACAGTTGGAAGTGAGATTACACTTTATCTGAACGAAGATTGTCTTGAATTTGCAAATGAGTATCGTGCAAGGGAAGTCCTTGAAAGATATTGTTCTTTCATGCCGGTAGAAATCTTCCTTTCCAAAGCAAATGCAGAACCGGAGTATGATACAATCGATGAAGCAGACGTGCTTGATACAGATACAGTTGTAGAACATATCACAGAGGAGCCAAAAGAAGGAGAAGAGGGCGAGGCAAAACAGAAAGCTAAGATTGTAAGACGTCCGGTATCAATCAGTGATACACAGCCACTGTGGACAAAGAATCCAAGTGAGTGTACAAAAGAGAATTACATTGAATTCTACCGTAAGGTATTTATGGATTACAAAGAGCCACTGTTCTGGATCCATCTGAACATGGATTATCCGTTCAACTTAAAAGGAATTCTTTACTTCCCGAAGATCAATACAGAGTATGATTCTATTGAAGGAAAGATCAAACTGTATAACAACCAGGTATTTATCGCTGACAATATTAAAGAAGTAATCCCAGAGTTCCTGATGGTACTCAAGGGAGTGATTGACTGCCCGGATCTGCCGCTGAACGTATCACGTAGTGCACTTCAGAATGATGGATTTGTTAATAAAGTTGCAGATTATATTTCTAAGAAGGTTGCTGATAAGCTCAATGGAATGTTCAAGACAGACCGTGAGAATTATGAAAAATACTGGGATGATATCAGCCCATTCATTAAGTTCGGCTGCCTGAAAGATGAGAAATTTGGTGAAAAACTGAAAAACTCTATGCTTTATAAGAACCTGGATCATAAATACATGACACTGGAAGATATCATCAAAGAAGCTAAGGGTGAGGATGCCGAAGCAGAAGAAGCTGCAAAGACAGAAGCAGAGGAAACAAAAGCAGAGGAATCCAAAGACGGAGATGCTGCAGAAGATAAGGAAGAAGAAAAGACAAAGATTTTCTATGTAACAGATGAAGTACAGCAGAGCCAGTACATTAACATGTTCAAGGCTCAGGGACAGGATGCAATCATCCTGACACACAATATTGATTCTGCTTTCATCACATATCTGGAGCAGAAACATCAGGAAGTACAGTTCTTAAGAATTGATGCGGATGTGCATGAGTCTCTGAAAGATGAAGTATCTGAGGATGAGAAAGAAGCATTCCAGAAGACAACAGACAGTCTGGTAGAGATCTTCAGAAAAGAACTGAACAATGACAAGCTGGATGTAAAAGTTGAGAAACTGAAAGATGATAATGTAGCATCCATGGCAGTACTTTCAGAAGAAAACAGACGTATGCAGGAAATGATGAAGATGTATGGTATGAGTGGTATGGATCCGTCCATGTTCGGAAGCCAGGCAACACTGGTACTCAATGCAAATCATCCACTGGTACAGTTCCTTGTAGAGCACAAACGTAGCAAGAATGTACCGATCATCTGCAAACAGTTATATGACCTCGCAATGCTTGCACATAAACCGCTCAGTCCGGAAGAGATGACAGCATTCGTACAGAGAAGTAACGAGATTATGATGCTTCTTACAAAATAAGAAATTGTGTCACACATCTTGAATTTATAGAAGCAAAGAGAAGTGAAAAGCTCCATGCGGGCAGGCAAGACAATGATCTTGATGTCTGCCATGGAGCTTTTTTGTTGATCGAGCATGCCTTAAGAATTATTCTTGCAATCTGCATGCCTCATAAATTGTGATATATATTTAGCAGGAATGATTTTTCAGACATGCTCTAGACATTTTTAGAAAACATTTTAAAGTATTTCAAAATCAATCTCTTTTTTCAAAAGAAATTTCTTTACCATATCATCCCAGGTATGTTCCAGTGTTTTATCCATCGTGAATGTTTTAAAAGAAGTTCCCGTGACGCAGGTGAGCTGTGTTCCGTCGAACTTAAAATTCATATAAAGTCCCTGCACATCTTCCGGATTGATCCCAGGTGTGGACTGTTCCGTCAGTCTGGCAATATTTTTCGGTGAAAGACTGAAAATAAAACGGAAAGAAAGAGGTGTGCGTTTCCCTTTTATTAAAGAAAAACAAAAGTCCCGCACATCAGCCCAGTGGGAATATTCTTCTGATCCTTCTGGTTCTTCTTCGCCGTGAAAGAATTCTTTCTGAAGATATCCGTCAAATTTAAAAGTGTTAAATGTTACGATCTCGCCCTCGATAAAAGAAAAACGATCAAAAGTTTCTTTCAGAAGAAGATGCGCCATCGTATTTTTCACATTCGTCAAAGTAAGCGAAATCATACAAGTTACCTCCGATATCAGGTAGCGTCTAAAACTACCGGTTTAAGTTTCATAATTTGTGTTGTTATTTCTTTGAAATATTCGGTTTGTGAGAAGTTACTTTAGTATATCATATTTCATCTATAAAAAGTCAATTCATTGACTTTTATCCGTAAAAAAAGTATTATGAATCTGGTGCATTATCTGTGTGAGAACAGAGATGTTGCGATAAAAATAATAATGAAGAAATGAAAGTATTGGATAATGTATCAGATCATAAGGAAAGAACTTGTATAGAACATGAAAAAAATAAAAAATAAGAAAAAAATGCTGATAATCGGCGGCGGTGTGGCGGTTTTGGTGATCGTAGCTTTTCTTGCGGTACGTGGTGTCAGTCATCTGACATCTAAATCAGTAGACACAAGTGATGGAGTCGATTATATTAAGGCGGCTGAAAGTGAAGATATTAAAGTGATCGAACAGAAGATCAATCAGCTGGAAAAGAATTCTGACGATGAGGGAGAACGCAGTGCGAGAGATCAGTTCTCAAGTTCTGTTGTGATGGGAGATTCTATTGCGACTGGATTTGAAGAATATGATGTGCTGAATACCTCCAGTGTAGTGGCAAAAACAGGAGTCCATCTTACCGAGCTGGATGATCAGATTGAAAAAGCAAAACAGCTGAATCCTCAGGTTGTATTTCTCTCTTATGGAATGAATGATGTGATCAAGACAAATGGAGATACAGCGAAATTTATTAAACAGTACGGCAAACTGATCGATACTGTAAAAGAAGAGATTCCAGATGCACATATTTATGTGAATTCCATCCTGCCGGTTCAGGATAATGCAATCGAGGAAGAACCGGCACTGGAGAATATAGCAGAATATAATACAGAACTTGAGGCACTTTGTGATAAAAAACAGGTGGGATTTATTGATAATACCGATCTGGTAAAAGCTTCTTATTATGAAAACGATGGAATCCATTTCAAAGCAGCTTTTTATACAGTATGGGCACAGTATATGGCGGAGGTGGCAACATTATGACAGAGAGACAGTTAAAGCTTTATCCGGTTCTGAAATATGTGTCAGTCCTTCTGATTCTCGCGTATATTGTAGTTCTGATGTTATATGCCAGTGGAAGCAAGAAAGCATTCAAGGAAGTAGAAGCTTCTGTAAGTCAGGTGCTGGATGCAGATGAGCTGACGCAGATGGATGAACAGATGTTGAAGAGAAATTTCGGACTGAACAGTGCAGATTATTCAGGGGTGATGTACTATTCTTCTGAATCCAGTATTTCTGCTGAGGAAGTACTTATGATTCGCGTGAAAAGCACAAAACAGATTGAGAAAGTTACAGATGCGATTGCGGAGCGCAAAAAAGAACGAATTGCAGATTTTGATGAATATCTTCCAGAACAGGTAAAACTTCTGGAAGATTCACAGGAAAGTGTCAGAGGAAAATACATCTTTTTTGCAGTTTCAAAAAAGGCAGCAGATTACAGAGCTGTTTTCGACCGCAGCCTGTAAGCAACAGAGGGGAATAGTAAATGTTATTCAGTAGTATTACATTTTTGTTTTTATTTCTGCCGATCGTGATGGCAGTATATTATCTCGTGCCGGAAAAGATGAAGAATCCGGTTCTTCTGGCAGCGAGTATTATTTTTTATGCATGGGGAGAACCTGTGTATGTCGTGCTTATGATTTTAAGCATCCTTTTGAATTACGCCTGCGGCATGGATATTGCACTGAAGGCGGAAAATGAACGAAAAGCAAGGAACAGCATGATTTTTGTGGTAACAGTGAACGTGCTGATTCTGGGGTTCTTCAAATATTATGGATTTCTGCTGGACATTGTAAATGGCATCTTACCGGTGAATTTGCCATATCGTGAACTGGCATTGCCAATAGGTATTTCCTTTTTTACCTTTCAGGAAATCTCCTATATCGTTGATGTATATCGGGGAAAAGCAAAAGCACAGAGCAGTCTGATCCGGTTTGCGTTGTACATTGCAATGTTCCCGCAGCTGATCGCAGGACCGATCGTTCGTTATGAAGATATCGAACCACAGCTGGAACAGAGACATGTCTCAGCAAAAAAACTGGGGCAGGGAGCGTTCCTCTTTATCATTGGTCTGGCGAAGAAAGCAATCCTTGCTAATACAATGGGAGAAATTTTCGAAGAGATCTCTGCTATTTCAGCAAGCAATCTGTCGGTAATGATGGCATGGCTGGGATGTATCTCTTATGCATTTCAGATTTACTTTGATTTCAGCGGATACTCTGATATGGCGATCGGACTTGGAAGAATGTTTGGATTTGAGTTTAAAAAGAACTTTGATTATCCGTACATTTCCAAAAGTATTACAGAATTCTGGCGCAGATGGCACATTTCTCTGAGCAGCTGGTTCAGAGAGTATGTATATATTCCGCTGGGCGGTAATCAGTGTAGCATCAGTAAAAATATTGTGAATCTTCTGATCGTCTGGGCACTGACAGGTATGTGGCATGGGGCTGCATGGAATTTTATCGTCTGGGGTATTTATTACGGTGTGATCCTCATCATGGAGAAATATGTATGGGGGGCAGTGGTAGACAGTCTGCCAAAAGTAGTCCGCAGGATTTATACAATGGTGCTGATCTTGATCGGATGGGTATTTTTCTTCAGTCCGAGTCTTGGATATGCGCTTCGTTATTTATTTGCGATGGTTGGAGGCGGAGCAGGAATTGCAGATTCAAATGCATTTTTCTTGTTGCTTACGCACTGGCTGTTTTATCTGCTGGCGATCCTCGGATCTTCCGCTGCAGGTAGCAGAATTCTGAAAAGTGTGATTCGTATCTGGGGAAACAGTGTAGTAAGAACAGTTGTGACAGGAATTCTGTTCTTTGGAATGCTTTTCATTTCTGTAGCGTTCCTTATTACAGATACTTATCAGCCATTTTTGTATTTTAGATTTTAACCGAATCAAGTAGCGAAGCGGATTGCGAATATCCGCTTGACATGATAAGAACATATTTGGAAAACCTAATAATTGTTTAAAGAGAAAACAGGTAGAAAAATGAGAAGAAGAAAGACAAAGAAAAGACAGGGACGCACAGAAACTGTGATTGGAAGCCTGTTCCTGTTAGTTTTGGTTCTGTTTTTAGTAATCAATATCATAGTGCCTGACAAGAAGAAATCAGTTCAGGAGAACCGGATGCTGGCGACACGTCCATCCTTCAGTCTGAGCAGTGTGATGTCAGGAGACTTTACGGAAAAATTTGAAAATTATATGACAGATCAGTTTGTGGGAAGAGATTTCTGGTACCATGTGAAAGTAACTGCCGACCGGATTGGCGGCGTGCACAAAGAAAATGGAATTTATGTCGGAAAGAACGGGCAGCTTCTGGAAGATATTGAAGTGCCGGAAGGGGAGCATCTTTCTGAGAATATCAAGGCAATCCAGTCGTTCGCAGATGAAAATGCAGATATACCGGTACGAATGATGATCGCCCCGGATGCAGCAACTGTTTTAAGCAGTAGTCTTCCAGCTCTGGCAAAGGTAGAGGATCAGAACCAGATGATCAGTATGGTGAAGAAAGCCCTGGGAGATTCTGTAGAATGGATCGATGTATCTTCCGCATTAAATAAGCATAAAAAGGAAAAAATCTATTATAAGACAGATCAGCACTGGACTGCACTGGGAGCGTTTTATGCATTTCAGGATGCAGCTTCAAAGCTGGGAATCAGTGGAGATGTATCTGACGAATACATTTCATACATTGTATCTGACAACTTTAATGGGATGCTGGCCTCTAAGAGCGGTGTGAATCTGAAAGAAAAAGAACAGATTGAGATCTATGTCCCGAAAGAAGAGGATAATGATCTGATCGTCAATTATGTAGATGAGGGAAAGAGAACAACGTCCCTGTACGACTCTTCCGCATTAGAGACGAAGAATCAGTATGATGTTTATCTGGGTGGTAATTCTTCACTTCTGGATATCAAGACGGTGTCTACAAGTACAAAGAGACTGCTTCTTGTGAAGGATTCCTTTGCGGACTGTTTTATTCCGTTCCTTACACCGTATTACAGAGAGATTGTTGTGGTAGATCCAAGATATTACAGTGGTACGATCCAGAATGTGATGGATACATACCGGATTTCAGAGGTACTTTTCCTGTACAGCGGGAATACATTTTTTAAAGATAATAATATAAGTGGAGTGTTTTCAGGTGAGTAATCGAATCAGTGAAGAATTTATACAAAAACAGGAACCTGTGAGACTGAATAAGTATCTGAGCGAGGCGGGCGTTTGTTCCAGAAGGGAGGCGGACCGCCTCATTGAAACTGGACGGGTGACAGTAGACGGACAGCGCGCGCAGACAGGGATGCGGATTCGTCCCGGACAGGTTGTAAAGGTAGGAAATAAAGTTGTATCAAAGCAGGATGAAATGATCGTGCTGGCGGTCAATAAACCGCGCGGAATTGTATGCACGGAAGAAAAGAGAGAGCGGGACAGTATTGTACGTTTCCTGAATTACCCGGTGCGTGTGACTTATATAGGCCGGCTGGATAAGGATTCACATGGTCTGCTGCTTATGACAAACAATGGTGACATTATTAACCGGATGATGCGTGCAGCAAATCATCATGAGAAAGAATACAAGGTAACGGTAGACAAAGAGATTACAGAAGAATTTCTGGAGAAAATGGCCAGCGGTGTACCGATTCTTGATACAGTGACAAGACCGTGCAAGGTAAAGAAAATCGGGAAATATACATTTTCTATTATACTGACCCAGGGCTTGAACCGTCAGATTCGCAGAATGTGTGAGGCACTTGGATATGAGGTGAAAGATCTGCTGCGGGTGCGTGTAATGAACATTACACTGGATGGAATCAGGGATGGGCAGTATCGGAAACTGACGGATGCGGAACTGAATGAACTTTATGATCTGATCAAAGATTCTTCGGCGGCTCCGGTGGAGTGGGCGAGAAAAGAAACAGCGAATGGAACTGGAAATGGAAACAGAAGCGGAAATAATAGCGGAAACAGGAGGAAGCATGGAAGATAATATGGTAAAATCCGGTGAGGATAAGAAACAGAGTCAGATGGAGCACATGAGAGAACTGGTGGAACTTCTGAACCGGGCACGCCGTTCTTATGAGCAGGAAGATACAGAAATTATGAGTAACTTTGAGTATGATCGTCTGTATGATGAACTGCTTGCTTTGGAAGAAGAACTTGGAACAAAGATGGCAAACAGTCCGACGATCAATGTCGGCTATGAGGTGCTCAGCGAACTCCCGAAAGAGCGTCATGAACGTCCGATGCTTTCACTCGACAAGACAAAAGAAGTAGAGCGGTTGAAAGAATTCCTTGGTGATCAGAAAGCAATGATCTCCTGGAAACTGGATGGACTGACTATTGTACTGACTTACAGAGATGGGGAATTGCAGAAAGCAGTCACAAGAGGAAATGGAGAAGTAGGAGAAGTTATTACGAACAATGCAAAAGTGTTCAAAAATGTTCCGCTTCATATCCCGTATAAGGGAGAACTGATCTTACGGGGAGAGGCAGTTATTTCCTATAAAGATTTTGAAAAGATCAACGAAGAGATTGAGGATGTAGATGCGAAATATAAGAATCCGAGAAATCTGTGCAGCGGTTCTGTGCGTCAGTTGAACAACCAGATCACAGCTCAGAGAAATGTAAAATTCTATGCATTTACGCTGGTGCAGGCGGAAGGAGCAGACTTCCATAATTCCAGAATGTATCAGATGCAGTGGCTGAAAGAACAGGGATTTGATGTAGTAGAGAATCATCCGGTGACAAGAGAGACGATTGAAGAGGAAGTTGCATGGTTTGCACAGCATATTGCAGAGAATGAGGTTCCGTCAGATGGTCTGGTACTTGTTTATGATGATATTGCCTATGGACAGTCATTAGGAACAACTGCGAAATTTCCACGTGATTCTTTTGCGTTCAAATGGGCAGATGAGATTCGTGAGACAACCTTACTGGAGATTGAATGGAGTCCGTCAAGAACAGGCTTGATCAATCCGGTTGCAATCTTTGAACCGGTAGAACTGGAAGGAACTACGGTAAGCCGTGCCAGTGTTCATAACATCAGTATTATGGAAGAGCTGGAGCTGGGAATCGGGGATAAGATCCAGGTGTATAAAGCGAATATGATCATTCCGCAGATCGCGGAGAACCTGACCAGGAGCGGTGTCAAAGAGATTCCGGAAGTCTGTCCGGTCTGCGGCGGAGCAACGAAAATTGCCATGGAAAATGAGACGAAGACTTTATACTGTACGAATCCGAAATGTCAGGCGAAGCATGTAAAATCTTTTTCGTTATTTGTAAGCCGTGATGCCATGAATATTGAAGGCTTGTCTGAGGCTACTCTTGAAAAGTTCATTATGCATGGATACATCAAAGATTTTACA
Source organism: uncultured Mediterraneibacter sp. (assembly GCF_934309415.1). GTDB lineage: Bacteria > Bacillota > Clostridia > Lachnospirales > Lachnospiraceae > Mediterraneibacter. The sequence continues at coordinate 11,621 of NZ_CAKRDI010000030.1, forward strand.
GATCTGTTCCACCTGGACCGTTATCAGGATGAGATTAAGACGATGGATGGATTCGGAGAAAAATCTTACGTGAATCTGCAGAACAGTATTCAGAATGCAAGAAATACAACACTTGCAAGACTGGTATATGGCTTGGGAATTTCAGGAATCGGAAGCGCTAACGCAAAAGTAATCTGTCGTGCATTTGGGAATGATCCGAAGCGGATTCCGGAGGCAACAGAGGAAGAACTTCTGGAAATCTCCGGTGTAGGAGCGGTGCTTGCGAAAACTTATGTTGCTTATTTCGCAGATGCAGAACACAGAGAGCTTTATGAAAATCTTCTGAAAGAAGTCAGCATTGAGCAGGAAGAAGTAACAGAGGACAGTCAGAAATTTGCAGGAGTGAATTTTGTGATCACCGGAAGCGTAGAACACTTTGCAAACCGTGCAGCAGTGAAAGAAGAGATTGAGAAGCGTGGAGGTAAAGTGACCGGAAGTGTAACTTCAAAGACAAATTATCTGATCAATAATGATGTGAATTCTACATCATCCAAAAATAAAAAAGCGAGAGATCTTGGTATTCCGATTATTTCGGAGAAAGAATTTATTGAGATGATGGGCAGGCGCTGAATAAAAATAAAGTCTGATTAGAGTTACTGTTTGCGTCTATACTGTGAACAGGAACTGATTAAAAGTGTGATTGATATGCTTTACAGCAAGATGATTGTTTAAGCTGATAAAGAAGAATAAAAAAGAGGCAAGTGTAAAAGTGGATTTATATTCCAGATATCGAAGGGTTAAATCTGATATCTGGAACGGTGATCCCCAATTACTCTTGTCTCTTTTTGTGATTTTCAGATATGCTCAAGAACCGATTTGAAATACATTCTTAAGAATCATAGGAAATCGATAGTTAAAAGCAATCTGTTATATTAATTTACCTTTAAATACTGAATGCTGTATGGCTTCATCACAAGCTGGCCATTCAGTGCAAATGGAGCAGTATCCTCATCCTTGAGCAGATCAACAGCATTTCCCTGTAATTCACCATGATAAGCAGTGTATTCAGAGTCACTGGCATTGATTGCTACCAGTACACGCTCGGAATCTGTTTTGCGTTCAAATACGAGCTGATGATTTGTGAGCACTACATTGCGGTAAGAACCGTTACAGAGTGCATCGCTTGTGCGGCGTACTTCGATCATTTTTGTAATGAGCTCTGTCAGTTCATTCGGCTTCGGTGCTTCAAAGCATGGACGCAGTGCATAATCATTATCCGGAGCTTTGACACCTTCTTCACCCCATTCGCTTCCATAATAGATGCATGGGATTCCCGGCATACCAAAGAGCAATCCATAAGTCAGAGGAAGGTGGTTCTTGTTTGTGAGAATACTTGCGATTCTTGTAACATCATGATTGTCCACGAACGTCATAAGATGTTTGCCTCTGTAGATACACCACTGTTCTGGTCCGAACTGACGGTTCAGAGAATGGGCGATCTCAAACATATTCATGCTGTTAAAGCTGGAATAGATTCCTTTGTAGCATTCGTAGTTTGTACAGCTGTGAAGCATTTCATCATTTACGATCAGATTATAATCACCAAAGAGTACTTCTCCGATCAGTGCAAATCCAGGTTTAAGTTCTTCGCAGAAATGACGGAGTCTCTTCATAAAGTTATGATCCAGACAATAAGCAACATCCAGACGAAGTCCGTCAATTCCAAAGTCCTCGATCCACATCTTTACACATTCCAGCAGATAATCTACGACAGCAGGATTCTGCAGATTCAGTTTTACCAGTTCAAAATGACCTTCCCAGCCTTCATACCAGAATCCGTCATTGTAGCAGCTGTTTCCGTCAAAGCTGATATGGAACCAGTCTTTGTAAGGAGAATCCCATTTCTTTTCCTGCACGTCTTTGAACGCCCAGAATCCACGGCCAACATGGTTGAATACACCATCCAGCATAATCTTGACATTGTTGTCGTGAAGTTTCTGGCAGACTTCTTTGAAATCCTCGTTTGTACCAAGACGACAATCGATCTTTTTAAAATCTCTTGTGTCATAACCATGGTTATCTGATTCGAAGATTGGATTTAAAAGGATAGAGCCGATTCCAAGTTTTCCAAGATATTCTGCCCATTCGCCGATCTTGAGAATCCGATGTTCTGTAACACCATCATTGTGCACCGGCGCACCGCAGAAACCAATCGGATATATTTGATAAAAAGTTTCATTGTAAGCCCACATAATTTTGTACCTCTTTCCTTAAAATTGCATTACACCTGTATATTATAGCATTTACAGCCTGGATGAGAAAGGTTTTCTACAGAAAGTATTTTTAAAACAGACTTCGGAAAAAAGAAGCGCAATTTAGGGGTATGACATTAAGCACTGGTATGATAAGATAAAAATAAGTAAAATGCGAAATAAAGAGAAATATTGCTGGTTACAGGGGACTGTGAACAGCAAGGAAAAGACTCAATTCAAAGGAGGAAAATCCTTAATGATGGAGGAAGAGATACTGTACAGAAAAGCTTACGATCTTGCGGAGAGAAGGCACCGGGGACAGACGCGTATCGGAGGAGAACCGTATATTACACACCCGGAAGGAGTGGCACAGATTGTCAGAGAGCATGGGTATGGAATTCAATATCAGGTAACGGCATTGTTCCATGATCTGTTGGAAGATACGGATGCGCAGGAACAGGAGATTCTGGAGATTGGTGGTCAGGAGGTATTGGATGCTGTAAAATTACTGACGAAAGAAAAAGGATATGTAATGCAGGATTATATTGGAAAGATTAGAAAAAACAAACTTGCATTTGCAGTGAAAGGGGCGGATCGTCTGCATAATCTCAGATCTGCCATGTGTACAGATGAGAAATTCAAAAGAAAATATATCAAGGAATCTGTGGAGTGGTATCTGGATTTTATGCCGGAGATTCCGTTTGCCGTAAAAGAACTGGCAGAATCGCTGGAAGAACCTTTGACGGAATTCCCTTTTTTATATACACCGGTCAGTCAGTGGGAGAGTTTGTCCGAATAAGAGAACGCAGCAGACTGTAACATGTGATATTAACAGGTGTAGAAAGCAGATTTTCATAAAGCGAAAATCTGCTTTCTTAGAATATACCTGAAAATGCTTCCTTCAAGATGCATACCGCAGGTGCTAGAATGTGCCAAGGCACATTCTTTGTTTGATATATAGATGCGATTATTGTTTTTCAAACATATGCTGTGTTTTACAAAAATTACAAATAGAAAAAATGCTTGACAACGGTATGCTGGACGACTATAATAGAACAGTATGAATTAAGGAGAAACAGTATTCGCCATAGCCCCGGAGTCTACTGATTTCAAATAGATAAGTAAAAGAATTATTGATGATTATTTTATAGGAGGAACACCCCATGAAAACTTATATGGCTAACCCTGATAAGATTGAAAGAAAATGGTATGTGGTTGACGCTGAAGGTGCTACATTAGGACGCCTTGCATCTGAGATCGCTAAAGTGCTCAGAGGAAAAAACAAACCGGAATATACACCGCACATTGACACAGGAGATTATGTAATCGTTGTTAATGCAGAGAAAGTAAAAGTAACAGGAAAGAAATTACAGCAGAAGATTTATTACAATCACTCCGATTATGTTGGAGGAATGAGAGAGACTACACTTGCTGAGCTTCTTGCTAAGAAGCCGGAAAAGGTAATCGAGCTGGCTGTTAAAGGAATGCTCCCGAAGGGACCTATGGGAAGAGACATGATCAAAAAACTTCATGTTTACGCTGGACCAGAGCATGCTAATCAGGCTCAGAAGCCAGAAGTTCTGACATTTTAGGTAGAGGTTGAAAGGAGGATATAACAGTGGCTAACGCAAAATATTACGGAACAGGAAGAAGAAAAAAATCTATCGCAAGAGTATATCTTGTACCTGGAACAGGAAAGATCACAATCAATAAAAGAGATATCGACGAGTATCTTGGACTTGAAACTCTGAAGGTTGTTGTTCGCCAGCCGCTCGTGGCTACAGAGACACTTGACAAGTTCGATGTAATCGTTAATGTATGTGGTGGTGGATACACAGGACAGGCTGGAGCAATCCGTCACGGTATTGCAAGAGCACTCCTTGAGGCTGACGCTGATTACAGACCGGTTCTTAAATCCGCAGGTTACCTGACTCGTGACCCACGTATGAAAGAACGTAAGAAATACGGTCTCAAAGCAGCTCGTCGTGCTCCACAGTTCTCAAAACGATAATTACAAGAGAATATCGAGAGAAACTCAAAACCTCAGAAACCGCGTGTTTCCGGGGTTTTTTCTTATTTTCAATTTTTTAAAATTTTGGAAAAAAGTAGTGAATTTTTGACGGTAGCGCACACGTAGCACACACGTAGCACACAAAAACGCTTGACAAATTTTACGTTGATTGGTAGAATGCGAGCAACTTAACATTGTATCTGTCTATGGGGCTACTGCGAAGATTTAGGGGCTAAAATCAGAAACAGTTTAGGCAGAGAGAATATATCGAAGTGTGTCAAGAAGGGATGCTTCTGTTTTGTGATGCGTGATTTTACAAAGAAAAGACTGCTGCCATTATAGCAACAGTCCTGCACTGAACGCAATTTTGCGTTGGATCATCATACGTTTTTTTGTAACGTAATAAATATTTTATTTTTCTGTCAATCCTTTTGTAAATATATATATGGATCTTAAAAAGCTGGTATTGTCCAATTTATTTATCATTTGTATAATTCTTCTTCTGTACCATCTATTTTCTTCGCATCTATCAACGTCTTTCATTTATTTCTCCCCCTTAGACATCATTATAAAATCATACTTTGCTGCGTACAGTTTACAATATTCTGCAATGTTGGCAAGACTGGTATAGCAGACAAGATTGTCCGCAATGTAATGGATAATCGCTCTGTTGTCCTCTGGCTTCATAATATTTACCTCTAAATTAATTTCTTGCATAATAAAATACCTCCCGAATCACGCTTTTGCTTCTTTTCTTTCTTGAATCTTTAAACAAGTATAGGCACGACTGAAAACTGATCTGAGATCATCAATATCTTCCAACTTATTTGCTATGATTCTGATATCATTTTTGAGGAATCCTTTGCGGTATTCAATGGCGTCTTTACATTCATAATATTCTTTTATAGGATTGTATTCAGCTTTAGTTTTAATTTCGCCTTGCATCATCCCATATGTGATAAGATCACACGCAAATTCGTAAAAAGGTGTTGTTTTTGGAATTCCATTTCCATCGAAAATATCATTGATCTCTTTCATTGCATTCTTGTTTATATCGTGGATATCGGCAGCACTTCGCTTACCAATAGTTTTCATTGTTTTATTGGCATAATATTTACTTTCAAAATCTTTCATGGCGATACTTCCTTTCTTTTGTGGAAGTATGCTATAATTAGCACACTCCCTATTAATATTTCGTGGTGGTTATATTTCTGGGGTGCAGCTCTGTATTTAGCGATGCAGAGCTTTTTTATTTCTTCCAATCAAGGCAATCAACTCCTTTCTTAAATCTTATCTATGGCTTCAATCAAGGCGGCGATTTCAAAGTGCGTGTATACTTGTTGTGTAACGCCAACACCCTTGTGACCAACGATTTTCTTAATCATTCGTTCGTCTACTCCAGCCTCAGCTAATAGAGAAACACAGGTGTGCCTAGTATCATGTGGGCGGTGTTTCATTCCTAACTGATTTATTAGAGGCTTCCAGTATGAATCGTAATAATTTCTATATGTAAAATGTTTTGCTTCCGGTGAGCTTATTAAGTATTCACAATCATTTTTGTTGTACCATTGTTCAAAAAGTGGTAATACTTTCTGATTAATGGGAACCTTGCGAATACCAGATTGTGTTTTAGATTCCGTTACATTAAACCAACGTTCTTCTATATTAACGTTTTCTTTTTTCAAGTCAAGTAATTCGGAAATTCGGACACCGCTATATATAAGCATCAATATAATGCTGAAATAATCATTTGTATTTTCCCATTTCCATACTTTTTCGATTTCATCTTTAGAAAACGGTTCTCTATCATATGAATTTGGGTTCCCGGCTTTTTTAATATTCAAGTAAGATACTTTATTTCTGTCAGCCGGTATAATATCGTGAATTACAGCATATTTGTATATCTGTCCTAATAAAATCTTGAATTTCTTTAATGTAGGCGTGTTCTTGCCAGAATTATCAGCGATATACTGCAAATCATCTAGCGTAACGTCTACAAAGCGTTTGTTCTCTATTGGTTTACATAATAGATATGCGGCTTTACATCCTTTAACGTTACTTTCTGAGACTGTCGGGTAATGTTCTTCGCTCCAACGTTCATACACTTCATAGAATTTGATTCTTGAAGCTTCGAGATCAAATGGAGACTTGTTATATTCGGCAAGGGCTTCGAGTGCCCCCGCCTTTGTTTCATAATATCCGATAGTTTTTCGCTTTTGCTTCCATTTGCCAGTTTCTTTGTCCTGCTGCCATTGCTCTGTCACGACTGCTCTGTAGGGACAGCGTCTCTTGCCTGACAGCTTATAGACCGAGCCGTAGCCGTTAGGCAGTTTCATTTAATCACTCCTTTTTATATTCCGATATTAGGTATTCGATCATTCGGTAAGCGTGACTTGCCAATATTGTTGAATCAATTACTAGAACGCCGTTTTCATTCCCACTTATATCTTCTTTAACAAATGCAAAGTGCTCATTATTTCCTAATTTAATATAATTATCATATATTTCTTCATCATTTAAGAAATTTTCGTCTTGTACGATTACCTGCGTTTTGAAAGCTGTAGGATTAAGCACAATATCTATGTTGTTGAGCAAAGCAGAAAATCGGTCATAATTACTCATTAACAAATTAAGTGTTGAAAGCGTTCCTAGACCATCAGCATCAGATTTTATCAATTTTAAGTAATCGATAGATGAATCAGTCAGTCCGGTGACTTTACTAATCATTTGATAACTTTCGTCAGCGTACTTATTTCTAGAATATCCTAATAAATAGTCCGTAGATATATCTAACTCATATCTATCGGAAAAAAAAGTTTTATATACTTGAATGTTAAATAAAGATAACTCTCTATCACCGTTTTCTAGAGCAGATAAATTTGATTTTTGAATACCTGTTTGTTTACTGAATTCTGTAAGCGACATTTTCGCGATGCCTTCTCTTAAGTCAATAAGATTTTTTTTCCGTTGTTCAGAATATTTGTTTTGATAAGCTTTCTTTAATGCGTCTGCACTATAACTCAAAAATGTTCCCTCCCTTCAATAATTTATTTGATAACAAAAATAAATAAGTTATTAAAAAAAATATTATATGATAAAACACTTGTTCACAGAAGTGTATGCATGATAATATTTAATCAGATAACAAAAGTGTTATTGTTATCAATTTAAATATACAACACTGCGCAGAATATGTCAACAATTAATAAGAAAATGAGGTGAAAAAATGAGAAATAAAGATATTCGTGATTATGCAAGAATTAAAGATGTAAAATTCTGGAAAATTGCAGAAAAGCTCAATATGTTAGATAGTAATTTTTCAAGATTGTTGAGACATGAACTTTCAGATGAAAAAAAAGAAGAAATCAAAAAAATCATTGATGATTTAGCAAGAAATCAAGGTGGTGAAGATTAATGGAAAATCACGGAATGGGTTCTGTGCCTGTATCGGTAGCGGCAAATGTGTTAAAAATGGATGCGCAAACGGTGCGCTTATTACTTCAAAATAATCTTGTGAATTGGGGAATTGCATACAAAAGACCGGGGAGCAGACAGTTCAGCTATTTGATTTACGCAAAACCATTTTATGAAGCTACTGGGTTCCACTATTTAGAGGAGGGGAAATAATGCAGACAACTACAATACATTTAAAACCGTTACAAAGAAAGAAGCAGATGGAGCCACTTGATATTTCTGAACCGATTGCAGCAGACTGGTCAGATGATGAAACGGTGTTTATTATAACGTTTTGTTGCGAAGATGGGGAATATAGAGATATAGCGTTAGATTTCTTTAAAGGAAAACCTAGCGCATACATATCAGATGGGTACTCTCATGGTAATGCAAAAGAAGGATTCTATACAATGAAATAAAAATCGTGGAAAAGCAAGAACTACTTAAGCGGCAACAAGAATTAGAATATGCATATGAAAGATGGGAAGAAGCGAGACATTCTGGTTTAAATGCTTCAATATGTGGAGAAAAAATGCAGGAATTAGATGAAGGAATGGATTTGATACGACGAAAGATTGAAGGCGGTGAAAACGATGATAAGTGATGAAATATTTGAGCAGAATTTGAGACATTTTCAAGTGATGCACAAATATGAGGGCAAGGCACAGTGTAAGTGCCCTGCTCATAGTGATAATAAAGCATCTTTGACGGTAACGCGAGGGAATAAGTGTACATTATTTCATTGCCATGCAGGCTGTTCATTAGATGATATCTTAGCGGCAGCAGGGATTGAAAAGAAGGATACTTTTTATCAGGAATCAGTTAAGCAAGAAAATTGGAAAACATACATAGAAAAGCGAGAAAAACGCAGAATAGAACAAGTCTATGAATATAGATCCATTGATACAGAAAAGTATGCATTTTCAAAGATAAGACTTGAAGGAAAGAAAATGTTGTATGGCATTCTTAAAAATAATAGATTCTCTTATGGATTGCCAAGAAATACGCCGAGAAAGAGTTTAAAAGCCGTATATGGCGATTTACAAGATATTAAGGATGCTATTAAAAATAATATGCCGGTATTCATCCCAGAAGGGGAAAAGGATGTGAATACGCTTAAAAAAAGAGGGTATGCGGCGTTCACTTATGGCTCAGCGAATGATTGGCAAGATGGATTGTCGGAAATTGTAAGGGATGCAAAAGTATATGTACTTGCAGATAATGACAAACCGGGCAGAGAAGTAGCTGAAAGAATTGTATTTGATTTACAGGGGATTGCAAAAGAGAGCAAGATAATTATTCCTTGTCCAGAAGAAGCACATGCAGATATTACAGATTTTTTTGAAAGCGGAAAGACAAATGAAGAATTTGAGCAGTTATTGGCTGAAAAACAAGAAGAAACGTTACAAAAGCCCGTATCAGATAATGCGAATGGAGAAAGTGATCGGCAGCAGGATGTAATATTTAATGCTTTAGTCTCTATAAATGCAGCAAAGAATTTTGAAACTAATGACAAGGGATTCGGGGCGTTATATGCGGAAGTTTTCAGAAATAAGCACAGATATAATCCATCACGCAAGGATTTCATGCTTTATGACGGGAAAAGATGGATTGATGATGTTGAAGGGCTTGCAGCGAGAGCGGATGCAAAAATTTTATCAGATTCTTTATTAAAATACGCTGTAAGTAATTTTGTAACGGAAGCTGATAGGAGTTCATATTTAAAGCACATCACTGCTTTATGTAATATCCGGAATCGAAATAACATGCTTCAAGATAGTAAAGATGTGTATTTTTTCAGTAATGAAGAACTGGATAAAAATGATTATTTGCTTAATGTGCAAAACGGGACAGTTGACTTGTCAGAAGAAAAACCAAGATTTATAGAGCATGATCCAGACTTGCTATTATCAAAAATTTGTAATGCTAATTATAATCCTGCTGCCACTTGCAAGGAATGGGATAAATTTTTACTTGAGATCATGCAGGGGGATAAAGAGAAGATCAGATACTTACAAAAAATTGCAGGGCTTTCATTAACGGGAAATACAGAACAAGAGACGTGTTTTATTCTTTATGGAAGTACCACAAGGAACGGAAAATCAACATTTTGTGAAACAATTATTCATTTATTAGGTGATTATGCATTGACAATGAAGCCGGAGTCATTGGCTGTAAAGCAAAATCTTGATAGTAGACAAGCCTCTGGGGATATTGCGAGATTAGCAGGATGTCGTTTCTGTAATGCATCAGAGCCACCAAAACGAATGTTATTTGATACTGCATTGCTTAAATCATTATTGGGACGAGATAGCATAACAGCAAGACATTTACATCAACGCGAGTTTAGTTTTATCCCTAAATTCAAACTGGTAATTAATACTAATTATTTGCCAACAATTACGGATGATACAGTATTTAGTTCCGGAAGAATTAACGTAGTAAGCTTTGATAGACATTTTAATCCAGAAGAACAAGATAAGCATTTAAAAGATAAATTGCGGAACGAGAAAGAAATGAGCGGGATTCTGAACTGGGCTATTGAAGGATTACGATTATACAGACTAGAAGGGCTTGCGCCACCAGAAGCCGTTACAAAATCAACGGATGCGTATAGAAACGATTCGGATAAAATAGGGAATTTCATTAATGAATGTTTGGTTAAGACGGGACAAAATAGTAAGGCGAAAGATGTTTATGAGATCTATACGGAATGGTGTTCTGATAATGGATACGGTGTTGAGAATAAGGGGAATTTCTTTTCTGAATTAAAGGGCAAGAGGATATTCGCCACGAGTGCAACGGTGGACGGAAAGACCGTAAAAAATGCTGTGATTGGATACTCAATAGAGTCTGATTTTACGGCAATAACAGATCAAACAGTGCTGCCTTTTCAGCAGTGAAAAACAGTAAATGTGCATTTTGTGCAAAGTAAATGTAAATTCCTATAGAGTAAACTAAGAGAAGTCTCATAAATAATGCACATTTTGCACAAACCCAGTAAAATCAAGGGTTTCCGGCATTTCTTCAAAATAGAAAATGAGCCGATGGGTACGGTTTTTTGTAACGGAGGTAAATAAAAAATGGATTTTAAGAAGACAATAGAATTTCAAATTTATGCAGATGTTTGGAACTTCCATAAGAGATTTTATCAAGTTGACAATTCCGAAATGTATTGGGATCAAGTTGTGGAAGAATCAAGAAAACTCAGCGAGAAATATAAAAGCAAATTTGTAGATGATTTGTTGGCAGCAGTGCTTACAGAATTTGAACGCAAAGGAAAGAAGGTGAGTGAAAATGCAGCACAGTAAAGAATACGATAAATATATGAGATCGGATGAATGGAAAGAGAAGAGAGTTAAACGATTAGAGCTGGATAATAATTGCTGCGTAATGTGCGGTAGACCAAACAATGGGAAAGATGGAAAAGAAGTTTTGCAAGTTCATCATATCACGTATAAGCATTTGGGAAATGAACCATTAGAGGATTTAGTGAGTCTTTGTCCGTCTTGCCATAAGAAAATACATAAATATTATAACAGAGCAAGAAATGAGCCTGTAGCAGCAAACAACTAAGTTGTGGATACATGGTGACATCATAAAAAGGATATTAATGAAGATACGGAGGTAATAACATGAAAAAAAATAATTATCCACAGGGAGCACTTGACGAAATTGAACCGGCAGCAGTGAATAAAATAGTGGGTTCGCTGCGAGAATTGTATGATAAAGGAAGACCAAAAACAGATGAAGAGGTCGAACAGAGAATAGATTCGTTTTTTGCTTTCTGTGAAAATTCATCTATTAGACCGGGAATAGAATCTCTTTGTTTAGCATTGCACATAAGCAGACAAACGCTTCTGAGATGGAATGCAGGGGATTCATGCACAAAGAGACGGCAGGAGGCAATAGAGGCGGCAAAGTCGTTTATCGGAGCTTATATTGAACAGGCGGTACTAGGAGGAAAGATTTCACCACCATCAGGTATTTTCTTAATGAAAAACTGGTTAGGGTATAAAGACTCTATTTCTATGGAGGAAGCGACGCCAGTTAAATGTGGCAGCAGACCATTATCTGCGGACCAGTTGCCGCAACTTGGGCAAGACCTACCGCCGATTGAAGAACATGACTATTGTTTTTAGAGGTGAACCTGATATTATCTTCATTCTTCATTAATGACGAATGCTTTCTTCTTTTCGGCTCTGGATCAGAGAAAAGATGGATTGCGTCTCGACATTGATGTCTAACCCTATACGACCTGTATTTAATAGTATGAAAACGGCAATTTACAGATTTTATGGATTAGAAATTTCTCGCGATTTTAGAGGGCGATTTTGAAAAAAATTGGACGGAATCAAACAATAAAAAATAGCTATTTCTTAATCTGATTCACTTAAAAGAAAATGCAGAAGAATTTCGCCATTGATGGCGAGTGGAAATGCAAGAAATGGGTAATTAGATTTGCGAAATATGTGTAAAACTAGTTTGGAGAAAGTCAACATAAACTCCCTTGAATAACAGTAAAAGTGCCTTAAAAAGGCAAATAGAGCGTTACATAAAAATAGCAAAAGAGCCGGGATTTCTCCCGGTTCTCTTTACATTCCGAACAATCTAGCAAAGAATCCTTTCTTCTTCGGTGGGGACTGCTGCATCCAGTGGCTAATCAACCCCCATGTTACGCTCTGATCATACATCAGAATAGTCTTTCTCTCGATACCGATGTCTGGATTCATATAAAATGCCTGTCCGTATCGCGGAAGCTCTTCGCAACCGTTAAAGCCTAGTATATTTCTGCTGTCCTGTGCTGATCTTGTGCGAAGCCCAACGCGGGCGTCAAAATTGACCTTGATTTCTGTTGGGATTACCTTAGCAAGTGGGCACTGAGTCGCGCAGATCAAATGAACTCCGGCGGCACGTCCTACCTGTGCAATACGCTGGATCAGTGGCATGACCTGTTTTTTATTTGTTGTCATTAAGTCAGCTAATTCGTCAATGATCACGTACAGCTCTGTTCCTGTATATTTCTTCTGACGTGCGCTCTGCATCTGCTTATATCTCATTTCAATGATATTCATAGCCATCTGCAATGCTCTGACCATATCATCCGGCTCTGATGCGTAGAACGCTGTGTGTGGTAGATATCTATAGTCTACGAGTTCCACTCTCTTCGGGTCGATAAGAATGAACTGTACCTCTGTCGGAGCCTTGAACAGTGCTGTTGTGATAATTCCATTGATTACCACTGATTTTCCTGATCCTGTAGCTCCGGCTATAAGCAAATGTGGTTGTTCCATCATGTTCTCATAAAGTTCAAAATACTCTCCCATTGGTGTGATCCAATTTTTTGTGTTTGCCATAATTTACGCCTCCTCGTATAATTCAGACTTTAATTCTCGTTTATATTTGTAAAAAGTATTTCGTGCAAGTCCAATTAATTTCATGCAGTCAGCATCGGATAGAGAACCGTCAAAATCTTTGCTATATTCTCTAATTTTCTTTTTAGATTCAATAGATTTTTTAGTAATCAGTTTAGCTCCTTTGATTTGACCTATTTGTTTACCGTTAAGTCGAGCGGTCTCGATGCCCTCCTTTGTTCGTTGATGTAAATCTTTGACTTCCTTTTCTGACTGTTCAAATGCAAGCTTTATCTGTTCTTTGGCAAGTGCCATGAGATATTTATTAATTCCTTCAAGGATGTAATCAACAGTTGTTCCAGTCAACGCTACGTTATTCTGTAACGCTTTCTTATAAGTAGCTGTATTAATATGTGGCTCTTTGAGAAACACAAGCTCGATATCCTTATTATAGAGTTCTTCGTAGAGCTTAAATCCATCTTCGGCATCTCTGCTCATACGCGATACAGAATCAAATACGATAGTATCCCCAGCCTTTACTTTCTTATATAGCTTGTTCCATTCTGGACGGTCTGTAGTGGTTCCCGTGTAAGCTTCCGTTACAATAACCGCTTGTTCATATTTTTGCTTAATGTTTCTGATCTGTCTGTCGATACTCTGCTGCCGTGTGCTAATTCTACAATATCCGTAAATACACATTTGTTCTCTCTCCTTTGTATTGAAACTAACGAACGTTTCTTTTGATACTTAGATTATATAACTTGTTGCTGTTGTTGTCAACAAGTTTTGATACTAATTAAGATAACGTTAAAATTAATACTGACATTAAATTGACATTAAACTGACAGAAAATATCTTTAAGATTATGTAATTGTTAGATTGCGTAACTTATAATAGAAGAATGGGGGGGAGCCCCTTTGCAAAGAAATGAAAAAACAGATAACTAAGCACTGTAAATCAGCGCGGAAAATAAAAAGACATTTTGATAGTAAGAAATATACAGTTGTGTTAAAATGAAAAAGAGAAGCTTCCGGAGCGTGAGGAATACTTCTCTTGAAATAATATATCTGTCTTTAATTATAACAAAAGGATGGATATATAACAATGAGTGATGAAGAACTTGTAAAAGAAATTCAAAACGGAATTAACGTAGCAGATAACATGGAACAGCTTTATTGTCGAAGTCAATCTATGATAAATAAAATAGTTAAAAAATATTCTTATATCGAAGATGCTGAGGATTTAAGGCAAGAAAGTTATTTTGGACTTGAGGAGGCTGCGAAACGATATAAATTTGATAGAGGTGCTAAATTTACTACATACGCAGAATATTGGATAGTGCAAGCTATACGTCGATATATTGACACATCGGGGTCTTGTGTTAGGATTCCAAGCTTTATTAGAAGTAGAATAATACGTTACAAGAAATATATTACACGTTTTCTTTATGAAAATGGAAAAATGCCTGATAAAATGCAAATATTGAAAGAACTTGATTTTTCGGAAAAACAATTAGATGAAATTCAAGTTTATATGTTGCCTGTGAAATCAATTGATGCAGAAATAAAACAGGAAGCTGATAAAGAATCATATACCTTATTAGAATCATTAAAGGATGAATCGGTTAATGTTGAGGAACAAGTAGAGACGGCAGAGTATGTAATTGAATTAAAAAATGCTATAGACTTTGCATCAAAAAAATATTTGACTGATCGAGAGCAGGAAATAATTAGAAAGTTTTATTTTGAAAATGTTTCCCTTAATGATATTTCAAAACAATTAGGAATCTCAAAAGGAAGAGTCTATCAAATTAAAGATTGTGCTTTGAGAAAATTAGGACGAAATGCTAGAAAGATTTTGAATGGTTATATAGATATAGAAACAAGGGCGTACAACGGAAGTTATCAAAATTTTGTGGATCATGGAACGTCAATTGTTGAATGGATTGCAATCAGGCAGCAGGAATTAGAACATTTATATAAGGAAGTAATATGTGTTTGAAAATAGCTGAAAAAGTTATTTCATAACACACACGTAGCGCACAAAGGTGAGAAGAATAGCGAGTTTTACAGTATCCACAGTTCTCAAAACGTTAATTATACGTTTCGAAACATACAGGCTCAAACGAAGCTTACAATCCTCTCACAGGAAGCATTCTGTGGGAGGATTTTTTGATATACTAGAGCGTGTCTTAAAAATCATTCCTGCAATCTACATGCCCCACTTTGCGGTATATTTTGTCTTCATTCGGTTGACGTAGCCCGCTACGCCGCCCTCATTCAGACAAAATCTCCCACAAATTGTGACATATATCTTACAGAAAGCATTTTTAAGACACGCTCTAGGAAAGTACTCTTCTCTAATATATCAAAACGCTCCGCGAGAGCGCATAGAAAAAGTTTATATCGTAGAAAAGGAGATGACCATGAGCATATTAAATGTAGAACACTTATCACATGGATTTGGGGACAGGGCGATTTTTGAAGATGTATCATTCCGTCTTTTAAAAGGAGAACATATTGGTCTTGTAGGAGCCAATGGAGAAGGAAAATCCACATTCATGAGTATTGTGACCGGAAAACTGACTCCGGATGAAGGAAAGATAGAATGGGCAAAAAATGTGCATGCAGGATATCTGGACCAGCATGCAGTACTTCAGGTAGGGATGACAATCCGTGATGCCTTGAAATCAGCATTTGATTCACTGCTTCAGAAAGAACAGCGCATGAATGAAATCTGTGACATGCTCGGAACAGCAGATCCGGCTGAGATGGACGCTATGATGGAGGAACTCGGAACGATCCAGGATGAACTGACATTGCATGATTTCTACACGATTGATGCGAAAGTAGAAGAAGTTGCAAGAGCTTTAGGACTTCTGGATCTGGGACTGGATCGTGATGTGACAGATCTGAGTGGTGGACAGAGGACCAAAGTACTTCTTGCAAAACTCCTTCTGGAAAAACCGGACATCCTGTTGCTGGATGAGCCGACTAACTATTTGGACGAGGAGCATATTGCATGGCTGAAAAGATATCTGCTGGATTATGAAAATGCATTTATTCTGATTTCCCATGATATTCCGTTCCTGAATGACGTAGTAAATATCATTTACCATATGGAAAATCAGGAACTGAACCGTTATGTTGGTGACTATGATCATTTCCAGGAAGTTTATGCAGTGAAAAAAGCACAGCTTGAGGCTGCCTACAGAAGACAACAGCAGGAGATCAGTGAGTTGAAAGATTTTGTGGCGCGTAATAAGGCAAGAGTTTCTACAAGAAATATGGCGATGTCCAGACAGAAAAAACTGGACAAAATGGATGTGATTGAACTGGCAGCAGAAAGACCGAAACCGGAATTCCATTTCCGTTATGGACGTACTCCTGGAAAACAGTTGTTTATAACAAAAGATCTTGTTACAGGATATGATGAGCCGCTGTCAAAGCCGCTGAACTTTTCGATGGAACGCGGACAGAAGATTGCTCTGGTGGGAACGAATGGAATCGGAAAAACGACACTTCTGAAAAGTATTTTGGGATTGATTCCATCTCTTTCAGGATACTGTGAACTGGGAGAAAATCTGGAAATCGGTTATTTTGAACAGGAAGTAAAGGGCGAGAATAAAAATACCTGTATCGAAGAAATCTGGCAGGAGTTCCCGTCTTATACACAGTATGAGGTGCGTTCTGCACTTGCAAAATGCGGCCTGACAACCAAACATATTGAAAGTCAGGTACGTGTGCTCAGTGGTGGCGAGCAGGCAAAGGTCAGACTTTGCAAGCTGCTGAACAGAGATACGAACATTCTGCTTTTGGACGAGCCTACAAATCATCTGGATGTAGATGCAAAGGATTCTCTTAAGAGTGCATTGAGAGAATACAAAGGAAGTATTCTTCTGATCTGCCATGAGCCAGATTTCTATGAGGATATCGTAGATCAGACATGGGATATGAGTCAGTGGACGACGAAAGTATTTTAATAAAAAGTTTCTAATATTGCTGGTTGCAGGATTTGCGACCAGCAATATTTTTACCGGTTTAAGTTTTTTATAGGTCTATTGTTCTGAAAAATGCACAAAAATTGTCGCAAGATAATTAGTGAAAACTAACGAAAATGATTGAAATATAAAATTTTTATAAAAATCAGGCGGAAAATATGATAAAATATGTATTGAAATCTGTCAATTTAAAGAAATATGAAAATAATTCCCAGAATTGGCAATACTTTTAGTAAGAACAAAGTTACTGGTTGTAAATGTATTATGGTCGGTAACGGAATCTCATATCTGCCTGATGTATAGTTTGGCTTCTGCTCAAATCCACATCGACCACTGCGCTGATTAGTTGTTGCTGTTTACAGGTTACCTGTAAACAATAACGATTCGTTGTCTACTACTGCTTATAGCGTGTGTCTGATGATACGCCAGGTAGAGTGTAGTATCAGATGAAGGAGGAAGAAAGATGCTCAGCAGAGGAGACGCAGTAGTTTATAAGTGCAGAGGAATGTATAAGGTAGAAGAGATTGGAACGTTGGATTTTTCATTTGCAGACAGTGGAAAGAAATATTATACGCTTCAGTCAATTGAGAATGGAAGAGACAAGGCATATGTACCAACGGATGATGATAAGAATATCCGCAGGCCTGTAAGCCCGGAAAACGCACAGAAATTGTTAGATAAAGTACCTGAGATAGAAGTGCTGAGCGTGAAGAATGAGAAGTTCAGAGAGCAGGAATATAAAGAGTGCATCGCTGACTTCAAGCCAGAAAACTGGGTGAGAGTTCTGAAGACGTTATATAAGAGGACGAAGAGAAGAGGAAACATGACGAGTATGGACAAGAAGTATCAGATTCTCCTTGAACATGCTCTTTACAGCGAACTGAAATATGTTCTCGGGATTCCTGAAAATGAGATGATTAAGCTGATTACAGAGAATGCGTAACATACAATGTCCTGTTAACAATACTTGCGAAAATAAGGAGCACATGATATACTTCTTCTGAAAATAATTTTCAGAAGAAGTTTTTTATTATTTAACTAAACAGAGGACATGCCGAAAGGAGACAAAAGAATGAAGATGCTGTCAATTGAACAGGAATTGAAGAACAATTCTTATCCAGGAAGAGGAATCATTATTGGGAAAACACCAGACGGAACAAAAGCGGTTACCGCATATTTTATTATGGGGCGCAGCGAGAACAGTCGCAACCGTGTATTTGTTGAAGAGGGAGAAGGCATCCGTACACAGGCGTTTGACCCGTCAAAGCTGACAGATCCAAGCCTGATCATCTATGCACCAGTGCGTGTCCTTGGAAATAAGACGATTGTGACAAACGGAGACCAGACAGATACAATTTATGAAGGTATGGACAAACAGCTTACGTTTGAACAGTCACTTCGCAGCAGAGAATTTGAGCCGGATGGACCGAACTACACACCACGTATTTCAGGAGTGATGCATATTGAGGATGGCAGATACAATTACGCTATGTCAATCCTGAAGAGCAACAACGGAAATCCGGACAGCTGCAACCGCTATACATTTGCATATGAGAATCCGGCTGCGGGCGAGGCACATTTTATTCATACATATATGTGTGATGGCAATCCGCTCCCAAGTTTCGAGGGAGAACCGAAACTGATCGGTGTAGCGGATGATATGGATGCATTTGCAGAATTACTTTGGAACAGTCTGAATGAAGACAACAAAGTATCACTTTTTGTGCGTTATATTGATATTGAGACAGGAAAATACGAGACAAAGATTATTAACAAGAATCATTAATCAAAATATACACAAAGCGGAGCGTGCGGATTACAGAAGAAAATTTTCTTTCGGACGGCGCACTCTGCAGATTGAAAAAAGGAGAGCGGAAAATGAAAGAATTAGAATTAAAATATGGATGTAACCCGAATCAGAAACCATCAAGAATCTATATGAATGATGACAGAGAACTGCCAATCCAGGTATTATGCGGACGCCCGGGATATATCAATTTCCTGGACGCATTTAATGGCTGGCAGCTTGTGTCTGAACTGAAAAAGGCAACCGGACTTCCGGCAGCTACTTCTTTCAAACATGTATCACCGGCAGGTGCGGCAGTAGGCCTTCCGCTGACAGATACTCTGGCAAAGATCTACTGGGTAGATGATCTGGGCGAACTTTCTCCGCTTGCATGTGCATATGCGAGAGCAAGAGGAGCAGACCGTATGTCTTCTTTTGGTGATTTTATTTCCTTATCTGATGTCTGTGATGTAGATACAGCAAGACTGATCAAAAGAGAAGTGTCTGACGGAGTGATCGCACCGGGATATGAGCCGGAAGCACTTGAGATCTTAAAACAGAAGAAAAAAGGAAATTATAATATCATTCAGATTGATCCGGATTATGTTCCGGCACCGCTCGAGCACAAAGAAGTGTTTGGAATTACATTTGAACAGGGACGAAATGAACTGAACATTGATAAAGATTTCTTTTCAAATGTAGTGACAGAGAACAAGGAAATTCCGGATGCTGCAAAGATTGATCTGGCAATTTCCATGATTACATTAAAATATACACAGTCTAATTCTGTATGCTATGTAAAAGACGGACAGGCAATCGGTATTGGGGCAGGACAGCAGTCCCGTATCCATTGTACAAGACTTGCAGGACAGAAAGCGGACAACTGGTGGCTCCGTCAGAGTCCGAAAGTACTTGGACTGCAGTTTAAAGCAGGAATCGGACGTGCAGACCGTGATAATGCGATCGACCTGTATATCGGAGAGGAATATATGGATATCCTGACAGATGGAGTATGGGAGAATACATTCGAGGTGAAACCGGAAGTATTTACCCGTGAAGAAAAGCGAGCATGGTTAGATCAGCTTACCGATGTAGCACTTGGTTCTGACGCTTTCTTCCCATTTGGAGATAATATTGAAAGAGCACATAAGAGTGGTGTTACATATATTGCTCAGCCGGGCGGATCTGTTCGTGATGATAATGTAATCGCTACATGTAACAAATACAATATGGCAATGGCATTTACCGGAATCCGTCTGTTCCATCATTAAGAAAAGATGGTACTGTCTGCCGGTGAATGAAGGTATTGAAAAATACGTTTAAGTAAATCATAATGTTATACATAAAAGGTCATAGCTTCTCACCCATGGGTGGGAAGCTATGGCTTTTGGTGAAAAAAGATTAATTACATGGCGAATACCGCATGTGAAGAAAGAAGAGAACGGGATATGGTAATAGAGACAAGAAGCCCTGAAGAGACATTTCAGGTGGGAAAGAGCCTGGGGGAAAAAGCTTATCCGGGACAGGTGCTTACCCTGACCGGAGACCTGGGTGTGGGAAAAACAGTGTTCACTCAGGGACTTGCAAAAGGGCTGGGGATTGAAGAACCGGTAAACAGCCCTACATTTACAATTGTGCAGGTTTATGAGGAGGGAAGACTGCCCTTTTATCATTTTGATGTCTACAGAATTGGCGATGTAGAAGAGATGGACGAAGTTGGATTTGAAGAATATGTAATGGGAGAAGGTGTTTCTTTGATTGAATGGGCAAATCTCATTGAGGAAATCCTTCCAGAGAAAAGGACGAATATTCTGATCGAGAAAGACCTGAAGCAGGGATTTGATTATCGCAGAATTACAATTGAAGAACAATAGAGAGTGCTGGCCACAGTATACTGTGAATAAACAACCAGTAACTAATACATCGTTTTTGAAATGGTCTGAAAACGGTGTACCAGAGGAAGGAAGCAATAATAAAATGAGAGTTTTGGCAATAGACAGCTCAGGACTGACAGCTACCGTAGCGGTAGTGGAAGATACACAGACAATTGCAGAATATACCGTAAATTATAAAAAGACGCATTCACAGACACTTCTGCCGATGATCGATGAGATGGCAAAAATGATCGAACTTGATCTTACCACAATTGATGCCATAGCAGTTGCAGGAGGTCCGGGATCATTTACGGGACTTAGAATTGGATCAGCGACAGCGAAAGGACTTGGATTAGCTCTTGGAAAACCGTTGATTCATGTGCCTACGGTAGAAGGTCTGGCGTATAATGTATATGGCTGTACAGACCTGATCTGTCCGATGATGGATGCAAGAAGAAAACAGGTGTACACGGGAATTTATACATTTGCTTTTGATGCGGAAAATGATGGGATGAGAAGTGAACCTTCTTTCCAGATAGTGAAAGAACAGCGCGCCATTCCGGTGGAGGAACTGATTCAGGAACTGAATGCATATAATCGCAGAGTGGTATTCCTTGGAGACGGAGTGCCTGTCTATGAGGAAATGCTGGCACAGGGGCTTCAGGTTCCATATTCTTTTGCTCCGTCTTATATGAACCGTCAGCGTGCATCGGTTGTCGGAGCACTTGGAATTAAATATTATCAGCAGGGAAATTATGAGACAGCAGCAGAGCACAAACCAGATTATCTGCGTGCTTCACAGGCAGAGAGAGAACGTGCTGAGCGTGAAAAGAATGCGAAGACAGAAGTTCGCAAGATGGAAATCGAAGATGGAGCAGCGGTAGCAGAGATGGAGCATCAGTGCTTTACAGATGCATGGAGCGAAAAATCTATTCTTGAAACATTGAATCAGTCAAATGCGGTCTGCCTTGTAGCGGAAAAAGCAGGTAAAAGAGCTGGGTATGTACTGGCTTATACAGCAGCAGATGAAGTAGAAATTGCAAGAATTGCGGTTGTGGAAGAAGTGAGACGACAGGGTGTTGCAGCAGCAATGTTTGACGCCCTGAAAAAACAGACGAACGATCTGGGATGTACAAAAGTGCTTTTAGATGTGCGCAAGAGCAATGAGGCAGCTCGCAGATTTTATGAGAAATCAGGATTTTCAGAGGATGGAGTGCGCCCGAAATTTTATTCTGATCCAGAGGAAGATGCGGTTTTGATGAGCTGTATTATTTAGTTGGATTTAATGGGTTTTATGCCTGAAGTGCGTAAAACAACAGGCGACGGAACAGATAGTGAATGCCAGATGGTTTCATCCGGAAATGTGAAAGATTGCCTGAACGACCAGCACTTTCCACTGGGAAAAAGAGAAGTGGCTCGCTATAATGTAGGCGTATCGAAGGAGAAAACTGTATTGCACAGGAGGAAACTATATGCGCCAGTATCAGAAAAAAGAAACAAAAGAGATTAAAAAAATAATCTGTAATCGATGTGGCAGAGAAATCCAGGCAGAGAATGGACAGCCGACAGCAGGTGTGTTCAGCGTGGATTATCAGTGGGGATATTTTTCGGAAAAAGATGGGGAAACACATAGATTTGATCTGTGTGAATCCTGTTATGACGAATGGATTAAGGAGTTCCTCATCCCTGTCACAGTAGAAGAATAGAAGAAAACAGAGGAAAATTATGTTAGATGTATGTTTGCTTGGGAGTGGCGGAATGATGCCGCTTCCATACCGTTTCCTGACAGCGTTGATGACACGCTTTAATGGAAGCAGTCTGTTAATCGACTGTGGAGAAGGTACACAGGTTGCGGTGAAAGAAAAAGGATGGAGCTTTAAGCCAATCGATGTGATCTGCTTTACCCATTATCATGGAGATCATATCAGTGGACTTCCGGGGCTGCTCCTTACAATGGGAAATGCAGACCGAAGAGAACCGCTGACTCTGATTGGTCCGAAAGGTCTGGAGCGGGTTGTAGGCTGCCTGCGTGTCATTGCACCGGAACTTCCATTCCCGATTATTTATAAAGAGATTGAGGGGCCGGAACAGACTTTTGAGATGAATGGCTACCGTTTAAAGGCATTCCGTGTAAATCATAATGTGCTTTGTTATGGATATACACTTGAGATTGACCGTGCAGGAAAATTTGATGTGGAGCGCGCAAAAGCACAGAATATCCCTCAGAAATATTGGAGACCATTACAACATGGAGAAACCGTGGAGACGGAAGATGGCATTCTGACTCCGGATCTGGTACTTGGACCGCCGAGAAAGGGAATCAAACTGACCTATACAACAGATACAAGACCGACAGAGTCCATTCGCCAGAATGCGAAAGGTTCCGATCTTCTGATCTGCGAAGGAATGTATGGTGAGAAAGAAAAACAGGCAAAAGCAGTGGAGTATAAACATATGACTTTCTATGAAGCGGCGGAGATCGCAAAAGAAACTGGAACGAAAGAATTATGGCTTACTCATTACAGTCCGTCACTTACACATCCGGAGCAGTATATGAAAGAAGTAAAGAAGATTTTCCCGGAGGCGAAAGCAGGAAAAGACGGAATGTCTGTGGATCTGATGTTTGAAGAATGAGAGGCACAAATAGATGGAAGAAAAGAAAGAGATTAATATATTAGCAATTGAAAGCTCCTGCGATGAGACGGCAGCAGCGGTAGTCCGTAACGGAAGAGAAGTACGGTCCAATATTATTTCGTCTCAGATTGATCTTCATAAATTGTATGGAGGTGTTGTGCCTGAAATCGCGTCCAGAAAACATATTGAAAAGATCAATCAGGTGATTGAGGAGGCTTTGAAAGAAGCGGACACTACATTAGATGAGATTGATGCAATCGGAGTGACTTACGGTCCGGGACTTGTAGGGGCACTCCTTGTAGGCGTGGCTGAAGCAAAAGCCATTGCATGGGCGAGAAATATTCCATTAGTAGGAGTTCATCATATTGAGGGACACATTTCAGCGAATTATATAGAACATCCGGATCTGGAGCCGCCGTTCCTGTGTCTGGTTGCTTCTGGAGGTCATACACATCTGGTAAAAGTGCAGGATTATGGGACATATGAGATCCTTGGACGCACAAGAGACGATGCAGCAGGAGAAGCGTATGATAAGGTGGCCAGAGCAATCGGACTTGGATATCCGGGTGGCCCGAAGATTGATCGAATTGCAAAAGAAGGGAATCCGGATGCGGTTGCATTCCCGAAAGCGAAAATTGATGGGGCGGAATATGACTTTAGTTTCAGTGGCTTGAAATCTGCCGTGCTTAACTATATTAATGGCTGCAAAATGAAAGGCGAGAGCTTTGATCCGGCGGATCTCGCGGCATCTTTCCAGAAGGCAGTAGTGGAAGTTCTGGTAGGAAATTCAATGAAGGCAGCAGAAACACTTGGAATTAAGAAATTTGCGATCGCAGGTGGAGTGGCATCCAATTCTGCCCTTCGTGAAGCGATGATTAAAGCATGTGAAGAACGTGGAATCAGTTTCTATCGTCCATCACCGATTTTTTGTACAGATAATGCGGCAATGATCGGGGCAGCAGCGTATTATGAATTCCTCGCAGGCACGAGATCAGGCTTGGAGCTTAATGCGGTTCCAAATCTGAAACTGGGAGAGCGGTAAATTGTTTTCAGACAGGTGACAATAGTTTTTATAAATTCAGATGATATGTATCAGATGCAGAGCCGTGTTTTGACATGCGCTGTAAAAGACAAAGGAGAAAGTGATGGAAAGAATGTATTGCACAGCAATTGTACTGGCAGGTGGAAGTGGAAAAAGGATGGGAACCAGCGTGCATAAGCAGTATCTACTTATGGGCGGAAAACCTGTACTGTACTATTCGCTGAAAGCGTTTCAGGATTCAGAACTGATCGATGAGATCATTCTGGTGACTGGAGCAGGAGAAGAGACATATTGCAGAGAAACAATTGTTGACAAATACAGTCTTTCCAAAGTTTCTAAGATTATTCCGGGCGGAGCAGAGCGCTATCTTTCTGTCTGGAATGGACTGCTGCAGATTGAGAATGAAGGATATATCTTCATTCATGATGGCGCGCGCCCTTTTGTAAATGAAGATATGATAAGACGTGGGTATGAATGCGTAGATGCAAATGAAGCGTGTGTAGCGGCGATGCCTGTAAAAGATACAATAAAAATAGTAGATTGTGACCACAGTGTGAAGGCTACACCGGATCGAAGTACAGTGTGGCAGGTACAGACTCCGCAGATTTTCCAGAGCGAACTCGTGAAAAGTGCATATAAAAAGCTGATTGAGGAAAAGATAGAAAATGCAACGGATGATGCAATGGTAGTAGAAGCCATGAGCAATCATCTGGTAAAAGTGTTTGAAGGTTCCTATCTGAATCTCAAAATCACAACTCCGGAAGACCTTGAAATAGCAGAGGTATTTCTTAAAAAAGAGGAAAAATAGCATATTAAAGAAAAAAATGAAAAAAATTGAAAAAATGTGTTGACATATAGGAATGGCTATGTTAGACTAACAAAGTCGCAAATGCGATAACAATTAAATAGCTGAATTAATCGGCAAGAAAAGGTAATTTGGAGAGGTATCGAAGTGGTCATAACGAGGCGGTCTTGAAAACCGTTTGTCCGAAAGGGCGCGTGGGTTCGAATCCCACCCTCTCCGCTTTTTATGGAGAAGTACCCAAGCTGGCCGAAGGGGCTCCCCTGGAAAGGGAGTAGGTCGTTAGTAGCGGCGCGAGGG
>NZ_CAKRDI010000031.1 GCF_934309415.1 uncultured Mediterraneibacter sp.
GCCTTGAGACGCTGGCCTAGTAATAAGGGCTTATAGCCCTAGAGCAAACCACCCGTTGGACGGGTGGTCCTGATTTTATAGGAAATTCCGATTTTGGATAAGAGGGAAATGGACATGACAATAGGACGATAGTTCGATTTAGAAGATATAAAAAACGCTCCGCTAAGGATGTGCACTACGGCGTACAATGTAGATGTCGCAAGCGACAAGTGCAAGTCTTGTTACACCAGTAATGGCAGAAGAGAATCAGGCAGTAGAAGCTGTACAGGAGAAGTACCAGTAGAAGAGGGAGTGGAAGAAAAAGAAGTACCTGCGGAGGAGGCAGAAGAACCGGTAGAAGAGGCAGCACTTGTTCCGGAAGAATCAACAGCAGAAAATCAAGAGAATGAAACATCAGAAGCGACGAATACAGTTGATACATATATTGAAGATGGACTGTATGAGGAAAATGGAGAAGTTTACTATTATAAAGATGGTGAGATGGTCACAAATAAAATAGTAGAATTTGAAGCAGAGGATGGCACTACTTTTACACATTACTTTGATTATGATGGAACAATGTTGAAAAATGCTTATCATTATTATGTGAGTGGGTATGATGATAATGATGATTACTTTGCTGGAGAGATTCGAGTTGATGATAATGGTTATCTTTGTACAGGATGGTATTCAGAAGATGGTTACTGGAGATATTGTGGCGAAGAGGACTATTTCCTTTGCACTTCAGAGATTATAGAGGATAATGGAAAACAGTATTATGGTGACAGTTATGGTAACATGGTAACGAATACTACGGTGGTGAAAGATGGCGTTACATATGTTGCTGATTCTGCAGGAGTTTTATCTGTTAAAGATATGACAGATAAAACTGAATGGGTAAAAAGTGGGGAAGACTGGTATCTGTATGTAGACGGAGAACTTGTAAAAGAAAACTATTATGAATATAGTGGTAAGACGTATTATTTTGATCAAGAAGGTTGCATGGAGACTGGCATCTTTGAGGATAAAACAGGAAAAAGATGTATGGCAGAGCCAAGTGGTGCTGTGATCACGAATCCTACAAAGGGATGGAACAAGTCATCCGAAGCAGACATATGGTATTATATAAATAAGGATTCATCAATCGTGACAGATGAGTTTAAAGAAATTGATGGTAAGCTTTATTACTTTGAATATGACGGAGTAATGAAGACGGGGGATTTCTCTATATATGATTCAGAAACCGGAACTTCAAAAAGATATTACGCAGATGAAAATGGTAAAATCACCAGAAACGATTGGTATCAGGCAGGTGTTGACTGGTATTATGCAGATGCCAATGGACAAAAGGAGACAAATAAGTGGATTGATGGAACATATTATTTGAATGAATTAGGAGCTATGGTAAGAGGTACTTGCAGAATAGAAGGAATTGAGTATTTCTTCGATAACAACGGCAAATATATAGGTACTTCTGCTAAAGATGGCTGGAGTTATTCAGATGGTAGATGGTTCTACTATAAAAATGGAGAAGCATATACTGGTTGGGTTAACAATAAGTATTGGGTTGAAGATGGCGAACTTTGTACAGGCGGGTTTATAGAAGATGGGGGCAAGTACTACTATGTGAATTGCGAAGGAATTTACCAGACAGGCTGGATTAAAACTGAAGAAAATGGATGGTGGGGTGAATGGACATATGCCAATGCCAGCGGCGAAATTGTAAATGATGGATGGCAGTCTATAGGAGGAAACTGGTATTATCTTGAACCAGGAATGGCTCGTGGAATCGAATTTGTTGAGTATAATGGAGAATGTGAATATGCATTTTTTGATGAGAATGGTGTTTATCATAAGCTGACGGATGGCTGGAAGTCGATAAAGACAGAAGAGGGATTCACAGACTGGTATTACGTTAAGAATGGAAAACCGGCAAGCGGATATGTAGATGGATATCATTTCTATGGAAATGGTTATTTGGATACAGGAATTTACTGGTCAGATTCTGGAAAAGTATATTATTATGATGAAAATGGAAAAATGCTTAAGGGAACTGGATGGTATTTAGACAAAGATGATACATGGCATTATATTTATTCAGATGGCACAATGGCTACTGGTGAGAGAACAATTGGAGGAAAGAAATATTGGTTCACAGCCTATGGAGACTGGATTAGATAAAAGATAATAAAACAAAAAGAAAAGGAAAGAATTGTCCGAAGAAGGGATTCTTTCCTTTTTTCTTTTGGGATATTGTTAGAGAAATATAGACAAAATATTTGAATTACGATAAAATAATATTCGTTATAGGTTTCTTTGCGATGAAAAGGAGGTGTAAGCATGTATAAGAAAAGAGGGATTTTTGCACTGTGCTGTCTTGCGGCGGTGCTGGTTGTTGGATGTGGTCAGAAAGAGAACAAAAATACAGAGGAACAGATTCGGACGGACAACAAGCAGGATACAACAACTGATTATAAAGATAACTTAAAAGAAGATGAAACACAAAAAGCTGAAAAAACAGAGATACAGAAAACCATAACAGTGTATTCTGTGAATCTAGATAGCGGAGAGATTCAGTCAGAGGAAATTAAAGTGAATCAGTTGAGTGGAGAAGAGATATGGACAGCACTGAAAGAAAGAGATGTTTTGACGACAGACTGTAAATTGAATACATGTAATGTAAATACAGAAGAAAAAAAGATTGATCTGGATGTTGATGGTACCTTTGGAAATTACATAAGAACTATGGGTACCACAGAAGAACAAGAAGTACTTAAGTGTATTGTGAATACATTCCTGGATAGTTATAGTTGTGAGAAAATTAAGATAACAGAGAATGGTCAGCCATTGGAAACTAGTAGTGCAGTCCTGAATGGTTATATGACAAAGCAGTAAAGCAATGGAGGATACAAAAGATTGGAAAATCTAATGAAAAAGTGTATTGTATTTTTGATGACAGCGATTTTGGCAATAACGACAGTTCCTACTCCGATATGGGCGAATGAAAATTGTGAAAATAGTATCGCAATCACTGAAAATGCAGAAAAAGATATTCAGGACACGGTAACAGATCCGCGTTTGAATTATATTTATGTTGAACAGCCGTATCTGGAATCACCAGATACGCAGAAAATTGCCGTGTCTTGGGGTGATGGTACAGAAAATATTACTGAGATGTCAGCTGTAGTAAGTGGACCAGAAGGTGAAGAAATATGGTATGCATCAGAAGAGACGGATACAATTTATTTGTTTGAACGGGCCTATACGGAACAAGAGAAAGGAATCTATCAAATAACTGAACTTAATCTTGCAATTCAAGGGGTGACATATACCTATTCACTTGCAGAGTTAGGTGCAGAAACAGTATTTGGAGTGGATGAAGAATACGAAGGAATCGAGCAACTGTCACTAGTGGATGATGAAGGGATGTCGACTGATATTGCAGCGTATAATATCGATGAAGCGGGAAATGTGACAGAAAAGGAAAGTCTGGAAGAAGCAATCAATCAGGCAACAGCAGAAATACCAGCTATGATGTGTGATGATGGAGTACAAACACAGAATACGAATCTTGTAGTTGCACTAGATCCAGGACATGATTCATCACATGCAGGTGCTTCAGCAAATGGAGTCCGGGAAGAGGTTCTTACATTAAAGATTGCACAGTATTGTAAGGCGGAATTGGAAAATTATGCAGGCGTATCTGTCTACATGACCCGGACGAGTGCAGCGTGTCCTCATCCGGGAGGAAGCTCTGCAAAAGATATTGAGCAGAGAGTTGCCGATGCAGCGAAGGCAGGAGCGAGTATTTATGTTAGTATTCATTTAAATTCTTCTACATCATCTTCAGCGAAAGGTGCAGAGGTGATTTATCCGAATTCGAGTTGGAAACCACAAGTAGGTGCAGACGGTAAGAGACTTGCAGAATTAATAGAGGATGAACTTGTAGGGATTGGATTGGAAAGAAGAGCAATTTACAGCAAAAATACAACGATAGGGGAAACCTATGAGGATGGATCGATTTCTGATTATTTTACAGTTCAGATTTCAGCAAAAGAACATGGAATACCTGGAATTATTGTAGAACATGCATTTGTAACAAATAGTTCAGATGTGAATAATTATTTGAATAATGAAGCAGGTTTGAAGAAACTTGGAGTTGCAGATGCAACAGGAATCGCGAAATACTTTGGCCTTGAAAAAGAAGGTTGGCAGAAAGATTCAAAAGGTTGGTGGTATCAATCAGGATCAGGTTATTTAAAGAATCAGTGGGCTTTAATTAATGGAAACTGGTATTATTTTGATTCAGATGGCTATATGAGAACAGGTTGGCAGAAAATTAGCGGATCCTGGTATTATCTTGGAGACACCAATGATGGAGCAATGAAGACTGGCTGGCAGAAAATTAGTGGATCCTGGTATTATCTTGGAGATGCCAATGATGGAGCAATGAAGACTGGCTGGCAGAAAATTAGCGGATCCTGGTATTATCTTGGAGGCGCCAATGATGGAGCGATGAAGACTGGTTGGCAGAAAATTAGCGGATCCTGGTATTATCTTGGAGATGCCAATGATGGAGCGATGAAAACCGGTTGGGAGTATATTAATGGCTTTTGGTATAATTTCGGAAAAGCAGGAGATGGCTCCATGAAAACGGGTTGGTACAAACCGAATGAAAACTGGTATTATTTAGGAGGGGCAGAAGATGGAAGAATGCAGACCGATTGGAAAAAAATAGATAATAGCTGGTACTATCTTAGTGGAACAGATGATGGTTATATGAGAACAGGCTGGCAGAAACTGGGAGATGTCTGGTATTATCTCGGAGATGCCAATGATGGAGCGATGAAGACTGGTTGGCAGAAAATTAGTGGATCCAGGTATTATCTTGGAGGCGCCAATGATGGAGCGATGAAGACAGGCTGGCAGAAACTGGGAGATGTCTGGTATTATTTCGGAGATCGAAATGATGGCTCCATGAAAACAGGCTGGTATGTAATCGATGGTAAGAAATATTATTTCGATCAATCAAGTGGAATTATGCAGACAGGTTGGAAGCAGATAGAAGGTGCTTGGTATTATTTTGACGATAATGGTGTTTATGATGCTTCAAAAAAATATACAGATATAACAGACAATAATAGTACTACTAATAATGGAGTGAACGCTTCGACGAAGAAGGATGAGGAGAATATCGAAAGTAAAGTTGTAGAAGGAACATATCTGATAGAAGGAACAACATCTGTTTCAGTGAAACAGATGACAGATTATTTTAAACAGAGTAAATACTCTTATCCAACGGATATTATGAAAAAGGGAGGAGCTTCTACGCTAGAGGAGTTCTGTCAGATCTATTATGAGGAAGCAGAAAAAGAAGGTATTAAAGCTGAGGTTGCTTTTGCACAGGCAATGAAAGAAACAGGCTGGCTTCAGTTCAAGGGTGATGTTAAGGCAGAACAGTATAATTTTGCAGGAATGGGTGCAACTGGAAATAGTGTTGCAGGCGAATCATTTAAAGATGTAAGAGAAGGTGTGCGCGCCCAAATCCAACATCTGAAAGCATACGGATCAACGAAGGATTTGAATCAGACTTGTGTAGATAATCGTTTTAAATACGTAGAACGCGGATGTTCAATCTATGTAGAATGGCTGGGAATTCCGAATAACCCAAAGAATAAAGGATGGGCAGCAGCAGATGGATATGGTGTTGATATTGTAAAGATGATTCAGAAAATGAAAAGTCTGTAAATGTTGAAAAATGAAAAGAGGAAATACAAAAGTGAAGAATGAGAAGTATTGGTCAAAACTTGTTATTGGTGCTATTTGCATGATGGCAGTGGCAACAGTTCCTACTAGAGTTAATGCTGAGACATTACCTGAAGAAAAGGATACTATTGAGTCTGAGATGGCAGATTTACAAGAAGATATTGTGTTGGAATCAAATGAGGTGGCGGAAGCACAAGATGATTTACAAACTCCGGAGGAATCGGAGAATCCGGAAACTGCAGTAGAATCGGAAGAACCAGATAATTCAGGCGATTCAGAAAAACCAGAAGATGTAAAACTTGAACCGGGATGGAATCTTATTGATGGAAAAAAATATTACGCAGATGCGAATGGAAAAATCATGACAGGCTGGGTAAAGTATGAAAATAGTTGGTATTATCTGCAGACGGAAAAAGAGTGTCCTGAAACACCAGGAGCTATGAAGACAGGCTGGTTGCTTTATAACAACAAATGGTATTATCTTGATGCTTCTGAAAATGGAAAAATGGTAGATGGAAAGTGGAAATTGATTGATGGAAAATGGTATCATTTCTATTCTGGCGGAGTTATGGAAACCGGATGGACGGGACAGACGGGTGCCTGGTATCATTTGAATGAAAATGGAGCCATGGAAACAGGATGGTTTAAGCAGAATAATAACTGGTATTATTTAGATCCAGCAAGAGGTGGTAAAATGGTTGCATCCGAATGGATGCTAATTGACGGAAGATGGTATCACTTCTATGGTGGTGGTGGAATGGAAACCGGATGGACAAAACAAAATGGAAACTGGTATCATCTGAATGCAAATGGAGCCATGGAAACAGGATGGATCATAATGAATGATGACTGGTATTATTTATATCCGGCAGGAAATTCGTCAGGTGCACCAGAGGGGGCAATGGCGGTTGATACAGTAATCAATGGTTATGTAGTTGCACCAGATGGAGTGTATAATGAAGCTTATCAAGGGGCATATAATGTTTTGAATCAGGTTGGCTGGAATCTACGGGCAGCATACAACTGGTCAGCAAATCTTCCATATGTGAATTATTCGAATGATCCGTCACCAGGAAGTAAAAATTTTGCGATTCATGGATTTAAGACCAAAACAGGAGATTGTTATGTTATGGCCGGGACTTTCTATTATATGGCAAAACTATTAGGATATGATGCACACCAGATTGCGGGATATGTTCCACTCCGGAGTGGAAACATGGGAGTACATTCTTGGGTTGAGATTGATATAAATGGAAGTACATATGTTTTTGATCCTGATTTTACACATGAGACAGGAAGAAATGGTTATCAGATCTCTTATGGAATGTCTGGAACTTGGAGATATTCGAATTATTATAGAATGAATTAATAATAGAAAGGAAAAGTAAGAATGAAAAGGAAGGTACTTGTTACTCTTTGCTTATGCATGATTGGTCTGGCTGGAATGGTTACAGGATGCGGAAGTCAAAAAGAAGAGACACCGGTAGTTGAAGAAGAAAAAAAAGAACCTGAACTGAAAACAATTGGTCAGGAAGATAAAGAGGCATTTAAAGTAGAAGTAAAGAATGCAACTGGAAAAAATATTAAAGGCGTTGCAATTAAGTTGACAGATGAGGAAGCTTATCCAGAGAATATGCTGGAAGAAGGAGAGGTTTTTGCTGATCAGGAAAGCAGAAATCTTTATTACAAAGCTCTGGAAAAAAACGAAAATGAAGATGTGACGGAAGAATCTGAAACAACAGAAAATGATGGAACAGAGGATGAGAAAGTTTTAGAGCAGGGATATGACGTCCAACTGACATTTGAGGATGACAGCACAGCAGAATTGCATGCATTCCCATTTGGAGATATAGAAAAAGGGGATCTTTGTTATGCAGATGATGTGGCTTATCTCACCTATACAAGTATTGAATCTAAAGAGCAGATTGATACGAAAGAAGCGGAACTGGCAGTGAAGCAGGCGGCAGAGCAGAAAGCCGCAGAAGAAGCAGCAGCACAGGCAGCGGCAGAGCAGAAAGCCGCAGAAGAAGCAGCAGCACAGGCCGCAGCAGAACAGGCAGCCGCAGAGCAGAAAGCTGCAGAGGAGGCAGCGGCTAGAAAAAAAGAAGCGGAACAGGCAGCAGCGGCATCCAAACAGCAGAAGAGTTCTGGAAATTCTACAAGTAGCAATAACAATAGCAATCCAGCCCCATCTGAATCCTATAGTAATTCAGGAGATACAGGGAATTCTGAGTCATCAGGAGATGATGGATGTCTGGATGATGGATTATTATATTAGAAGTATATGAAAAGGAGATGGGGATGGATCGTATTCCCATCCCTTTTTAGGGTAAAAGAGGAAAATATGTCATTAGTATCAAATATTTTTATTTTGTTTGTGGCAGGGAGTGTAGCGATTTATTATATACTGCCACAGAAGGTTCAATGGTGTGGTCTTCTGGTGATGAGCTACATATATTATCTTGCGGCAGGTCCAAAATATATTTTGTTTCTTTTGTTTTCAACAATAGTTACATATGTGAGTGGAAGACTTATAGGGAGTCAGATCGGTAAGAATAAGAGGAAAGCAAAGAAATTTTTGATTGCAGGCTTGATTCTTAATTTTGGAATGCTTGGTGTGGTGAAATATACGAATTTCATTCTTGAAAATATGAATTTGATATTTCATGTGAGTATCCCTGGAATGAAACTATTACTTCCACTTGGAATATCATTCTATACGTTTCAATCGTCCGGATACTTACTGGATGTATATTGGAAAAGAGATACAGCAGAAAAGAATCCTTTTCGTTATGCATTGTTTGTATCTTATTTCCCGCAGATTCTGCAGGGACCGATTGGACGACACAGTAAAATGGCAGGGCAGTTGTATGAAGGACATAAATTTGAATTAAGTAGATTATGTCGGGGGACACAAAGAATTTTGTGGGGATTTTTTAAGAAGATGGTTCTTGCTGACTGGTCAGTGGTTTTTGTAGATGCTATTTTTGGAAACCCTGACCAGTATCATGGATTGGCGATATTTGGTGTCTTGTTTTATTCTATTCAATTATATGCTGATTTTTCTGGTGGGATGGACATAGTGATTGGAATTTCGGAAATGTTTGGAATAACATTGGATGAAAACTTTAAGCGACCGTTTTTTTCAACATCCATTACAGATTTCTGGCATCGCTGGCATATCACATTAGGAACATGGATGAAAGATTATGTGTTTTATCCATTAACGCTTTCAAAATGGATGGGAAAATTCAGAAAAGCGGCTAAGAAAAAAATGGGGAAGAAGATTGCGGTCAAACTTCCAATCTGTGTGGCGAACCTGATTGTATTTTTTCTGGTCGGGGTCTGGCACGGTGCAGCATGGAAATACATAGCATATGGTATGTTTAATGGCATAATTATTGCGTTTAGTGGTATGATGGGAGATCAATATAAGAAGTGGAAGAAGTCTTTGCATATTACAGGTAAAGAAAACTGGTATCATGTGTTTATGATTTTAAGAACTTTTATATTGGTGAATATCAGCTGGTTTTTTGATTGTTCGGATACAGTTGGACAAGCGGTCAAAATGATGAAATATGCAGTGACATCCTTTGAGCCGACACAACTTTTCCTGATTCCGGCAGGCAGAGAAGGAGTTGCATTTACGCCATATGCGTTGATGATTCTTCTGGGTGGATGTATAGTTTTGTTTATTGTAAGTGTATTACAGGAACGTGGAATCAAGATTAGAGAGAAAATTTCAGAAAGAAGTTTTGCGGTTCAATTTATTCTTTATGCAGGACTGTTACTTTCAATTGGATTTTTTGGCTCTACAGCAGCAGTGAGGGGATTTATATATGCACAATTCTAAAAGAATAAGAAGAATGATTATAGCAATTGCTTTAATTATAGTAATATTACTTGGACTGGATTATATATTGTATCCATGTACTTTTATGAGAAATGATATTCATACAGTGACGACACAGAAACATCAGGACATCTTTATGGGAACTTCTCATGGAAAGATGAATATAGATCCCAAAACAATTTCATCTGTGACAGGAAGGACAGGACATAACCTTTGTGTTGGAGGAGAATACGGAATTGACGCATATTATTTAGCAAAATTATTGCTTGAGAAGCAGAAACCAGAACGAATCATTTATGAAGTGGATCCCGGGTACTTTGCGACTCAAAAAGAAGAAGGAAATAATTATTTGCTCTTTTATCATCAGTTTCCAATCTCTGTTTCTAAAGCCGAATATTTTGGAGATTTGTTGCTGGGTTGTGATTTTCGGAGTGTATTGTTTCCTTGGTATGAGTATTCATTATCCTATGAAATACAATCGATACCAAAAACAGTTTCCAAAAAGTGGAACAGAGATTACAGTGTGTCAGATTTAAAAAGTGATTCACAGGAATACCATACAGATGGATTTATTGAGCGATATGCGGTAGATACGTCAACGTTGAAAATGACACAACCAAAACTCTTTTCCGAAGATACAGTTAATGTACAGAGTATGGAATATCTGCAAAAATTAATTAAGTTATGCAGAAAAGAAGGGATTGAGTTTGTAGCTGTAACAACCCCAATTCCAGAGGAGACACTGAAAAAATATCAAGAGAGCTATGAAGAGGCATGGAATTATTTTGAAACATTTTTCGGAAAAGAAAAAGTTCAGTATATAAATTTTAATACGACGTATTATGAGTTATTTCCACATGACATTAATTCTTACACGGATTATGATGGCCATATGAATGGAGATTCGGCTAGAAATTATTCGGAAATACTTGCATATTTTTTAAGAAAATAGCATGCGAAAGCAAATATCATATAGTCAGATCGGAAAGTAGAGAGGCATTAGACGATACGTTGGTATATCAACGATAAAATGATTGGCAGATCTTATGAATTTAAAGACATTCATAAGATCTGTTTTAAATTTAAGAAAAGTGTGATAAAAAGATGTACAAAATAGGTACAAAATAGGTACTTCCAAATGAATGCTTGTAAAATGAAGTGAAATTTGTTATTATATAACTGTATGTAAAAAAATTGTAACATTTAAAAAAAGAGGATATGAAGA
Organism: uncultured Mediterraneibacter sp.; assembly: GCF_934309415.1. Taxonomy (GTDB): domain Bacteria; phylum Bacillota; class Clostridia; order Lachnospirales; family Lachnospiraceae; genus Mediterraneibacter. The sequence continues at coordinate 10,824 of NZ_CAKRDI010000031.1, forward strand.
TGAAAAAGTTTTTTGATTTGCACAATTCTAGAAATCGTATGATTTTATTATGCTGTGTTGATATACTTACGATGATTGTGCACCCGTTCTTATCATTGATCTTTCGATATGAATTTAAATATGCATGGGTACCATTAGAGTACATTCACAGTATTAAATCATATATGGTAATTAATATTGTGACTACTTTGGTGATTTTTCTGCTTTTAAATTTGTATAACAGTGTATGGACATTCGCTGGATTAAGGGAGTTGACTCTGATAGGAACAGCATGTTTCCTGTCGACAATTTGCCAGGCATTTGGAATGCAGATCCTGGTGCTTCCAGTGCCTAGAAGCTATCATATTTTTTATTTCTTTTTATTGCTTTGTACGACAGTACTTACCAGATTCTCCTATCGAATTTTCTGGGTGTTGAAAAGCGGATTGCGAAAACCGGAAGGACATGTTTATCATACCTTGGTAATTGGAGCAGGTGAAGCAGGAAGTATGATTATTCAGGAGCTGAAGTATAGTGCGCATTTGAATAGCAAAGTGGTTGGAGTTATTGACGACAATCCACATAAAAAAGGAAAGCTGATTCATGGTGTTCGTATTATCGGAGGAAGAGAGTGCATCCTGGATGCAGCGAAGAAATACGATGTCGATGAAATTATTCTGGCAATTCCATCCGCTTCGCCAAAGGTGACAAGAGATATTCTTAAAATTTGTAATCAGACAACCTGTAAGTTGAAAATTTTGCCAGGTATGTATCAGTTGATCACAGAAGATGTGAGCGTATCAAAATTAAGAGATGTTTCTATTGAAGATCTTCTCGGCAGAGATCCAATCAAAGTTGATCTGGAAAGTGTCCGTGGATTTATTGAAGGAAAATGCATTATGGTAACTGGCGGAGGTGGTTCGATCGGAAGTGAGCTTTGTCGTCAAATTGCAAAATATAAACCATCAAGACTGATCATCTTTGATATTTATGAGAACAATGCATATGATATTCAGCAGGAATTAAAACTAAATCATCCAGAATTGAATTTAACAGTTCTGATAGGATCTGTCAGAAATACGAGTCGTATTGAATCTGTAATGAATACTTACAGACCAGATGTGGTTTATCATGCGGCAGCACATAAACATGTACCGCTTATGGAAGACAGTCCGAATGAAGCAATTAAGAATAATGTATTCGGAACATATAAGACAGCGAGAGCAGCAGACAAATTTGGTGTGAAGAGATTTGTTCTGATTTCAACAGATAAGGCGGTTAATCCAACAAATATCATGGGTGCCTCCAAAAGAATGTGTGAGATGATTATTCAGACATTTAACAGATATTCTAAGACAGAATATGTAGCAGTACGTTTTGGAAATGTCCTTGGAAGTAATGGAAGTGTAATCCCATTGTTTAAACGCCAGATGGCTGCTGGAGGACCACTTACAGTTACACATCCAGACATTATCCGCTACTTCATGACAATTCCGGAAGCTGTATCACTTGTTCTGGAGGCAGGTGCCTTTGCAAAGGGTGGAGAAATCTTTGTCCTGGATATGGGAGAACCGGTGAAAATCGCAGATCTGGCCAAGAACCTGATCCGGCTGTCCGGTTATACACTTGGTGTGGATATGGACATCAAGTATACAGGACTGCGCCCGGGTGAAAAGTTATACGAAGAACTTCTTGTAAAAGAAGAAGGAATTCAGAAAACAGAGAACAATCTGATCTATATTGGAAAACCACTTGAATTTAATGAAGTACATTTCTTGAGCGGATTGCGCGAACTTGAAGAAGCAGCTATGAATGAAAGTCTGAATGTAAAGCAGATTGTTTCAGAAATTGTCCCGACTTATCATATCAGACAGGAAGATTTGAAACGTGACGAAGCAGTTAATAAGGAATTACGTGAACTTGGAAAAATCAGTCATGAGAAACCTGTAATGGAGGATTAAAATAATGGAAAACAGACATATTGCATTTTCCCCACCAGATATTACTGAGGAAGAAATAACAGAAGTAGTTGATACACTGAAAAGCGGATGGATCACAACAGGACCAAAAACAAAGAAATTTGAACAGAAACTGGCAGAGTATATTGGTACAAACAAGGTCGTATGCCTGAATTCTGCTACTGCCTGCGCAGAAATGATTTTGCGAGTGCTTGGCATTGGTGAAGGTGATGAAGTTATTACAACGGCTTATACGTATACAGCAACGGCGAGTGTGATCGCACATGTTGGTGCGAAAATTGTCATGGTTGATGTGAACAAAGACTCCTATCAGATGAATATGAATCAGGTAGAAGCGGCTGTGACAGAGAAGACAAAGGCAATTATCATGGTTGATCTTGGCGGCAGAATCTGTGATTACACAAGAGCATTTGAGATCGCAGAAGAGAAGAAATCAATGTTCCATCCGAAATCAGAGATTCAGAAGAAGATGGGACGAATTGCAATTATGGCTGATGGTGCTCATGCAATGGGTGCAGTACAGAATGGAAAAAGATGTGGAGCAATTGCAGATTTTACAAGTTTTTCTTTTCATGCTGTGAAAAATCTGACAACTGCAGAAGGTGGAGCTGCTACCTGGAGGGATATCGAAGGAGTAGACAACGAGGCACTTTATAAGCAGTTTATGCTATTATCCTTACATGGACAGTCTAAAGATGCTCTTGCCAAGACACAGCTTGGAGCATGGGAATATGATATTGTCGCTCCATACTTTAAGTGTAACATGACGGATATCATGGCTGCTCTTGGACTGGCACAGTTGAGACGTTATCCGGAGCTTCTTAAGAGAAGAAGGACTATTATTGAGAGATATAATGAAGCATTTAAGAATGAAAATGTCACGGTTCTGGAACACTATACTGAAACAGAGCAGTCCAGTGGTCACCTGTATCTTGTCAGGGTGAATGGAAAGACTAGAGAAGAGTGCAACCAGATTATTGAAAAGATGGCAGAAAAAGGGATTGCTACAAATGTGCACTACAAGCCTTTGCCACTTCTGACAGCGTATAAAGATCTTGGATTTGATATCCAAAATTATCCGAACGCTTATCATATGTTTGAGAATGAGATTACATTACCACTTCATACTAAATTGTCAGATGAAGATGTGGAGTATATTATTACTTCATTTAAGGAATGTTTATAATTGTTTTGTGTAATAGATTAACGAGTGAATAAGAAAGCTTGAAAAGGATGAATTTATGAAAAAATGGGATGAATTACCAATAGCAATGCAGAATGAAAAAGTGAGATATTATTATGATATCTTGCAGAAACATGAAACAGAACTGAAAATCAAGAGACTCTTTGATGTTGTTTGTTCTTTCGTGATGATTGTAATTTTATCACCAATCCTTGTTCTTCTGAGCATTATGATCAAGCTGGATTCGAAGGGACCTGTTTTGTTTAAACAGGTCCGTGTAACTACTTACGGAAGAAAATTTAAAATCTGGAAATTTAGAACGATGGTCAATCATGCAGATAAACTGGGAACGCAGGTTACAACTAAAGGAGATGCGCGCATTACAAGAATGGGACATCTGCTTAGAAAGGTTCGTCTGGATGAGTTACCGCAGTTGTTTAATGTCTTAAAGGGAGATATGACTTTTGTTGGAACAAGACCAGAAGTGCCAAAATATGTGGCACATTATACAGAAGAGATGATGGCTACTTTTCTGCTTCCAGCAGGTGTTACTTCGCGAACAAGCATTGAATATAAGGATGAAGACAGCTTACTTGAAAATGCAGAAAATGCAGATGAAGTATATATAAAAGAAGTATTGCCTGCAAAGATGGTGTATAATTTAAGAGAAATTGAAAAGTTCAGTTTCATGAGAGATATTTGTACCATGATAAAGACAGTGATTGCAGTAACTAAGTGATGAAGTAGAGGAATTTAGAATGATAGTATCGGTTTGTGTTGTTGCATACAACGAAGAAAAGGTTTTGGGAAATCTTTTGAATGATATCAAGGCACAGGATTATGAACATTCCAAAATAGAAGTTGTACTGATAGACAGTATGTCTACAGATCATACGAAAGATATTATGAGGGATTTTCAGCGGCAGACGTCTGCTGATTTTAAGAAAATTCAAGTATTAGAGAATTTGAAAAAAAAGCAGGCTTCCGGTTGGAATGTTGCAATTCAAAATTTTTCCGGAGATGTAATGATTCGTGTGGATGCACATGCATCGATTCCCCCTGAATTCGTGAGAAAGAACGTAGAGATTCTCGAATCGGGGGAAATGGTTTCTGGTGGACCAAGACCAAATATGATTGATGAGAGTACACCGTGGAAAGAAACCTTGCTTCTGGCAGAACAGTCTATGTTTGGAAGCAGTATGGCTTCTTATCGGAGAAGTCAGAAAAAACAATATGTCAAATCTCTGTTTCATGGCGCATATCGTAGAGAAGTACTGGAGAAAGTAAATGGGTTCGATGAACAGTTGGGAAGAACTGAAGATAATGAATTCCATTATAGAATTCGACAGGCAGGTTATCAGATTTGTTATTCACCGGAAATTATATCATACCAGCATGCCAGAAGTACACTTCCGGGTATGCTAAAACAGAAATATGGAAACGGATACTGGGTAGCTTTGACATTGAAAGCATGTCCTGGATGTCTGGCAATTTATCATTTTGTTCCGTTTGCGTTTATCGGAGGCATTATAGTAACTTCTGTACTTGCAGCTTGTCATCACTCACTTCTTGCAAAGATGATGTGGGGAGCGTACAGTTGTCTGGCGGTTGTTATGTCATTAATGGCTGTCAAGGGAAAGAAGAAGTATTGGCAGGAATTGCTGCTTCCGTTTTTATTCTTTTTATTGCATGTTAGTTATGGAATTGGAAGTCTGGTTGGATTTTTAAAACTTCCATTCTGGAAGTACAAGAAGTGCGAGAGGTAGGAAATGGGTGATTTAAGAGAAAAATTGGATCGTGTAAATATTAAGGATCTTCTTGCAATACCGCAGTTTATTTGTGCAATTCCTTTTGCAACTTTACTGAAAAGAAAAAGAAAAGATATGTGGCTGATTTGTGAAGATTATAATGAGGCACGAGATAATGGATATTGGTTGTACCGCTATATCAGACAAAATCATAAAGAGCAAGATGTTGTATATGCAATCAATAAGAAATCAGTAGATTATAAAAAGGTTGTCGGATTAGGTGAGGTGATTCAGTATGGAAGCTTTAAACACTGGATTTACTATTTGGCTGCGAGCAAAAATATTAGTTCTCAAAAGGGAGGAAAACCGAATGCTGCAGTATGTTATTTGTTGGAAGTATACGGAATTTTAAAAAATAAGAGAGCATTTCTTCAACATGGAGTAATCTGTAGTGATATGCCGTGGTGTTATTATAAGAATACAAAAATGAGACTATTCGTATGTGGCGCCCAGAAGGAATATGAATTTATCCGGGATACTTATGGATATCCAAAGAACTATGTGAAATATCTTGGCTTGACCAGATTTGATGGACTGCATGATTTCAAAGTAAAGGAGAATCAGATCCTTGTTATGCCTTCCTGGAGAGAGTGGATTGCAACTCCTACATCTAAATCCAAGAATTTTGATGATGTAAGTGATTTTAAAAAGACAGAATATTATCAGCAGTGGAATAATTTCCTGAACAGTGAAAAAATTAAGGAAACGCTGGAAAAACATGACCTTCAGATGATTTTTTATCCGCATCGGAATATGCAGAAATATCTGAAGGAATTCCATCCAAAATCCGACAGAATCACAATTGCAGACTGGAGAAAGTACGACGTGCAGGGACTCCTGAAAGAATCAGCCTTTCTGATTACAGATTTATCCAGTATATTTATGGATTTCGGCTATATGAGAAAGCCGATGTTATATTTCCAGTTCGATATGAAGAAATTCAGAGAAGGACAGTATCAGCAGGGATATTTTGAATACAAGAGAGACGGATTTGGGCCTGTATGTGAGAAATTGGAAGAAGTTGAGCAGGAATTAGAAAAGGCGGCTGTTAACCAGCTTCAGAATGATGTGGAGTATCTGAGAAGGGAAGAAGCATTTTTTCCATTATGGGATTCAGATAATTGCAAGAGAAATTATGAGGCTATAAAGGAAATCTGATATGAAGAGAATATTAATTGATGGAATGTCGAATAATATGGGGGGAATAGAAAAATTTGTACATACCCTGTATGAAATATTAAAAGATGACTGTAAAGTGGATTTTATAACAGTTGATGATAAAATACCATTTGAAGAGGAATTCAAAGCGAATGGATCAAATGTCTTTCGGATTACTCCAAGATATGTTAGTGTCAAGAATTATAAAAAAGATATTGATAAAGTTTTTAAAATGAGACACTATGATGTCCTTTGGTTTAATAAGACAACTCTCAGTAGCATTGATTGCCTGAAAGCAGCAAAAAAAAATGGAGTTTCAAAGATTATTTGTCATAGTCACTCATCGCAGAATATGGGTGGAAAATTTACTATGATGATGCATTGCCTGAACAGGAAAAGGGTGGGAAGGTTTATTGATCAGAGAATAGCTTGTTCTCCGGAAGCGGCAGAGTGGTTTTTTGGAAAGAACCATAAGAATGTTATGATTTTTCAGAATGCTGTCGATATAAAGAAATATGAGCCGGATCAGAAAATAAGAGAAAAAATACGTTATGAACTTGGAGTGGAACAGAATTTTGTGATAGGTCATATCGGACGTTTTTCTCCGGAAAAGAATCATAAATTTTTAATTGATATCTTTGAAAAAGTGTCAGAGCAGACAAAAGCGGTTCTTCTTCTTTGTGGAGACGGAGCACTGAAAAATGAAATTCAGGAGTATGTGAAGGAAAAACAGTTAGTAGATCGGATATTCTTTTTAGGAATCAGAAATGATATAAACAGAATACTTCAGGCGATAGATTGTATTGTATTCCCCTCCGTTTTTGAAGGACTTCCCTTTGCACTTGTAGAAGCACAGGCAGCAGGAGTTCCCTGTGTTGTATCAGATACAGTAAGCAAAGACGCTGGACTTACAGAACTTGTGCATTTCCTGAGTTTGGATGCTCCATTAGAAGAGTGGAGAGATACAGTTCTGAACTATAAAGACTACAGGAAAGTCAGTGTCAAAAAGCAACTAGCAGATAAAGGATATTCATTGGATGTAATGAAGCAGAAAGTAAGAGAGATTATTAATTCATAATAAGGCGGAAAAATAGCATGAGAGCAATTACTGATATTAAAGAGATGCAGCATATCGCATTGGATGTGCTCATTTATCTTGATAAAGTCTGTAGTAAATATGGACTTAAATATTTTATCGTAGATGGAACACTGCTCGGTGCGGTCAGACATAAGGGATTTATTCCGTGGGATGATGATATTGATGTCTGGATGCCACGAGCAGATTATGATAGACTGGCAGATGTTATACGACAGGATGGAGAAAAAAAATATAAATTTTGTACACCACAGAATACGAAAAAGTTTATTTATCCGTTTGGTAAGCTGATCGATGTCAGAACAGGACTTTTGGATGATACTAGTGCAAAATGCGAGATTGGAGTGCATATTGATGTATTTCCATACGATGGATTGCCAGGAGATAGTGAACCAGAATATAGAAAATTTGCAAAAAGATGTGTTTATCTTGCTGAACAGAGATATCCGGCATTTACAACCTGGAAACAGGCAAAAGAGAGAACCGATAAAGGACACTTCTATTTTGCAAAGTGGGTGATGCGAAAAATAATCGGTGGTTATAATATTGTAAAGATAATTGACTGGTATGCAAGAAAACATGCAAATACTTATCCACGTTTTATATGTTGTCTTCCGGCAGAATATAAATATGATCAGATTATGGATGCATCAATTGCAGATAATCTTACAGAGCTTGAGTTCGAAGGACATAAATTCAAAGCTCCGGCAGATTATGATACATATTTGAAAAAGTTATATGGTGATTACATGCAGCTTCCGCCGGAAGAGAATCGACAGCCTCATGCAAGAAAGGCCTGGTGGAAGTAATTGGAAAAAAAGAATAACGTAATTAAATGTATCAGATATAGTCTTTTTGTGTTGCACCTATGGATTGGAATTTTAGCACTTGTTAAAGGTAGCTTTGAAATTGCGTTGTTGTGCGTGACAGTATTTTGGTTTCATAATATTTTATTTAGTCTGGAAAGATGGAATAGCAGATTTATATTCTTCTTTTTTCATTGCATGATTTTTATGTTTTTAATGGTGCGGCCGATTATCAGTATATTTAAAGGTTACACCTGGAAGTATTATACAGATGCAGCATTAAGATTTACATTTGTGAGTCTGTGGATTACCCTACTGTCAATGTTTGTTGGAGTGATAATGTATGAACAGTATCATGCTTGCGCATTAAAAAGATCTCGTTCTAAAACAATAATTTCAAAAAAAACTGTTAGATGGTATGAAACGGATGAGTTTAGAAAAAGTTTGCAGTTAATAGCTGTTATTGTTTATTGCATATCTTTTGTTGCATACTTTTATTTGCAGATGGAAAAATACATGTTTATGAGAGGGAAAGTATATAATGATTTTTATACAAGCTTTGAGAGCACAGCCCCATATATCGTGCAGTTCCTTGCAAGTTTTAGAACTTATAGCCTGGCAATATATTTGTCAACAGCACCAAAAAAGAAAAGCACATTTTTGATTCTGAGTTCTTTTATCTTAGCGGATTTCCCGGTACTTTTATACGGAAAAAGAAGTTTGATTATGACGGATGCACTTTTTATACTTGTGTATTATATTCTGCGTAATGGAATGGGTGAGCAAGAAAAGTGGCTTGGAAAGGTTGAAAAGACATGTGTTTTTATAGGAGCCCCGCTTGCACTTGTGGCAATGGGAGCAATGAACTATATAAGAGCAGGTTCATCTGTATCGACAAAAATATCAGATTTACTTCTTGATTTCTTTTTTAAACAAGGAGTTAGTTTTAACGTTTTAAATCTGGGATATGAAAGTATTCCGTTTTTACCACAGCGTAGATTTAGAAACTATACTTTTGGAAGTATCATCGATTATTTTGCACATGGTAGTTTCGCACAGAAATTTTTCCATGCGGAAGATTTAGGAAGTGGAAATAATTTATTGTGGGCTCTTAAAAGTAACAGTTTTGCTCATAATATGTCTTATATTGAAGCGGATGATTACTTAGAAGGACATGGTCTGGGGTCTTCTTATATTTTGGAGGTTTTTGCTGACTATGGGTATATAGGAATTATTCTATTTAGCATTCTGTTAGGTGTTATTCTGATTTGGTTTGTTAATGTAATGAGAAAGATGAATTTTGGATCAATGATCGTAATTAATATCATCATGAATATCTTTTTTATGCCAAGAGGAGAGGCAACAGGATGCATCACATTTCTTGTATATGCACAGTTTTGGGTAATTATTTTAGTGGCTTATATGGGAGCTGCTCTAATTGCTCGTACCTATTCGTATAAAAGTTTAAAAATGAAAGGAATTGAAGAAAATGTTTGAACATTTTGGAATTAAAGACATCTTTTGTGGTTTATGGAGATTTAAGTATCTGATTATTGCAGGTACAATTATTGGGGTACTTGGAGGCTACTTCTTTTTAAGTTCTGATAACGAAATTAATGAAGAACATAAAGAGTATTATATGTCAGAGACCTGGTATTTTGGAAATACAACTTCTGATGCACAGGATAATACGGAATCAGATTTAAGACCGGCAAAAACGTTTAATGCTCTATTAGATTCCGATATGTGCAACGGATATGTAAAAGAAAGACTTTTGGAAATATATTCGGAAGAGGAGTTGCTTAAGATTTTTGGAAACGAAGGAAATGCAAATGGTTTTACCTGGAAAATCATGACAAAAAATATGAGTCATTTACTAGGGGATGGAGAAGAATCTGTAAGCCTTGCCATGAAACTGGAAGACGAGGAATGTGTAAGGACAATTATGTCTATTTATGATGATTTTGCACATAAAGTGCAGCAGGAAATGCAAACTACATATCCGGGAATTACAGTAACAAATCTTGGAATGGGTGAGGAAATCTATGTGTCTTCACCAGACGGTTTGTCTGCAAAAGAAAGTTCGGTTCTTGGTGCAATGTTGGGGTTTGTAGTGTCGTGTATCATTGTATTCTTTATCTGTCTGTGGATGCCAACAGTGAACCGGAAAAGTGATTTTGATGAATATGGACTTTTTGTATTAGGAAAAGTGGAGGAAATAAAAAAATGAGACAGGAAAGATATGATGTTTCAGTGAATTTGAAAAAAAGAGAAGAAAATAAGAAAACAGCGTATAATATTATCGAAATATGTAAGAAGAATAATTGGAAAAAAATTGGAGTAGTATCAAGTACATCTTATAAAAAGGATAAGGTGATTGCAATACTTAGCCGTTCTCTAAAAAAGGCAGGAGAGACAGGAATTTCTTTCACAGAGATTGAGCCTTTGAAGATATATGCGGATGCGATTTATAAAATACAAGACTGTGATGCAGTAGTGCTGGCAGAAAAATATAATTATACAAAATTTAGTGACTTTGAAGATATGTTGCAAACATTAAAAGAATATAATATTAATATTGTCGGAGTGGTTACTTTCTAGAAGGGATTTATATGAATATTTTATTTGTTGTCAATGCTTTGGGAAGCGGTGGAGCAGAAAAAATCTTTATGGATATTGTAAGAAATTTTGATTACAGTAGACATTCGGTTACAGTGGCTATGGTAGACCATTTCGGAATTTATGTAGCACAGCTACCAAAAGAAGTAAAGAAAAAATATATATTTGAACATGTTTCAACACCGGTATGGAAACGTAGATTTTATGGAAGTGTAAGTGTAATCGGTACATATATACTGCGGAAAATATCTCCAAAATATTTTTATGATCATTATATTGCAGGGGATTATGATGTAGAAATTGCATTTCTTGAAGGAGAGGCAACAAGCCTTGTAGCACAGTCGAAAAATCCAGATTCTGTGAAATATGCCTGGGTTCATACGGATATGATCAAGAATCCATGGACAGATAAATGCTATAAAAATTTTGAACAGGAAAAAGAAGTATATTCTAAATATGATCGTGTGATTGCTGTATCAAAGTCTGTAAAAGAGACATTTGAGAAAAAATTTGAGCTACCGGCGCAGGTTGTATATAATGCATTGGATGAAAAGGAAATAGAAAGAAAGACGTTACTATTTGAAGGCAATCCGAAATCAGAAGAGATTACTCGCCTAATCAGTATCGGTCGTTTGGAGAAAGTAAAAGGATTTGAGCGTCTGATCGAAGCGTTTGCTGAGTTGATAAAAGAAACTCCAAATGTGGAATTATATCTGGTAGGAGATGGATCCGAACGAAGTGGGTTGGAAAGGCTGATTGCAGAAAAAAAAGTTGGTGATAAAGTTAAACTTCTGGGATTTAAGTCAAATCCATATCCGTACTTAAAGTCCAGTGATGTTTTTGTGTGTTCCTCTTATGCGGAAGGATTTAGCACAGTTGTAACAGAAGCATTGATTCTTGGAATTCCTACAGTAACAACAGAATGTGCTGGGATGAGAGAACTGCTTGGTGATTCTGAATATGGACTTATTGTAGAGAATAGTACAAAGGGAATTCTCGATGGTCTTCGGAAAATGACAGGTGATCCTGTAATGCTTGAAGCATATCAGAAGAAAGCAAAAGAAAGAGGAAGAGCATTCTGTGTTGCAGATAGAATTAAAGAGATTGAGGCATTGATTGAACAGGATTGTGAGAAAAAGAGAAGAAGATGATGTAGTTTTGTTTGGATAACGAAGGGAAAGGATTACAGAAACTATGAAAAAATTTTGGCATTTTGCAAAGACGTCAGGTATTTATTTTGCCGGAACGGTTTTACAGAAGATTATCAGCTTCTTTTTGCTACCTATCTACACAAAATATATTAACCCTAAGGATATGGGAACATATGATGTTCAACTGGCATATGTAACGTTTTTATGTTCTGTATTATTCCTGAATATCTGGTCAGGAATTATGAGATACACGTTTGAGTATAAAGATGAAGAGCGTAAAAAGCCGATTACAACAGGTATGGCTATTTTTATGTGTTCTTCTGTTTTATATACAGTACTGTTTATTGTCGGAGCGTTTGTATTGAAGGTTCCATATCTTGAATGGATTTATCTATATGGAATTTTATCAAATGTGCAGACTTTATTAGGATATTTGGCCAGATGTTTTGGAAAAAATGCACTTTATGCAACAGCAGGACTTGGAACTTCAGTAGTTACAATGGCTTTCAATGTTCTACTGATTGTTGTATTTAGAATGGACTATTCTGCAATGTTCATTTCATCTTGCATTGGATTTTTGTTTAATGCAATTGTGCTTGGAATAGGAATTCGTTTTGATAAATTAATCTCTATCAAAGCATTTGATTTCGATTTATTTAAACGTTTGATTATTTTCTCTATTCCGTTATGCCTGAATTCAATTGCATTCTGGTTTTTGACAGCGTATAGCAGAGTTGCAATTTCAAATATTCTTGGAGAAGAACAGAACGGTATGTATGCAATTGCAGGAAAGTTCTCGTCGTTTATTACATTGTTCACGACTTGTTTCAATCTTGCATGGCAGGAAATTACTTATGTGACAGAAGCTAATGTGAATGATGATAGGAAAGGATTTTACACCCAGGCAATCAATTATTATATGCGTTTTTTGGGAATGGGAGTATTACTTTTGATACCCGTTGTATATGTAATCTACCCATTCTTTATTAATGAAAGTTATAGTGCAGCAAAAGTATACGTTCCACTTTATCTTTTCGCAACAATTGCGTCGGTGATCAGTGAATTCCTTGGCGAAATCTTTACAGCTACGAAAATGAATAAATATTTATTCTGGACAACTGTAACAAGTGGTACATTAAATGTGATTTCAGTCCATGTACTTATTCCAATTTTGGGTGTACAGGGGGCAAGTTTATCTCTTCTTATTGGATTCTGCGTGAATACAGTTATGAGATTGATTATTCTGAGAAAAGAAATTTCTATCTCACTGGATCTGAAATTTCTTGGATTTTTTATTTTGCTTGCGGTTGTTGTAAGTATGGTATATATTCACGGAGCGATCTGGAGCAATATTATCAGCTTTGTAATAGTGGGAGTAATTTGCCTGTTTGTATTTAAAGATATTCTGTTACAGATTCTTCAGTCAATCAAATTAAAGAAAAATAAAAAAGCATAATATTTATTAGTAGAATATAGAGTAAGGGGATATCCTGTATTGTGTTTCAATCTAGGTACACAATACAGGGTATAATTTTATAATCCCGTTCGCTTCGTATAGATAATTAAAAGAAAATCAGACAATATATCAGAAGCTGTCATTATTTGGCAGCTTCTTTCTTTAAGAGCTTTTTGAGAGAAGTATCTTTTTTATTTTCTTATTAATTCTTATTAATTCCTTAATTTTTTATTGTAATTTAATATGGTTCGTGTTTTAATAAAAACGATTGTTTGATTTTCAAGTGATATTATTACTTATGAAGATCAAAGAAATACTAAGGAGAATAATAATGGGATTTACAAGTGTGATATTTTTATTTCTGTTTGTTCCAGTGAGCATTATTTTGTATTATCTGATGATAATGTTGGAGAAAATTAGAATTTTAAAAAAGATGAGGATAAGAGACATTGTATTAGTGCTAATAAGTATTTTCTTTTATGGTTGGGCAGGTTTGGATGGAGTAAAGTTCATATCTGTTTATGTAGTTGGGGTATTTATAACGGGAAAACTAATTGGATTGGTCAAAAAGAAAAAGTATATAAAATATGGAGTTCTTTTTACAGGAATTTTTGTACTGGTTGGGTTGCTGTATTACTATAAATATATAGATTTTACGGTAGCAATATTGAATTCCTATATTTCAAAGAAAATAATCTGGAAAACATCCTGGGTACCATTAGGAATTTCATTTGTAACATTTTCGGCAATTTCATATATTACAGATGTATACAGAGGAGATGCAAAGTCGGGGAGTCTGCTGGATGTTGCATTATATTTGACATTTTTCCCCAAAGTTGTATCTGGACCAATTGTTTTATGGAAAGATTTTGAAGGAAAGATAGAACATCGGAAAACAAGTGTAGATCTTTTCTTTAATGGCTTGAATAGAATTATGATTGGCTTTGGAAAAAAACTGATTCTGGCTGATTATTTTGGTACAGTAGTAGCATCAATACAGGAGCAGGTCACATATGGAATTGATATACCAACAGCATGGGGGTGTGTACTACTCTATACTTTGCAGATTTATTATGATTTTTCAGGATATTCTGATATTGCAATTGGGTTGTCAAATATATTTGGTCTTGAATTAGATGAAAATTTCCGATTTCCATATACAGCAGTATCAATTACAGATTTTTGGAGAAAATGGCATATTTCGTTAGGAACCTGGTTTAAGGAATATATTTATATTCCATTAGGAGGGAATCGAAAAGGATGGATACGTACACTTGTCAATCTTGGTATCGTGTTTCTGATAACCGGTATCTGGCATGGAGCCGGAGGGAATTATATTTTTTGGGGAGCTTTACATGGAACAGTTCGAATTCTGGAAAAATGTATAGAAAAGAAGAAGTTGTATATAAAGATTCCAAAAGCAGTAAAATGGATTTTTACAATGCTGATTGTAAGTATAGGTTGGCAGGCTTTCAGGTTTAGCAATATTAAAGAATTATTTGACTATTATAAAATTCTGTTTGGAATTGTCAGATTTGATGCAAGCGATATATTTTACCAGTTTGTGTATTTTTTCGACAAGAAAGCAATCATTTTATGTACAGTAGGAATTTTAGGTGCAACAATATTTAGCGCGGATAGAATGAAAAGAGCAGTGAATTATTTACAGAAAAATAGTGTTGGATTAATAATTCAAGAGATTGTATTGCTTGGAGTGATGATTGTTTCGGTAATCTGTATGGTGAATTCTACATACAGTCCGTTTATTTATTTCAAATATTAGGAGTGAATTAATTGAAGAAAATTAAAATTGGTACAATAATTATTTTTGCATTATTGCTTTTTATTCCTCTTTATAAATTTAATTTTCAGGAAAATGCAGTATCAGAAATAGATAACCGAATGTTGACTGAGAATCCTTTTTGCGCTGACTCGGAGAAAGACGAGGATGATTCAGAGGAAAAAGATACTTCAGAAGATGAGGAAGAAAAAATTACAGAAATATTAGAAAATTATGTTCAGGATAGAATTGGTTTTAGAGAGGATATGATCTATCTGTATACAGTAGCGAATGATCGGTTGTTTGACAAAATGGTTCATCCGACATATACATATGGGAAAGACGGATATGTATTTTTCAAGTTAACAAAAGAACCTGATTTTGGCGAATATCATATCGCATTTGTGGATGCAATAGAAAAGATTCAGAAATATTGTGAGAGCAGAAATGTCCCCTTCTTGTTTGTTTTTAATCCTGCGAAAGTAACTGTCCTTCAGGATGAGCTGCCTGCTGGAATAAATTATAATAATGACTGGGTAAAAACATTTATGTCTGAGTTGGATAATCGTGGAATTAATTATGTTGATAATACCTCATTGCTCGAAGAAAAGGCTGCTGAGGGAGAAGTGGTGTTTAATAAAAAATATAATGCAGGTCATTGGAATGATCTTGGAGCTTTTTATGGATGTAATAATATTCTGACAAAGATGCAGACATGGTATCCACAATTACATATAAATGAAAAGAGCGAGTATAATATAAAGGAGAAGTTAAATACAACTTTACAAGTATCAGAATTTCCAATTCATGAATATGAACCGATTTTTGAATTAAAATCAGCGGTTGAAGATATTACAAAAGATTATGCGGATGATCTATATGTTGATGATCAGTATAGGCATTTTCAATATGTGATTAATGAAGATAGAAAAGAAGAGGGAGCACCAAAAGCTTTAGTATTTCAGGGAAGTTATATGAATGGAATGGGATATAAATTTCTTGAAAATAGTTTTGGTGAGTATATTTCTGTACACGATTATCGAAATATAACTTATTTTGACTATTATTATAATATTTTTCAGCCGGACTGTGTTATTTTTGAACTGGCTGAATATACGTTGGAGCCAGTTTATTTTACTCAATACGATATGGAACATATAGAATTAAATCCAAATGAGCAAGATATAGAAGAACAGGCAGAGGTGATATCTGAATCATTGAATCAAGAGGATGTAGCAGTTGGCAGAAGGGGAAATCTATGTGACATAACAGTAACGGGAATTGATGGAAATGCAACATATGTATATATGAAGATGAAAGGTTGCACCTATGATATGAGGAAAAATGAAGATGCTTCTTATAGTGTAACGATTGATAGCAAGAATTATTGGAATGACGTTGAATTTATTACATATCAGGCCGGAAAAATAACGAAATATTCGCTTGTTCAGTAGATTACAGGTAATTCTAGACTTGACAACAACATTGTCTTGTTTACCTAAAAAAGCAAGGCAATTTAAAAATTGTCTTGCTTTTTAAATATAAAGGTGCTATACTACCCGTAGTTCACGAAAAAGGAGAAATGAAAGTACATGAACAAACAAGAACTTGATTTACTGAACATCATAAAAAAAGAAGCATATGTAAATCAAAGACAGTTATCAGAAGCTTCTGGTTATTCACTTGGTAAAGTGAATACTTCATTAGTGGAACTTGTGAAAGCCGGTTATCTGAATGCAGATTATAGATTGACTGAACAGGCAGAAGAGTTATTTAAAGAGAATAGACCAAATCAGGCAGTGATTCTTGCAGCTGGAGCAGGAATGCGAATGATACCGATTAATACAGAAGTGTCCAAGGGAATGCTTGAAGTAAGAGGTGAAACCTTAGTAGAACGACTGATTAAACAGTTGAAAGAAAAAGGAATCCATAAGATCACTATCGTTGTTGGATTTATGAAAGAACAGTATGAATACCTGATCGATGAGTATGGAGTAGAGCTGGTTTATAATAAGGAATATGCAGTAAAGAACAATCTGTTTTCGTTGGCAAAGGTAAAAGATAGATTGGAAAATGCGTATATTGTACCGTGTGATCTTTGGTGCAGAACAAATCCTTTCTCAGAGACTGAACTGTATTCCTGGTACATGATTGATGAGATGCCGGATGAGGATAGTACGATTCGTATGAATCGAAAGATGGAATTAAAAGCAGTTGGTGATTCGGAAGCTGGTAATCATATGGTAGGAATTGCTTACATCAATAAAGAAAGTGCAAGAACTTTAGAACAGAAAATCAGTGAAATGAAAGAACATCGCAGATATTACAATTCATTTTGGGAAGATGCAGCAATGGAGAAAGGGAAAATGATTCTTTTTCCGAAAGAAGTAAAAAAAGGAGATGTCCTGGAGATTAATACATTGGAGCAGTTGAGAGATCTTGATGAGAATTCAGATCAGCTGAATTCAGAACTTCTTGATATTATTGCAGAGACGCTTTCTTGTGAACAGAAAGAAATCACAGAGATTGAACCCCTGAAAAAAGGAATGACTAATCGTTCGTTCCGTTTCCGTTGTGGTGAAAAGCGTTATATTATGAGAGTTCCGGGAGAAGGAACAGATAAGATGATTAATAGAAGCCAGGAGTATGATGTTTATCAGGTGATTGGACCGAAAGGTATCTGTGATCCAGTTCGATATATGTCGAAAGAAAAAGGGTATAAGATTACAGAATTTTTAGAGGGTGCAAGAAATTGCGATGCTGAAAATGAAAACGATGTGAAAGCATGTATGAAGTACCTGAGAAATGTGCATGAGCAGAATCTGAAAGTAAACCATTCTTTTGACTTGTTTGAGCAGATTGAAAAATATGAGCAGTACAGAAATGGAGAGAAATCCATTTACCGCGATTATGAGAAGACAAAGGAGAAAATGTATGAACTGAAATTCTTTGTTGATCAGCAGGAAAAAGAGTATACATTAACTCATATTGATGCAGTTCCGGATAACTTCCTCTTTGTGGATGACAGGATATATCTTATTGATTGGGAGTATTCAGGAATGCAGGACCCGCATGTGGATATTGCGATGTTTGCAATCTATGCTTTGTATGAGAAAGAACAGATTGATCAACTTATCGATGCCTATTTTACGGAAGGATGTCCAGAAATAATCAGGACAAAGATTTATTGTTATATTGCAATCTGCGGATTTTTGTGGAGCAACTGGTGCGAATATAAGAGAATCCTTGGAGTGGAGTTCGGTGAGTATTCTCTAAAACAGTACCGTTATGCAAAAGAGTTTTACAGGCTTGCAAAGGAGAGAATGGAAAATGACTAGAAATGCTATTATCATGGCTGCCGGAATGTCCTCAAGATTTGCACCGTTGTCACTGGAGACGCCGAAGGCGCTTTTGAATGTGAAAGACGAAATTATGATTGAACGTCAGATCGGACAGCTGAGAGAAGCAGGAATTGATGAAATTGTTATCGTAGTCGGATATTTGAAAGAAAAGTTTGAATATCTGAAAGAAAAATATCATGTGATTCTTGTTGAAAATCCATATTACAAACAAATGAATAATTTCTCTACTTTGTATGTTGCGAGAGAATATTTGAAAAATACCTGGATTTGCTCAGCAGACAATTATTTCACAGAAAATGTATTTATGGAAGAAAGTGAAAATGCATTTTATGCTTCTGAATATGCAGATGGTGCTACAGAAGAGTGGTGTATCAAGACTGATAATACAGGGAAAATCACAGGGGTTCAGATTGGTGGCGAGAATGCATGGGTGATGAAAGGTCATGTATTCTTTAATGAAAAATTCAGTACACAGTTGCTGCCGTATCTTGAAGAAGCTTTTCAGAAAAAAGAACTGTGGGATGAATACTGGGAAAATCTTTATATGGCGCATATGGATGAAATGGAAATGTATATCAGAAAGTATGATGCCGGTATTATTGAAGAGTTTGACAGTATTGATGAATTAAGGGGATTTGATGTAAAGTACAAAGAATGTACGGGCAGCAAAGTACTTCGGGAAATTTCAGAGAAACTGAACTGTCCGGAAGGAAAAATGACGCAGATGAAACCAGTAAAATCCAATGGAGAAGTGATAGGATTTGAGTTTTTTTGTGATGGTAAGAAGTATGAGTATTCTTATACATCAGGATTAAAGACAAGGTAAGTCGGAAAGGAAAGCAAATGGAAACGAAACAGACAAAACAGACAAAACAGACAGAGAAAAAGAAGATTGACTGGCTTATTACATTATTGCCATTAGGGCTTATTGTGGTTTTATGTATTTTATTCTTCTTTAAGCCGGAGCAATCCAATCAGGTGCTTAGTCAGATTAGATATGTATTTGGTGATACATTTGGAACTTATTATCTTGTGATTGGATTAGGTGTATTCCTGTTATCTATTTATGTAGCAACATCAAAGTATGGAAATATTGTTTTAGGAGCTCAGACTGAAAAACCAAAATATTCTTTCTTTGCATGGGGCTCCATGATGTTTACAGCAGGACTTGCTGCAGATATCCTGTTCTATTCTTTCTCAGAATGGGTTATGTATGCGACAGACCCGCACATTGCAGAACTTGGAAGTATCCGTGAATGGGCTGGAGTTTTCCCAATTTTCCACTGGAGTCTGATTCCGTGGGGATTCTATCTTGTGCTTGCAGTTGCTTTTGGGTTCATGCTTCATGTACGCAATCGTGAAAGACAGAAATATTCTGAAGCCTGCAGACCAATTTTAGGAAAACATACAGATGGAATGCTGGGAAGAATCATTGACCTGCTTGCAGTATTTGCTCTGATTGCGGGAACAGCAACAACATTTAGTATTGCGACACCTTTGATGGCAAGTATTATTAATGAACTGTTTCATATCGAACTGAGCCGTACAGTTGTAACGATTATAATTATTTTGATTACATGTGTTATTTATACTTATTCTTTGTTACATGGATTTAAAGGAATTAGTTTTCTTGCGAAAGCCTGCGTATACCTGTTCTTCGGATTGCTTTTGTTTGTATTACTTTTTGGAGGAGAAACAAAATTCATTATTGAAAATGGTTTTGCATCTCTTGGAAAAGTGGTTCAAAATTTCTTTGAGCTTTCAACATTTACAGACCCGGAAAGAACAACATCATTCCCACAGAACTATACAATCTACTATTGGGCATACTGGATGGTATGGTGTGTGGCAGCTCCGTTCTTTATCGGAAACATTTCCAGAGGAAGAACAGTTCGTCAGACCATTCTTGGAGGATATGTATTTGGTGTTGGATCAACAATTGTAAGCTTCATTGTTCTTGGAAATTATTCTCTTGGAAAACAGATCAGTGGACAGATGGATTTTATCGCTGCTTATGAGAAGACGGGGGATCTGTATACAATGATCATTGGAGTAATACGTTCTCTGCCTTGTGCACCGTTTGTACTTGCTCTGGTATTGATTACAATGATTGCATTTTATGCAACTTCATTTGATTCAATTGCACTGACAGCATCATGCTATAGTTATCACAGACTGGGAGAAGATGAGAATCCAAACAGACTGATTCAGTTGATGTGGTGTATCTTGCTGATTCTCCTTCCAATTGCACTTGTGTTTTCAGAAAGTTCAATGAGTAATCTTCAGTCGGTAAGTATTATTGCAGCTTTCCCAATTGGCGCAGTTATTGTGCTGATTGTGCTGAGTTTTATGAAGGATGCAAAGAAATTTATGGAAGAAAATGAAAAACAGAGGAAAAAGTAAGAGGATAAAAGGAGAGATATCAGTGCTTAATGCATTGTTATCTTTCTTTTTATAGTTTTGAAAGTTTCTAAAATGTATTCTTCCATGTAGACAACTCCACTCAAACAGTGTACAATAGGATGGTATATAAGTTTAAGACAACAAAAGAAGGGGTAATTATATGAAAGCAAAGAAATTAGCGGCAGCAGCATTATCACTGTGTCTTACAGTGCCAATGTTCAGCACAATTGTAAGTGCAGCTGATGGTTCTCTGATGTTCTCTGATCCACAGACAAAGGTTGGAGAGGAAGTAAGTGTAGATCTTGTTGTGAGATCTGGAAATTCAGCTGTTGGAGATGCTGATATCACAATGAGTTATGATACTTCTGCACTTCAGTTTGAAAGCGGAGAGGGTGTAACAGCAGACAGTGATGGCAAGCTTACATACTCAGGAAGCGGAGACGGTACAGCAACAGAGCTTCGTACTACAATGAAGTTTAAAGCATTGAAGATGGGAGACACAACGATCACAGTTGACAGCTCAAAGGCTTATCTGTATTCTGATGAGACGCTGACATTAGATCAGGGATCTTCCGCAATTAAAATTGAACAGGCAGATGATGGTTCAACAGAAGTTGAGGGAACCGGCAGTACAGCAACAACTGGTACAGCCACAGATATCACAGTAAGTGTGAACGGAACAGATTACAATTTCTCAGAAGGATTTGCAACATCTGCAATCCCGGTAGGATATAGTGAGACTACAAAGACATTCAATGGTGAAGAACACAAGTTTGTTGCTAATGAGGCTGGTGTTACACTTGGATATCTGGTAGATGCTTCCGGAGAAGGAAAGTTCTTCCTCTACAATGAAGAGGATTCAACATTCGTTCCATACACAGAACTGAAGATTTCTGATACAACATCTATTATTCTTTTATCAGATAATGATGGAGCAAAACTTCCGGATTCTTATCAGGAAGGCGAACTTACAGTAGCAGACCAGACGTATCCATACTGGGCAAATCCTGAGAATGATCGTTATGATCTTCTGTATGCGGTGAATACAAGAACAGGTGAAAAAGGATTCTATCAGTATGATTCACAGGATGGCACTTATCAGAGTGTAGATGTTCAGACAACAGGCACTACAAAGAAAGAAGCAACTGGAATTGTTGGAAAACTGGAGTCACTTGTAAAAGAACATCCAATTGTTCTTCTGGCTGGAGGAGCACTGATCGTAGTTGTATTACTCGTTCTTATGATTATGTTTGCAGTAAAACTTGTGCATAGAAATCAGGAACTTGATGATCTGTATGATGAGTATGATATTCCTTTTGAAGATGAAGAAGATGATGAGCCGGTTGCTGCTAAGAAGTCAGACAGAAAGGCATTTGGACGTAAAAAAGTAAATGATGATTATGACGATGGTTATGATGATGATTATAATGACGATTATGATGCCTTTGATGATGAGTATGCGGATTATGATTTTGATGATGATTACGATGACGATTATGACGATGATTATGATGCGCCGACAGGGAATACAAGAAATTTAGGAAAATCCGCTAAGAAATCGAAAAAAGGAAAAAAATCAGATGATTATGATGTAGATTTCATTGATCTGTAATTTTAAGAGATGGATGAAAGATACTGATTAGGTAATTGAAAAAATATAGACAGGATTAGAACTGATTAAGAAGAAAGTTCTGATCCTGTTTTTCTATCATTCTTTTCAATCTTTATTAATTGATTATACACAGATTTATCACAATGCGGCGTTACTATGTAAACATCAAAGAAAAAGAATAAACAAGAGAAGAGGTAATCTTTATGGAGAATCAATATAATTATTATAATCCGGATGGAATGAATGGAAACGGACAGAGTGAAACCCCATTTCATGATGATAATGGTGGTCAGAAACATCGAGTACCGCATGGTAAGAAACCGCAAAAGAAAATTCCAAAAGCAGTGGCAGTTACAGGATTTGCACTTTTGTTTGGAGTTGTTTCCAGTGGTACATTTCTGGCGTCCAATGTTGTCGGAAGTAAAGTGCTTGGATTGACCGGTGCGACAAAGACCAATACTACGACAACCAAAGCTGTGAGCAGCAATGCTTCATTATCCAAATCTTCCAGTGTTGTAACTTCAGATGTTTCAAGTATTGTGGAAAATGTAATGCCATCAATCGTATCAATTACAAATATGAGTGTACAGCAGGTTCAGGATTTCTTTGGTGGTGTGTCACAGCAACAGAGCGAAAGCGCTGGAACAGGAATCATTATTTCCCAGAATGATTCAGAACTTTTGGTTGTTACAAATAATCATGTAGTAGCAGGAAGCGATACATTAACAGTTACTTTTGATGATGGAACAAGTGTTGAGGCGAATATCAAAGGAACAAACTCAGAGTATGATATTGCTGTTGTGGCTGTTCCGCTTGATTCTATTTCGGATGATACAATGAAAGCAATTTCGGTAGCAACACTCGGAGATTCCACACAGCTAAAGGTTGGAGAGCCTGCGATTGCAATCGGTAATGCACTTGGCTATGGACAGTCAGTAACAACTGGTGTGATCAGTGCTTTGGATCGTTCTGTTTCTGAAACAAACGAACAGACTGGTGAGACAACAGAGAGTGATGCCAAACTGATTCAGACAGATGCAGCCATTAATCCTGGAAACAGTGGTGGAGCACTTGTAAATGCAAGTGGCGAAGTGATTGGAATCAACTCATCCAAGCTGGTTGGTGATTCTGTAGAAGGTGTTGGATATGCAATTCCAATCAGTGATGTGTCCGATCTGATCCAGGATCTGATGAATCAGGCAACAAAGACAAAGGTTGCAGAGAAAGATCAGGGCGCAATTGGTATCAAAGGAATGAGTGTGCCGGCTGAATACTCCAAACAGCTGAATATGCCGGAAGGTGTCTATGTATCAGAAATCACAAAAGGTGGTGGAGCAGAGGCTGCCGGAATGACAAAAGGAAGTGTTATCACAGCAATTGACGGAACAACCGTATCAAGCATGGATGATCTTCAGGAACAGCTTCAATATTATGCCAAAGGAGATAAGGTGTCACTGACAATTCAGATTCCACAGAGTAATGGAGAATATGAAGAGAAGACAGTGGAAGTAACTTTAGGTGCAAAATAAAAAACACTTTTAAGAGAATATATTATGCTTAGGGATTGTCACGTGGCAATCCCTGTTGTTGTTCACAATTTTTCTTATCTTCCATACAATAACAAAAAAGATATAAGGATTTATTTTATGGCACCATATTGTTCTAATAGGAATACGAACTGTTATTGTCAGAATGGAAATTATAGGCAACGAACAGGACAGGAAAATGAAAGACAGCTTCATTGCAATATTCCTGTCCCTCCACTTCCGGAGCAGAAGGCGAAAAAATCCTGTTGTGAGTGCGTTGGTGATTACAGCAAAACAGATGTTTTGCAAGAGTTTCCGGTCGCGATGGCTTATGTCCCATGGCAGCAGTGGAGAAAACTTCACGATCTCGGTTATGGGTTTCGGTGCGGGACTATTTTTCAAGAGCTTGAAAAACCATTTCGTGGAAAAGGAGGGTGCTGTAAATGAGTTGCAATTGTCATGAAATGAATCGCAGAGAACTTTTCGAATATATAAATCAGATAAGTTTTGCGGTGGATGATGTTAAATTATTCTTAGATACGCACCCTGAAAATCAGAAAGCACTTGAATATTTTCAAAAATACAAAGAGAAACGTATCGAAGCACTCAAGGAATATGCAGAGGTATATGGCCCCTTAACTGTAGATACAGTCAGCGAAAACAGTGACTGCTGGAATTGGATCAATGAACCATGGCCGTGGCAGGAAGGGGGATGCTGATTTATGTGGAATTATGAAAAAAGACTTCAATATCCTGTGAAGATAACCCAGACGAATCCGAAACTGGCGAAAATTATTATTAGTCAGTTTGGTGGACCGGATGGAGAATTGGCTGCATCTATGCGTTATCTTTCACAGCGATATACGATGCCGTATAAAGAGGTAACAGGAATACTGACAGATATTGGCACAGAAGAACTTGCCCATATGGAGATGATCTGTGCAATTGTCTATCAACTGACAAAGAATTTGTCACCGGAAGAAATTGAACGTTCCGGTTTTGCACCGTATTATGTCGATCATACACTGGCATTATGGCCACAGGCAGCCAGCGGAGCTCCATGGACTGCAACGTATTTCCAATCGAAGGGAGATCCGATTACGGATCTTCATGAAGATCTTGCAGCAGAGCAAAAAGCGCGGACTACGTATGATAATATCCTGCGGCTGATTAAAGACCCTGAAATCTGTGATCCGATCCGTTTCCTGAGAGAAAGAGAGATTGTGCATTATCAGAGATTCGGTGAAAGTTTAAGAATTGTACAGGAACATCTTGACAGTAAGAATTTCTATGCGATCAACCCAGAATTTGAATGAAGATGCAGTGTTTATTTTTTGAAAGGGATTGTCAGACGGCAATCCCCGATTTACGTTTTATGTATACACTGCTCAAAAATCCCCCTTTACTTTTTCCTATAAATCAGATATAATATACGCGTTGATGGGACACCATAACAATTAAATATAC
>NZ_CAKRDI010000032.1 GCF_934309415.1 uncultured Mediterraneibacter sp.
ATGCATCTCGCCCATCGTCGCAGACGATTCTAAATGGCGAGATGCGTTACTGTTTGCAGGTTACCTGTGAACAGTAATGTGAACAGTAACTAAACACAAGAAATAACAAAGAAATCCTTTGCATAATGATGAAAATGCGGTATAATATTTTTAGTTAATCGCCGATCAGGCGATGTAAGCGAAAACGGAGGATTGTGTATATGAAAAATATTTTGTTCGCATCTTCAGAATGCGTGCCGTTTATTAAAACAGGAGGACTTGCAGACGTTGTAGGATCACTCCCGAAAGAATTTGACAAGGAAAGATATGATGTGCGTGTCGTACTTCCGAAGTACATGTGTATGAAACAGGAATGGAAAGACAGACTGGAGTATATCACAAACTTTTATATGGATATTGCAGGACAGGATCGGTATGTCGGAATCTTCAAGACAGAACTGGATGGAATCACATTCTATTTCATCGATAACGAATACTATTTCTCAGGATTCGCTCCGTATGACGGAGATCCGAAGTGGAACATTGAGAAGTTCGCTTTCTTCTCAAAAGCAGCTCTGAGTATTCTTCCGGTGATCGGTTTCCGCCCGGATCTGATCCACTGTCATGACTGGCAGACAGGCCTGATCCCGGTTTATCTGGATAACTTCCGTTTCCTTGGCGAGTACTACCGTGGAATCAAGACTGTAATGACAATACATAATCTGAAGTTCCAGGGAGTATGGGATACAAAATCTGTGCAGGGAATCACAGGACTTCCGGAATACTATTTTGTACCGGACAAACTGGAAGCATACAAAGATGCAAACCTCTTAAAAGGTGGTATCGTATATGCAGACAAAGTAACAACTGTAAGTAACAGTTACGCAGAAGAGATCAAGACTCCGTTCTACGGAGAAGGACTGGACGGTCTGATGAACGCAAGAGCGAATGATCTGTGCGGTATTGTAAACGGTCTGGATTACAATGACTGGAATCCGGAGACAGATTACCGTCTCGCAAAAGGATTCAATGTAGAAAACTTCAGAAAGAACAAACCGGTGAACAAGGCTGCTCTTCAGGAAGAGCTTGGACTTGACAAAGACAATCATGTGATGCTGATCGGTATCGTATCCCGACTGACAGATCAGAAAGGATTTGATCTGATCGATTATATGATGGATGAGATGTGCCAGGATGCGGTTCAGATCGCAGTACTTGGAACAGGAGATCCAAAATACGAGAATATGTTCCGTCATTTTGCATGGAAGTATTCAGGAAAAGTATCTGCCAATATTTTCTATTCAGATGATCTTTCACACAGACTTTACGCAGGATGTGATGCATTCCTGATGCCATCACTGTTTGAGCCTTGCGGCCTGAGCCAGCTGATGAGCCTCCGTTACGGAACACTTCCGATCGTTAGAGAGACAGGTGGACTGAAAGATACAGTACAGCCGTACAATGAATTTGAAAAGACAGGTACAGGTTTCAGTTTTACAAACTATAACGCACATGAGATGCTCAATGCAGTACGTTACGCAGAGAGAATTTACTATGACAGAAAACGTGACTGGAACAAGATTGTAGAACGTGCCATGAACCAGAATTTCTCCTGGCAGAATTCTGCAGGACAGTACGATGAACTGTACAGGAGCCTGATCGGCGAATAAAGAGAAAACAGAAAAGAACAGAGGAGTTAATAACCCGATGAAAATAATTGACAGACTGAATGAAGACAGAATCAACATTTCATTTGAAGTGTTTCCGCCGAAGACAGATGCGGGATTTGATAAGGTGAAAACAGCGACCGATGAGATGTCAAAATTGAATCCGGCTTTTATCAGTGTAACTTATGGAGCTGGCGGAGGAACAAGTAAGAATACGGCAAAGATTGCAGCGCATATCAAGGATGATCTGAATGTACTCAGCCTTGCACATCTGACCTGTGCTTCTTCTACAAAAGAAGAGGTACGCCAGGTAATCGCAAATCTGAAAGAACTTGGAATTGAGAATATCCTTGCACTGCGTGGCGACATTCCGGAGGGAATGGTATTTCCGGAAGGAGACAGATTCCATTATGCATATGAACTTGTAGAAGAGATCAGAAAGCAGGGGGATTTCTGCATCGGTGCAGCCTGTTATCCAGAAGGACATGTGGAGAATGAACATAAGGCAGATGACATCCGATATCTGAAACAGAAAGTAGATGCAGGAGTTGATTTCCTTACAACACAGATGTTCTTCGACAATGATATCCATTACAATTTCCTTTATAGAATCAGAGAAGCGGGTATCAATGTTCCGGTACTTCCGGGTATCATGCCGATCACAAGTGCTTCTCAGATGAAGCGTAGCCAGGAACTTTCAGGAACTGTATTCCCGAGAAGATTCCTCGCACTTCTGGATCGTTTCGGAAGTTCACCGGAAGCAATGAAGCAGGCTGGTATTGCTTATGCGACAGACCAGATCATTGACCTGCTGGCAAACGGTGTAAAGAACATTCATATTTATTCTATGAATAAACCGGAGATTACAGAAGCAATCATGAAGAATATTTCAGAGATTATTAAGTGCTGAGAAAGTGAAATACCAGATGAGTAATACAGACAGGAAGACACGCGAAGCAATACGATATCTGGGATTTGGAAGAAATGCGGCGGACGGGCGGACTTGTGAACTGGTAAAAGAATCTTTTGAGGATCTTGACAGGGAAGCAAGTCCCAAATCGATCAGCCGCATTTTTGATTTGGATCACAGAGAAGATGGAAAATTAGTAGTAGGCTCTATGGAGATAGAGAGCAGAAGCCTGAACAGGAATCTGAAAGGATGTGGACAGATCGTGCTGTTTGGAGCCACGCTGGGAGCAGGGACAGACCGTCTGATCCGGAGAGTTTCGCTGACAGATATGGCGAAAGCAGTGGTACTGCAGGCCTGCGCAGCGGCAGAACTGGAAGAATATTGCGACCAGTGCCAGATGGAGATCGCAGCAGAGCTTGAAAAGAAAGGCCTGTATCTGCGTCCGAGATTCAGTCCGGGATATGGAGATTTCGACATTCATTTTCAGGAACCGCTGATGCGGATGCTCGACTGTGCAAAGACGATCGGACTGACGATGACAGACAGTTATATGATGAGTCCGACCAAATCAGTGACAGCAGTGATCGGGATCAGTACGACAAAAGAGCGCTGCCCGATCTCGGGATGCGAGACCTGTTCAAAGAAGGACTGTGCATATCGACGTTGATATCAAAGGGTTACTGTTCACAGCATAGCTGCAAACAGTAACGCATCTCGCCATTCAGAATCGTCTGCGACGATGGGCGAGATGCATTCAGGCCAAAACGTGCATCCTCATAGTTAATCAGCAAAGTGATTAGCTATGGTCTGAACAGTAACATCAAAGGAATCTCATTTCCAGATTCTTTTATTGATGGTCTGATATTGATGAGAATGATAATATAAAAAATGTGCAGACAGTAGAGTATGTCTTAAAAATGCTTTCTGCAAGATATATGTCACAATTTATGGGAGATTTTGTCTGAATGAGGGCGGCGTAGCAGGCTACGTCAACCGAATAAAGGCAAAATATACCGTAAAGTGGGGCATGTAGATTGCAGGAATGATTTTTCAGACACACTCTAGTATAGGAAAGCAGAACGATAGAGAAATTGAGCTGCAAGAAGGAAACAAAAAGAGAAATTCAGGAAGGAAAGAAACATGTTACGAGAACGGCTTGGAAAAGAACTGTTATTTTTTGATGGAGGAATGGGAACACTGCTTCAGGCGAAGGGGCTTCAGCCCGGTGAATTGCCTGAGACATGGAATTTTACTCATGAAAAGGAAATCCGGGAGATACACAGACAGTATATTGAAGCCGGAAGTGATATTGTCCTGACGAATACGTTCGGGGCGAATGCATTAAAGTTTCATGATGACGCCTATTCCCTTGAAGAATTGATTCAGCGTGCAGTTAATAATGTAAAAGTTGCGGCAGAGGAAGCAGCAACCGGACGCAGAATCTATACAGCACTGGATGTTGGTCCGACAGGAAAACTGCTGAAACCAATGGGAGATCTGGACTTTGAGACAGCCTATGAGACATATAAAGAAGTTATGATCTACGGCGAGAAGGCAGGAGCTGACCTGATCCATATTGAGACAATGAGTGATACTTACGAATTGAAGGCAGCGGTGCTGGCAGCAAAAGAGAATACCTCTCTGCCGGTATTTGCAACAACGATCTTCGATGAGAGAGGAAAACTTCTGACCGGAGCGGATGTACCGTCTGTTGTGGCTATGCTGGAGGGACTCCGTATCGATGCGCTTGGAATCAACTGTGGAATGGGACCGGAGCAGATGCTTCCGATTCTGGAACAGCTCATGACATATTCTTCACTTCCGATCATTGTAAAACCAAATGCAGGACTTCCAAAACAGAAGGACGGCGAGACTTATTACGATGTATCACCGGAAGAATTTGCTTCTGTTATGAAGCATGTAGTAGATCTGGGAGCTGTTGTGATCGGCGGATGCTGCGGAACAACTCCGGCACATATCCGTTGTATGGCCGATTATTGTAGAAAGCTTCCGGTTAAACCAATCGTAAAGAAGAATTTTACAGTGGTATCTTCTTACGGGCAGAGCGTATTTCTCGGAACGGGCTCTAAGATTATCGGTGAGCGTATCAACCCGACCGGAAAGAAGCGTTTCAAACAGGCATTAAAAGAGCATGATTTGGACTATATTCTGAAAGAGGGAATTACACAGCAGGATAATGGTGCACACATTCTGGATGTTAACGTAGGTCTTCCGGATATTGATGAGCCGGCACTGATGAAAGAAGTGGTACAGGAGCTTCAGAGTGTCACAAATCTTCCGCTACAGATCGATACCGTAGATCCGGTTGCGATGGAAAATGCGCTGCGTATCTATAATGGAAAAGCGATGGTCAACTCTGTAAGTGGAAAGCAGGAGTCCATGGATGTGGTCTTCCCTCTGATTCAGAAATACGGCGGCGTGGTCATCGGTCTTGCACTGGATGAGGATGGAATCCCGGCAGATGCAGAAGGACGTGTGCGTGTGGCAAAGAAGATCATCAAGGAAGCTGCAAAATATGGCATTGAGAAGAAAGACATTGTCATCGATGCACTTGCCATGACGATCAGTTCAGAGCCGGAAGGAGCGAAAGTAACACTGGAGACACTTCGCAGACTCAGAGATGAGGTGGGTGTATGTACCGTGCTTGGTGTATCGAATATTTCCTTCGGACTTCCAAGTCGCCCGATCGTTAACTCCATTTTCTATACAATGGCAATGCAGAACGGCCTGAGTGTGGGAATCATTAATCCGTCTTCTGAGGATATGATGAAAGCATGGTATGCATATCATGCTTTGATGAATCTGGACAGCAACTGTGAGAAATATATTGCCAGATATGCACAGCAGCCGGGAACAACAGCAGCACCGGTGGGAAAGACATCAGGAAGTTCCATGAGCCTGAAAAGTGCAATCGAACGTGGACTGAAAGAAGAGGCTAACAGCATCACAACGGAAATGGCTGAATCCAAAGATGCACTGGACATTATTAATGAGGAACTGATCCCGGCACTGAATACGGTGGGAGAAGGATTTGAGAAGGGAACGGTCTTCCTTCCACAGCTTCTGATGAGTGCAGAGGCTGCCAAATGTGCGTTCGCTGTTCTGAAAGACAAGATGGAGAGCAGCGGGGAAGTACAGGAGAAGAAAGGAAAGATTGTTCTTGCTACCGTAAAAGGGGATATCCATGATATCGGTAAGAATATCGTAAAGGTTCTGCTTGAAAATTACAGCTTTGAAGTAATTGATCTTGGAAAGGATGTACCGCCTGAGACAGTTGTGGATACAGTACTGGAGCAGGATATTCATCTGGTCGGGTTAAGTGCCCTGATGACAACGACCGTAGTCAGCATGGAGGAGACGATCAAACAGCTCCGTGAGAAAGCGCCGGATTGTCTGGTGATGGTCGGAGGAGCCGTGCTCAATCAGGATTATGCAGATATGATCGGTGCAGACTTTTATGGAAAAGATGCGATGCAGTCCGTGCATTATGCTCAGAAAGTGTTTGCGTAATGTTACTGTTCACAGCATAGCTGCAAACAGTAACGCATCTCGTCATTCAGGATTGTCTGCGACGATGGGCGAGATGCATTCAGGCCAAAACGTGCATCCTCCATGCCAATCAGCGGAGTGATTGACATGGGAGTGAACAGTAACGTCTGAATAGTAACTGCGTAATATCTTAAGACTAGTTTATTGACAAAAAATTATCAATATATTATAGTATAAGAAGCAATGGAAAAAGAAAAAGGGTTACTGTTCACAGGTAACCTGCAAACAGTAACGTATCTCGCCATTTAGAATCGCCTACAGCGATGGGCGAGATACATTCAGGACAAAACGTGCATCCTCCATGCCAATCAGCGGAGTGATTGACATGGGAGTGAACAGTAACGAAAAAGGAACAATGGGAATCAGGAGAAACAGGTGTTTGTCAGATCAGTCATTGCTCCGATGTTTATCTAAGGAGGAAAACAGATGATAAGAGGATTACAGACTCCGGTAAGAGCGATCCGCCGGCGTGTATTTACAGAGGTCGCAAAGCTTGGTTTTAAAGCCAATGCAGATACCCTGGTAGATGATATGGAAGCCATCCCTTATGAAATTGTAAATGATGAGAGTGAGAGATTCAGAGAGAGCGTATACCGTTCCCGTGCTATCGTAAGAGAGCGTGTGCGTCTGGCTATGGGACTTTCCCTTCGTCCGGAGAATAAACCAGTTCATCTGACCGCAGGCGTGGAGGCAAGTAATATTTCTGAGAAGTACTATGAGCCACCGCTGATGCAGGTAATTCCATCCGGCTGTGAGAGCTGTGAAGAGAACAAGTACGAAGTATCCAACATGTGTAAAGGATGTCTGGCGCATCCATGTCAGGAAGTCTGTCCGAGAGGAGCGATCTCAATGGTCAACGGCCGTTCCTTTATCGATCAGACCAAATGTATCAAATGTGGAAAATGTAAATCAGCCTGTCCGTACGATGCGATCGCAAAGAAAGAGCGCCCATGTAAAAAAGCATGTGGTGTGAATGCAATCGTATCAGACAAACTGGGAAGAGCCTATATTGATTCGGATAAATGCGTATCCTGTGGTATGTGTATGGTAAGCTGTCCATTCGGAGCTATTTCTGATAAATCACAGATCTTCCAGCTGGCACGTGCACTTTCCGAAGGAGAGGACATTGTAGCAGAAGTTGCACCTGCATTCGTAGGACAGTTCGGACCGAATATCAATGCGAGAAATCTGAAAGCAGCATTGGCAGAACTGGGATTTAAAGAGACTTATGAAGTGGCACTCGGTGCAGATATCGGTGCAGTGGCAGAAGCACATCACTATGTAGAGAAGGTTACAACGGGTGAACTTCCGTTCCTGCTGACTTCCTGTTGTCCGTCCTGGGCAATGCTTGCCAAGAAGTTCTTCCCGGATCTGATAGATCAGATCTCCCAGGAGCTGACTCCGATGGTTGCAACAGCACGTACGATCAAACAGGAACATCCAAATGCGAAAGTAGTATTTATCGGACCTTGTGCGGCAAAGAAGCTGGAAGCATCCAGAAGAACAGTCCGCAGTGACGTGGATTTCGTTGTGACATTTGAGGAACTGCAGGCAATGTTTGATGCCAAAGGAATCGATCTGACAGAGTATGAGGCAGAGTCTTCCTTCCATGATGCAACAGGAGCCGGACGTGGATATGCCTGTGCCGGTGGTGTGGCAGATGCGATCGAGAGATGTATCAATGAGTATTATCCTGGCACTCAGGTAAATATCGAGCATGCAGAGGGACTTGCAGACTGTAAGAAGATCCTGACGCTTGCCAAGGCAGGAAGAATGAACGGATGCCTGATTGAAGGTATGGGATGTCCGGGCGGATGTATTGCCGGGGCAGGAACGAATATCCCGATCGTGACTGCGAAGAAGGATGTGGCGGCCTTTGTCAAAGGCTCTACAAAAGCACTTCCGCCGAAAGAACTGGAAGAGATTGAATTGAAATAGAAATAGATTCAGAAACAAAAATGTTGTAGAAAATGGAAATGAACAGCCCCTGTTGCTTTACAAACAGGGGCTGTTATGGTATATTCTAAGATAGGCTTTTTAGGATGTGTCTTAAAAATCATTTCTACAATCTATATGCTCCATTTTGTGGTATATTTTGCCTTTGCTCGGTTGACGTAGCCCGCTACACGCCCTCATTCAGACAGAATCTCCTGCAAATTGTGACATGGATCTTGTAGAAAGTATTTCCAGACATACTCTGTGAGCAAAAGAGGAGGATGATGTATGCAGCCATACGGAGTAAACCAATTAAGAAAAATGTTTTTGGAGTTCTTTGAGAGCAAGGGACATCTTGCAATGAAGAGCTTTTCATTAGTACCACATAATGATAAGAGCCTTTTACTGATTAATTCAGGAATGGCACCACTGAAACCGTACTTTACAGGACAGGAGATCCCGCCGAGAAGAAGAGTGACTACCTGCCAGAAATGTATTCGTACAGGTGATATCGAGAATGTAGGAAAGACAGCACGTCACGGTACATTCTTTGAGATGCTTGGAAACTTCTCCTTCGGAGATTATTTCAAGAACGAAGCAATTGAATGGTCCTGGGAGTTCCTTACAGAAGTTGTAGGACTTGACCCGGACAGATTATATCCGTCTGTTTATGAAGATGATGACGAGGCATTTGACATCTGGAATAAGAAGATGGGGATTCCGGCAGAGAGAATCTTCCGTTTCGGTAAGGAAGATAACTTCTGGGAGCACGGTTCAGGTCCATGCGGTCCATGTTCCGAGATCTACTATGACAGAGGAGAAAAATACGGCTGTGGAAAACCAGGATGTACAGTTGGATGTGAATGCGACCGCTACATGGAGATCTGGAATAACGTATTCAGCCAGTTCAATAACGACGGACACGGAAACTACACAGATCTGATCCAGAAGAACATCGATACAGGTATGGGACTGGAGCGTCTTGCATGTATCGTACAGGATGTAGATTCCATGTTCGATATCGACACAATGAAGGCATTAAGAGACCATGTATGTCAGCTTTCCGACAAACAGTACGGAACAGATCATGAGACAGACGTATCTCTGCGTGTTGTAACAGACCACGTGCGTTCCGTTACATTTATGATTTCTGACGGAATCATGCCATCTAACAGCGGACGTGGCTATGTACTCCGCCGTCTGTTAAGACGTGCCTGCCGTCATGGTAAATTACTTGGAATCGACGGAGCATTCCTTGTAGAACTTTCCAAGACAGTGATTGATGGATCCAAAGACGGATATCCGGAACTGGAAGAGAAGAAAGAATTTATCTTCAATGTAATCGCAAAAGAAGAAGCAAACTTCAACAAGACAATCGATCAGGGACTTGCTATCCTTGCAGATATGGAAGCAGATATGGAGAAGAACGGAGAGAAAGTACTTTCCGGAGAGAATGCATTCAAGCTTTATGACACATATGGATTCCCGATCGACCTGACAAGCGAGATCCTGGAAGAAAAAGGTCTTACTTATGATGAGGAAGGCTTTAAGAAAGCACAGGAAGAACAGCGTGCAAAATCCGAGGGAACATTCGGAACACATTCTTATACAGGAAAAGAAGTATCTGTATACGATCAGCTGGATGCTGAGATCGGAACAGAGTTTGTCGGATATGATCATCTGACAATTGATTCTAAAGTATCTGCTCTGACAACAGAGACAGAAGTAGTAGATGCACTTTCAGACGGTGAGAAGGGAACAATCATCGTAGATCAGACTCCGTTCTATGCAACAATGGGTGGACAGGAAGCTGATAAAGGTGTGATCCGCACTGCGGACGGAGAATTCATAGTAGAAGACTGTATCCACCTTGCAGGAACAAAGGTAGGACATGTAGGTCATGTTGTAAAAGGTATGATTAAAGTTGGTGATACAGTAACTCTGGAAGTAGATGCAAAGAAACGTGCCCTGACAGAGAGAAACCACAGTGCAACTCATCTGCTTCAGAAAGCACTTCGTACAGTACTTGGAAGCCATGTAGAGCAGGCAGGATCTTTTGTAAATGAAGACAGACTGCGTTTTGACTTTACTCATTTCTCAGCAGTAACACCTGAGGAACTGAAGAAAGTGGAAGAGATCGTAAATCAGGAGATCTCCAACGCTCTGGAAGTTGTAACCAAGAATCTTCCGATCGAAGAAGCAAGAAAGACAGGAGCTCAGGCTCTGTTCGGAGAGAAATACGGCGATGTAGTCCGCGTAGTAGACATGGGCGGATTCTCCATCGAATTCTGTGGAGGAACTCATGTAAAGAATACTTCTGAGATCACAGCACTTAAGATTGTATCTGAGAGTGGTGTGGCAGCAGGTGTGCGCCGTATCGAGGCTCTGACCTCCGAAGGACTGATGAACTACTATGCAGAGATGGAGAGGCTGCTCAAAGAGGCAGCACAGCTTGTGAAAGCATCTCCGGAGACTCTTGCAGAGAAGATCACACATCTTCAGGCTGAGAACAAAGCACTCAGAGGCGAAGTTGACAGCTTAAAGAGCAAGATGGCTCAGGATGCGGCAGGAGATATCCTGAATCAGGTAACAGAGGTCAAAGGTGTAAAACTTCTTGCAGCACAGCTTGACGGTGTAGATATGAACAGTCTGCGTGACCTTGGCGACCAGCTCAAAGAGAAGCTTGGCGAAGGTGTTGTTGTACTGGCTTCCGGAAATGACGGAAAAGTAAGCCTGATGGCAACAGCTACAGACGGAGCAATGAAACAGGGAGCTCATGCAGGTAACCTTGTAAAAGCCATTGCAGGTCTTGTAGGCGGTGGCGGCGGTGGACGCCCGAACATGGCTCAGGCCGGCGGAAAGAACCCTGCAGGTATTCCGGCAGCACTTGAGAAAGCAGTGGAAGCACTGGCTGATCAGATTAAATAATTTTGGATTAAATTTTACAGTGAATTAATTTTGCAGGAGAATCTGTTGGATCACTTTGTCGTGCGCGGATTATTATGTGATAATTGCGCGGAAAATGAACTTTAAAGTTTATTAAAGAAAGGAAGATGACAGATTCTCTTGTGCATTTCTGACAGAATGGCAGCACTAATTTGCTGATCTTTTGATGAATGCATCAAATGTAAAAAAACATGTAAAAAACATTAAAAATCAGTTGACGAATCCAGAAAATATGTTATAATTATATGCAGTGCAATAAATATACCCGAACAGTCGTATGATGCACAATACAAGGCTGGAGGGGAGGTTAGGTGTGAGACTATGTCAAATGTAATCGTTAAAGAAAACGAAACGTTAGATAGCGCCTTACGCAGATTCAAGAGAAACTGTGCAAAGGCTGGTATTCAGCAGGAGATTCGTAAGAGAGAGCACTACGAGAAACCAAGCGTTAGACGTAAAAAGAAATCTGAAGCTGCTAGAAAACGTAAATATAACTAATATGTGCAAATGGACAGAGTACTGGAAACGGTACTCTGTTTTTTATATATCAGGAAAGTGCTTTCCTAATATATAAAAAAAACGCTCCGCTTAGGATGCACACTGCGGCGTATAATGTAAGTGTCGCAAGCGACCGCCGCAGGCGCAAGAATGTGCCGAGGCACATTCTTTATTCTATTCGTACAGAGAAAATCGTGCGCACTGCGGCGTATGATGCAGGTTATCTTATGGAAAACCACCATTTTCCTATCTGTTTACTCGACATATAACCTTAAATATGCTGAAAATTGCAATTTGATACATTAGTTCATGCAGTTTTATCAACTTAAAGTGATAAAACTTTAAAATAATGCAATTAATGATTGACAATCTTTCATTTAGCTTATAAAATAAACGAGTAGACAACGGTGTCTGGGGTAACAGATTGCTTGTCAGTCTGTTTTTTCTTTTAGAAAAGACATCCGTTGACGAAAGATACAATAGTATCAGGGAGATAGGAATCCCAATCTATTTATTCTAGGAGGTAATTAAGATGTCATACGTTGATGAAGTGATTGATTTAGTTGTAAAGAAGAATCCTGCTGAGCCGGAATTCCATCAGGCAGTAAAAGAGGTACTGGAGTCTCTTCGCGTTGTGATTGAAGCAAATGAAGAAAAATTCCGTAAAGATGCTCTTCTTGAGAGACTGGTAGAGCCTGAGAGACAGTTTAAGTTCCGTGTACCGTGGGTAGATGACAAGGGTCAGGTACAGGTTAACACAGGATACCGTGTACAGTTCAACAGTGCGATTGGACCATACAAGGGAGGCCTTCGTCTTCATCCATCTGTAAACCTTGGTATTATCAAATTCCTCGGTTTTGAGCAGATTTTCAAAAACTCTCTTACAGGACTTCCAATCGGTGGAGGTAAAGGTGGATCTGATTTCGATCCTAAGGGAAAATCTGACAGAGAAGTTATGGCATTCTGCCAGAGCTTTATGACAGAGCTCTGCAAATATATCGGCGCTGATACAGACGTTCCGGCAGGAGATATCGGAACAGGCGCAAGAGAGATCGGATATATGTTCGGTCAGTACAAGAGAATCCGTGGATTATATGAAGGAGTTCTTACAGGAAAAGGACTTACATACGGTGGATCTCTTGCACGTACAGAAGCTACAGGATATGGTCTTCTGTATCTGACAGACGAACTTCTGAAACTCAACGGAATCGAGATCGCTGGTAAGACAGTAGCTGTATCCGGATCAGGAAACGTAGCAATCTACGCTACAGAGAAAGCTCAGCAGCTTGGTGCTAAAGTTGTTACAGTAAGTGATTCTACAGGATGGGTATATGATCCGGAAGGAATCGATGTTGCAGCTCTGAAAGAGATCAAAGAAGTAAATCGTGCAAGACTGACAGAGTACAAGAAATATCGTCCGAATTCAGAGTACCACGAAGGAAGGGGAGTATGGAATGTCAAAGTTGATATCGCTCTTCCATGTGCTACACAGAATGAACTTCACCTTGAAGATGCACAGGCACTTGTTGCTAACGGATGCATCGCAGTATGCGAGGGTGCTAACATGCCTACAACTCTGGAAGCTACAGAATACCTCCAGAAGAACGGTGTAATCTTTGCACCTGGTAAAGCTGCCAACGCTGGTGGAGTTGCTACATCTGCACTTGAGATGTCCCAGAACAGCGAGCGTCTGAGCTGGACATTCGAAGAAGTTGATTCTAAACTGAAAAACATCATGGTAAATATCTGCCACAACATGGCTGATGCAGCTGAAAAATACGGATTCAAAGGTAACTACGTTGTAGGTGCTAATATTGCCGGATTTGAAAAAGTTGTTGATGCTATGACAGCACAGGGTATTGTTTAAGATTTATAAAATCACCCCGTAAGCCTTGAGTTTACGGGGTTTTCTTATTGTCAGAATTGTTTCTTAGAAGCAGAAAATAGTAGTAAAAAGTAGCTCGTAATATACACGTAATATACACGTAATATACATGTAGTATACAAATTGCAAAAACACAGGGTAAGTGAATTTCCTTATATTTTATTGATTTCTTCCAGTAATTCTTCTAATGTCTTTTGGGTGTAAACTCCCTTGGTAATATTCTCATTGGATCCTGTTTTAAAGTTCTTTCCATCTTTGTCTTGAATAGAATGTCCCATGATGATTTTTTGACATACCTCATTCATTCCGGCATTATCCGCAATGGCGGCAAAGGTGTATCTGCAATCGTGTGGAGTATGCTTCATTCCTAATTTCTTCATCACTGTATCGAAATTCCCATTCGCATATGTTCCGTATGTGAAGTGGTTCCCAAACTTATTGTTAATCAAATATTTCCTGTCTGGATTATATCTGTTGCGTACCAGTGGAACAATTTTATCGTGAAGCGGTATAATACGGTCATATCCGGCTTCTGTCTTCATGCCACCAACCATATATAGCTTATCAAGAAAAACGTTCTCTGTGGCTATGTTAAGAAGCTCAGAGGGGCGCAAGCCTGTGTAGATCATTATCAGAACGATATCAACATTGTTTATCTCATATAATTTATCCCACAGCTTTTGAATTTCTTCATCTGAGAATCTGGAATGGATTGATTGAGTTTGCTGTGTGTATTCATAGATGAGAAATGGAGTCGGATTTTCTTCAACGATTCCTTCCATCGTAGCGTAAGTATATACAGATTTCAGAACCGCTCTCATGGATCCGATGGTTGTCTTGCTTTTCGTATTCCATTTATTTAAGCATTCTTGTATTTCCGATGCTTTAATATCGACTACTTTCCGATGATGAATATCCTCTAAATGTGAAAAGGCGATTTCATAGTTTTTCCATGTGGTATCAGCCAGTTTGGTTTTCAGTCCTTTCCGGTATTCTTTCCATTTGTCGTATAATTGTGCGAATGTGAGAGAATCAACCATGTTCTTATGCTCTTTTACTGGACTGCCTGCATTATATTCAGCAAGACATTTCAATGCTGCGTCCCTTTTCTCAAAATATCCGATATATTTGAACTTCTGTTTTACTTCTTTATTTTCCTTGTCAACTTCAAAATAAGATATTCTTACAGCGAATTTTTTTCTCCTATTTCCTCCTAATTTTACGACCGAGCCATATCCATTTGGTAATTTCATAATATCAACCTCCTTAAAATGGTATAAAAATAACAGCTAGCAGAGAACGGATGTTCTGCTTGCGATAGCTGTCCGAAGATGATACAATATTACCGACCAAAGTATAGTGTATATCTTCGGATGTACCTTAAAGACCGTTCCTGTTGGCGCAGGGGCGGTTTTTATTTTATTGTCTGTGCGATCTCAAATATAATTCATTTTTGAGATCAAGTATTCTATTTTGCAAATCTTCATCAAGAAGCTTGAAATGATTAGGTTTTGAAAGATTTTCGTATCCGATAATTTCGTTAATCATTTTTGCATAAGCGTTCAGCTCTTTGAACGAGTAATGGGTGAGAGAATTATTATAAATGTGCTTTTTCATATATCCCCCATTCTTATTGAGCTTCTTCTACGATATCTGCGTAATAAGCATCAAGGGAAAAGTCTTCACCTTTTTCACCATTGAGTGAATTTTCAGTTTCTTGGAGCCCGTTAAATTCTCCGTAAAACGTTACGATGTCATCTTCAAGCAATTTAACGTATCCATCAGCATCTTCATCCCGTTTATCAAAAATCCAAACCATTTTATCAAAATAGTGACCGCTTCCGTCATCCGTGTATGCTTTATAGTATTTTCCGGTTGACCATTTATCGGATACAGAGAAGATTTGAACAGTGATTTTTAATTTCTTTCCAGCGTAATCATCTGGATTTCTCATTACATCGTTGTAACTTGCTTCTTCGCACTGAGCTTTGTATTCATCCGGAGAAAGTGTTTCCTCCTTTTGTTCGTCCGTGGAATCAGAGTCTATGTTACTGGTAGATTCCTCTTGAGTAGTGGTTCCATCATTGCTGCTCGCTCCTACACCAAAAAGGAATGTGCAGAAATAGAGAGTCAGAAGAAGTGTAACAATAATCCTTAAAAACAATTTTTTGGGCTTGCTGGCCATCCATAGAAAGGCAACTCCCAATGGTGGGAGAAATATGCAGGAAAGAATAATTACCCATGTTTTTTCGTAAAACGGCTTCTTTGGTGGATTTTGCATATATGGATTATATTGCTGATATCCGTTGCTATACATGTTTTGTTGTTGCGGTGGTACATTATACCCAGCATTTTGATTTGGTTGTAACGGTGCACCACAATTTGAGCAGAACTTACTCCTATCTGGATTGTTGAATCCACAATTAGGACATATCATTTGAATTCCCCCTTTTTTATAAAACCTATTCCCTGAGCACACCACATGCTCTGTATATAAGCCCATTATAGGAAGTATATCATTATTTTGTTAAATCATTATATTGCTTTAGGTTGTCGTTATCGTCTTGCTTTTTTAATTCAGCATTCCGCATTGTTGCGTTGTAAAAAGCTCTTTCTGATAGTTCTCTATCTTCCTTGATTTTTCGCTGACGTTCTTCCCTTGCCCTCTGTAATTCAATTTCTTTATCACGTAATTTTCGATTTTGTCTTGAATTTTTAATTAGTTTCCAGATTGTACTCAGTATTATATAGATCAGCCAAATTGCGAGCGCAAATAATCCAATATATAGAAATCCCCCAAGAAGTAGCGGAAGAATAATCATAATTGCGAACAAAGATGAAAAGCACCCAAAACATCCACAGCCTTGATTATTTCTCGAACTCATATTTTCAATCCTCATTAATTAGCAGTTACAACCCTTATTCTTTGCATGCATGGAAAAAGCTCTGCTGATGCTTCTATGTAGCAATCATACATATGATTCCGCATTTCAATTGTTTGAACATCAGATTCGCTGAAATCATCACCTAAAATATGTCTCATTTCATGTAAGAACACTTCATGCTGTTTTTCATAGTTCAAAGATGCATCTATGAATATTGTGTAGGAATCATCAGCGTTATGTCTGACGCATCCTGGAATCCCGCAAGATTCATCCATCATTACCACGTTTATGTAATATCCTTTGTAATACAATCATTCTTCACCTTCCTCCAATTTGCGGAGCTCTGCAAGCTTTTTCGCGAATTCTACGAGCCTTTCTTTGTCTACTGTTTTGTACACGTCAAAGAGAATCTTGTCATTGTTATAGATTTCTTGAGCTGTTTTAGCTGCCTCTTCATCAATGTAGTATCCATGATTTGTGATTTCTGTCTTTGTGTCACCACCGTTCATTAAATAATCAATGGAAACATTGAAATAATTTGCTACTATTTCTGCTAAATCCATTCCGCATTTTGAATTCTTCTTTTTCCATGTACTTATTGTTGATTGCGATACTCCTGTTTCTTTGCAAAACTTATAAGCACTTATTCCGTGGGATTGTAATAATTGCTCAAAAATTTCGTACATTTTTTGTCCACCTTTCATAAAAACTAAATACTTTGTCAAAAACGCAGTAATACTTGTTGACAACCGAAGTATTCAGTGCTATAGTATGGACATACTTGATTGAACCGAAGTAAACCGCCAAGTAAAATTCGATTCCGAGAAGTACTTCGTTTGTGCTATAAGTATAATTCGTTTTATTAAACTATATCACTAAACCGAAGTAAACACAAGTATAAATAACTATAAAAAGGGAGGGATATTTTTGTCTAAAATGTACACCTGTGACGAAGTGGCAGAAAGATACAAAGTCAAGGTCATTACCGTTTGGGAATGGATTCGCCAACGCAAGTTGAATGCAATTAAACTCGGACGAGAGTACAGAGTATCGGAAGAAGACCTTATTCAGTTTGAAAATGAGCGTAAAACAATTCAAACGGAACGAGACGTTTAGCAGAAAGGAGATAAGATGAACGAATTACAAATTACAGAGTACAAAAACATTCGCGTACTCACAACGCAGCAGATTGCAGAAGCATATGGAACTGATAACAAAACAATTTCATACAACTTCAATCATAACAAAGATAGATATGTTGAAGGTAAACACTTCATTTGTTTGTCCGGAGATGAATTAAGGGCGTTTCGTGAAATTCACGATTTGCCAAACAATCTCAATAAATTATATCTCTGGACAGAAAAAGGAGCTTTCCTTCACGCAAAATCCCTAAACACTGATACAGCATGGGAAGTATACGACAGACTGGTTGATAATTATTTTGAAAAACCGAAAACAGTTCCAATGACAACAGATCAGAAGATTCAGTTACTTGCTCAAGGAAATGTAGAACTGACAGAAAAGATTGATAAGGTTGACAAAGATTTACAGGATTTCAAAGCAGATATGCCACTGTTAGCTCTGGAATGCCAGAAGATCACAAGAGCTAAGAATCAGAAAGTAGTTCCATTGATGGGTGGCAAGAACGCACCTGCTTACAAAAATAAAAGTTTGATGCACAAAGTCTACGGTGATGTGGATGCACAGCTCAGAAGAGAATTTGGTGTAAATACCTATAAAGCTATCAAACGTAGCCAATGTGACTTAGCAATTGAAATTATCAAAGCATATGAGCTGCCAATGTATTTAAAAGAAGAAATCAGTGCTGAAAATGCTCAGATGAGCTTTGCAGTGTAGGAGAGGAAAGATGAAATTAAAAGATTTAAGACCAAACATGGTTGTCCAGACAGCAGAAAACAGAAAATATCTTCTTACAGAAGAGGACGGAATACTGTACGGAATCGGACTGGGAGGGTATTTGGAAATCACGGGTTACGCAGAGGATTTAAGATGTCCAGAATGTTGCTGCTGTGATATTGATGCTGTCTATAGACCGGGTTTGGGTTCATACAGCAATATGCTGAACGACAAGGATACATTGCTTTGGATGAGAGATGAACCAAAGAAGGAAATCACAATGGATGAAGCAATGAGAGCTCTTAGACAGAGATTCGGGGAAGGAGTGAAGATTATTGACTGAAAACATTGAATTCCCAATGGGGCATGTGCCAGTCCCGATCGCTGCAAAAGTCTATGGGAAAGATGCTACATGGGTTAGAGCCGGGATTATTGATGGATGGCTGAACATCGGTGTTGCAATCAGGCATGGAAAAGAAGTCAAGGACGTTAAAGAAATGGACAGCAAGAAAGGCAGAATCAATTATTACATTAGCCCGAAACGACTGTACGAGGAAACCGGTTATCTGTGGAACGGAGAAAAATCATGAATCAGTTGGAATTAATCAATATTAATAAGAAGAAAATAGATCTGATTGATATTAACTGCAAGAAGATTGATAGGAAAGAAAACGACAAGAAATTGAACGGAAGTGCTTATCTAGCATCGGCTCTTGGTGTGATGTCAGTTACATGGATGGTTATTGCATGGCTTGTATTTGGATATTAAAAAGCACCCTGATAAGGCTGCAACCTTTGGGCGCTTAGGGTAAAAACCAATTAAATAATAACACGG
Source organism: uncultured Mediterraneibacter sp. (assembly GCF_934309415.1). Lineage (GTDB taxonomy): Bacteria > Bacillota > Clostridia > Lachnospirales > Lachnospiraceae > Mediterraneibacter. Next base: position 18,968 of record NZ_CAKRDI010000032.1, read on the forward strand.
GAGGAAATATGAAGCAACCTAAAAAATTAACGAGACAGAATAAGATTCTGCTGGAAAAGGCCGGTCTGGATCCAAGAGACTGGATGAATCACTTTGAAGATGAAAATTATTTTCATGTGGTGGACAGGGATAGAAATATCAAAATTATAGATAAATCGGAAGGGAAGGTAACGAGAAATGGTGCAGATTAAACTGAAATCATTACATATTCAGAACTTCAAAGGTTGCAAGAATAGAATGATTTCTTTTGGAGAGAAAACGCGAATTACCGGAGCAAACGAAAGCGGGAAAACAACGATTTTTGATTCGTTCATGTGGTTACTGTTTGGAAAAGATTCTCTTGGAAGTTCGGATTTCGACATTCGTCCACTTGATAAAGATGGAAAAATGATTGATAACGTTGAGATTTCTGTTGAAGCAGAAATCACTGCGGACGGCGAAGAATACGAACTGAAAAAGCTCCAGAAGCAGAGATGGGTAAAAAAGCGTGGAACTGATACGAGAGAATTTCAGGGAAATGTGAATGAATTTGAAATTAACGGATATCCAAAATCTCAAAAAGAATTCAAGGAGTTCATTTCTGGAATTGTTGATGAAGATGTATTCAATTTGATTACTAATCCGGCGGCATTTAATGCCTTGCCTTGGAAGAAGCAGAGAAAAATTTTAATGAAATTTGTTGGATCATTTTCAGACGTGGAAATCGCAGAAGTATTTGACGAGAAATATAAAAAACTCATTCCGGAACTGAAAATTGCTGGAACAGATGACATTTTGAAGAAATACGCTAAGGCGAAAGGTGCTCTTAGCAAGAATATGGTTGAGATTCCGGCGCGTATTGATGAAATTTCTAAACAACTTGTAATTGCTGATGTCGGTGCTCTTGAAGTAGAGAAAGCTGCTAAAGAAGCAGAATTGAAGAAAGTCGAAGAGGAATTAACTGGTGGCAACAGCAAGTTAGAGGAAATCAATTCAAAGCGCGAAGAAGTTATTAAGCTTAAATTTCATCTTTCAGAGATTCAGAATGCGGAGAATCAGAAGTTGCTTGATGGTTGCGCAAAGCTTAGAGAGGAAGAAATAAGCAAAGAGGATGCATTAAAGGAACTGAATCGTAAGATTTCTATTGTCCAGTCAACAATTCGTGAATCTCAGTTGAAATATCAGATGCATGACGGAGAAGTTAAATCTCTTATTGATGCTTGGAAAACAGAAAAAGCAAGGACATTTCCTGTTTATGTTCCACTGGATCCGTTACCGGAAAGCGCAACTGTGTGCCCTACTTGTGGACAGGAACTTCCAGAGGATCTTAAGCAGAAGAATATTTCTGGTTATGAATCACGCAAAAAAGCACATGAAGAAGACTATGCGAAGAAAAAGGCTGCTTTCGATAAGACGCACGAAGAGAATCTTAAGCAGATCGTGGAAAATGGCAACAAGGCATCTGCTTCAAGGGATGAATATAAAGCTAAGGAAGAATCCTTTAGCAAAAGCTTAGATGAACTCAATTCTAAACTTAGTAATGCAGAAGCAGAATATGTGGCTGCAAAAGAAAAAGTAGACGCGTATCCGAGAGTTGCTGATGTTTCTCAGAATGAAGAATATAAATCAACTTTTGAGAAAATCAAGGATCTGGAAAATGAGATTGAGTCAATGAGCAAGGAATCTTCTGGAAGAACAGAACTTGAAGCGAAAAGGGTTATTCTGAAAGATGAAATTACCGAAATTGCCGGAAAGATTTTAGCGTCAGATAATACGAAAATTAAAGAACGTATTGCTGAGCTTGAAGCAGAACAGAAAGAAATTGGTCAGAAAGTTGCGGAACAGGAACAGATGATTGATCTTATGGAAGACTTTATTCGTGCAAAAATGAACATGATTTCTGAAAAAATCAATGGCATGTTTAAAGTTGTTTCTTTTAAACTTTTTGATAATCAAATTAATGGCGGGCTGAAAGAAACCTGCGAATGCACTGTAAATGGCGTACCGCTGTCAAGTCTGAATAATGGGCACAGAATTATTGCCGGATTGGATATCATTCAGTCTATGTCGAATCTGTATGGCGTAAGCTGTCCTGTATTTATTGACAACAGCGAGGCTGTGAATGAGTTTAATTTCCCTGAGATGGATTCTCAGATGATTTATTTAGCAGTAACCGATGAAAAAGAATTAAAAGTAGAAAGCGAGGACAAATAATATGATTAAAGCGGAATGCGGAAAAGGCGAAGAAAAGGGACAGGTAATTATCGAAGGTGAAACAAACGAACTTATGAATGAGTTTAGAGTAATTTGCAAAGGAATGAGAAGAGTATTTGCCAAGAACTTCGGCGAAGAATATGGAAATAAAATGTTTGATGCTATTTCAAGCGACAAACCGGACGATGAAGTCGAGAAAGAGGTCAGAGACATTTGGAATGCTTTTGTAAAAGAAAAGGCTGATGAAATTAAGTCTAAAAGTGGTGATTTGATTGAGATGTTATTGAAATCTATGTTTGGCGAAAGGGATGAGGACTAATGTTGTATATCAAGGCAAAATACATGAAAAACGGCGTGCAGCATGGTCGTGAATATACATTCGGTTCAGATGTGATCGTGAAGCCGGGAGATGTAGTTTCTATCGGAACTGCGAAAGCAGTGGTAACCAATGTTGATGTGCCGGAGGAAGAGATTCTTCCTTTCCAGGACAAGCTGAAAAAGATTGATGGGAAAGTTGAGGAAGAGTAATGGCAGAGAAAAATGAAGTGGCTCAGAAAGAAAGTTTTACAACCGGTCTGAGTCAGTGGACAAATACAATTACCGGACTGGTCTCAAGGGATTTTGAACAGAACGGTGTTCAATATGATGAATATTCCAAGCAGTGTGCTATGAACGCAATGGGATCAATATTTCAGTTGGTGCAAAACGATGAAAAAGCAGATATGAAGAATCTTAACACTTCCAATCTGAGAGAGGTTGTAGCTCAGTGCGCAAGCCTTAAGCTTAACGCCAATGCCGTGCCGAGAGAGGTGTATTTCCAGCTCAGAAGCAAGCAAATCGGCGGTCAGTGGTGCAAAATGGTTGAAATGGGAATTGAAGGGGACGGAAACGATGCGCTCCTGAGACAGTTTGGAAACAACATTGATACCGTTTACCCAGTGTGGCTTGTAAAAGATGGAGACGAATTTACATACCCTCGTAGACGTGGAATTGAGATTAAACCAGCAGAATGGACTCCAAAGGGATTATCTGACAAGACGGTGCGTGTCGTATATCCGGTAAAGCTAAAGGATGGAACGATTGACTATCTAATTGCCGAAAGAGAGCCAGTGAAAACAAATCTGATTGCACATATCAGGAACAATCTTCTGAATGAAACATTTGGAATCTGTGAGAATCGCTATAAGGCTACTGCAAAGCAGAAAGAACAGATTAAGGCAAAGAAAGATGAAATCATGGCAGCTGTCCGCGAGTGCGAAACGTTGGAGGATGTTTTGAATTGTGAAATCGCTAAACCATACATTAGTGCGGCATGGCTCGATACTCCAGAAGCAATGATTGTTCGTAAAATGCGGAATAATGCGATTAAAAAATTCCCGAAGAATCTCAATAGTATGGCGTCAAGTTCTTTATTGCAGCTTGATGATGCATATAAGGCAACTCAGGAAGAAATTGCAGAGAATGAAAATTCACAGGAGTTTGTTTTTGAAGATGCGGACATTGTAGCTGAATCTGAAGCCGTAGAGGTTGAAACTCCGGATTTTGCAAAGGAGTAAGTGTATGATAGCTGAAACAAAATGGTTGGATAAAGCTATAGAAGACATGAAGAACGGCACATACGATATGACAAAGGATGGAAAATGCACTCAATGTGGGGCGTGCTGTAGCAATTATTTGCCTATGACGCAGAAAGAGATTGCTACGATACGCAGATACATAAAGAAGAATAATGTTAAGGAATATAAACATCTGTTCCCGCTGACAAAGGAAGTTTGTGATCTTATGTGCCCATTTATGGATGATTCCAAGCTGAAAGAAAAATGCAGAATCTATCCTGTACGACCAGAAATTTGCAGGCAGTTCATTTGCTCAAGGAAAAAGAAGCCATTTAATGGATATTGGCAACAATATGAGGTTGTGGATGTTAGAGAGGAGTTTTTCAATGGTAATTAGAACAATTGGTACAGGCTCTTCCGGTAATGGTTACGCTCTGATTTCAGGGGAAGATATTCTTCTCCTGGAATGCGGAGTTCCAGCAAAAGAGATGCTGAAAGCGATTGACTATCAGACTTCCAAAGTGAGTGGATGCATCGCAAGTCACGTCCATAAAGACCATGTTGGATTTATCAAGCAGTATATGCGGTACGGAATCAAGGTATACACCTCAGACGAAGTACAGGCAGATATTGAAACTGTGATAGGAGAGAAAACAACTGGCTTGCAGAGAATGAAGCGACAGCAGATGGGCTCATTTTCAGTGATACCGTTTCGTGTGCCGCATGGAGAAACGGAGTGTGACGGATGGTTGATTGATACGCCGGAGGGCAAGATCCTGTTCATTACGGATGCTGAGTATTGTCCGTACGATTTCTCAAAAATGGGAATCAACTATGGATTGATTGAATGCAACTACTCAGAAGATTATATCAGCCGGGAAGAAGATGGAGCTAAATTTGATCATGTGCTTACTGGACACATGGAATTGCAAACGTGTAAACGGTTCATACAGAGCATTAATAGTCAGAGCCTAAGAAGTCTAGGCTTGATACATTTAAGTAGCTGGAATGGCAATGCAGAGCGGTTCACGGACGAGATACAAGAGATTGTTGATTGTGATGTGGACGTATGGGCAGCAGAAAAAGGAATGGAAAAGGAATTTTGTCTGATGCCGTTTTAGGAGTTGATATGTGGTTTAAAGTAATTTTAATTATTTTTGATTGTATTGGAGCGATTTTTAATTTTTGGCAATATAGAGACACCGGAAACAAAGAGTTTTTAATTCCGTTTGTAATGTTTTTATTTGCACTGATTTGTGCTGTCGTATCCATTATTGTTTAACATGGAAAATTACACAAAAGTAAAGAAAGGTAGAGTAACTTATGAATAAGGCTATTTTAATAGGAAGACTGACAAGAGATCCAGAGGTGAGATATTCGCAGGGACAAAATGCTACAGCGGTAGCAAGATTCACGATGGCAGTTGATAGACGCTGGAAGAGAGAGGGTGATCCGTCAGCGGACTTTATTCCATGCGTTGTGTTTGGAAAGTCAGCAGAATTCGTAGAGAAATATTTCAGAAAAGGAATGCGCGTTTCTGTTTCTGGTCGTATCCAGACTGGAAGCTATACGAATAAGGATGGTCAGAAAGTATACACGACAGAGGTTGTTGTAGAAGAACAGGAATTTGCTGAAAGCAAAGCAGAAACTCAGCAGAATCAGCAGGTAGCAGGCAACGGATCAATGCCGGCATCCGATGATGGATTTATGAATATCCCGGATGGATTAGATGAAGAATTACCATTTAACTAAAGGTGGCTACTATGGCACGAACTAAGAAACCGCCAAAGTGCTGCCATCCCAATTGTTTTGAGTGCCCGTATGTAGAATGCCGGTGGAACGATATGACAACAGATGATTATACAGAAACAAATCGAAGAGATTATGAGTTGTATGAAGATTCCACCGGAAGAAAATATCACAAAGGATCTGATGAAGAATATAGGAAGAATTGGGTTTCTGCATACAACCGGTCCGAACGCGGAAAATCGGCTCAAAAAAGGTATAGAGATTCTGAGAAGGGCAAGGAAAATGAACGGCGTAAGCGAAAAAGGAAGATTGCATCTGGGAAAAATGCAGAATCATGCCGTAGATACTACGAAAGGCACAAGGAGGAAATTCTTGAGAGAAAAAGAAAAGCACGGAGAAAGGAGGCTGATCTAATTGGAAACAGGAAAGAAGCCGTCTGAGGAGTTACAGCATTTTATCACATTTTTGGAAGAATCAAAAGCTGCTTACGAGAGTGCGAAGAAAAAGCTTTCCGAATACGATTCGATGGACAGACATATTCATTGGGCACACGAATTTGAATTCGCTAAAGATAGAAATGAGAGAAACAAGCTTGCTACGGCGTATCAAAGAGAACGAATTGAAAGACGGCATTATAAGGACGTTTGCGTGCGATATGAGGCACTTCACGATTTTGCCAATAGTGAACTCAATAAGAACACTTTAAAGCGTTTACGGGGCGTTGTACAGCGTCAGGAGAAGCAAGAAAATTATCTTGAAAGCGAAAGAACATATAAGCGAGGTGATTCCAGTGATAGTGATCAGTGACAAAGGGCAGCAGAAGGGGAAGCATACAGAGAAAGAAGAGTACTGGAAAGAACTTGGAATCGAAGTCATAGACGCACCTCTTCCATGCGGAGATTACATTATTGCCAATGATAAAGTCATGGATGTTATTTCAAGAAAAAGGGAACGGGGAATTCCAGTCAAAAAAATGGATTTCCTCGGGACATATAATGTGACTGTTGACACGAAGAAAGATATTCAGGAGCTTGTGGGCGATATCTGCGGTAAACAGCATGCTCGGTTCAGAGATGAGTTAATCCTTGCTCAAAATAATGGAATTAAGCTTTATGTGCTGGTTGCTAATCTTGATGGGGTGACGCGTCTTTCGGATCTTGAAAATTGGAATAATCCAAGGCTTGCGAGGTACGAAAGAATCAAGGAAATGCATGAAAACGGAAGATGGAAAAGTGTCAAGCTTCCAAAAAGGAGACCGACAGGTGGAGCGCAGTTAATGAAAGCCTGCAGAACAATGGAGCAGAAATATGGGGCAGAATTCTTCTTTTGCCATAATTCCGAACAAGGAGCTATGGTGTTGGAGTTATTGCAGCAGGAGGTACCGTAATGTCTGGAGATGTAAAATGGATAAAAATTGTTACAGATATCTTTGATGACGAGAAAATGTACGCTATTGAATCGCTTCCAGACGGAATGCAAATTGAAATTGTTTGGTTTAAAATACTGTGTCTTGCCGGCAAATGCAATCAGGGAGGATTGCTTAGCATTTCCAATAAAATAGCTTACACGGACGAGATGCTGGCTAAGATATTCAGAATGGAAATAGGCACGGTAAAGAGAGCTATAGAAGTATTCCAGAGCCTTGAAATGGTTGAACTGGAAGATAATGCATACATAGTGTCGAATTGGTCAAAATACCAGAATCAAGATGCACTTGAAGCCATTAAAAAGCAGAATAGAGAGAGACAAAAAAGATTCAGGGAAAGACGTAAGGAAAAAGAAAATAACGTTACAAAAGCGTTAGAAAATAACGTTAATTGCTCTATATCTAGTTCTTATTCTTATTCTTATTCTAATAATTCTAATATATCTAATTTATCTTATGTATTAGATAACAATATACATACAGATAGTAAATATATATTGGAAAATGGTGATTTACATGAATGTCTGGAAGAGTGGATGCAGTATAAGGACGGAAGAAAGCCAAAATCAAGCAACCACTATGGAACTGAGATTGGAATAAAAAAGACGATTACGCAGTTTGTTTCTGCGTACAGAGAATATGGTATGGATGCGTTAAAGAAGATAGTTGATGATTCAATGGCGAATAATTATGCTGGCGTGATATGGGATAGATTGAATAGATTCCAGAAGAACTCAAAGCCGGTAACTCAGAAACGAGATGAACAAGGCATGGATGATCGCTTTGCTTGTCTGGAACCATCTTTCCGAAAGCAATTGGAAGAAGCAGGAGCGATTTACGGAGATCAGAGTCTTGATTACGGAATCCTGAGCGAACATCATGATTGGCTAAAAATAATTCAGGAGAGTGGTGTTTAAATGTACTATCAGTTCAAGTCGGAAGATGCATATGAATTTGCTAGATTTATCGGGGCGAGGACAAGGCAGCATGGGGATGAGTTGAAATTTAAAATTTGTCCGTACTGCAAGGGGAGAACTGAAAAAGGAAAGCTGGATGGAGACACATTCTCTATAAATCTTGGGACAGGGCAATTCAAGTGTTTGAGATCAAGCTGCGGTGTTACTGGAAATATGATTACTCTTGCAAGGGATTTTGATTTCAGTCTTGGTGAACAGGTGATGGAATATTACAGACCGAAAAAGCAGTACAGAAGATTAAAAACACCGGACAAGCCAATTGTTCCGAAAGAACCAGCTATCGCTTATCTGGAAAGCAGAAAAATATCTGCTGAGGTTGCGCGCAAGTATGAAATTACCACTCAGAAAGATCATGACAATATTCTTGTATTTCCGTTTTATGACGGTGATGGAAAGCTGCAATATGTGAAATACCGTAAGACAGATTTTAACAAAGAGGTCGATAAGAATAAGGAGTGGTGCGAAGCTGAATGTAAGCCGATTCTATTTGGAATGAAGCAATGCAAGGAGTTCACAAGGCTTGTGATTACGGAGGGGCAGTTAGACAGCCTTTCCGTAGCAACAGCCGGAATAGAGAATGCCGTAAGCGTCCCGAACGGAGCAAAAGGGTTTACCTGGCTTCCATATTGCTTTGACTGGGTAAGCAAATTCCAAGAGATTGTGGTGTTCGGGGATTTTGAAAAAGGACATATGACATTGCTTCCGGAATTGAAAAGCAGATTTCCAAACAAGATTAAGCACGTTCGTGAAGAGGACTACAAAGGTTGTAAAGACGCAAATGAGCTGTTAATGAAATACGGGCGTGAAGATGTTCGACTGGCAGTAGAAAATGCCGAATTTGAGCCGATTAGACATATCAGAGAGCTTGCTGATGTGGAGAACGTTGACATATACAGCTTAAAAAAGCTAGATTCTACAATCAACCAGTGCAATCGGTTACTGTATGGCGGCCTTCCGTTTGGCGGAGTGGTCATTATTATGGGAAAGCCAGGCGAAGGAAAATCAACCTTTGCGAGTCAGATAATGGGTAAAGCAATTGAAGATGGTCACAGAGTATTTGCTTATTCCGGTGAGCTGCCAAACTATTTGTTTAAGGCATGGCTTGATTTTCAGATTGCTGGTCCGCAGCACATCATTGAGACAACGAATAAGTTTGGAGATGTTTCAAGAAAGATTTCCAACCAAAATCAAAGTATGATCAATGCCTGGTATCGTGGAAAAGCGCTTATTTACGACAGCACAATTATTGAGGAAGATGAAAAAGAGGATATCTGCAAAACAATTCAAGAAGTTATTATCAGATATGGAGTGGACGTGATTTTGATCGACAACCTAATGACAGCAGTTGATCTGGATGCAGAAAAAGGATCTGACAAGTATGAGAAGCAAAGTCTTTTTATGAAAAAGCTTACAAGGATGGCTCTGCAATTCGATGTTCTGATTTTGCTGGTAGCTCACAAGAGAAAAAACAATTTTTCTGCAAATGAGACGGATGAAATCAGCGGCGCAGGCGATATTTCGAATCTGGCTTCACTTGTGATCGGATACAGCAAGGATAAAGAGTTGAGCAATACATATAGGCGCATCACGGTTCCGAAGAACAGATTGTTTGGAAGAATCGATACAGAAGGATTCTTGGCGATGTATGACGAACGATCCAAACGAATTTACGGAGACAATGATAATTTGAGCGTAGAATACGGCTGGTCCGGTCAAGATGGATTCGGGCAAGTAGATCAACTTCAAATTCCGTTTGAGTAGGTGAAAACATGACGGAACAAGAAAGAAAAGTATATTACAAAGTAATTACGCAGAACTGGCTTGCATTTAACGAATTTCTGAAGCATGGAGATTTTTCGGAGGAAGTCTTAGTGGAATATTGTGGATCAGATGGAGTGATTGAGAAAATCTTCCAGAGCAATGGAAAAACGAATTTTGCAAAAGATGTAAGCATGGCAATGATTAATGAAATAGAGAGGTTATGTAATGAAAAAAGAAATCTTAAACAAAGCTAAGGAACTTGTAGAAATGTTAATTGAAGAAGAGAAGAAACAGAGCGTGCAGCTGTCAGAAATTCCTGCTGGAGGAAAATTCGATACTGGAATCGGTAGATTTATTGTGCTGGAACAGAAAGAGGATTCAACTGTTGTTATCACAGAAGATTTATATCGCAAGGAAGTGAAATATGATGGCGATACTTGCGAATACTTTGGGTCTGATCTGTCGAATCTTTTTGAAAAGGAAATTTATCCAGAATTCAAAGAAGAATTCGGAGCTGAAAACCTGTGTGATGCAGCAGCAAGTTTAGTGACGGTAGATATGCAAAATAAAAATGAAGTGCTTCACGCAAGAGTTAGACCGCTGACGTTTGACGAAGCGCGTAAATACAATGAATTGCTGGTCAATAAGGATTTGGATGATTGGTATTGGACATGCACTGCTTGGAGTACTGAGGAAAGAGGCTGGAAGTATTCGGTAGCGGTTGTTTCTCCGTCCGGTGACTTCAACCGCTATGACTACGACGTCGGTAACGGGGTTCGCCCACTTTGTATCTTAAAATCTAATATCTTTGTATCTTGTGTAGAGGAGAACTAATATGATGACATTAAAAGAATTCGGAGAAAATCTTGAAAAATTAAATTTAGCTTATGAAGAGCTGAAAAAGAAATACGGAAAACCGGAAGTAGGAAAGACGATTGAGGTTGCCGGGCTTACATGGAGAGTCTTGGACAAGCTTGAAAATGGATATCTTGTGATTTCAGATGGATTTTACAGGGATAGCAGAGAATTCGATGATAGTTCAAATAATTGGGATTCCAGTGATCTCAGAAATGAATTAAACACGGATCTTCGCAAGAAGATTGAGGATAGCGTAGGTGAAGGCGCGCTTCTTAAATTCACACGCGATTTACTTTCTATGGATGGACAGACGGAATATGGCACATGCGAAGACTATGTATCACTCCTCACGGTTGATGAATATAGAAAATACAGAAAGTATCTGCCGAATATGCAGGAATGGTGGTGGCTGATCACACCGAGTACTACACCTTGTAATAACAATAATCGTTTGGTTCAGGTTGTTTCTCCGTCCGGTTGCATCAACTGCAATTACTGCCACTACAGTATCGGGGTTCGCCCAGTTTGTATCTTCTCCTCTTCAATCTTTGAATCTTGTAAGGAAGACGACGAATAATGGGTGAAAACGACCTGAAAGTAATTCAAAAAGCAAAAGCTCTGGTTACTCATACGTTGAAAGTAACCAGTAATGCCAACCGCTATCCGAAGAAATTTAGATTTTCACTCGTTGATAAGATGCAAAATAAGTCAATAGAAATTTTTGAAATGCTCTTTGAAGCGAATAGAACAGACATTAAGAATTACAAAAGAGATCGGCTTGAATTACAGACGAAAGCTATTACATATTGCGATGAGTTGCTTGTCTACATAGAAATATCGCACGAACTCGGAATTATCAATATAGGCAGTGTAGAACATTGGTCTAAAATGGTTTCCGATGTAAAGCACATGGCGATTGCATGGAGAACAAAAGACAGGCAAAGATAAATACATTTTAGGTTTGTTTCCGTTAAGCGGTTGTTTCTCCGTCCGGTAACATCAACAACAATAACTACAACAACAGTAACGGGGTTCGCCCATTCTGTATTACAGACAGTCAGAGTAGGCATGAAGCCGAAATCAGAAAGAAAGATACAAAAAGGAAACAGACCTTCCTCTTAGAGGTAAATACAAAGGAATGCCAATGGATAAGGATATTATTACAGATTACAGCAATCTGTATCAAGCTTATAAGAAAGCAAAATCAGGTAAGAAGTTTAATAGCAGCACTGCAAAATTTTCTTCAATGGCTTTAGAAGGCATTTGGATACTGAAAGAACAGCTAGAGAATCAGACATATGCAGTAGCTCCATACAATAAATTTGAGATCTATGAGCCAAAGAGAAGAAAAATTGAATCGTGTTCATTCAAAGATAAGGTAGTGCAGCATGTACTCTGTGATAATATCCTGCATCCCAAATTAAAGAATGTGTTTATCGAATATAATTCTGCCGGTCAGGAAGGTAAAGGCACTTTGTATGCGCTGGATGGACTGAAAATTCATATGGAGTCGTTCCACCAAAAGCATGGTGCGGATGGTTGGATATTGAAATGCGATATCAGACATTTCTTTTACGAAATTGATCATGAAATACTGAAAGACATTGTAGATTATTTCTTTCCGGATTCTTACACAACATGGCTGAATCATACACTAATTGACAGTAGTGAGAATCCTGGCTTACCACTTGGTAATCAGGCTGGACAGGTATATGCATTGCTTACGGTCCATCCGGTAGACTGCATGGTGACTGGGGAACTTGGAATTGAAGAATACGGTCGATATATGGATGATTTTTATCTGATACACCGGAGTAAGGAATATTTGGAATGGTGCCTTGAATGTATAAGAGAGCTTCTGAAAAGTCTTGGATTGGAATTGAATGGAAAGACGCAGATCATCCCGTTTAAGAATGGAATTCGCTTTCTTGGCTTTCATCACTATGTAACGCACGATGGAAAATATATTCGGAAGTTGACAGGCGAGAATAAACGGAAGAATAAGAAGAAATTCCGAAAATTGGTTAAAGATGTGAAAGATGGAAAACTTTCAGAGGAGAAATTTTACAAGAAATACAATTCATGGAGAAACCATGCTTTGCATGGAAATTGTGTGAAGTTGGTTCATAGCATGGATTTGTATATAGAAGGGTTGATGAATGGAAAATGAAATATAAAGTAGGCGACAAAGTAAGGGTAAGGAGCGATTTGGAAGCGCGTGAACCATATGGTAGTACTGTGGCTACGGAAAGCATGAAAAAATTGGCAGGCAAGATAGTGACAATTTCACAGGTAGGATTCGACAGTTATCAGATTTATGATATGGACTGTTACTGGACAGATGAAATGCTTGAGCCGGTAGAAGAAATGAGTGCAGTTGAAGCAACAAGACTTTTGGGGAGAATGTGTAGCGAAAGTGGCTGTTATATAGATTGTCCTATAGGAAAAGGAAAAGGCAAAAAGACGTGTCAAGATTTCCGAAAAGATAATCCAGAAGAAACACTTGAAATCCTTAAACAGTGGAAGCTGAATCATGCGAGAAAGCCGTTTGAAACAGAAAAAGCCTTGTATGCGGTGGTTATGGATGAGAATAGAAATGTTGTATATGAAGAAAAAACAAGTCTTACAAATAGTGAACATACGCAAAGAAAGATTTTAGAAAAATATTGTTCAAACCATGAGGGTAAGTTTTACGCACTAAGTGAAGTTAGGATCACAGTAAAGGAGTAACATATGAATACAGGAGACAAGATAGATTACATGATTCAGTGCTTGAAAATTGCAAAAGCTGAGTATGATTACACGGCTGATTACATTGCAAATAAACCAACGGAAAGACCAGAGCTGTGGAAATTCCTTGATACGCATAGAGCGCCAAACAAGGCACTGATTAAGGATAATCTTAGGAATGTGGCAAGAATGGGATTCCAACTTGCGAATGAGGTAAAGTGATGATTAGAAAATTAATAGAAGAAATTATCGAAAAGTATTATCGAGAAAGTGACGAATACTATTCGAGATACCGTGAAGATGAAGATGAAAACGAATTTGGAATGGACGAAGAAATTAAATCTGCATTGGAAGAAAAAGGAATACAGTTCGAGGTTGGATTTGAAGATGGCTTTTCTTCGCCTGGCTACGACAATGATTTTCTGGCTATCGCATGGATAGAAGCGGATGGAACATTGGAACTTGAAACGGTGTTATTAGAAATTAAATAAATTACAGAAAGGAGTACGGAGCTCCGGCCGGGCAAAGATATATCGGCTCCTTTCGAGAAGATGTATATACAAGAAGATGACTTGAAACTAAATGACTGGCAGTTCTCGCAAAGAAAATATCTGCCATATGAAACAAAGCTACGGCTTACAGAAACCCGTATAAGAGAATGGCATTACAACTGGGATGGGCAAGTGTATTTAAGCTATTCTGCTGGACTTGATAGCACGGTGTTACTACATATGATCCGAAAAATATTAGGAAATGATGTCCCGGCTGTCTTTTCTAACACAGGTTTGGAATTTCCAGAAATCGTGAGATTTGCAAGGAAAGCACCGGGTGAATTTGAAGAGATATATCCGAGAGAAAAAGATGGAAAGAGGATTACATTTAAACAGGTCGTTGACCAATACGGATTCCCGCTTGTGTCGAAAGAAACGGCATTGAAAATACATAAGTTGCGACACGGGAACTTATCAGATCGGTATAGAAACTATCTGCTGAACGGGGACGAGCGTGGAAAGTTCGGAGTTTTGGCAAAAAAATGGAAGTTTCTGTTGGACGCAAAATTTGATACATCTGAGAAGTGCTGTCACATTATGAAGAAGAAACCATTTAAAGAATACGAAAAGCGCACCGGCAGAAAACCATATATCGGCACAACACAGGATGAGGGATTCATGCGAGCGCATCTATACGCAAGCACAGGCTGTAATGTGTATGACGGGAAGAAAATTAAATCACAGCCGTTAGGATTTTGGAACAGACAGGATGTATTAAGATACGTGGTCGAAAATGATGTGGAAATATGCTCTGTGTACGGAGATATTAAGCAAGATCAGCAGGGTAACTATTATACAACAGGAGAACAACGAACAGGATGTATGTTCTGTGGATTCGGAGCGCACCTGGAAGAAGAACCAAACAGATTCCAGAGAATGTCGGTAACGCATCCGAAACATTATGGAATTTGTATGAATCTTGAGAACAACGGTGTGAAGTATAAGAATGCACTGGGAATGTGCGGGATTTGTACGGAAACATGGAAGCAACAAGGACAGATGGACATATTTGATTTTATTTAAAGAAAGGAATAACGAATCCTCGGTAAACCGAGGTTGTATCAAGATTAGTATGGTGAATTGGTACATAAAGATTGACGGAGTGGCTGTGCCTAATTAAGCACTTAATAATGCATCCAAGCCGATTGTTAATCTATCCACGATACATGGATTTGTAGCGTGGTGTTATGAAAGTATGTTGGTTTTCAACAGGAATTAGCAGTTTTGTAGCTTGTTATTTAGCAAAGGATGTAGATGAGATAATTTATACTCATGTACCAGATCAGCATCCTGATTCTTTGAGATTTTTGCATGATTGCGAAAGGATATTGGGTAGAAAAATTACAATCTTACAATCTGATAGGTTTTCGTCAGTAGAGGATGTAATGAATTTTTCTCACACAATGAATACTCCTTTTGGTGCTCCATGCACAAGGTATCTCAAAAAAGAAGTTAGGAAAAAATGGGAAAGAGAGAATCCTGACCACCACACTTATGTATGGGGATTTGATGTAAACGAAACAACGAGAGCTGAAAATACTTGCAAGGCATTAAGTGACTACGATCATGAGTTTCCGCTCATTGAAAACGGACTCACGAAAGAGGAAGCTCACGGTATCGCAAGAAAGCTCGGACTCAAAAGACCTATCATGTATGACATGGGTTATCCGAATAATAACTGTATCGGCTGTGTGAAAGGTGGCATGGGTTACTGGAATAAAATTCGAGTAGATTTCCCGGAGGTTTTTGCTAGAAGAGCAGAGCAAGAAAGACGGTTCAACAGGACTTGTATCAAAGGCGTATTCCTAGATGAATTAGAACCAAACAGAGGAAACATTAATACAGAAGTCATGGAAGATTGCACGATAGCGTGTCAGCTTCTGACTTGGAACAAATAATAGTACCTTGACAATTGAATATTGATGGTTGGAATGGTATAATTTCCGTATAAATGTACGGGAGGAAATGCCAATGAGTAAAGAATGGATGTCGGAATACATAGAGAAATTAGAGGATGAAAAAATTTCGTTTTTTGATGTAGTACAATTTGTGAAACAATATATGCCACGCAAATTGTACAGTTATAGAAGAATGAATGATTATTGGCGAGAAAATGTATTTAAAGGGTGTGTTCATTTAACGCCGGCTTCTGAATTTAATGATCCATTTGATTGTTTTCCTACTATTGATTTCATTAAAGACACTGGAACAATATCTAAAGCATACAGAGAATATAGTAAAAGTACAAAACCAGAATATAGAGAGGCAAAAAAAGAGATAGATAAAGTTGTTCGTGAATTATTGGGAAAGAATCAACGTGATACGTTAGTGTCATGTTTTACGGAGAAAAAAGATTCTATTTTAATGTGGTCGTATTATACTGAAAATCATAAAGGGTTTTGCATAGAATACGATACGACAAAAGCAGAAATTTTTCACCAGCAGGTATTACCTGTTATTTATGATGATAACCGATATAATGCTATGCGTTTACTAGAAACACAAAATAATAATATAATTTTGAATCCATATGTGTATAAAGCAAAGTGCTGGAAACATGAAGAAGAGTGGAGAATTTTATCTACACATTGTGAAGAAATTCATCCAAACGATAACGTTTATTTAAAAGAAGCAATAACTGGTGTGTACTTGGGAGCAAAGATAGACAAGGATATAGAAGAAGAAATAAAAAATTGGGGAAAAACAGAAAAAATACCCATTTATAAAATGGAGTTAGATAATCAAAAGTATATACTTAATAGTAAACGATTGTAATAATTATTACCAACCATCAATATTCGGTGGTTGGTATTTTTTTACGCATTTTTAAGGAGAAATGAACGAATTATGAGAAGTTACGAAGTTAAATTGCCGAGAGGTATTGAAGTAGATATTTTCAATCTACCGGAAGATTTTGAAGAGCAGATAAAAGAATCTTTCAGAGATTATACAGAGGAAACCGCAAAAGAATATAGGTATTGCGACAAGCTTGGATATATTGATTGCTGCATCAAGCATTTAAACGGTGGAAAGCGTTCTGACGATATCGTAAACGAAATGGTAGAAGGTCATATTCTTTATGAATGGAGAGAAAATGGAGAAATCATTGATGAAGATGATATCTACTGCTTAGAGTTTATGGAAGATTGCTACGACAGAGGAAAAGAAGATGCAAGGCTGTGTTCGCACTTCGGCAGCGATGACCACCACATTTACGATCAGATTCAGAAGGTACTGGTAAAAGTAATTACAATTGTAATGAACTATGAGGATTGATGAAGAAAAGGAGAAAACACATGAAAGGGAAGAATACACTGAGAGATAAGCCTTTTCGGTATGGT
>NZ_CAKRDI010000033.1 GCF_934309415.1 uncultured Mediterraneibacter sp.
TCACCAAGGGAAAAGTCTACCCTTTTTTAGGCAAAAAATATTTTTTGTTTATCTATTGACATTTATTAGCTGGACTTAGATATTGACACTATCTAAGGTTTCTTATATAATCTAAGTACCATCTAAGTTATCTAAGAAACCTTATATTGTTTTAACTTAGTTATCTAAGCTATGTTTGTATGTTAGCATAGTTTTCTAAGCTTGTCAATATTTATTAGCATGGATTTCTAAGTTATTTTAGAAAGGGAAAACTATGTATGAAAAATTTGAAGAATTACTAAAGAAAAATAATGTAACCGCTTATCGAGTATCAAAAGAAACAGGAGTAACAACTGCTACTCTCACAAGTTGGAAACAAGGGAAATATACTCCTAAGATGGAAAAATTGCAGAAAATAGCTGATTACTTCGGAGTTCCAACCGAATACTTCACTGGTGAAGAAAAGAAAGAGGATCCTTATGCAATCACTCCAAAAGATGAAAGAGACATTGCAAAGGATTTAGAGAATCTCCGTGGTAAATTAATGAATGGTGCTGATGGTCCGCTCTCCTACGATGGTGAACCTATTCCGGAAGAAGACACAGAACTGCTTCTGGGACAAATTGAATTAATGATGCGCCGGTTGAAACCTATCAATAAGGAAAAATACAATCCTAACAAGAATAAAAAGTAGGTGTTGCAATTGAAAACACATGATGTTAAGCGTTTAGTTGCTTATTACGTCAAAAAATATGAAACCAGAAACCCTTTTAGGCTTGCAGAATATCTGAATGTAGAAGTCCAGACCGGTCCGCTTGGATCAAACGCTGGATGCTATATGTTTCTCAAGAATCATAAGTGCATCTTCCTTAATGAAGATTTAGAGGAACATGAAAGAACCCTTGTCATGGCTCACGAACTGGCTCATTCAATTATGCACCGGAAGGAAAATTGTTATTTCATTAGAAATAAGACTCTTCTGCTGACTTCCAAGATGGAGATTGAAGCAAATACTTTTGCGGCAGAACTGCTGATACCAGATGAACTGATCTATGAGAATCCTGGTATAAATAAATCACAAATTGCACGAATTGCTGGATATGATAACAAGATAATGAAATTTAAAAATATTGATAAATAAATCATCTACAATTTATTGCAGAAATCACATATAACAGACATTATATATCCTATTTATATGATAAAAATTCATCTACTTAGGATATATATTACACATAATAAGATAAGAGGTTGTCACATGATAATTAAAAGCGTACACATAGATAAGTTTAGAGCTCTTGAAAATGTAGATTTTGATTTAGGTACAAAACTAACCGCAATAGTTGGTCATAATGGAACTATGAAAACTACCACTCTAGGTATTTTAGGACAAACCTTTTCTATAAATAAAAATAATCCCATGCATGGCGAAAGTTCCATTGATAATTACAAATATCGTTCACAATTTGCAGAAAAATTTAAACTTTCAGATAAAGATATTCCTGGAACGCATAAATGGCGTTTAAATTTATATCCTAATATATACAAAAATGATTATTTTGAAGCACATAGTATATATCGTGATAAATCAGATCCAATTCCTCGCTTTTGGTCTACTGAAGGTAAAGGTGCTGGAACCGGATACCCACAAGTTCCTGTTTATTATTTAAGCTTAAAAAGAGTTTCTCCTATTGGCGAAGAAGACTCTTTTGAATACTTAAATCAGCTCACTCCTGAAGAAAAGAAATTTTTAACATTGGAGTATAAAGACATTATGTCAGATCTATCAGATAATATAGAAATTGATACTATACATTCTGGAATAAAATATACTGCATCTATTCACCCAAATGATCAAGATGCGCTATCTATTTCTGCTGGTCAAGACAACTTAGGGAAAATTCTAATTTCTGTATTATCCTTTAGACGCCTAATGCAAAAATATCCAAATGATTATAAAGGTGGAATTCTGCTGATTGATGAAATTGAATCAACTTTTCATCCTTTGTCACAAATGAGGCTCATTAAGCGTCTTTATAAATATGCCGGTGATTATAAAATACAATTTATTTTTACAACACACTCTCCTTCTGTGTTAAAAGCTACTTTTTTTGATAAATACAATCCAAAAGAAGCTAAACTTGTATATTTAAAGAAAGAAGAAAATTTGGTGAAAAATAAGCCTACTACTTCTATTGACGATGTAATTTTAGAATTATCTGGTTCAGTTAAAGGTACTCCAGATGTCATACCTAAAATTACAATTTTTACCGAAGATGATGTAGCGCAATCATTTGTTAAGTCACTCCTTAATGGTGGTTTTAGAAAAAATATTGTTTTTAACCCATGTTCTATTGGTGCTGAATCATACCTTGAATTATTACGAGTAAAACTAAAACCCGTTTGTGAAAGTATCTTGATTCTTGATGGTGATAAAAATAAGCAATCAATTTGCAAAAAGATTAAACAATATCGTGGAAAATATGTAATGTTTCTTCCTGGTACTACTTGTCCTGAAGAAATGTTTTACAGGTTTCTTTATTCTTTGGACGAAACAGATTCTTTTTGGGATACTGAGTTAGGCGAATATGATAAGAAAAAATGTTTTGCAAATTATCCTACACTAATTGATCGTAACGCCGACCCTCAGCAATACAAAAAATGGTTCAAAGAACAAGAAAAATACTGGGGAAGAGGTAATTCCAAGTTATATAATTATTGGAAACTCACTCGCCCTTCCGAATATCAACTGTTTTTGAATAATTATGTTGAAATATTCAATCAATTAGCGTTACAAAATGATATTCCTATTTTGGATATACTCGAATAATTCTGGCCAAATATATTATTTTTATGTATAATAAAATTTAGGAGGTGATTTTATGCCAATTAAAAATCCTTTGCGTTATCCAGGTGCAAAATCAAAATTAGTTCCCTACATAAAAAAACTACTTGAAACAGAACATCTTACTAATTGCACCTTATATGAGCCTTATGCTGGTAGCGCAGCAGTTTCCTTAGCATTACTTGAATCAAAAACGATTTCAAAAGCAATAATTAACGAATTAGATCCTTTAATTTATTATTTCTGGTTATCAGTAATGAATGATAC
Organism: uncultured Mediterraneibacter sp.; assembly: GCF_934309415.1. GTDB lineage: Bacteria > Bacillota > Clostridia > Lachnospirales > Lachnospiraceae > Mediterraneibacter. Next base: position 3,092 of record NZ_CAKRDI010000033.1, read on the forward strand.
CAACAATTTAATAACTCTAATTGAAAACGTTGACATTACGTTAGATAATTGGATGCATTATTCGCAATACCGAAATTCTTCATACCTTACAAATAAATCGTCGCTAGAAATAGGATTTGCCGGATTGTACCTAAATAGAACAAGTTTTTCTGGTATATTAAATGCGAATCCACTCGGAGGAATGAAACAGGAATCACAATACAAAATTGATTGTCGCTTTAACAAGGAAAAAATTATTAAAAGTATCCGTGAGTTATCTTGTTTCTCCGACAGAATTGAAATATACAATATGGATGCTCTTGATTTTTTAAACGAAAAAACAAAATATAAAAGAAATTATAACACATTTGTATATGTCGATCCTCCTTATTATGAAAAGGGGCCTACTTTGTATCGCTATTCTTATGATAAAAGTATGCATATAAGATTAGCCAAATTTATTAAAAATAAATCATATCCTTGGTTGGTGAGCTACGATGATCATCCAGAAATTCGAAAGCTCTATCAAAAAAGCAAGCGCCAAAATATTTATTTGGATTATTCTGTTAATACACATATCCAAGGAAAAGAATTGCTTTTTTCCAATCTTGAAATTCCGCCAATGGAAATTGATACTGCATCACAAAACAACTTAATTGGATAGGCTATTTATGAATTGTTTCTTTATAATATTACAAAAGGACGTGACCACATGCCATTACCAAAATCAAATAACTACACAATCGAAGACATCTACGCTCTTCCTGACGGACAGCGTGCAGAACTGATTGACGGGCAAATGTATTTCATGTCCATGCCAGAGACTATTCATCAAAGATTGGTTTTGGAACTATGTTGTGCCATCGGAAATTATATTGATAAGAATCATCTTACTGATAAGGTGTGTCTTTCACCATTTGCTGTATTTATAAACAACGATGAAAGAAATTATGTTGAACCAGATCTCTTTATTGTCTGTGATCCAAGCAAGATCAACAGCAAGGGATGCAATGGTGCCCCAGATTTCGTTATCGAAATCGTATCACCAAGCAGTCAGCGTATGGATTACCTTACCAAGCTATTCAAATACCGCACAGCCGGTGTTCGTGAATACTGGATCGTGAATCCAATGAAAGAGACTGTTCAGACTTACCTCTTTGGTGATATAGAAGACTTCAATCAATATTCTTTTGATGATGAGATTCCTGTTGGAATCTATGATGACCTTAAGATCTGTATTGCAGATCTGCTGAAGTAAAAAACCGCTCCTGCGCCAACAGGAACGGTTAACTGGAAGCACACGCCAATGTGCTTTAGTAACTCCGAAGAGATACTTCAAAATCCAATGAATATTGTATCATCTTCGGGGCAGTCAATCAATCAGAACTGTTGTTCTATTGCTAGGCTGTTATTTTTATACCATTTTTTAAGGAGATGATTATATGGCAACAGCTAAGAAGTTACCTTCCGGATCATGGAGATGTCTGGTATTCTCACACTATGAAAATATGGTGGATAAGGATGGAAAACCAGTCATTGATCCGAAAACAAAAAAGCAGAAGCAGAAAAGAATCTATGAATCATTCACCAGTGATCTTCCGGGTAAGCGTGGAAAGCAGTCAGCTGAAGCACAGGCTGCACAGTTTCTCGCAGAAAAGGACCGGAAGAAACGTCCTGAGAACTGGACTGTAAAAGAAGCGTTCACTAATTACATTAAATTAAAAGAGAATGTGCTGTCCGAAACCACATTGCGTGGATATGAAACAATCGTAAGGAATCAGATAAAGCAAATCGAGAACATAAGCCTACGTAAGCTGTCTCAAGAGGACGTACAAGCGTGGGTAAATGCAATCTCAATAAAGTTATCACCTAAGACAGTAAAAAACGCTTATGGACTATTCACGGCTGTCATAGGGATGTATTCTCCTGGAACGATATTTAGAGTCACGTTACCAGCTCCAAAGGATTTTGACGGATATGTTCCATCTGATGAGGACATCGAGAAACTGATCAAGTATATTGAAGGAACTGAGATGGAAAAGGCTGTACTCCTTGCAGCGTTTGGAAGTCTTCGAAGAGGAGAAGTGTTCGGTCTGACAAAGGAAGATATCACTGGAAACTCTATTCGGATCAGAGAGACACGTGTACGTGGTAGAAAAGGAATCGTGACCAAAGGTCCTAAGACACAGAGCAGTTGTAGACACGTAATCATGCCGGAATTTGTAATTCGGAAATTTGACGATATTGAAAGTGGTCCGCTTGTTAAGATGCATCCGGAAGACTTGTCCAAGAACTTCAAGAAGGTGCTACGCTCTGCCGGTATCCCGGAGTTTCGATATCATGACCTGCGTCACTACACTGCATCCATCATGCATGCGCTTAATATCCCAGATCAGTACATCATGAAGCGTGGTGGATGGAAGTCTGACAAAGTGCTCAAAAAGGTGTACCGTGGTACCATTGAGTCTGAGGAAAAGAAGTTTACCGACAAGATAAATGAGCATTTCACTCAAATCATGCAACACGAAATGCAACATGAACCGAAGAAAGCGTGATAAAACCGCCACTTTTGACAAAAATCTTTTGGGTTCGATTCCCGCCAGGTCCACTTTTAAGAAAAAGTGCAGAATATGCAAAGATGCGGAGAATGCCTATAAAATAAGGGTTCTCCGCATTTTTATTATTCGTAATGATTCTTCTTTTCTACAGATTACTTTTATCTCCGCAGATCATGTCACACACATATTCATACCCAAGATCTGTATCCAGTGTCACTTGATAGTTTGCAGATGCACCCCAGATCTGACGTGTATAATATCTGTAGTTGTCCGCTCTCCAGCGGTCTTCTTTCTGTACTTTCTGCTTTGCCTCATGCTCCGGAAGGTTTTCACGTTCCATCACACGTTTGATTCTGCTCTCCTGTGAGGCCTGTAAAAAGACCCTCAGACAATTTTTATTATTTCTGAGCATGTAGTCCGCACAACGTCCCACAATTACACAGTTTCCTTTTTCTGCAAGTTCTGTAATCAGCTTATTCTCAGCCTCATAGATCTTATCCTTCGGAGTGTCATATTCAGAAGAATAATTATACATATGATTTACAAGGTCATAGATCAGACTGTTCGTCATCATCTCTTCTTTTTCACGGATAAACTCCGGTGTATATCCAGTTGTTCCGGCTGTCATCTGAATCAGTTCTTCATCATAGAATTCATAGCCAAGTTTCTGGGCAATCATCTTTCCGATCTCGTGACCACCACTTCCATACTGTCTTCCGATTGCGATTACATTTGCGCCGCTTCTTGCAAGGATTCCTGCTGTCAGTACCTCTCTGCAATCAGTTACTCCTGCCTGTGTTTCAACTCCACCAACAGCTTTCTCTGCTGAATTCACTGCTTCCGCTCCATTTGTAGCATTTACAACTTTGCTGTTAGCATCCCCAATTGTAGCTTCGCCTTCTGCCTCTTTAAATTCTTCCGGGAAAATCATCGGTTTGACTGGTTCCAGCCAGCGTCCGATCGTTCTTGCTATAAATCCAACCAGCAATGCAGCAATAATCGTTCCCTCACGTACACCTTCAACACTGTGTTTAAATACGAGTGAAAGGATAATCGCGCCCACTGCCATAGAACAGTCAAAAATAATCTTTGTGATACCAAATTCTGTATGCCATGTATCTGTCACTGCACGGACAAATGACTCACCCGGCAGCATAACTACATTTGCAAGTACTTCCATATACACACCAAATCCAAGGATCAGACACCCGATCAGAAGATCGATCACCTTCATCACATATGTATCTGGATTTACAAATGTCAACATGATCATAGTCAGGTCAATAAAGTAACCAAATACAACCGATACCGGAAGCTGCAGCAGATTTTCCATCTTGAAATTGTTACGCAAAATCAAAATCTGCAATACAATCAGCAACACACTGAACACAATTGTAAAGTTTCCCAGTGTAAACGGGAAATTCAGGCTCAGTACATATGGAATCGATGAAATCGGTGATGTTCCAAGACTGGCCTTTGTGATCAGACTGACTCCCAGAGAGTTAATAAACAATCCGATCAGAAAAATGATATAACGTTTTAACTTATTCATTCCCAACCTCTTTCTTTCCTTTTTCAGCATCTGTCAGATTCTGATACATCTTCTGAAACGTATTCATAAATGCAGTATATTCCTGTTCATTGATGCCTTCTAACGCTTCTTTCTCAATTTCCTGAAATGCTGTATCTACTTTTTTCTGTAATTCTTTTCCGTACGCTGTAAGAAATACATGAAATGTTCTGCGATTTCCATTTAAAATCCGCCGTTCGACCATCTCTTTTTCTTCCATCCGGTTCAGAATTGATGTAAGCGATCCGGGCTCTATATGGCAGGCTGCCGCAATCTCCTTCTGGTTTGCACCGTCATTCTCTCCAAGATAATCCAGTACCTTCGGCTGTCCAAGCGTAAGCCCACTGTTTTTAATACGCTCCATCAGCTTCTTCTGTATCATCGAATGATTTGCCATTGAAAGATAGTGAAATGTCTGTTTCATCTAAAACCCTCCTGCTTTTCCTGATCTGTCTGAATAAAACCTCTTTTATGTCTGCATTATTTTTCCACAATAGATAACTCCGGAATTTTCAGCGAAAAAAAATAGTTATAATTCAAACGTTTAGAATTATAACTATTTTTCGTATTTATGTCAATATCAATTTCTGACCTTTGTACAAACCATGAACATTTACGGTACTGTTCAGACCATAGCTAATCACTTTGCTGATTAGCTATGAGGATGCAAATTTTGGCTTGAATGTATCTCGCCCATCGCCAAAGGCGATTCTAAATGGCGAGATACGTTACTGTTTACTTTAAAATTCCCCAGACAAATTCATATCCTCTTAATACAGGATCTTTCATTTCCAAAATCTCACCGTTCACCAAATTTCTAAAGATTCCTTCTTCCTGCATCCATGCAGTCTGTTCATTTTCACTGAAATTAAATAATGCAATAAGCCTCTCTCCCCTGAATTCTCTCAATATTCCCAGAATACTGTCATTATGAACATCATAGGTATATACTTCTGCTTCCTGTGAAAATACACTTTCCTGACTTCGTATCATTTCTAACCGATTCAGCATCTGAAAGAGTTGTCCCTGTACTGTCGAATAGTCAATTCTGTTTTCTGCAAGATTCCATTGAAAACTCCCTCTGTGAAGATAACGTGAATCTGTTGCTTTTTCCATATCCTCTTTATAAGTGTAGTCGTTTACCTGCCCTAATTCATCTCCGCTGTAAAGCATCGGAATTCCTGATTGTGTAAGCATATAAGCATGAAGCATCAAATCTTCCCTGATCGCCACTGCCATTTTTTCTTCATTGCCTTCAAAACCGGCTGCTTCTATCCCGCACATAGACGCTGTCGTTCCGCAAAATCTTGCATCCTGCGTTACCGGATCATCATTGTATAACTCTCCACGACTGACACTTCCTTCTTCTTTCCCTGTAAAATAATTATTTAAGTAACGCTTGTGAGTAATTTCTTCCATTCCCCACTGCTTTAAAGTATCAAAATCAAGTCCCCATCCAATATCATCATGACACCGAAGATAATTCAGAAAGGTATACTGTTTTGGCAACCGACTTACAATATCCATCTGTTTTTTCAGAAGTCTGATATCTCTTGTCGCAATACTGTTCCATGTAGTTGCCATTGTTGTAACATTGTAAAGCATGTGGCACTCCGGCTTTTCTACCGTCCCAAAATAAGGCACTACTTTTTCCGGCTCCATCACAACTTCCCCAAGAAGTATCACACTCGGGCAGACAATTTCTGTAATCATCCGCATCATTCTGACAATCGTATGAACTTCTTTCAGATTCCGACAACTTGTACCAAGTTCTTTCCAGATATAAGGAACTGCATCAATTCGAATGATATCTATTCCCTGATTTGCAAGGAACAGAAAATTGTACATCATTTCATTAAATACTCTTGGATTACGGTAATTCAAATCCCACTGATACGGATAAAAAGTGGTCAGTACATAGTGTCCGATTTCCGGCAGCCAGGTAAAATTCCCAGGTGCTGTTGTCGGAAATACCTGTGGTACTGTTTCTTCATATTTTGCCGGGATTTCATCATTATCATAGAAAAAGTACCGGCTCATGTACTCTCCTTCACCTGCCCTTGCACGTCTTGCCCACTCATGTTCCTCTGAGGTATGATTCATCACAAAATCCATGCAAACATTCATACCATTCTCATGACACTTTTCTGTCAGTCTGGCTAAGTCTTTCATTGTACCAAGATCAGGTCTTACCTTACGGAAATCTGAAACAGCATATCCTCCGTCTGATTTTCCTTTCGGTGTATCCAAAAACGGCATAAGATGAATACAGTTGACATTGCATTCTTTCAGATAGGGAAGTTTTTTCTCTACGCCTTGCAGATTTCCCGCAAAATTGTCGATATAAAGCATCATGCCAAGCATATTTTTTTCTTTAAACCAGTCAGGATTTTTTTCTTTCTGCGCATCTCTCTTTTTTAATCCTGTGATACGTTCCAGATAATAAGCATGCATCTGATCACAAAGTTCTGCAAACATTGCATCATTTCCATATAATTCCATATAAAGCCAGCGTAACTCATCCTGATGTTTCTTTAAACGCTGAACAAAAACTGCTTCTGTATTATTCACATTTTCCACCATTTTCTATATCCATTTTTATTCTTTTATAAAGCAGTACTGATAAGCCAGATACTCTCCCAATTCCACCGGAAGCGGCATTCCACCATACATCAGAGCTGCACCTGTATATCTTTTTCCACTCTTTTCCTCACGATACACGGCGTTTTCCTCCAGGCCACGAAGTTTTACATAATTTACCGGCATATTTCCATGAATGGTCTGCATCACCACATTTAACAGAACTTTGCTCTCTCCGTTTTCTTCTGTATTTACAAACTCCCATGCACAGATCTCATCTTTCTCAGGATCAGACAGACGATAATATAACCCATTCTGAATCACCGGGGCATATTTCTTATATTCTGCGATCTGTCCTCTGATCTCCTGTTTTTCTTCTTCCGAAAGTTTCAGAAGATCCAGTTCATATCCGAATGTTCCTGACATGGCAACCACCCCTCTGGTATGAAGTGGCGTCTTTCTTCCAGTCTGGTGGTTCGGTACTGCAGATACATGAGATCCAACTGCTGATACTGGATAACCGAAAGATGTTCCGTACTGAATCTGCAGTCTGTCAATCGCATCTGTATTGTCACTGCACCAGATCTGCGGAGTATAATACATCATTCCGGCATCAAATCTTCCACCGCCTCCGCTGCAGCCTTCAATCAACAGATTCGGATACCGCTGCACCAGACGTTCCAGGAAATTATACAGGCCGGTTACATAATCATACATCACTCTTCCCTGATCTCTGGTTGCTGTTGAATACACATCCATCAGACTTCGGTTCATATCCCATTTCACATACTCGATATTTCCCTGATCCAGTATCTTACAGATTCTTTCATAGATCTCATCTACCACTTCTTTTCTTGAAAAATCGAGTACCAGCTGATTTCTGCTTCTGACCGGTTTTCTTCCCGGAACATTCAGTGCCCAGTCCGGATGTTCTCTGTAAAGATCACTGTCTTCAGAAACCATCTCCGGCTCGATCCAGATACCGAATTTCACTCCAATCTGATTGATCCGTTCAATCAGATTGCCCAGTGTCCCTCCCAGTTTTTTCTCATTAACAAACCAGTCTCCCAGTCCACTGTTATCATCATCACGCTTTCCAAACCAGCCGTCATCCATGACAAGCATGTCAATATTCACTTCTTTCGCAGCCTTTGCCAGCTCATAAATTGTATCCCCTGTGAAATCAAAATACGCTGCTTCCCAGCTGTTGACCAGTACCGGACGGATCTGCTCTTTATATTTTCCTCTGCACACATGCTTTCTGATGCATTGATGCAGGTTCTGTGATAAATGATTCATTCCCTGTGCAGAATAAGTCAAAATCACCTCCGGAGCCCGGAACATTTCTCCCTGCTCCAGTGGATAGCGGAAATATTCTTCCTGAAGTCCCAGCATCATTCTTGTTTGATTCAGCTGATCTTTTAGTACTTCTCCTTGAAAACACCCACTGTAAACAAATGACATTGCATAACAGCTGCCTGCATCTTCTGTTGCATCCTTTTCCGCCAGAATCATCATTGGATTATACTGGTGACTGGATGTTCCTCTTACACTTCCAATTTTCTGTGTTCCATGCGCAACAGGTACTCTCTGCATCTTCCGCTCCATTGCATGTCTTCCGTAGAATGTAAGCAGATCATAATCCCCATACAGAAAATCCAGACTTGCAGACTCCACTTTATTTAAATAGATTTTGCCATTACTTTCATTTTTCACGCATACACTTCTTGTAATAATATCCAGCTCAGGCAGAACTCCGTAAAGCAGAATCACCTTTACTCCGGACACCGGATCCTCCATTAAAATCTCTAATGTCTGTGATTCTGTTTTCTGTGCATAGACAGCCGGAAGTCCCTCAAGACTGTATTTCCCATCCAAAATTGTATGATTCTTATAGCGCAGATCACAGTTCAAACTTCCATCCGCATTTTCAACTGCAATTGCCGGACTTCTGAAATCACCATTTCCATAACATGAGAATTCCTGCGGCAGTGTATCCATAGAATAAGTACGGTCACTTCCGGCATCATATGGATTACCGGAAAATCCACGATCATAATAAGTCAGAAGATAGTCCATACATCCCTCTGTCTTTTTTCCATAATATAAATGCAATAAGAATCCGTACTGATCCACCTGCATCTGATAAGTGGTCTCTTTTGTCTGTAATGTAAATGTTCTGTCTTCCTCTCTGTAAATAATTCCCATGTCCACAACTCTCCTTTTTCCATTTTAGCGAAGCAGATGCATCGCTCCACTTCGCTGTTTTATAACATTGTTCTATTTTACTGCACCATTTACAACTCCATTCAGAATCTGTTTCTGACAAATCAGATAGAAAATCAGTATCGGAAGTAACGCCAGCAGATAAGATGCAAATGCCAGATTATAATTTGTTCCGAACTGTGTCTGGAAATTCAGCTGTGCCAGCGGCAGTGTATTTCCACTTCCTGAACCAGACATAATTACCAGCGGAGTCATCACATCATTCCAGGTGCCGAGTGCTGTCAGAACTGCTACGGTCGCATGCATTGGTTTCATAATCGGGAAAATAATCTTCCAGTAAGTTTTCCAGGTACTTGCACCATCCACACAGGCAGCTTCCTCAAGTGCAATCGGAATATTTGTCAGATATCCTGAATAGAGCAGTACATTCATCGGCATATAGAATACCACATATAAGATAATCACTCCGGCTCTGTTTGCCAGCCCCATCTCTGCTGTTTGTTTTACTACCGGCATCATCAGGATTGCAAACGGAACAAACATTCCACTTACAACATACAGATAAATGAATTTATAAAACTTACTCTTTTTATTCCTTCCGATTGCATATCCAAGAAGAGAATGAATCAGAACAGAAAGTACTACCGTTACAACTGTAATCAATACGCTGTTTCCAAGTGAATGCCAGAAATCTGTCACACGCATTGCCTCTGCAAAATTTTCCAGACTAAAATGCTTTGGCAGAGACAGAATGCCGCTGATACTGTTCGTCATTTCAGATGGCTTTTTCAGTGCAATTACAATTGTCATATAAAGTGGAAATGCAATTGTTATCAGACCAAGTAAAAGCAGAATCGTTACCGGCCAGTTTACCCGTTCTTTTATTTTCATTTTTTCCATTACAACTGTTCCTCCTTTTTCCCTGTAATTGTCATCTGCAGAACAGAAATCACAACAATAACGATAAAGAATAGGACTGCATTGGCACTCTGGAATCCAAACTGACCTCCACTCATACCATTGTTATAGATCAAATAAGAAATAGACTCTGTACTCTGTGCCGGTCCTCCTTTTGTCAAAGCCATGATCTGATCAAATACCATCAGAAAGTTCTTTACACAAAGTACCATGTTGATGCTGAAAAATGGAATAATCAATGGAAATGTCAGATGTCTGAATTTATTCCAGCCTGTCGCCCCATCAATTGAACCTGCTTCATATACATCCTCTGGAACTGTCTGAAGACCTGAAATATAAATGATCGTATTCATTGCAATTGACTGCCATGCACATACAATTACAACTGCAATCCATGCAAGTTTCGTATTGGAAAGCATACTGGAAGACAATGTTTTGCTTCCGATCATTTCACCAAATACAGGGAGGATATAAGTAAAGAGATAGTTGAAAATATATCCTACTACCAGTGCTCCAAGAACATTCGGAATAAAGTATGCGCCGCGCAGTGCACTCTTAAATTTAATCTTGCTGTTCAGACCAAGAGCAAGGATCAGGCTGATTACATTTGTCACAACTGTAGCTACAATTGCCAGCTTAAATGTAAACAGATAAGATCCTCCCACTCTGCTGTCTGTAAAAAGATCTTTATAATTTCTAAGTCCTACCCAGTCAAAACTTCCATATCCTTTAAAGTTTGTAAAACTGTAAATGACACCTTTGATCAGCGGCAGTGTATTAAAACAGAAAAACAGTGCCACAATCGGAATTGTAATCAGAAGAAATGTCATTTTTCTTCCACTCATTGATTTTTTTCCCATGATTGAATTCCCCTTCCTTATTCTTCATCCGTATGTTGTTTCTCATAATCCTGTACTTTACGGATAATATCACGGTTATATCTCTTCCAGTCCTTATCAAATTTACTTAAAAATGCATCCACGTCTCCCTTCATAAGGAAGGTCTGAATCTGCGCATCCACTGACATTTCAGAAGGATAATAGTGATCCTGATAATCTGCCATTCTTCCTTCTTCTATAAAAGATTTCATTCCATCAAGTGTAGATGCAAGTTCAAAATCTCCCTCTTTACACGGAACCGCTTTCTGCTCATCCAGATAACTCTGTACATTCTCATCATTTAAAAGGAAATCCAGCACTTCATATGCAGCATCTTTATTTTTACAGTCCTTCATCACACTGAACTGAAGATCCACACCTGAATTCAGTTTATTTTCTGATGCATCATCGCTCGCCGGCATCACAAAAGAATCAATATCCATTTCCGGATTCACTGTCTGAATCTGTGGAATTGCATAACTTCCGATGGTATACATTGCCGATTCACCATTTGCAAATGCAGTACATGCCCCATTGTAATCGTAAGCAAACGGATCTTCCGGTCCATATGCAAGCAATGCCTTGATTTTTTCTGCCACTTCTGTATATTCTTTTGAAAATGTTGTTTCTCCTTTGTTCACCTGACTGCATACATCTGACGGGGCAAGATCTACCGCAATGGCATTCCACGGTGCAAGACAGGTCCAGGTATCTTTGAATCCAAAATACAGCGGCTGGATTCCCTCACTCTGAATCTGATCGCACAAAGCTATAAATTCATCCCATGTTTCAGGAATCTCCCATCCATGTTCCCGGAACATTTCTCGGTTGTAAAGAACCCCTGCCGCATTTGCAACATACGGTACTGCATAAACACCATCCTGTGGAACAAATTCAAGTGCCTTATCGATATCCAGATACGCCTGTTTAATTGAATTAAGACCTTCATAATCTGAAATATCCATCAGCATATCTGAATCAATAAAGTTTGAAAAGTTTACATCTCCGCCAATTCCAATAATATCTGGATTGTCTTCTCTGATAAAGCGCGTTTTTAATACTGTCATCGCGTCATTCGGGGATTCAATCGTCAGATGAATATCATCATGAGTTTCATTGAATTCTTCTTCGATTTTTTCAAATGTTTTTACTGCCTCCGGTTTATACTGCACAAGTTCTATCTCTACTTTTCCACTGTTTGCACTTTTCTGCCCACAGCCTCCAAGTATCATTGCTGAAGTCATACAAAGCATCAGTCCTGCACAGATGATTCGGTTGCTTTTTCTATACATTTTTTTACTCCTTCCTTTTACCATGCACCTTTCATTTTGACTTATTCCGGAATATTTTCGTCTTTCAATTCAGGTTTTCTTTTTGATGATAAAATTGTAACATATCTTTTTGCCACTATAAATATCTGCATTTTTTATATTTTATGCCAAAATGCGTTTTTTCTTTTCTTTTGTTGAAGTCATCTAGCATTTTGATATATAATATTTATGACACCAGTGTCAAAAGGTCAAAAATCCGTTCGTGTTTACACGATAAGGCGTTTGAACTTAGGACACACCAAACATGAGAAAGTAGTGACTTACGAAGTAAATCACATGTCTGAAAATTATTTCCGCAATCTGTATCCTCACTTTGCAGTATATTTTACCTCAGACGAATCTTCAAGTTGCGCAGATAGTTTTTTATATTCGGAGGTTTTATTATGAGCGATTTACTTTTTTCGGTATTTCCAAATGAAAATTTTGTTGACCTCGGACTATATCAGTATGGCTGGGAACAATGTACTCCGGCACATTCTTTTGGACCCGCTGCCAGAAATCATTATATTTTCCATTATGTTATCTCAGGAACGGGTACACTGCTTGCAGATAATGAAAACGGAAAGACGCAGGAATGGCAGGTAAAAAGCGGACAGGGCTTCATGCTTTTCCCCGGACAGGTCAATACTTATATTGCTGCTCAGGAACTCCCCTGGGAATATACCTGGATTGAATTTGACGGACTGCGTGCCCGTGAAATTGTCACGACCGCCGGACTTACCCAGAATCATCCGGTGTACCATGCCAGTTCCAAAGAACTGAGAAATAATATGATGAACGAGATGCTCTACATCAGCCAGCATCCGAATGAATCCCCCTTTCACCTGATCGGACACCTGTATCTGTTTCTGGACTTTTTCATGCGTTCTGCCGCAACGGTCCGTATGAAGCAGAATGGAAGTATCCGGGATTTTTACATCAAAGAAGCGCTTTCTTATATCGAACAGAATTTTCAAAATGACATTTCTGTCGAAGATATTTCTGCTTCCTGTGGATTAAACCGGAGCTATTTTGGCAAAATCTTTCATGACACCATCGGCCGTTCTCCCCAGGAATTTCTGATCAGTTACCGGATGACCAAAGCTGCAGAGCTTTTAAAAATCACCTCCCTTTCGATCGCCGACATTGGAAATGCTGTGGGATATCCGAACCAGTTACATTTTTCGCGGGCATTTAAAAATGTCTACGGAATGTCACCCAGAAACTGGAGAAATGAAAATAAACTTGTAAAAGAAAGGAACTACTATTATGAAGTATAAAAATATCGTTTTCGATTTTGGAAATGTAATTGGAAAATTTGACGGATGGGCAATTATGAAAGAATTTTGCTCCGATGACAAAGATGCGGATTATCTCTGCAATACAATCTATGAAAGATGGTTAGATCTGGATAAAGGAATTCTTGATTATGACGAATACAGAAAACATATTCTCTCTATTGTTCCGGACAGATTAAAAGAAACCGTAAAAGAATTTTTCAAAGGCTGGCCTGGATGTGTTTGCCTGATTCCAGAAACCTTGCAGCTGATTCACGAATTAAAAGAGCAGAATGTTTCCATCTATCTGCTCTCCAACGCACCAACTTATTTTGCAGATTATTACAAAGATCATGAGCTGCTCAAACTGTTTGACGGTATTGTCTTCTCCGCACCGATCAAACTTGCCAAACCGGATGCTGCGATTTATGAACACTTCTTAAAAAAATTTGATCTGAAACCGGAAGAATGCTTCTTCATCGATGATCTCGAGAAAAACATCGCAGCCGCAAATACTGCCGGAATGGATGGAATCATATTTACCGGAGATATCGAAGCCGTAAGGAAACGAATTTTTTGATTTTTCAATTATATAAAGTTACGCTTACAAATATGCAGTTTGCAAAGTCTGTTTGCAGGTTATTTCTGCAATATGATTTTATAAAATTGAACATTCTTAACTGATACAAACATGCTTAACACATAAAATACCAGTATCTTATAATGTGTAATTTTTCTTATAAGATACTGGTATTATATGTTTACCTCGAGCTTCTATTTTCAGACATGTTCGTGGCATTTTATATGCTACTCAATAACCGTTATCCTACTGCATCTGCCAGTCATTCAGTTACTGTTTTCAAAATATTCTACAGGCATGGGATATCTGCCACTCTTTCTAACTGCCTTACACGACAAGAATATTATCATATTTCTTATAATTTTCCGGACATACATCCGTCAAAATCTGAGCTCCCTCGAACGGAAAAAATGTAACTGAACTGACAATCCCGAATTTCGACTTGTCAGCCAGCATATATCTGTTGCGACAATGTTCCATCGCCATCTGTTTCACCAACGCCTCATTCGCATCCGGCGTTGTATATCCTTCTTCGCTGGTAATTCCGTTTGAACCAAAGAACCCTTTTGTAAAATGATATTCTCCCAGATTTTTCATCGCCTGACTTCCAATCACAGCCTCTGTAGAACTCTTCAGTTCACCCCCGATCAGCAGAACTTTCAAGCCTTTTGCTGCAAGCTTCTGTGCATGTGAAACCGCATTCGTTACAAAAGATGCCTTCGATGCCTGAATATAGTCAATCATATATCCCGTTGTAGTTCCCGCATCCAGATAAACAAAATCAGCATCCGTGATCATCTCTGCTGCGGCCCTGGCAATTCTCTTTTTCTCATCTGTATATAACTCGATTTTCTGCGCAACGGTAGGTTCATACGTGGTGACACTCTGCTCCAATGCGACCGCTCCGCCAAATACTTTCATAAGCTTTCCCGCTTTATGTAATGCCGTAATATCCCGCCGCACAGTAGATTCCGATGTATCCAGTAAATCTTTCAGTTCCGTAACTGTCACACTTTTCTGCTCTCCCAGTAATTTTAATATAATGTCATACCGCTGTTCCGTAAGCATCTTTCTGCCTCCCTTTTATGCCTTACTACCCTTTTATTAAAAGTCTCTGTTCTTTCAAACTGTTTTTGAAAAATACTTTTAATCCTTTAAGCAACTCTTTTCTTTAACAGTCCAAGCAGTACTGCTGCTTGCTCTTCGGAGCACAATCCAGAGCGATACTTCTTCTGTCGAGTAATTCTGTGATCCTCATTCTACACATCCTCCTTTATTACCTGCTCATAAACAGCAGTGATCTCTTCCTTTGTCGCAAGATTCTCTGAAAATGCGCTTGCACTTCCGGATGCCACTCCCATGTGGAATGCATGTCTGTAATCCTGCTTCTCAAGCCAGCCCGCCATAAATCCGGCTACCATGGAATCGCCTGCTCCAACACCGTTTTTCAGTTTCCCCTTCGGTGCCGGTGCATCATAGACGGTTCCGTCTTCTGCAATCAGAACTGCTCCTTCTCCCGCCATGGAGATCAGTACATTTCTTGCTCCCATCTCCTGCAGTTTCTTTGCATACGGCACGACCGATTCTCTGGTCTTAAGCTCTACATTAAAAATCTCTCCAAGTTCGTGATTGTTTGGTTTGATCAGGAATGGATGATACTCCAGCACATTCACCAGAAGATCTCTTGTGGCATCCACTACGATCATGACACCTTTTCCATCCAGCTTCTCCATAATCTTTCGATACATGTCATCCGGCATGGAAGATGGAATACTTCCTGCAAGGAAAAGTACATCTCCTTCTCCCAATTTTTCCAGCTTCTCCATCAGCTTTTCTACATTCTCTGCACTGATGACCGGTCCGCTTCCATTGATCTCAGTTCCATCAATGGATTTCAGTTTTAGGTTGATTCTTGAAACACCCTCTTCAATCTCTATGAAATCAGATTTCACACCCATCTCAACCAGTCTGTGTTCAATCTCTTTGCCTGTGAATCCTGCCAGGAATCCAAGTGCTGTATTCTCGATTCCAAGATTCATCAGTACAGTTGATACGTTGATTCCCTTTCCTCCCGGAAGAATCAGCTCGGAACTCGTTCTGTTCGTCAGACCCAGTTTAAAGTCTTCTACAGAAACGATGTAATCCAGTGACGGATTAAATGTAACGGTATAAATCATCTCATGTCCTCCTCACACAGTGTCTGTTCACATTGCCTGTAAACTATAGCCACATAATTTCATAAACAGTCAAAACTGGATTTTAAAGTCTTTCTCTTTTAGTTTTGACGTTTCGCTTTTCTTTATGTCTGTATTATATCTTCAAATTCAGTCATAGTCAATCAAACTATCTTACAAATATAATGACTGATTTTGGTTTAATTTGCACAAAGAATTTCAAATTCGGTCATTTTATTTCATTTCAGCTTCCATTATTCTCCTGCAAATAATCATATTGTTACTGTTCACAGCATAGCTGCAAACAGTAACGCATCTCGCCATTTAGAATCGTCTGCGACGATGGGCGAGATGCATTCAGGCCAAAACGTGCATCCTCATAGCTAATCAGCAAAGTGATTAGCTATGGTCTGAACAGTAACATCATATTCCTTCAAAAAAAGGATTACCAAATCACTTTTTTGATTTGATAATCCTACTAATGTAAATTATGTTACTGTTCACAGGTAACCTGCAAACAGTAACTAAATTATTTCCACTTTTTAGAATACCAGCGATAATCATATCCGATTCCCCGGACATCTATTACCTTGTTCGTTAATCATAATTTTATATTCGCTGATCCATTTTACAGGAATTTTCTCACCATTATAAGTTCCCTCTATTTTTTGCCAGTAAATTTTATGAGTATTCCAATCTGATATAAGCTCACTTTCATCAGGAAGTGTTACTACTTTAATCGCATCTCCATGAATATAGTAATTATTTTCATCCCTATTTGGATACCATACTGATACAATCACTTCATATTCTCCATTTGAAGATTTTATAGACTCTACAGGCTTCATTTCCCCTATATTATCCAAGTCAATATACCAGAAATTATGATATATAATTGACATCACTATCCCCAAAAACACAATTATTAATATAATTTTTTTTGCATACTTCTCTTCTTTCTATACTCAATTTATATTATTTTCGTCTCATTTCGTCAGTTCATGAATCCACCGGTAACTTCTGAACCGGAAGAAAATCGGAATTCCTTTAAAGAACTGATCCGACTGTACAGCCAGCACCACCAGTTCCACCGGCAATCTCCATACAAATGCAGAAAGAAATGATAACGGCATCACAATTCCCCAGATGGAAATCATGTTCAGTCGCATACAGAAGTTTGCGTCTCCGGATCCCTGCAGAACTCCAACCGATACCGGCATCTGATAAGACATTGCCACCATAACAAAACTCATAATAATCATGAAATGCTCTGCCAGTACTCTTGCAGTATCCGTCAACTGATAGAAGGACAGCAACGGATATCTGAACAGATACAGAATCACCGCAAGAACAACTCCAATTCCAATATCAATCACCGAAAGAGTTCTTCCTGCCGCTCTTACCTTTGCTTTCTCACCTTCTCCGATGCTCTTTCCAATCATGACGGCTGATGCAGAAGCCATCGCTACTACAATTACCTTCAGATACTGGAAAAACGTTGTTGCCACAGAATTAGCTGCAATTGCATCATCTGACAGATGTCCCAGAATTGCAGTCTGCATCGGTACTGAAATCGCCCAGATCATGGAAGAGACAAGGATCGGGGTACAGACCTTTGTAAATGTTTGTCTGAACTCTTTATTTCCAACTCTTTCAGATCCGCTTTTCTTAAATATTTCAAAAAATCTGACACGATGTTCAATCTTCGCCACATATACCAGAACAATTCCAAGTTCCACTGCTCTTGCAATCAGTGTTCCTAGCGCTGCGCCACGAATTCCCATCTCCGGAAATCCAAATTTTCCAAAAATCAGTGTATAATTGATTCCACCATTTACAATTAATGAAACGATTGATGTAACCAGCGCAATTCTCACAATTTCCACACTTCGCAGCATGGATATAAACAGATTACTGATCATAAAGAACACAAAACTCCATTTCAGTATCTTCAGATATTCCGCTCCCTGTTGGATAATTTCGGATGAAGTTGTAAATAAGCTCAATAACTGCATCGGTACAGCTGCACATAAAATCAATGCAATCGCTGCTGCCAGAAGATTAAATTTCATTGCAATCCACGTAATCCTTCGAATTGGATCCATCTCTTTCTTTCCCCAGTACTGAGATGCAACTGTTACCAGTGCACTTCCTATAGAAAGCGCAGTCTGCTGCACCATGAAAAAGATCTGATTTACCGTTGCCGCACCTGAAAGAGCAGCCTGACTGTAACTCCCCAGCATAATATTGTCCAGCATGTTCACACTGTAAGCAATCAGATTCTGCCCTGCTACTGTCAGAATCAGAATTGCCAGAGTCTTATAAAAAGATCTGTCTTTGATAAAAAAATTTTCTTTTGTATTCATACGATTCACGTCCACCAGTTTCAAATATTTTTGATTCTTCCTCTATTATAGAAGACTTTTTCATGAATATCCAATGCAAATTTCTGAAACATCACTGAAAATGTACAGCCTCATAGCAAATCAGTAAAGTAATTCGCTATGTTCTCAGCAGTAACCTGAAACTATGTTCAGCTTTTAATTATCAAGAATATTTTATCAATAATTGAGCGTACATTTCATTCATAATTCCTGATTTTGTATCTATCAAGAAACATTTCTCCCAGCTCTTGAAATCCAATATTTTCTAGTATAGAATGTTTTCGTTAATTATTTAACCAAATCAATTCCTATCGATTTGGTTAGTAACAAATGATGAGACAAATTTCTAGTATAACGCCAATAAATAACCAACTCATTATCCAGTTGTTTTGAAACAATGTATTAGATATCAGTCTCTCGCGATGCATACAAAAAATTACAGGAATGAGGAATTACAAATGGAAAATCACTTTAATACCCCATCAGAAGTCATTGACTTAAGCATCAAAGCATGCGAAAACAAAACCCACCTTCCTCTCGGCAAGATGATTCTTCTCGGTATCATGGCCGGTGCATTCATTGCCTTTGGTGGTGCAACCAGCAGTACAGCAGCTCATGCTGTTGAAAACGTTGGTGTTGCCCGTGCTCTCGCCGGAACCATTTTCCCGGTTGGACTGATGCTCATCGTCTTTCTTGGAGGAGAACTTTTCACCGGAAACTGTCTCATCATTATGGACGTTTTTGACAAACGTGTAACCTGGGGCGGACTGTTCCGCGATCTGCTAATCGTATTTTTCAGTAACTTAGTAGGAGCTCTTTGTGTCGATACACTGATCTTCTTCAGCGGTAATCTGAACTACTCCGGCGGACTTCTCGGTGCATACACAATCAAAGTAGCAGTCGGAAAAATCGCAATTTCCCCGGTTCAGGGAATTGCATCTGGAATCTTGTGTAATATTCTGGTTTGTCTTGCTGTACTGATGGCAACATCCGCGACAGATATCGCAGGAAAAGTCTGGGCAATCTTCTTTCCAATCTGTGCTTTCGTTGTCGGCGGATTCGAACACTGCGTTGCAAATATGTTCTACATCCCAGCAGGAATTATGGCTGCTGCTAATCCGGATTACGTAGCAAAAGCTCAGGAAGCTTACGGAATCACAGCAGAACAGATTGCTTCCCTGACACCACTGAACAGTCTGCATAATTTCATTCCGGTTACACTCGGAAATATGATCGGTGGAATGGTATTCGTAGGACTGCCTCTGTATCTGATTTATAAAAAGAAATGGAATTAGATTTCTGATTTCGAACTCATTTTTATATTCTAAAGCATGAAAATAGCTGCCGGACTTTCATCTGGCAGCTATTTTCATAATCATGATTCTTTTTTATCTGACTTTTAACTTAAACTACATTTGCACTCAAATAAATGATAATGTTACTGTCTATTGTTCCAAATCATTTTTCATTCCTTACCTTTACAATATTGTTCTATTACGCACTCATGTACCTTACTCTTTTTATCATAATTAATTCCAACTAAAAGAATATCCCCAGTATATTTCTCCAATGTCTCTGGATATCTTCTGTCTTTTATCTGCTGTATCGCTGTTATGGCTTTCTCATTCCACTTTAATTCCACCAGTAATGCTGGATACTCCCCCACGTATTCCGGTTTTGGAAGATAAACAAAGTCTGCAAATCCTCTTCCTGTTGGCAACTCTCTCACTGGTTTAAAATAATATTTCATAGAGCTCAAGTATGCAATTGTCAGGACGCTGCTCAATGAATTTTCATCATTGTACTTAATTGTTGAAGCATATTCCATATGAATCTTTTCAATTTCTTCTTCTACAATTTCTGAATCCATATCCAATGTAGCTTCAAGTAATTCCTCTGATTCTCTCTGGAATGTAATCATTTCATTCCACTGTTTTCTTCTTGTAGCCGCTGTAAGTTCCTGTCGAATTTCTTCATTTGGAATAAATGCCTTCTGTGTTTTCTGATCATAGCCCAAATATCCCAAATGAATCAAATACGTAAGCACATCATCTTTATTTGTAAAATTTATCGTATCATTCTGAAAGCAGGAAATATCTACTGCAACCTGAGATCCTGAAAGCATAGTAATAATCGCATTTTTCAAACCATCAAAATCCATGTTGATCAATGGAACAATTGCATCATAGGTACCAGTTCGTGACCAATACCTCTGATACTTTCCCCATAAAAGTACTTCTACTACTGCTTTCGGATTGTACACCTGATATTCTTCCAATAAATAACCATCATACCAATGTTTTACTTTGTCAAAATCCCGATTATATTGCTGACATAATTTTCTGACTTCTTCTTCCGTAAAACCCATATACTTTGCAAATCCTCTTGCATCTAACATCGTAAATTCATTAAAATTGTTAAGTGCGGACTGTGTTTTTATTTTCTTAATCGGCAGAATTCCTGTCAGATACGCCAGTGCAATATACCTTGTTGGCATCGTTCCTTTAAACATACCTCTGAGAAATGTAATATATTCTTCCTGTATCTTCTGATTTGCCCCTTCATCACGAATCAGGACATCCCATTCATCAATAATAATTACAAATTTTCTCTTTGTAGATGCATTGATCAGAGACAATGCTTCCGGCAGAGAGGAAACTTTCTCCGGAAGTTGCTCTGGATATATCTCATGTAATTCGGCAAGAACACTTTCTGTAATAAAATCAACTACCTTTTCCGGTCCACCAGCCGGCTCCATACACCACTGCACATCAAAATGAATCACATCATACCGATTCATATATTTCATTCCATTCTTGTCCCGCCCGATTTGCAGATTTGAAAACATCTGTTTAGAATCGCATCCCTTACTATAATAAGCTGTAAGCATATCCGCCGTAATTGACTTACCAAATCTTCGAGGACGACTGTTACAGATAAACGCATCTGTCAATTCAAGAATACTATTTGTATATTGAATAAGTTCTGTTTTATCTACATAAATGCTTGCATTTAAAGCTGCCTGAAATGCACTGTTGTCCGGATTTACAAATAAGCTCATTGTGTCACCTGCCTTATAATATATCAATCAAAAATTCTTTATCTTTCTATATTTTATCATAAACTTCCTCATCAAACTATTTCATTTTCACTAAAGCTCTTGAACTTTGCAATCATGTTTCTTCGTCTTCTTATCATAACCAATTCCAACTGCTAGGATTCTTCCTGTATATATTTTTTCTTCCCCGAGTTTTCCTGAAAATCGCATTGCATATTTCTTATCTATAATCTGTTGGATTGCCTCTTCTGGTGTATGATCTACTTTTAATTCTAATATTAGACAATCCGCTGTTTTATCATATGGATAAAATATAAAATCAACATATCCAACACCAGCTTTTTCTTCACGTTCTACTCGATACTGGTCTCGTGCTGCAAGATAAATCAAATTAATAATTGCCGAAAGCTCTGTTTCATGATTATAAGACAAAAGTGGAACTTCTGTATCATGAACATACTCAAGAAGCTCATTCATCGTTTTAACATCACCATGTAATGTCGCATATAACATTCTTTCAGACTCATGTGCAAGACGATAAACATAACCTAACGAAGATTCCTTTCGCAGCATGTCCGAGAACTTATCCATCAATTCCTTATTTGGGATACTGACTTTTCCATTTTCATAATTTAAAAATCCATAAACTACCATTGCTGAAAAAATTTCATCTCGTGTAGTAAGATTCATTGAAGTTGCTGCATACTCCTGAATCTTAGCCGGAACTGCTTCACCTGATACCATAAGTGCCAGATCATTTCTCACATCATCTATGTTATGTTCAATATAATAATAAATTTCATCGTAAGGTCCTGAACTTGTCCAATAAGATGCAAGATTATTATTCACAAGTGCAAAAACAACAGACCGTGGATTATATACGCTCTCTCCCCGGAAAGTATGGTAGCCATTATACCAAATACGCAATCCTTCTCGACTCACTTTTATCTGCTCTGTGTTCCCTTTATATCGCTTATATAATTCATCAACCTCTGAATCTGTAAATCCAAAAGAGTCACTAAATTTTTCTTCCGAAATCATCGTATATTCCATAAACATATTAAGCTCAGAGCCACTGGAATACTTCGCAATTGGAAGAATTCCGGTAATATATGCTAACAATACATAGGGACGGTCTTTTAGCAAGTTACGTAAAAATAACAGATATTCTCTCTTGTTTTGTTCCGTAACAAATTCCTGATGAAAAATAAAATCCCATTCATCAAACACAAATATAAATCGTGCATTTATATCATAAGCATATATTTCATTTAAAATATCCCAGACAGCTTCATCTTCCAGAATTTCAATATCCGGATATTCTAAACAAATATCTTTTATCAACCTTTTTTCAATTCTTTCAATGTATTCCTCATACGATTTGCATCTTTTAGGTAAATCATTAAAGGATATATGAATAACTGAATATTGATTCTGATATTTTGTATATTCCGCATTTTGCGATATCATACATTTTCCAAATATGTCATCTGCATTTTTGGCCTTTGAAAAGAATGCAGCAATCATATTGGCTGTAACTGTTTTTCCAAATCTTCGTGGTCGGGTAATACAAATATAATTATTTCCTTCATTTACCAGAGGAAACAACTGCTCTAACAAAGCTGTTTTATCTATAAAATAAGGCTTTACTGTTTCGCTTTTGTACAAAGTATATGCTGTTGTCCCATTCAAATAGATTCCCATTTGTATCCTCTCCTCTGCATTTTAACTTATCCACAGTATAACATAAGTCCTGTGAAATTACTAAATAAGAATAGAAAGATTCACCAGATCTTTTTAGCACATGCATGGCAACGAAAAACAACACGATTAAGACAAGAATTTCTCTTTGAATATAGTTTATCACATAGATTTTACCTATGAAAGTACTTGTATGCATTTTTTAATTAGCTGCTACCTCTTTGTTTTCATCGGATTATCTACTCGAATAATTGAGCTTATGAATTGAAATAGCGATTTGATTAATAGATACCTTTGCAAATAGATGAATACTTTTTGCGTGGATTTAGAATAACATAGAAAATATATTGTTGCAAGGGAATTTTGTTTTTATTGAAATGTGTTAAGTTTCGACACTTAAAAGCTGCTTACATAACTTATTGTTTAGACACCATGCCAGAAAAAAGAGCAAGATTTCTCCTGCTCTTCATCTCAATTCTATTCAATTCCCGCAATCTGTAACAATTCTTCAAATTTCTGAATCTTATAATCTGCTTTCTCATATCTTGATGCATCACCGATTCCAACAGCTTCCATCTCTGCTGCTTTAGCCGCATCAATTCCTGCATAAGCATCTTCTACAACAACACAGTCTTCCGGTTTCTCACTGAGGAATTCTCCTGCTTTTAAGAATACTTCCGGATCTGGTTTTGAATGTGTAATATTATTTCCATCCGAAATTGCATCGAACACATCTAATAATTCAACTTTTTCCAAAATAAATTTTGCATTTTTACTTGAAGAACCAATCGCCAGTTTAAATCCGGCCTCATGAAGTCTTTTCAGTGTATCACGAACCTGATCTGTCACATCTGCAGCTGTTATTGATTGTCTCATCAAAGTAAATTCCCATTCTGTCTGCCATTTTCTTCCATGCCTGATAATGAAATTTATCTGTAAATACAATCACTCCATCAAGATCAAAAATAAATGCCTTCATCTTCTTACTCCTCCATTTTAAATCCACTACATTTTTTAAGATTCTATACTCTTATTTCAGAGTGCAGTATCATACTTCTCCATGTAGCTTTTTTAGAAGAATCCGGCATATTTTCATTTCTTTATTTTCACCCTATTCTATCCTTATATTCTCAATTATACATTCATGTTCTTTTGACTTCTTATCATAATTAATTCCAACCAAAATCAAATTTCCCTGATATTCCTCCAGGCTTCTGCAATACTCTTTTTTCTTAATCTGTGCAATTGCTCCTTCTGCACTTTTATCCCATTTCAATTCTACTACAATTGCCGGTTTCTCAGGGAATTTTCTTCTAGGTAAGAAAACCAGATCTGCAAATCCTTTTCCTCCGGCAAATTCACGATAAATAGTATAAAAGTTTCTTGCAGCGTACAATGCAAGCGAAATCGTATAACTCAAGGCATTTTCATCATTATACTGAATATGTGAAGTTTCAAAATGTGCCTGTCTGACAGCTTCTGCTACCTGTGCCGGTCGATTCTGCCAAATTGCTTCCAATGTATCTGCTGAACTTTTGAGTGATCTTGACACTTCACCCCAATCAGAAGCAGATACACTGTTGACATATTCTGTCCTAACTTCCTCATTTGGAATTTTTACCCTCTTATTGTCATAATCATAAGACACGTATCCCAAATGGATTAAAAGTGTCAAAACATCATCCTCTGTATGAAAGGTCGACATATCATTTGCAAAACTTCCGATATTTACAGGAACAGAGTTGCCTGCGATCATACTTAAAACATCATCTTTCAATCCTTCAAAATTCATGTCTATATAAATCCGCAGTGCCTCAAAAGTTTCTGTCTGATTCCAGTAATTCCCTATCTTTCCAAAACGCATACAACTCACAACGGATCGAGGACTGTAAATAGATACACTGTTTTCAAATGAATATCCATCATACCAGCTCTTAACTTCCGTCACATCCATATGATACTGCTCGCATAATGCCCGAACTTCCTCTTCTGTAAAACCTACATAACGTGCTAACGGTCCCGGATCGATCATCGAAAATTCATCAAACATATTCAATGCAGAATGTGTTCCATATTTTTTAATCGGAAGAATTCCTGTCATATATGCAAGATGAACGTAAGCTTTATCTTTTAATAAATCTCTTAAAAAATCAAGATATTTTTCCTGTGCTTCTTTATCCTCTTTATACTCTCTGAAAATGCAATCCCATTCATCAAGAATCACTACAAATGCCTGCTTTTTCTGTGCATATACATCCTGCATACACTCAATCAGATCTGTATCGTCAAAATAATCCACATCTGGATATTCACCTTTCAGTTCTCGGATAATAAGTCTTTTAAATCGATCAATTAATTCATAAATATTATTACTTCGGCTTAAAATTTCCTGCATATTAACAGACACCGTATTATATTGATTCAGATACTTTTCAAATTCGCTGCTCTTTGCAATTTCAAACTTTGAAAACAACTGCCTTGCATCACATCCGCGACTGTAATATGCAGTAAGCATATTTGCCGCAATCGATTTTCCAAAACGTCTTGGACGGCTAATGCAAATATATTTCTGCATAGTATGCAGCACAGAATTGGTATATGTCAATAATCCCGTTTTATCAATATAGATATCTGAATTCACAGCTTCTTCAAACTTGCTGCTGTCTGGATTTAAATATATTCCCATTTATACGCCCTCCTAATCTGCCTCATATCTCACAACCACATGTTTCCCACAAAATCCAATACCAAACAATCCTATCTTTTTAATTCCACGATATCTCATATCTTTCAAATAATCCTTGTCATGAATCTGTGTAATCGCATGTTCTGCAAGCCGTTCCAACTGTTTCTTCTCCAACTCTTTTCCTGCCTTAAACTCTATGATATATCCCATCTGCTTTTTATTTTTTGGCTCAAGCTGAATATCAAGTCTTCCATCTCCTGACTCTCTGTTAGAAGAGATATAATACTTATCAGACATAATCGCCAACATTCCAAATACTGTCCCATGATAAAAGTTTTCCTGTGCAGTATCAAAGCAGCTTGCTGATTGCATAAGATAACTCTGCAACGTATCAGTGAAAAGTTCTGCATCTCCTGTTCTCAACGACAATTCAAAATTTCTCAGAATTGTACCGGTAAACAACTTATTATTCTGCTCCATAATTTCTTTCTGAAATACACTCTTGATTTCTCTGTTCGGAATTGCCAGTGAACAAATTGGAGTATCATTCATCTCACTGATTACATCCGTCACACGCAAATAACCGGAAACAAGCAAAAAACTGTAAATTGCATCTGAGTTTTCATCAATCTCCGGATAAATGATATCTGTATCAACAATTGCCTGTACTTCTTTTCCTTGTAACAAAAGTGTTAAATTCTCATATATCTGTTTATTTGAATTTTGGATCATCTGACTGATAATTTCATTTCCACTTGTTCTGGACCAAAACGCTTTCGGTTTACATTCATTACTAAAATAGTTAATTACAGACCACGGATTATAGATTTCCTGCTTTCCAAATAAATAACCATCATACCAGGATCTTATCTCTTGCACCTTTTCCGTTTCTCCATAATATGCAGCCATTTCCTGAACTTCTTGCGGTGTAAATCCAAAATACTCCGAATATTTTTCATCCAGTATTGTATTCACTACTAAATTATTCAATCCGCTAAACAGACTTTCTTTCGCGATTCTCAGAATTCCGCTCAAAATTCCAAATTCCAGATTCTCGTTATCTTTTAATGCTGCCGAAAATAAATTTCTCATAAAACCTACAACATTATCATAATATCCATGTAAATATCCTTGCTGAATCGGAGTATCATATTCATCAATAATAATAATAACCTTGCTCTTATTATGCGTAGCTAGCATAGAAGACAATTTTCCAAGTGCAAACTGATACTCTGTACTTTCTGCCCTGTCATTCAGAATATTTTCAAAATATCTTTTATCATAGTCTGTAAGAACTTCACTGGACAAGAGTTCCATATGTCTTGAAAATTCCTCTTTTATTGTAAAACAAAGACTTTTGTACATCTCTTCCCATTTTGTCTGATGTGCATCCTTAAAAGAGAAGAAAACAACCGGATATTTCCCCTGATATTCTCGATACTGTTGTCCCGCCTTCCAGATTTTCTTATTTTCAAAATATGAAGCTGTGTTCACATCCGACTTTTCAAAAAATGTTCTGACCATATCCATCATAAGTGTCTTGCCAAATCTTCTCGGTCTTGTAAAAAGAAATACTTTGCTATGGTCATCAATAATATTCTTAATCAGCAGTGTCTTATCTACATAATAACACTCTTTCGACACCTCTTTGTAAGATGTAATTCCAACCGGACATGGTCTGGTAACATAAGTTTTGACTTGTGCCTCTTCCAATTGCGTTTTTTTCTTTCGCACATTTTCCGGCTTCGTTACATCTGCTGGAATCATCCAGAATTTACCATCTTTGTATGCACCTGGCAACAAATTTTCTTTGCAAAGTTGGTTCACTCTTCTAGACGAAAGTCCCCACAATTTTGCAAGCTCTTTTGCTTTCAGCCATCTTGTTTCCATCCACACTCACCTCATACTTATATTTCCCAAAATCCGTTCTTTATATAATTTATATTACACTATTTCGCGAAATATAACAAGAAATTGCGAAATTAAGATTATATTTTTCGCAAATTGTTTTTATTTCGCGAAACATATGTTTTTACTTTCGTTATTTCCTAAAATAAACATTATATTTCGCGAAATTTTTATTTCTATAGACACAGATTGCATGATATCAATAAGTTAGACGAAATCATACAGAGAACCTGCCACTGACAACTTCTCTTACATACTTTGACATTGAAAAGAATCGCCAGTCAACAGTACCTCACTGTCAACTGGCGATTTTCTGTTTGTATTACTCTAAATTTTTCTACAAAAAACTCGTCCTATAAATCAATTTTGTCCTTATCCTACAACAATCTCTGAAATCTCCCCCATCGCTGTCTCAAGTGCAGCCGGGTCGAATGGCAAGAATCCCATATGCGACAGATCTTCCAGTGAATTTGCTCCCATCTCCGGGGCTCCCGATGCTGCGATTCCTGCCAATGCAGGTGTATATTTCCCAAGAATTCCCATTTCCGGTCCATCTTTTGCGATTCTTGCCAAGGTGGTATTTCTTCCGTATGGTTTTCTCAAATCTTCTTTTGGTGCATATGAGAAATCATAACTTCCTGCCGACAATGTCATCTGTTCCTTCTCATGTCCCGGAAGTTCCACTACAGCTTCACAGTTAAACGGAACTTCAACATGAGCCATAAATGTTCCGTCTTTTTCAATCTTCCAGTTGCATACATAACGACCGCTGACGGAATCATAACTGCATGCGATTTCCGGAATACGCACATCCGGATGCGGTGCAATTACAACTTTCTTAAATCCCGCCTCCAGCGGACGGATTCCTGCTGCATATGCATAAACAAATTCCATAACAGAACCATATGCATAATGGTTCAGAGAATTCATTCCGGTATCACTGATCGTACCATCCGGCATTACCGAATTCCAACGCTCCCAAACGGTTGTCGCTCCGAGATTCACACTGTAGAGCCAGCTTGGGAACCCTTCTTTTAACAGAAAGTCATATGCCAGTTCATATTCTCCTGCCTCTGCAAGTACGGTACACAGAAGCGGTGCTCCTACGAATCCACATTTAATCTGATACATATCCTGCTTTAATCTTGCCTTGAACTGCTCTACGATTCGTTCACGATCCAGATAAACTTTAAACTTCAACGCAATCACATATGCTGCCTGTGTGTCAATTGCAAGTCTTCCTGTCGGTGTAAAGAATTCATCCAACACTGCCTGTTTGATCTTCTCTTCCAATTCACAATAATGTACTGCATCTTCTGCTTTATTCAAAAGTTCTGCCATTTGACGCACAATCTGTGCAGAACGATAATAATAAACCGATGAAATAAATGTATCGTTTGTGCTTCCTTTGAAGCTGGTCGGTGTCGGTCCGTCCAGTGCAAGCCAATCACCAAATGTATCCATAAAATCAAAGAGATATTTGCGTTCTCCTCTCGCCATATCTCCCCGGTCAATAAAGTCTCCCCAATCTTTCATCAGTGGATAGCAGTATTCCATTTCCTCTTCACTTCCAAAATAAGCGCTTCCAAAGAGTAAAAAGGCGAATGGATAATTGACGAGGAAGCCGCCGCCGTTGTGCGCCGTATCTTCCAGAGCGTCCTTGCCGGGGAAACCATAGCCAGCATAGCAAAGGCACTCCGCGCCGAAACAAGGACGCTCAAAGAGCTTGCCGCCGCCCAGAAAGAGGGGAAAGCCCTAACGCCGGAGGAATCAGAACGTCTGGAAGCCCACAAGAGCCGGAAGAAAATAGCAAGGGAAAAACTGGTACAGCAAGCCGCAACCGACCCGGCAGCGGCGGCAGAACAGGCTATGGAATCCCTCTCATTCCTATCTTACCTAAAGGTAAGTATCGCACAATAAAGTGAGTACTTTACATAC
>NZ_CAKRDI010000034.1 GCF_934309415.1 uncultured Mediterraneibacter sp.
CAAGGGAAAAGTCTACCCTTTTTTAGGCAAAAAATATTTTTTGTTTATCTATTGACATTTATTAGCTGGACTTTTTTTGAATTTTTTCGGATAATTTAATCGCTACTTTAATCTCTGATCTACCTTTGTGTTAGAACAAAGAATGTGCCTTGGCACATTCTAGCGCCTGCGGCGGTCGCTTGCGACATCTTCCTTGTACGCCGCAGTGCGCATCCTCGCGGAGCGTTTTTATATATTAGGAAAGAGCACTTTCCTAATATATAAAACAGAAAATCAACTGAGCATATAAAAATTGTATCAGTTTTCCACAGCACTATCTATGCTTTTAACACACTCTAGTATAACATGATTTGATTGCTTCATGATATACGTTTTAATCTAAAATCGCCTTTTTCACCCTTGACAGCGCCCATCTTTTTTACTATATTTATATGTGTGACTGAAAAAGTTACATTGACAGTACATGAAAATGTATGCTGCAGATTGATCCTGCAGTCCTGATCAGGGCTTGTACTGGTTTCGACAGGGATCTCGAAGATGGAGAAGCTATCCGCAGGAAGATGCGTCAAATCGCAAACTTAAAATTAAACGCTAACGATAATTTCGAATTAGCTGCAGCCTAATTGCTGCATGTCAGCCCTGAGGCACTCACACCTTAGGAATCTGGCATCAAACATGTGAGAAACGATGGCGGCAAAGCTTTGAGCCGTCAGGCGTATTATGAAGCTACTGAACCCGTAAGGATGTTAGTTTTCGTGCGGCAGAGGGAATGCTAAATAACTGACTATGATAGTAGAAGTACATGGGACAGGTTTTTGGACGCGGGTTCGATTCCCGCCAGGTCCACTTTTAAGAAAAAGTGCAGAATATGCAAAGATGCGGAGAATGCCTATAAAATAAGGGTTCTCCGCATTTTTATTATTCGTAATGATTCTAATATTTTAGAAAAAATATAGATATTTTACAATTCTATGCAACACGAAATGCATCAAAATGCAACACGAAATCAGATGA
Organism: uncultured Mediterraneibacter sp.; assembly: GCF_934309415.1. Taxonomy (GTDB): domain Bacteria; phylum Bacillota; class Clostridia; order Lachnospirales; family Lachnospiraceae; genus Mediterraneibacter. The sequence continues at coordinate 1,015 of NZ_CAKRDI010000034.1, forward strand.
TACAATATTTCTCCCCGGAGTCAATCACTCCGGGGTATTTCATATAGAATTGTCTTACTACTGATTATTTAACACGAAGTTTCTGACCAGCATAAATCTTGTCTGGATTTGAAATCTTATTTAACTCTGTAAGCTTTTTCGTTGTAGTGTTATATTTTTTTGCAATACCTGACAGTGTATCACCTTTCTTCACAGTATAATATACAACACTACTCTTTGTCCCCGTTCCATTGATGATTCTCTGAACAGCATCGTATTTACTTCCTAATACTGCTTTTCTTACTTTATCATTGCCATATCTTCCCTTTTTGGTTTCTGCTGCCAGTATTTTTACAGATACACTGGCGATATGATCAATCTCTTTCTGGACCTCATTGTATCTGCTGCCCAATGCCTTTTTCCTTGCTTCTCCTGTCCCGAATCGTCCGATCATCACACCATACACAAGATCCAGTGTTGATCCTGTCGGTGCATTCGGCTTCTGCGCTGGGATGGCTGTAGTTCCTTTTGCATACGCTTTCCATGCTGTCTTATCCATATATGCAATATTGATATCCAGTTTTCCGTTATAACCGGACAAGCGACCGTTTTCCGAATACTGGAAGATCGCCGGTGTTCCCCACGCTCCCCAGCCTTTATTATCCGTCCACGGATTTTTCTGATATCCGGTACTGTTATCATTTGCATACTGTGCAACCCACAGATCATATTCTGCTGCCACATCTGACCAGTCATGCTGGCGGCACACACTTTTTGACATGTAGACCAATGGTTTCACTCTGGTAAGTTCCGCCACTCTATCCAGGAACAGTTTTGCAACTGCCGGTCCCTGTGAGAACTTTGCATTCTGCTTCTCTTCCCAGTCAAGGACAAGAAGTGCTTCTCCGATATAGTTCTTGATGCTATCCACGAAAAAGGCTGCTTCCTTGTTCGGATCACCGCCTGAAAAATAATGATATACTCCCAGGAGCTTTCCTGCAGCTTTCGCCTGCTGATATGCCCGATCGCAATCAGGGTTTGTATAACTTGTTCCCTGGGTTGCCTTAACAATCACAAAATCGCACGGTACTGCAGTTACATTGATTCCTTTGTTCCATCCACTGATATCAATTCCATTTAATGCCATAATTTGTCTCCTTTCTTTTGCGCCGGCGCAATTCTATTTCTTACTATATTTATTACGATTCCACATTTCGGTTACTCTCTCCCATCCACCGGTACTCACTAGGTACACGATGAATGCAGCAACGAAAGAAGCGAAAATGTAATACCACTTAATTGTAATAACATAATATGTACACAAGATAATTACTGATACCGGTGTCAGGATCAACGCTGTGATCAGCGCAACCACATTTGTCTGTACCTTTTTCAGAACCGGCATTTCCTTGATCGCCTGCACAATCACACTGACCAGGAATGCCAACACTCCGATTCCTGCCAAAATATAACTCATATACTGCATTAATGTTTCTACGTTCATAATCATTCTCCCTTCTCCAAATCTTCAATTCTATGATTTGCTACCTTAATCTGTTCTTCCTGGACGGAAAGTCTCTCTTCAATATTATATGTTCGCTCAACCACGTTATTGTGCTCATCCACTCTTTTTGTGAGTTCATCCAGCTTATATTCCATCAAGGCTCTTGTCTTTTCCTGCTGACCATGATTGCTGAGCAAGCAGATCACTAGTGTTGCGCCTGCTGAGATGCAGGCTGAAATAATTGTTTCCATACGTTTTCCTTTCTCTTCTTAAATTTAGGTACAAAAATAAGACCTCTCGGTCTTGCTCTAATTTCCATATGATTTTCTCCATAAAAATACCGCAGGTATTATCCTGCGGCAACACAAGTCTATAATTATTTCAACATGTAATACAATCGACTTCGTATTGTTTTTTTTAATTTAAAATCCGAAGCATTGTATCCCGTTCCTCTTCCATCATTCCTAACTGTAAAACTTCCTTCTACATAATCTGAACGTTGATATTCCATAATCGTGTTGGGAATTCCATCCGGAATACTGACTCTAAAATATTGAGGCTCATTTCTATTTATATTTTTAACTGATTTTATGAAATTTGTTTTTATAGCTTCATTTCCATCCCATTTTGCATCATAAAATTTTATCCAATTTAGATATTTTTCCGATTCTACTTTTATAATCTCATTTCCATTTATATTGATTACATCTATATCTTCTTCTTCATCTACCGATTGAATATCTATTTTCTCATACAAATCTTTCTTTTCAACATTACTACTCCACCATCGTCCTATAAAATAGAATACAAACAAAATCAATGTAGCAATTGACGACACATTTGCTATGTTATTCCAAATTTCTTTGCACATATGTTTCACGCTCCCTTCATCGTCATTATACGACAAAAAGAGAGTGTTTCCAAGTTAATTACCATAATGTGCAACAACTGCACCTACAATACAATCCCCTAATCTGTCATATCCATTATTACTGCAATGTAACTGATCGCCATTATACGGGAATGGTTGTGAGCCTGTATATTCTTCAAGTACTACTTCACCATCTCTTATCTGATAATAAGATTCACCTTTTGCGTATCTGATACGATTTGTGTTTACTGGATTACCAGATGAATCTAATTTATATGGACTATAATTTTCATTGATCGCATTGGAACTGTGTCCAAATACATTCCATGTAAATTTATTGATACCAGAGTTATGCCATAAATCACATACTGGAATGTTTGCATGATTACAAACAGCAACAATTGTATTGGCAAGTGTTTCCATTGTTCTTCCTGTTCCAGATGGATATTCATCATAACCGTCTGCATCAATATATGGATATCTTCCAGCACAATGTGGTGTTGCATATAATACTTTACAAGTCAGATTCTCTGCTTCTTTTAATGTGTCATAGATTCTATTGATTGTATACTGAACAATTCCGGCAATCGTTTGTTGACCACTTCCGTCTGGATTATAGCAATCACCAACGGTTCCATCTTCTTTTCCTCTGTCATTGTATGCCGGAAGTACAATGATTAAATCCTTATCTTTTACATCATCGACCGATAAAGGTTTTAATGTTCCGCTAGCAGAAGTTTCATTATCATAATCACCGCCCAGTCCTTTGTCTCCATCTACCATTGCAATTGTTCCGACTCCACCTTTTGCATGAGTAGTGACATTCATTCCAAGTAAAGTGTTTAGTTTTTTCTGCCATTTCTGTGCTGCTGTGATGCTATCGCCTATAACTAATGCATTTTTCCCTTTCCAAGTACTATTCATCGCCATCTCTGACTCAGATTTTGATTCTTGAATTTTCTTATCAACTATTTCAAGTAATTCATTATAGCTAATTTCTTCTGGCGTATTCAATAAATTAGTAACATATGTATTATCAACAGTCTTTATGTCTGTAACATCATAGATTTTTAAATCCACTTCGATTGTTGAAGTATTATTTCTCATGCTTATTCGCAAATCATTAAGTCTATCATTTTCACTAGCAACTATAACAGAATACGTTGTGGTATCATTTAATGTAGTACCACCCGGAGATGTCCCCCAAGTTCCCGCATTATTAATGAATCCAATGGGAGCACCAGCAATATTCGATAAATCTTCTTTGCTTCCTTGAATTACATACAAATATTTTTTCTCTTTACTGCACTCTGACCAATGAACATAACCGAAATGAGAATTTTTCACTTTTATGCATTCCGTATATACTGGTTTTTCAAAGATTAGTTTATCAGCTGTTTTTGCTGTCTCAGCTGTTTTTGCTGTCTCAGCTGTTTTTGCTGTCTCAGCTGTTTTTGCTGTCTCAGAAAAAGTATATCGTTCTTTATAATCTGTTCCATAGTAGTAACTTTGACATATACTTAGTAATTCACTATAATCGTCAATAGTTGCTGCTAATTCTGTTACATCGATAAGTACCATAGATTCTTTTGTAATAGTATACGGAACGTCTGTATTAGTCATAACTCCTATATCTATTTGCGTTGCTTCGTATTGTGCTTCTTCTTTATATTCAAAGATTGCACAATAATCATATGATATTCCATTTCTAGTACTTGACCTTACTCTTGTTGTCGGTATTTGCAGATTCTTGTTGTTACTATCATACAAATATAGAGAAACAGATGGCTCTATATTTGTATCTTCTTTCGTGAAATTTACAGACAAATAATATATTCTTTTTGCTCCGTTATTTGGAAGCTTATATCTAAAATCATATCGTCCCCACGCTTTTTCCGGAGTTACAACAATACTTCCATCATCATTCTTAACCGCCGTTGCACCTTGAGTACCTTCCGAGATAAGATTGTCTACCCTCGCAATATTTTTTGTTACGATATCATTTGTATCATTTTCCAACAGCGAAATTCTGCGCCCAGTTTCAGCTGCATCTGCTGCCATCCCCTCATTTTCCAATGTCGGATCAGTTTCAATCTGCTTCTCCTGCAAATTCTTGATTGCATCCATCGCCTGCAATGCTTCCAAATTTGTTTCAATCCTGCCCTTCAGATCTGCTTTATTGATATCTGCTCCATCAGAACGCTTGATCAATAATCTTCTGGCAACTATATTTGTACCTGAACCCTTTTTGAAATTATTCTGACCTTTAAAGTAATCGTACCAGAACGCCGAACTATATGTTTCCTTTGTTCCTGAATCACTTTCAATAACATCATATCCCACACTTGCCAATAAATATCCATCCGGCACCGTCACGCTAAAATCTTTATCGTAACGGAATTTTTTCGATCTCAGTACTTTTGTAGAAGCTCCCTCTGCACCAGTATCTTTATTGATATCTCCTAATTCCAAGAAATCAATATCTACATATGGACTTTTCAAACAATTTTCAGTCTTTGTGATTCTATTTCCTGTTTCTTTTGCATCTGCCGGTGCACCTTCTTTTGTAAGTGTCGTATCCGTATCGACCTGCACATTTTCAATCTCTTCCTGCATCTTATCAAGCACATCCATAGCTCTCAAATCCGACACATTTGTTGTAATCTTTCCTCTGAGGTCTTCCACATTGATGTCCGCCCCATCAGACCGTTTAATCAGAAGTCTTCTGACATCTTTATCGCTATCTGCCTGTGGATGCGACATTCCATTCGCATATCCACCTGTTGACTGATATACTTCTCTTGTATATGCTCCATTGTCACCTATATGGGTTTGCAAAGTATAATTTGCAGTTGTTATAACATACCCGCTAGGTGCAGTGATTTTACCACCTTTATTCCACTTAAATCTTTCAGATCGTAAAATCTTTGTAGAATCTTCCTCTTCCCCGGTACTCTTATTGATATTTCCCAGCTCCAACAGATCTATATCCACATATGGACTCTGCAAGCAATCTCTCATTGCCGGCACATCTTTAGTCTGTGCTCTTACTGCTGCCCCGGCACTATCATGTGTTACCCCGTCTGAATCTACTCTGATATCTGCAATTTCCCTGTTATCTTCGTCATACCCTAACACTACCGTAAATATAGCTGCATCTGTATTGGTATCTGTTGTCTTGTATGTTGCATTCACAGACACAGTATCACCATTAATTGTTATAGCTGCTTCTGCTTCGTGATATGTATTTCCCCATGTATTTGTTTTACTGCTATGAGTACGGCAAAAACAATCCAGTACAAATACATTTTTATCCTTCACAGATGCCAGAAACGTTGCATCATCATCTGATCCAGTACTGGTCCATGATGTGCTGTGTGTATGACTTCCTTCTGTCTGTGACAGTTTATTTGCATCTTTGGTCAGCTGCTTTTTCGCCAGTCCAATTGCTGACTTTCCGGGTGCTACAAGATTATCGATTCTCTTACGCTCCTTATCAACCTGATCTGTCAGATTCCCATTCTTCTCCAGCAGCTGCTCAATCAACGTCTGCTGATCTTCCTCACTCTTATCAGACTCTCTAATCTTATTATCCTTACACCACACCGGCACTTCAAATGAGATCAGCCGTTTTCCATCATTAATGATTCTGATCATGAGCTGATTTAATCCAGTTTCAAAGAATACGCCTGATGGTGTGAATTTAATCGTCTTCTCTACGATATCGCACATCATTTTACTTGGTTCATCGTTTCTTGAAGAGAATGCATAAGCCACTGCTGTTGCGGTCGTCGGAATATTAAAATCTCTTATGGTCAGCTCGATCGGGATCATGTTTGTCCCACGAGTCACTTCAATTCGATACTGAATTGTATCTCTCAATACATAGATATCTCTTTTAATTGCATCCATTTTCCATTTCCTCCTGATATTATCCTGGTATCCATCTTACAAAACTGACATTCTTCGGTTCCGGCTCCGGATCACCGCCGCCTCCCGGATATCTCAGCACATACTGCCACGGGAAGTTATAATAACCATGCACATGGATCTCTTCCCCAGTCTGGTCTCCTGTCTGTCCGCCAGTTACACCACCGTTCTCATTCTGCGATGCTCCGACCAGCTGACTGTTCCCGATAAACATTTCTGTATGGCTTCCCGGTTTCAGCAGCACATCACCCCGGATCAGACCTGCTCCAGATGACAGGTTGATCTGTGAGGTCACATCCTCAAAGCCTGCCGAAATAAAAACATCGTACATTGAACCGGTTGCCGGCGTGTATCCTGGTCTTGTATTTAATCCTGCCTTTGAATATGCCCAACAAATAAGAGACGAACAGTCATAATCCGGTCCGTCTCTGTTGGTCTGATCATATCCGTGACTGTCATCATTTGCAATGGAGATCGCCCACTTTACTGCAGTCTCAATTACTTCTGAATTCCCGCCATTTTCCTTTAAATAGTTGTACCACTTTCTTGCAGCACTCCGTCTCTCAGATTCTACTTCTACGCCGGCACGCTCAAAATTCTTGAGAAATGCACTGGCCAGATATTCCGGAGTTTCTGTGCTGCTCTTAAATTCTGCCCATGACATTGAATATGCACTGGTCGAAATCCACTGCCCTTTTGATGCTGACAGATTGTGGATCCAGTACAGCTGACCGACCGGATCCGTGATGGAATATCCATTATCTGATGCCCAGTTCGTATAATTTGTAGCCGGAGTCCACTGCACCAATCCAAAACCACCGCTGTAATTTCCTTCATTTAAACTCTGCCAGAGTCCCGGATTGATGTTGGACTCCTTCTCCATATTTCCAAGGATTCCGCCGATTGCATTTAATGTCCACTTACGGGCCGACAGATACTTGTACACTTCCAGCGCATTTCCCTGCATCTGAGCTTCCGTCAGATACTTATTTCCTATCGTCCAGCTCATCCGATCGTTCCTCCTTCTGCCGTTTTTCCACCGACAAAGATTCCATCCACGTATTTCATATAGGAGCCATCTGAAAACTCTGCTGTTCCTGTTTGGCCTTTAGAGCCATTTATTTTCAGAACATCTGTACTGACATCCATTGTTCCGGAAGCCATCATTTCAAGGTCTCCATTATTACGCATGAAAAGATTGACCGGATTGTCTCCCTGAGTTGCCAACGCAATATGATTACTTCCATACTGCAGCTTTCCAACCACAGCTCCATTTTTGTCATACAGAAGCAATGCGCCATCCTTCAGCTTTGCATTTCCATAAGTACCATTCTTTATTTCAATCCCTTCATTGGATATCCTCACAACCTCATCGCCCTTTGCATTGAGCACTGTAGCAATTCCATCACCATTGCTCTTACCGCCAAGAGTCAGCGTGCCTCCTTTGATACGGTCTGCCAACATGGTTCCGGCTACAATGCAATCCGCAAAGAAGCCTGCACCGGTTCCGAAGGTTTTCCAGTCCCAGTCTCTTCCATCTGCAGTCCTTGTAGAAGCAATCTGAAATCCAAGAGTTCCAAGACACATTGCCCCATAGGTGGAAGAATCCGGATCTAAGTCCTCAAACAGAATTGCTCTAACTGACTGCTTTTTTGCAATGGTTGACTGCACTTTCATTTGAGCCTTTACCCCATTGATAATCCCCTGAATCTGCTGTCCGATTAATGTTCCATCCGGACGAATCGACTGATCAACACGATCGACAGTGGAATATGCATCATCGAAGAAATTGTATTCTGTAGTACCTACTGTAACAGTATCTACTTTATTTAAAATACAATCATAAGTAAGCTTGATTACTCTTGCATCAATCGTGATTCCAAGATCATAATTGATACAACGAACAGTATCCCCTAAAGAAACATGCTCAAGATCTTTAAAATCTTTGTATTCCTCTGTCTGTGATAAATCAACCACACTGCAGGTAAGAGATACTGACGGTTTATCAATCCCACTTGCATACTGTTCTTCACATTGTTTTTTCAGCTCTTTTCGAAGTTCCTGAAGCGTATCACATACAATTACCTCATCATCAACATCTCCTTCAACTTCTTCCTTTAGCCTGACATTTTCAAATTTTATTTCTTTCGTATAGATTTTTGCATACTTGTCAATCAATGGAGAGTCCACCCAGGGGCGATCTGTATCTAAGGTATAGCCATTATAGGAAATTGGAACAATCCGCGTCACCAGATTTGAGTAATCAATACTCTGATCAAGTTCTTCCATGTTCTTTCCATATCGGACTTCTGCACCACGATCTTTCCCTACCTGCTTATTAATTATAATTTTATAGTTATCATACAGAATTTCACCGCCCCATCGCTGAATAAACGTAGGACTTGAGCTTCCATTGATAGCATCCATCAGATTTCTGCGAACAAAATAAGCGGTAGAAGCAGATGTAATATCTGATTCCCCGCTATACTTTGAATCCTTCATTAAAATGTCTAATGCTTCCTGCCCTTTTTTTCCTTCAGGTCTTTTATCAACAATAAAACAATCATCTGCACTGTCGAAAAAGATCGGATACGCAACAGCTTCTATGCTATCCAGTGTTCTCTCTATTTCGCAGATACGAAACAACTGTTTTTCTCCCATAAATGTAGGAACTGAAATAACACCTTCCTCTTTGATTCCCTTCCAACGCCCTTCATCATCTTTTGGATGTGATAAATTTAATGTCCATGAGCCATTTAACTCACAAGTTAATTCACAGGATTCTGGATGAAGCACAGTTTCTGCATTCCTGTCAAAATTTTTATTTCCTTTTCCGTATGCCTGTATCATAGAATCCTCCAATTGGGGATAATCTTCAAATCAAATCCTTTTGTTATTGAAATGGCATTATCTCCACTCATCAAATGTATGTTTTCATAATTGCCTGATACTGCTGTGTTTTTTGTCCCCTTATCCGAATATGCAATCTCAAGTTCTGTATCTATCGTTAATTCTTTCGTCACATCAGCTTTTATTTGCTGTCCATTGACTTTGAGAACACAGGATCCGTTGCCTGTAATCTTATATATTGGGGAACATTCGCTATATGGATTGAAAGCTATTTCGCTTATTTTGTATTCCTTTTTTCCTTCAACTATATATTCCCCTGGATCGCATGTAAAAGTCACATCAAAAGTTCCGAACCTTCCATAAACTTTATTTTGTTTCCCGACTTCAACCTTTTTTACTCTGTAAAACATGCTTGGATTATCTGAAAACACTAATGTTTTTGTATCTTTTAACCAACTTTTTGCTCTTAAATAAGCCTGTTCAAGATATTCCGCTTCCTTTGTTAAATGTAAATGACAAAGAATTGTCGTATCACTATAGGTTCCTGTATGGATAGTGACTGTTCCTTTTCTTCCAGGAACAGTCTTTAATACTGTTTCTTCATACCCTCTTTCAATTTCCGGATAAGACAAAAACCGTAATTCCAGCTCCAAGGATGTTCCAATTCCATTGTCAAAATAATACTTTCCCACTGCTTATCCCTTTGCCTTTCTTTTTGATTTTGAATCTTTAGACACCTGTTTAATAACCGCTTTTGTCGTCTTCCTAACCAATGGAGTCCCATCCACTTCAAAGGTATTATTAATCACAATCGGAACATCTTTAGGTGAATCATTATCATGATCTTCCAAATCAGAATGTCCTGTAGGAGTTTCCGTCAGAATTTTTTCTGATTTTCCGGTTTCTACTGCATTTCCTATCTGATATACGGCACGATCAATACTCTGTCCAATATCATTTACCGGAAGATTCTTTTCAAAACCTTCTCCCATACCTAGCGCCATGTACTTTCCGACCTGATCTCTAAATACCGTAGACGGAGAATGAATCCCCAGAAAATCTTTTGCCGCATTTAGTGCATCCTTTGCTGCAGACTTCACAGCATTTACAATAGCTCCACCTGCACCCACAATACCAGCTGCAATACCAGTTACAATGTGCTTACCTATACTGATCCACTTAATATTGTTAAATGGATTCGTAATCTTTGTAAGCAGATTCTTTATTACTCCAGAAATGCTACCAAACATTGACTTTATTCCGCCACCAAACTTTTTAATCAGATTGGATCCAAGCGAAAACATATCAAGATGTAATATCACATTGATAATAGCTTTTACAATTTCTCCTGCATTCTCTATAATTACAGGAATACTAGAAATGATTCCCTGCGCAAGTATTGCAATTATCTTCAGACCAGTCAAAAGAATCTGCGGTAATAGCTCATCGATATTATCACAGAATTCATTAATCAGCTTCGGCACCTGCTCGATCAGCATCGGAAGAGAATCTGCAATTCCTTCAGCAAGCGCAACCAACATATTCAATCCCGCTGCTGCTATTGCCGGAAGATTTGAAATAATTCCCTGCGCAAATGCAAGTAATGCCTGAAAAGCAAGAGGAACCAGTTCAGGTAACTTTGAACTGATTCCATCCATCATACTTATTAAGAATTGTGTTCCGGACTTCATTGCAGTCGAAGCATTATCAACGATTCCCTGCAAGAGCCTTGTCAGAATGTCATAAGCAAGTGAGCCAAGCATTGGTAACAACTCAGCAATTCCCTGTGCAAGCGTTACTACGATCTGTGCTCCTGCTGCCGACATCTGTGACATATTATCCGTCAGACTTTGAATGATAACCTTGAGAACATGAAGTGATAACTCTAATACATCTGGTGTTTTTTCCGCAATTCCGGTAAGCAGATCTGCAATAATCTTGCCACCAGCATCTATAAGACCATCTGTTCCATTTTCTTTAAAAGCATCTGTCAGCTGATCAACATACTCTGTACCAAGTTTTACAATATCCTTCAGCGGATTCTGTATAGATTCGTATAGCTCAATACCAAGTCCTTCAGCTGCACTTTTAAAAATTGTGATTGCTCCCGTCAGATTATCATTCATGGTCTCTGCCATTTTCTCTGATGCACCATCACAATTCTCAATCGAAGCTGTCAGCTTATCAAAGTCTGAATCTGATGCATTTACAATGGCAAGCAGTCCAGACATAGCTTCCTGACCGCCAATAGCTGCTGCCATCTGTGCTTTTTGAGCTTCAGAAAGTCCTGAAAATGATTGTCGCATGTCAAGCATAATTTCATTCAAGGACTTCATAGATCCGTCGCTATTGGTAATAGATAAGCCAAGTTCCGTCATTGCAGCTTCAACTTCATCAGTCGGCTTTGCCATTCTGGTAAAAATAGATCTGAGTGACGTACCTGCCTGACTTGCCTTGATTCCAGAATTAGCCATCAGCCCAATAGCTGTAGCGCAGTCTTCTGCGCTGAATCCTAAAGCTCCGGCTACAGGCGCAACATACTTGAATGTTTCACCCATCATGGAAACATTCGTATTTGCATTAGATGATGCCTGCGCAAGCACATCTGCAAAATGGGTAGAATCTTTTGCCGATAATCCAAATGCAGTCAATGCATCAGTAACAATATCCGAAGTCGTTGCCAGGTCTTCTCCAGATGCGGCTGCCAGATTCATAATTCCTTCAATACCTGAAAGCATATCCTCTGTTTTCCAGCCGGCCATAGCCATATACTGGAATGCCTCGGCACTTTCAGTAGCAGAGAACTTTGTCTTTGCTCCCATTTCTTTGGCTTTTTCTGATAAGGCCTTCAGCTCATCCCCTGTTGCACCAGATATCGCTGACACCTTACTCATACCGGCTTCAAAATCTGATCCGACTTTGATTGCAGCCGTAGACGCTACTCCGATTGCTGATGTCACTCCGGCAATCGCACCGCCAAGTATTGATAAACCGCCTTTGGCAAGACTTCCAAGTTTTTTTATTCCGATATTAAATCCGGATTCATCAATTTTTGTATCAAAATTCAAATGCCCATCTACGGCCATACTATCACCCTTTCCTGGTAAATAGCACGGCTCACAGGCTCACTAATGCTTTATTATCACCTCAAATTCTTGTTTGCAAAATTTACATTTCATAAAAACTCCACTGCACACTGCAGTATTGTCATAAATCAGAGCCGACTTTTGACAGTACGGACACTGATACCATTTTCGTTCCAACGGAGGCTTCTTGACTTTACATAAATGCATTTCCGATGTCTTCATCACCTACATATTCCTCCTCCGGTATCGTGATACTTCTGCGGATTCTTAAAATTTTCATCCGCTCATTTTTATCCATCTTACTCACATCACAAGTCCGCCAATAAATACGCTTTTTGATCTGGCAGTCTTCGCTTAAACCATCCAACAGCATTCGGAATTCCCACCAATGCAAATATTCCACAGACAAAAGATCAATCTGATATTCCCTTCGAAATGCAGATATAATATAGGGAGCATCCTGTTCATAATAAATAGCCTTTCTTACTGACTCTTCCTCAAAATCTGCATTTTCAAATTCTTCATCTGATTCTTTTTCCTGCTTAGGAAATTCCAACGCAGACAATGACAAGAAGGCTGTTATGGCATCCATTACAATCTCAATGTCCTCTTCCGTATATAAATCTGGCACGTCTTCCAGAAACATATCTGACAGAAATTCCAACTTGAATTGCGATGGAATATCCGATTTGAGCATATCAGAAAAACGCAGCCATTCACGGAAGTCCGTTATAATAGGATACTCTTTTCCATCCACTTCCAATGTTTCCGGAAGGTCTTCGTAAAATACATTCATTATTTCTTCGCTCTTCTTTGTGCACGGTTAGGTCTGTATTTACTGACAATCTTATTTCGTTCTGCAGTATTGGATTTTACCTGCTCCGAACAGATCTCAAGCAGTTCTCCATATGCCCGATCTGTCACAAGCGTATTATATTTCCCTGCGAAAAGCTTTTCTGAAACGCCTTCACCCAGCATATTGTCAAACAGATGATTGAACATCTCACAATATCCTTTTGTGATTTCAGAATTTTTCCCGGCTTTCTGTAATGCTTTTTCTTCCTCCTTCATCGCTTCAAATGCTTTCTCATATTTAACCTGGAAATCGTAATCTGCCATATCGATTTCAACTTCCACTTCTACATCATTAATTCCATGTAATACATACTGGCTCATCGGCTCACCTCTTTCTTCTTATTACGCTGGCATTTCTCCTGCAATAAAAGTAACTGTCTGCCACTCATCTTCCGTAGTCGCATATCCAATCTCGATTTCAGATATCGCTTTAAAGTTTCCTGAATACACAAGCGCATCTGTTCCATCACCGTCTGAATCTGCCACAACTGAATAAGTTCTCCTCCTTGCAGGAGCCTGTCCTTTTGTATTCTTTGCAAACACATCCACAGTAACAATGTCAACATATGTATCTGTTCCCAACAATTCATCATCTGCAATCTTCGAAAGCCTTTCATGTACCGGCGTTTCCGTATGTCGGTCAAACGAATATTCAATTGCCGGAGCATATCCAACAACATCTGAAGACTCTACATCCATATCAACATACTGTCGGCTGTACTCTTTCGGATTTTTACTTCCTTTAATGGATGTAAACTTCGTCATTCGTGCATAAGAAGGATTTCCCTCTTCTCCAACATCCATAAAAGACAGCCTTTCCGATCTTTTAATCATTTTTTTCATAATCAATTCTCCTCATATTCTAATTTACATTGAATCTCATATTGTCCGAGATCTGTATCTACATCATACAAGTATCCTTTCTGCATCACGCTGATTCCTGTAGGAGTTTTATTACTCCCTATATTCGGAAGTTCTCCTCTCCGATCATTTTCTTCCATCCACTCTTCAAACCGCTGATAGAATCCGCTGTTCTCAATACATGTTCTGGCGTCCGAATCATAAGACTCCTTACTTGTAAAAGCGAACTGGAACTGTTTCACAGTCCCCCCATCAACATAACGCTTTACAATTGGATCGCATGGGAGCGGATTAATCGAATATGACATTTCCACTCCCAGATGATCCACATTCACTTTCCATTTCTGGAGGAAATCACAGGTAAGAATATAATCCCGGATACAATCTATAATCGGTTTAACCTGCAATGAATTTCGCCGCTCCTTTCCTGATTTTCTCCCCATGTCCCTTTTTCATCGTTTCAAACCATAAGCGTTTGCTCTTATGTTCGTAATACTGCCGGCGGGCATAAGGAGCAAGATACTCAATGGATCCAGAACCGATGACCGTACCAAGAGTTGCTGATTTAATCATTACTCCTGTTCTTCGAGGAGCCAATGGATTCATATACCGCAAACATTCAGAGTCTACAAATTCTTGCGCATTGTTAAATCCATCTTCTTTTCTTCTCTTAAATCCAGGTTCCCAATCAAGTCTCGCAATCACCTTTCCAGCTTTTGTTTTATAAGTTGAAATCTGTCCTCTGGACGTCTGAATTTTTATATTGCGTTTTGGCTTTGGCATACTTACTCACCTTCAATCCGCCAATGTGGCAGTGATCCGAACCGATTATCGGACCAACTCCGCACCTTGCAATGTTTTGTAAGAATACTGCTTAGATCTGCCGGCTTCTCTATCCTCTGTTCGCATACTCCAAGCACAATCTGATCATTATCCTGAATGGTCCAATATGCTCCCGGATGCTCCTGTTTTGCATATTCTTCCGGAGGGAGGTAGTTATTCACAAATTTTTCAGTTGCAGGAATACGAATCTTATATACATCAGCACTTTTCAATCCTGACTCCATCAACTTTGTTCTATGGTCCACATATACATGAACATCCTGAAGGATTGTCCCTTCCCATGTGTCTAAACGGGATGCTTCATCAAATTTGTGATTATAAATAGTTATCGTTGCATTCGTGATCATTTCCATCCACCACCAAATCCATTAATCCTGTATTTTCCAGGTAAATCACCGCAATTTCATATAGTGCTGCATCTTCTGTTTTACTTACATCATAAGTTATTGAAAATCCATCATTATTCTCAGTAACTATTCCCTCATGTTTTTGAAATTTATATGCATATTCACACATTTCGCATAGAGCTGACTTTGCATGTGTTGTCCATTGACTTTCTGTCATTCTACCAAATGTATAACGGTTCAACCTTGCACTCATTTTTACTTCCATATTATTCCAGCGGTCCTCTGGAATCAAAGAACCGCCAAAAGAATCACGATAATATTCGTATGTCACATTCATGACACCACCTCCGGATTATTCGCCTTTTACTGTATGCACATAAATTCCGTCTTTCTTATTATCCTTGCATTCAGCAATTCCAACTGTACGGTATCCAAATTTCCACGCATCTGCAGTCTGATTCTGCTCCGGAGAAATAATTTTAGACACCGTATGTTTCTGGTACTGAATAGCTGCCTGCTTATCCACAATCATAAAATTCATATTCAGAGCACCTGCCGGTTTTGTAAATCCACCTGCTCCCTTTGCTGTCAAAGAAATTTTGCTGTAGAATCTTCCCTGCGGGATTTTTTTAATTCCTGCAAATCCTTCCATCGCTTTCTTGGATGCCGTAGTATCCAAATCATCAATCATTCCAACAAGCAATGGATTGATGAACAGATAACAGGTTGCAAGATTTGCTTCAGAATTTTCAATTTCCGTTCTTGCTGCACGAAGAGCCGCAAGCGCTGCCTTTCCTGTTGAAAGATCTTCCTTTACTGTTGTAACTTCTGAAATAGATGCATAAGACGCAAGTCTCCACGCATCAATCTCCGGAACAACCTTAGTTCTCAAAAACTCACCGGATAATCGACCAAATGCAATACCGGCAGACTCAATATTATCCATTGCATCTACAGTAAACATACGGCCTCTATCATATGCACATTTCTTTGTTTCATAGTCCAACGTTACACTGCCAGCTTCATATCCTGATGCTTTATCATAATTTGCAAGACCATCCATATCCATTTTCGGGATTAGAATCTCATTTGCATTTGCACCTTCTCTAACCAGCTCGTTCGGTCCGTCCAAAACGGATGTCAGGGATGCTAATTTATACACTTCATCCAAAAGTGTAGAGTACTGTTTTCTTAACTGAATTGTATTCGCCATTCTTTATTACCTCTCTTCTACTTATTTTCCAGTGGTAATCCCATTGCTGCACGGAGAGCAGAAACATCATCTGCGCCTGGATCCGCACCACCTCCAACGCCACCTACCGGATGATTGATTGGTTCATTAGCGCCAAAAAGATATCCATCAGACTTTTTCACATCTTCCAACGCCTTTTTGATATCTTCTGACTGATTCTTAGATTCTTTCAGAGCATCGATATTCAGCATTGCGATAACAGCCTTTTCATTTCTTCCACCTGCAGTCTTAACTGCTTCTTTGATCGAGTCCATAAACATACGGTCTGCTTCTCTTGCTGCATACTCATCATCCTTCGCTTTCAGATCTCCCTGAAGTTTCGTAATCTGTCCCTGCAGATCTTTAACATCTACGCCTTCAAATTCTTTCAACCTGTTATTCACGTCATCCAAAGAAGCTTTGTAATTGTCTCTCTGAGTAACTGCATTATCATACTCGCTTTTAGTACGATAATTTTCTTTCCAAGACTTATCAAAATCTGCTTTCTTTTCTGCTGGGACTTCCATACCATACTCTTTTAAAATCTCATGAATATTTTTCATAGTTCCATTCCTCCTGAAATCTTTTATTGACCGCTCTTTCAGCGGTATGGGATATAGCCGGTTAGACCTCCGGCATGGTAATTGTCCAGTTTATTGCCTTATGGCAGGGCACAAAAATAAGACGCTTATCCTTGCGTCTCAACGGGAGATATAATAGATCACCGCCTTTCTTACCTAAAAATGAATACAAAAATACCACCGGTCACTTGAACTGGTGGTAAAATCTCGTACTTTTTATTTTGAAAGAACTTTCTCAATATCGTCAATCGTTACACTTATGGTATCCCAATCCTTCGGAGAACTTCCAACATCGACGATAAACGCTTTATTTTCAAAAACTTCCATAACATCAGCTTCTCTTCCATCTTTTAGCAATACTCTATCAAATTCTCTAATCTCTCTCATCATTTGATCTCCTTAATATAGACACTACTCATAGATGTTGTTCCATCTTCTCGATCCATCCAGCCAATGACAACATTCGCCGGCTTTCCCTTTTTGCCATAAATAATAACTTTTTGCTCATAGCGATCACCATAACCATTATTATCCAGGAAACGTACTGGGTACTTGCTGGCACGTTCATAAATTTCTCTTCTAAGCTCTTGCCAATTATTTGAACTGTATCCAAGTCTACTTGAAAAAGCTCTTCCTTTTGCAAGACCTCCTTCATGAGCACCGCCAAAAAGATACTTCGTGAATTTTGCTTCTGGAATAATAACATTTTCTGCATTTGGAAGCTTTAATTCACTATGGTTCAATAACTGATTTTGACGAGTGTAATCCAATTGAATGAATTTCCATGTCTCAGCATCATTATATTTCACTTGGCCAAACTTCGCAAGAGATCCAACCGCATCTCCAAGAACTTCTTTGTACCGTTTATACTGTGCAATATCCTTTGATGCATTTTCTATCATCTTTGAAGGGAACATTGAATTTTGCTGCTTAGTATTAGTTGCTATCTTTCCACGCATGTCTAAGTAGACGCGCTCACGCTCTTGCTCCAGCTTCATTTTATTGGAAAATTTCGCATATTCATTTAACTGAGCTTGATATTTTGCTTTTTGAAGCATCACTTCCTGCTGATCCGCGCCGCCATGCTGCAATAACTGAACTTTTTCCCGCTGTGCTCTCATGGCAGTTTCCATCTGTCTTTGTCTCTGTTTCGCCTGATACAAAGTATATTCCTTACCATGAAATTCTTTTGGTTCATTTTCCTTTTGCTCTTGTTTCTCCAACCATTCATCTGTCCAGTTTCGTTCAGAGATTCCTTTTATGAATGGATAGTATGTATGATAACAGTTTGCTCCAAGAAGACCCGTCACTGTACCGAGACCGCAAACTGAATACAGCTGCTCTTTCGTCCATACCCGGCCTTGCCACACTGAATGAGTAGGACGAGCTCCTGCATGCCACTCTACTTCGAAATGCTCTGTTCCAAGTTTCACTGCATTATATTCTGAAATTTTTCCAGTAATCTGACTTACTGCTGTCATAACTGCCCTTCTTGCAGCCACATCTGCTCGATTTGTTCTTCCAGAAGAATATTCCACTTGCCTTAGTCCACTGTTGGTAAGCTGAGTGACTACCCTTCTCAAAACGCTGTTATAATCAAAAGCACCTGTTACAATATCAAAACATGCAGCATCAAGATAATTAGTATAGACCTGTGATAAAGGAGTTATAATCTTATTTCCATTCCCATAGTCCAGATAGAATCCTAAAGAATTTGTTACATTCTCCAAATCCTCAAGGCTCTGCTCTATAATCGCATCCGTTATCTGCTTCAGCTGCTCATTCTGATCAAACGGAATATATTCTGCATTAATCTGATCGTATATATCTTTATTCCTGACATATTCCCACTCAATCACTTGATCGTACAGTTCAAACATCTCCGAATAAGATGCACTCAATGCTTTTTTAATTTCTCTCTCGATATCCTCTGAAGAATATCCAAGAACCATTAAACGGTTAATCTGCCAGTCTGCTGTGCTGGTTATCTTTCCTGCCTTTTTGATTCGCCGGACAATATCCTGCATGATCCGTAGTTCTAAGTCCTGATATCTTTCAGAAATCTTACTGACCATCTTATTCTTGTAATCATCTCGCATACTACTCCATCACCTGATTCTGTTCGGGGATCTTCGATTTTGCAGTTTCTTCATCCTCGTTGTACCACTTCATTCGATACTCAACAAGGCTCATAACTCCCATGCTCACATCCTGTCGATCCTGTTGCCGTTCAGATTCTTCATCAGCTAAAATTGAATCATTGAACTCACAGGTGAATTCTACGCCAGATACATAAGAACCGTTATAGAATGCCAACGCGGTTACAAAACCATTCAAGCACTCTTCCAGTTTGTCCTGAATGGCTGTGACACGATTATATTTTCTCGTCTTAGAAGCAAGTACCTCAGTAGCTGTTTTATCTACTTGCTGAGCATCAGATAGATCTCCATAGGCAAGACCAACGTTGAATTCAATCTCACGTTTATATTCCTCTAATCCTCTTCGGAATGCTTCATCTCGCATTTCAGGAGAATACTCTTTGTAAAGTTCTTTATCCTTTCCATCTTCAAGATTCAGACCTCTATAAAGGCGTTTTTTTAATCTTGGCAGATAGCTTCTTCCACCTTTATTCTTCAATGCTCTATCATCTACATGAATTGCACGCTCTCCGGAATCATATTCCCAATCCAAGCGCGCTCCCTGTATGTCTGCTTTTCTGATCAGACTTTCTGCTGATTCATAAATAGATACTCCACATGCTGAACCATCCACCTTATTTTCTATTGGATTCTGATAATATCCAAAATCCATCTGTGTCATTCCCTCATAAGTAATCGGACCAGGAAGAATGTTCTTCCATTCCTCAATCTCCTCTAAATTGCATCTTTGTCCAATATCGCTTTGAGTCTGTGAATGAAAGCATTTATTTTCAATCGTTAAATTACCATTCACAAAGTAATGTCGCTCTACCCTGGTGTAGTAATCATTTTCTCCAACACATTTCACAACCAAAAATGCAATATCGTTCGGAGTTCCATCATCGTCAAAACTGATTACAATAAACTTGTCTGCTGCAACATATTCCGCCTTGTCAGGTCCCAGAGGTCTGAGCACCATTGCTCCCAACGCAAGACCTGTCTGAAGTTTTTTATTCATATCACTTAAGCTCTTCTGTAATACTTTATCCATCTTGTCATTATCAAGAATTTTAGCTTCCATTTCTACCAAAACAGAATCTGCAAATTCCCGGCAAATCCCTTCTTCAAGCTTTAGGGACTCTACTGTATCATTGCACCAGTCTGCATTACCAACCAGCATTCTCTTCCATTTATTGATGGCATCAATCATGGTCTGAGACAGCGCCACATCTTTGCCGATTATATTTTTTAAGGTTGTATAATTAAACATGCTCACTATCCTTCCCCATAGCTTCTTTAATCCATCAAACATCTTCCACCTCTTCGATCAGGTCCTTCATATCTCTTTCAATCGTATATTCAAATGCATCCAGACTATCAATATCTGTGCTTCCATCATCCAAACGCTCATCCTTGTCCTTTACATCCTTGTTCCAAACAGCATCTGAGAATGCAATTTGCAAAGATTCACAATCTTCCGTAAGCCAAAATCTGCCGGCACCCATAAGTCTTGTTGTGCATCGAATTCGGTCATTAATTGATGCTTTTCTTGCTTTCCTTACTGTTATCCACGGAAATCTCTTTTCAACCGCATTCCGAATGGAATTTCCAAGAACAGTCTCTGCATTGTCATAGTAGACCGATTCAACATTGCAATACTCCACATATTCACCATATTTACTAATCAAACTATACTTCTCGATCACATCCTGGACAAACTCACAAAATAGCTTATCCAATTTATTACTGTCTATGTCTTCATCTTCATCCTTTGCCATGACTCTCTTGGACATCAAACCAATTACATCTCTGTAATCATCAGTGTATGCTCTGGCTACAAAAGAATGACCGGATTGATTACCTCCGAAGTCAAGTCCGATCTCTATCGAGACAATATCATTTTTTCTGAATTGTTTATACTCCTGATCATCTTCCAACTCTTCCACAATCTCACACCGGAAAACTTCTGGATTATCGGCAAATCGCTTATAAATAGCACCCTCTGCTCGCTTCCACAATCCCAAAATGAGACGATCATAATAGATTGTCCCTTCATACTCCTTACAAAGCTGTCCAACGAATTCTACTGGCAAAAATGGATTGTCAAAGATTGTGTATCTCTGTAAGTAGATATCTAACTCATCATTATCCAGGAACTCTTTCAGCCAATGTGTTGGATGTTCTGGGTTACAAGATCCATCAAAACACGAATATGGCTTATCGAGTCGCGATTTCAGCATTTGGAATACTTCTTTGTTCCATTTTGCCACTTCATCGCCATAACAATATTTAATACTAGCTCCCTGAATCTTTGCTACCTGGCTGACCTTTTCAGCACCTAAGCAATATACTTCCTCACCACAGATTACGGCCATATTTCGGTTATTAATCTGTCCAATCAATTTGTCCGTATAAATCTCACGCATTGGCTGCAGCACATTTCGTTCAATAGATTCCTTGGAAACACCCAAAACAACATTCAATCCAGGTTTACCAGTTCTTTCTCTTATCCTAAATGGAACTACAAACGCTGTGTCCACATATGACTTTCCAGAACGTACCGCCCCAGATTTAATGTTCCATCTATGAGTTGCGTTCACAATGTACTCATTCTGTTTCTTGCTTAATTGCATTATCCCGCACCTCTTTCAGTATCTGATCAAGCCGATCAAGTGCTTCATCATTCTCATTTTCACCTGTAATAGCTTCTTTCCTCGCTTTAATCAGCTCCGTATCAGCCTTCTTGTTCTCCAAATCCTCCTCTGCTCTACCGCTCTGACCGGAATACTGTGCCACAAACTTAGCTGCCTGCGTATTTCCAAGCATTGCCTCCTTAATCTGAGCCATAAGCAAAGCCGATTCCAAAGTACACTCAACACCAAGCGACTCTAAAACCGACTTCCATTCTTCATTATCTATTTCTGTAGTGAGCAGCAGATTCAACGTCTTTCGGAAATTTGCTTTCCTACGTCTCGCTTCACCACTCGCTTTTCCACCTTTTTTCCCATATTCTCGAGCTTCACTCGGGCTTAAACGCCTTAAGTTATTTTCATTTGACACTTCACCACCTTCAATTCTGGTCTATTTTTATTGGATCGTATAGGAATCGGACCTATGACATTTCGCTTATGATACGAATGTTCTACCACTGAACTAATAATCCAAATTTCGTATTAGAAAAACACCCACATATTATCATGCAGGTGCTTCTCAAGTTTTATATATACAGAGGACGAGCCGCCGGTTTACCGCCTTTGGCTCAATTATCATTATAACTGTGATTGATGTGATTTGTGTGAAAGTTGCAGATACTTGTCAATTTTCCTACTGATTGTGCTTCGCTCCATGTGCATCTGTTCAGCTACCTGTGTCTGATTTACCGGATGGACACCATCTATATAATACATTCTGAAAATACTATGTAACTGCGTATCCTCTATCTCTTCAATGAATTGTTCTATTTCTTCACACTCTTTTTCCAGCTTTTCTTTCCGCTTCTTATCACGCTCCTGAAGTCTTTCATACTTCTGTTGATCAAATCCAACTACATTCTGAGGAATAGGATAACCGGTACTATAGTCAAATACTACATTATTTCCAATCATTGCATCTGATTCCCATCTGGTATTAAGGACGTACTCTAATGACAATATAGCTGTCTTATTGCTCCGGTACGCTTCTAACCTTTCCTTTGTCATCGTTTCCAATGGAATCGCCTCCTATCTTGTACTTTCTGGCCAGGTATTCCTCAACACTTTCTGTCTTCATCTGCTCTCCTTGTTCCCGGATCAGCGTTGCTGCCTGATATACCGGCCGATGAAAATCTCCACTTGCCTTCCGATCTGGTACTGTTATTGCCATATCTCTATGATTCTTTTTCTTTGTTGCCAAGATGTTATATGCTTTTTCTTCCATGTTCATCGTGCTTCTCTCCCTACACAATAGCCAACCAGAAAGCCTGTTACAGCCGCAAGTGCTGCTGTGCCTATAAGTATTATTAACAGACTCACAAGCATTCCTCCTTATACGATTTCGGCAGTGGCATCCAGGCATTGACAAATAATCCATAGCTTGAATAAGATTTTTCATCATCTCCCGGATAGAAAGCACCACCTTCACCATCTTCTTCGTATCTTGCGATATCCAGCATTGTTGCATTCTCAAATGATACGAGTATATAACTTTCATCCTCTGGTAATCGCTCACTGATTGGAATCCATCCCTCCCCTGTCATTTCCTCTGCCTCATTAATTTTACACATCGTCTCTACATACTCTCTGATAATTCCGGTCGCTACCAGAATCCCTTCATCTCGCTTATCTGTCTGATCATCTTTCCTTCTTTCTTTTCTCAACTCTTCCTCGGCTTCATCCAACCAAGAAAGGAAGTCATCTACATCCAACGTTCTACTCATTACATTTCTCCTTGTCATAATCTCCTATATTTCCGATAACTTCCATGTACAGGTAATCTACAGCATCTTCTTTTAATGGCAATGCTCCAATAGTACTGTTCGGATATTCCTCATAAAACCATCCGTAAATTTTATCTATGCAGATATCGCCATATATTGGTTTCTCTGCGAAAATAATTTTCTTGAGTCTGTTGTTATTCACAAGGATCCGTACAATGTCATTTTCAAAAATCTTTTTTCCGTGTACGTCTACAAAGCCTGTGTATTGGCATAAGGTCTCCGGATCAATCGTAAAAACCTTAAATGATCCAGGAGAGTAATTTACCATCTTTGTAATAGATCCATCCGTACTGCAATAGTTTGGTAACCCTTCTTCCCACTCTCCGGTTTCCGTTGTTTTTGCTTTAAACAAGATTTCTCTCTGCATAAAATCCTCCTCCGGATCAATATCCTTTACACCAATATTTCTTACTGTTCTTTCCAACGCCTCTGGATATTACCTGTATCCCCATTTCGTTCTTCGCCCGGAGCAAATCCTTTCTCGGAATGTTCTTTTCGGCAGCAGCTGCAAATACAGCCGACTGTTCCATTCCGTTCCGGTCAGTAATCATCTCTTGCAAAATCTTGTATGCTTCACTTCGAGTAGATTCTTTCAATAAATCCATCTTCTCTTCCAACAGACCTGCAACTGCTTTTGCAATTTCATCCACCAGCTGTTCCTGGTTATCAAGGCTTCCGTTGTCCATAGCGATTAGCGCATCCTTAGTTTTCTCAAGCTGCAGCGTATTCGCATTACTTTTGCTCCGGATGAATTCAAGGTGATCCATCACTTCTTCATGCCTCTTCTTTTCTAACGTATCTCTTCTCGATGTATGCAAAGTATACTTTTCTATCTCATCCAATCTCTTTGCCATCATATCCAATCTGATAATAATATCTGTCTGGTTTGAATACAGCTTCTCAAAGAGTTTGGCTTGTGCTGCAGTATTCTCTTTTGCATTCTGTGCTGGCTCTTTTTCAATGAATGTTCCAGGCTCATATCCAAGAACTCTGGAAATCAATGATTCCACATTAGTTGGAACATTGGTTCCCCGTCTGCTTCCTGGAAGATTTGTAAAATAGGATCTGGACTTTCCAATCTCGATTGACAGCCAGGTCTTACTCTTCTTCTGCTTTACCAGTTCTTCACAGATTCTGTCATAATCCAGAGATACTGTGTCTAACTTATTTCCCATGTCTCTATTCTCCTAACAGCTGTCTCTCCAGCTTGTCCATATCGTAATTACGCCGTTCAAAATTATTGTTGTTCCGAACAGTACTCTTCTTTGCTCTGCTTCCCTTCTTCTCCGAAGGTGTTGTTTTATAAAAGGACTTCCATCCTCCTGCTGTTGCTTTCTTCACAATAGCAATACGCTCAGGATCCTTATCACTTAATTTAATCAAATCCTCTCTAAGAGCCTGTATCTGTTCAGGAAGCATATCACCATAATTGTGGATACGAACTTGAACATAGATCTGAAAAGCCTGCTCAAGCTCCGGAGTGAATCCTATAATATTATCTATATTCTTTACTTTACTTTTCTTTAGGGATTTTTCCGTGGAATTACAATCATTATTCCTGGAATAACTCTCCTTTTTCTCGGATAAATCGCTAAAATGGGTGCACTTAATAAAAGGTTCTGTATCCTTTTCTTTCAAAAGCCAGTACCTTCCAACTTCTATCGGATTTTTCCTTGCCCGTTCTTTTACCGCAAGTTGAAATCGTTTCTGTATTCCGGCAGAGGTCAAGACCTTGTCCGACTGAAAAAGTGTGTTATCAAACAGTGACCGTGACAGCAAGAAGTTCAAGACCTGCTTCGCCTTATTCTGATCAATCTTCAGATCGTCAGATATGATATATTCAAAATCATCATCTACCTTTAGGTAATATCCCTGCTTATAGATTTCGCATAATAGGTAGATATAAAACACGATACCGTCTCTGCCATATCTGGCTTTCAGTATCTTTATTTTCGGATCATCGAGGAAATCAACATCAAGTGGAAAGTAGTCTAACCCATTCTTCCTTGGTCTTGGCAACGCTGCCACCGCCTTTCCTCTTATTCTGTTGCTTTGTACTCCTCTACAATGACATCTAATCCTTCTTCAGCTGAATACGTCTTCTTGGCAGCTACAAATACAATCTGTGTATCATCCCGGTATGCTACTCCGTTCAGCGCATCAGCTACAACTTTTACAATATTATCCATATCCGGTTTCTTGAGCACCGGAATCTCTCCTGCCAGCATCTGCTGTGTTTTCTTCTTTGATGCGCTCTTCGGTGGCTCAAACCTTGCCACAATCCGGAGCGCAACCGGAATCTCTTTATCAAATTTTGTTCCTTTTGCTGCATTGATGTACATCGCTTTGATCAAATTCTCATACAGCAAGTCTTTCTCTGGTGTATAGCTGACCGAATGGCCAATGTTCTTATTATGAACGGTTCTGGCTCTCGCCTTCCCCTGTGGTTTCCCTGGAACATGAAATGTAACTGAATTCATTTCCGTCTTTCTCCTTTCTTCCTGCGCCGGATCAGCGTCATCCAACGCAGGAGAAACATTTGTTTATAAGTTACGTGTGACATTTATCCAAATTATAAGGAGATAACTTTTCTATGCAATAATTGTTAAGTTGCCATCTTTCATGATCGGAGTCTCTGCAAGCTCAAATTCAAAGTATTCTTTCACTTTCTTCATTGCTGCATTCTTCCACAATCCATTGTCAGCTTCCACAAGCTTGAACATTGGTTCTCCACCATCATCCTTGATACGGAACACATACAGACTGGACGGCTGCTCAACTTCCTGGAAGGTACGGTAAGGAATCAGCTTCACAGGATTCGGAACAACTACATCCATTCTCTGAACTCCGGATTTAACCGTTGTCTTCTGTGATACTCCATCGTCTGAATAGGATGCTGTAGTTCCTGCCTGAATGTTTCCGGATACCTGCATCAGTGTTTCAAGATCTTCATTCATAGCAAAATTTGCCTGAAGCTCAATCAGGAAACGCTCCTGGTCATAATACTTATCAAAGCGGAATTCATTTACAATCGCTTCACACTCAAACAGGTATTCACGACGCTTTTCTTTCAGAAGACCGGAATACAGTTTTACCTGTTTCGTGCTCACGATATGTAAGATCATCTTGTCTCTCAACTCTTCCGGCATTCCTTTGATATAATCAACCATTGCAGAAAGGGTGTTGACTCTGATGGAATCTGCAAGCTCTTCCTTGCCATATCTTATCAAGCTCTGATTGCAGTAAGTTTTTCCTTCAATCTCTGTCACAATCGGCTCCATAGTCTCTTCCTTCAGTCCTGTTACATACTCAAACACATCTCTTAATCCTTCAAACATCTTCATATCCTCCTTATGCCTCTCTTGCTTTTCTTAAATCTACTACTTTGTTCCCTGTATCCTGCGTCTCCAGAATCTCTCCTGTGGATGTATCCACTGCCTTGCCATCAATGATCTGAACCGGTGCTTCCTGTGGTCCGTTGCCTTCAATATTCATTGACATCTGCCCTGGAATCTGACTTCCAATCTCAACCGCTTCCACTTCGCCAGTTGCAATATCCTTTCCCATGGAAATAGCAGTTACTGCTCCAAGTGCCGGTGCGAGCGTTGTCTTTGTCTGGACTCCTGTAGCCACAAAATTGCGTTCCTGATTCGGTTTGAACCCGATTGTTATAGTAATCTTTCTTGCTGCTATTGCATCCGTGTTCGGGTCCTGGATATTCTTCGTAACCTCTTCAATCGCTCTGTTTACCTGTGCCGTAAAAGCACCGTTTGCAAATTTTTCTAAATTAATGTGCTGCATGATTCTTCTCCCTTCTTACTGCCGAAAAAATTCATCTTCGATACTTCTGCTTTCTGCCGGTTCTTCTTTTTCTTTCTGTTCTTTCACCTCCTGCAGCTCCTGATCAGCAACAACATTGTCCTGTTCCGGCTGATTATCTACATACTCTGTAGTTCCATCCTCATGGATCACTGCCATATCCTTATCGATGGCATTCTGCAGATCGATGCTCATGATTCCCCATTTACTGATCAGCTGACGGAGCATGGTCTTCATCGCCATTCCATCAAAATCCTTAAACCAGAAGGATGAATATCTCCAAAGCTCTTTTTCAGGAATCTTTCCCTGTTCCAGAAGCTCCAGCGACTTCGCCCCGCCATTCTTTCTGAATGCCTGAGAATATTTCTCTGCATGAGAAAGCATCTTTTTCTTGGACCAGTACATTGTTTTGCGAAATCCGTTCTCATACTCAAACATTGCATAGTATCCCACGGCCGGAGTTTCCTCACGGACTACATCGTCCTCGATCAGATCTACTTCAATTTCTTCATCCAGCGGATCGTATCTCACCAACTCTCCCTCTTTGATTGCAAGAACATTTAATTTCTTGTAATATCCGGAACGTTCTGCCAACTGAATGTATCCTTTATATCCAAGCTGGAACTGCGCTTCCTTGCGTCCCTTTTTTTTGTTATCGAACGGGACCATATAGAACTGGCCAAGCTGAGGAGATGGAGAAAGGTTCAATGCTTCTCCCAGTAACGCTGCTGATAAGATACTTGGGTTCGTGCACTCCTGCAGAGCCGGTGTTGTCTGTACTGCTGAAACAATACTGGAAATAAATCTTGTCCCATTCTTTCCGCCAACAACGCTGTTAATCTGCTTCTTTACGGCATCCTGTGCCAAATACGCTGCCATTCCTGTTTTTGTCTGTCTGTTTGCCAGACTGTTCTGTACTGCCATGTTTTATTCCGCCTTTCCATATTTAATCTGATGATCAATGAGATACTGTCTCAGTCCCAGTAACTGCTCTCTGGTGCCCCATACTCTGAAATCCATCTGAATCAGTTCCTCCTGAACAGATTCCTGTTTTGTTTCAGCAACTTCCTCAACATTCTCTTCAACCGTTTCCGCAACAGGACTGCTTTCTGCAGCCGGGGTATCAACTTCTGCCTGTGCAGCTGCTGTCTTTTCTGCTTCCTGTCTTGCTTTCTCTTCAGCGATCCGCTTCTGTTCCGCTTCATATTCAAGCTTTTTCTTCTGAATCTCTGCAAGTCTCTGTCCTTCTGCAATTGCCTGATTCAGATTCAGTGTCTTCTTATATACTTCCAGTGCCTCAAAGCTAAATTCCGGAAGCTTGCCGATCGTAGCTACTTCTGTACCAATCCTGTACATTTCGCTTTTCATCTGCTCTTCAATCTTTCCAAGAGATACCGTAGCATTCAGCCATTTTGGATCTGCGATACGCTCAAGAGTAACAAAGTTCTGGAAGCCAATCGTCTGAAACAGCTCTTCGATTCTCTTCTTTTTCTCCTGCTTGCGTCTCTCTTCAATCTCAAGCAACTGAGAATCGATTAGCTGAATTGGTTCATCAATCAATGCTGTCACTTCTTTTACCTGCTGCTCAAACCGGTTATATGGTTCCATGCAGGCTTTCTTCAGACGTTTTCTCTCATCTTCAAAAGCCGTTCTTAACTTATTCAGTTCTGCACGGTCCTTTTTCATATCTTTGACCTGATCTGCAGTGTAAGCGATTGACTTATAATCCTGTACTCTTGCAGCAACCCATGCTTTTACTTCTTCCTGGTTCCACCGGATCTCTTTTAAAAATCCATTTTCTTCCGGACTGATAATCCTTAATTCCATCTTGCTCCTCCTTGTGGTTTTTGTATTTCAGGAAGGACGCGGTGCGGCTTTCTGCCGCTTTCCACACGCTCCCAAAACTTCTTTTCTTCTCTCAGCAGCATGTCCAGATCATCCTGAACCTCTGCACGTTCGATAAAATAATGTTCCACTGTCGTTCTTCTTTCACCACCCCAGTTTGTTCTAAGACGAGCACAGAGAACAACAAATTCATAATCTGTAACTAACAAATAATGCAGTACCTGTATGTAATAATTATCCGGAATCCGGTTCTTCCACTTCTCTCGCTGCATACTCTGCTGGATATTGGTTGTTTTAATCTCCAGGATTCCTCTTCTTCCATTCTGATCTGTCAGTTCTCCATCCAGCGAAGCCTGCATGAATGGATATTGAATGCTCTGCAGAATCCGGAATTCATAATGCTCCACTTTATATTCCGGATAATCCAGCTTGAACAGCTCCCTGATCGGAGCCTCGGCGTGCTTTCCATAGATTACACATTCCTTATTTGAAATGTCTTCCGGAACTCTGACACCTGTCTTTTCCTCAAAGAGCTCCGTATTGCTCTTATATGGATTCATACCAATAACGGCACTTGCATCACTTCCGCCAATTCCATTCATTCTGCCTTTTAACCAGGCTACTTCATCTGGAAAATCAAATATCTTAAATATCCTGTTCACTATCCACCTCGTGCAAATAAGGGAAATCTTTCAACAGGCGTCTCTTTAATTCATCTACATCTCCAGGGGCTACAATATCTGGTCCCTCCGACACTGCAAAGATAATATCTCCTGCAATAGGCCATCCATGCTGTTCCGTATCATAGAAAAAGCTGCCAAGCCGATTTGATGGAAGATTCTTTAAATGCCCTTCTTCGTCCACCAGAAGCATCATCGGTTTCTTAAAGTAGTCATACATCTTCTGCGTATGAACCGTCTCGAAATATCCTCCAATCGCTTCCTTCAATGAGCGGTAATCGCTAAAATTCATCTCAATCTCTTGGATGAGATTATCTGTCGTAACCTTAATGGTTCTGCTTTTCATATCATTCAACCTCCTCAATTGCTTTCTCCACCGTTTCCATTAAGTATGCTTTGCCAAGCGTCTTCCCCATGATTCGGCTGATTCCGTTGAAGAGACTGTTCGTAATTGCTCCGTACTCATCCATAAGCGTTCCAGGTCCTCCTGATGCTGACACGCGCACCTTGGCTCTTTCATTTACTATCTCTGTTGTTGCTTTAATCATTTGACTAATTTCCTTTCTTCTTTTATAATGTAGTTGACTAATTTTCTATGCGTCCCACAGGTTGCCGCCTGTTTTATGGGACGCTTTTTTAATATCCGAAAATGATGTACTGCATGATCATCAACACCACAGCCGCAACAGATACCAACACTGTCAGCCCTGCTGATCTGTTCTCTGCGGCATCATCTTTCTGTGCTGGTCCATCTCTTCGGATATCGATCACATCAATTTTTCTTCTGTTGATGTTGATCAGCTCGATCTGGTTCATTCTTACCACCTTCTTTCCTATAGGATGTACATGGATAACAGCGGCTGCGTTCCATGCAGCTGTTTCTGTATCTGCAGTAGCAGCAATCTTCCACGCTCAAATCACTTCTCTTCCTATTCGTTCTTTTTCTGATTCAGAAATTTTAAGTATCCTCAAGATCTCCCTCAGTTCTCCAAGCCGAATATCTTCCGGCGTACCAAATCTCTGGTAGAGAGTACTCATTGGGATTCCTGTCAGCTTGGAAAGCTTTCCCATGTTGATATCTTCCATCGTCTTTCCTGATTGAATGATGGCAATCAGCGTTCTGTTTTGTCTCTCTTTGTCCGAGATTTTCAGTTTTGGCATCTCTTCTCACCTCTCTACTCCAAGAAATACTCAATAGGAACACCGAAGTATTTCGCTATTGTAAGCAATTTGTCAGCCTTTGGAACATATACGCCATTCTTCCAGTTAGACAATGTTGCTGTTGAAATCCCTGTATCTTTTGATACTTGGTATGGCGTTTTGTTCGTTTTGTCCAATAATAATTGGAATTTTTCGTACACTATTACACCTCCTAGTATAATAATGGTGTAGTCAATCAAGACTACTTGGTTAATAAGTTTCTATAAATCAGATGACAGAAGAA
>NZ_CAKRDI010000035.1 GCF_934309415.1 uncultured Mediterraneibacter sp.
TGCCGATGTGGCTCAATTGGCAGAGCAGCTGATTTGTAATCAGCAGGTTATCGGTTCGAGTCCGATCATCGGCTTTCTCTTTGGAGAACATAATTTAATATCGCGGGATGGAGCAGTCTGGAAGCTCGTCGGGCTCATAACCCGAAGGTCGCAGGTTCAAATCCTGCTCCCGCAACTCAGACTTTTAAAGTCTATGCCCAGATAGCTCAGTTGGTAGAGCAGAGGACTGAAAATCCTCGTGTCACTGGTTCGATTCCGGTTCTGGGCATTTTTTAATGCCTTACAAGAAAGACTGCGTAGACCGCAGTCTTTTTTGTAAGGCATTAAAAAATGCTCTTTCCTAATATACAAAAACGCTCTGCGGGGATACGCACTGTGGCGTACAAGAAAGATAAAAAGGAATTTAAAACGATAAGGCATGTTGTGCAATATGAAATAATACAGGAGGAAATCGATCGTCCGATTTATAAGGAGGAGTTAAATTGGCAAGCATTGGAGATGTAGCAAAATTAGCAGGAGTATCAAGAAGTACAGTTTCACTTGTATGCAATAATAAAGGCTATGTGTCAGAAGAGACAAGAAAAAAAATTGAGAGAGCCATGAAGGAATTAAATTATATTCCAAGTGAGCTTGGTCGTAATCTGAAAATGCAGAGATCAGGAATTGTGGGAATCATCGTTCCGGATATTGCACACCCTTTTTTTAGTACATTTATTAAATACGCAGAACGGGAATTGTATTCCAGGGGTTATAAAGCTTTAGTTTGCGGAACTGCGGGGCGTGAGGATGTAGAGGAAGCATATCTTCAGATGCTTGACAGAAGAACGATGGATGGCGTGATCATGGGAGCTCATTCTCTGAAAAAGGAAAGATATCTTAAGATCAATAGACCAATTGTAACGCTTGACCGATATCTAGCCGATTATATTCCGACTGTGCATGTGGATAAAAGACAGGTTGCAGAAAAAGCAGCAGGACTGTTTTTAGAGCGGAATAGAAAAAAAGTTGTGCAGTTAGTAAGTTCTCATACGATTAAGAATTACGAAGATGAAAAAGAACAGGTATTTCGTGAAACACTTCAGAATAATGGATGCGAAGTAGTAGATATCTCAGTCGGCTATAATACGTTTACGGCAGAAAGATACAGAGATGCAGTAGTACGGGTTTTTGAAGAGTGCAGTGATATGGATGGGATTCTTGGAGTTGATATGGCAGCAATTGCATGTCTCAGAGAGGCTCAGTTAAGAGGAAGAAAAGTTCCGGAAGATCTCAGTATTGTTTCAATTGATGGTACCTATATTACCAGAATGGGACCAGAGATACTTACATCTTTGGTTCAGCCGGTTGAAGGAATGGCGAAAAAGCTGGTTTCTATGATCATACTGCAGATTGAAGGAAAGCAGATTGAAGAAGTAGAGGCAATTTTTGATGTTTCAATCCAGAGTGGAGAGACCTGTTAATTTTCAACAAAATTTGAACCTGCAATTTGTTAAAAAGTATAGAAACGAATTTTTATGAATTAAATTTATTGACAGTAAAATAGTAATGCTCTATTATAATCAAGAGATATCGAAACGATTCGATAAATGAAAATAACGGTGACCAGTGTGTGAATATGCTTGGTCACTATAAAAATCAAACATATCGAATCGATTTGATACAAGCGTTATATGTTATAATAGCACAAATTAGGAGGTAATGAGAGATGAAGAAAGATCCTGTAAAGACAGCACAGGAAATACTGAAAGCATTTGGCGGAAAAGAAAATGTAATCAGTGCAACACATTGTGCAACCAGACTTCGTGTAGAAGTAAAGGACGCATCCGTAATTGATGAAGAAGCTATGAAAGATATTCCGGGAGTAGCAGGTTACTTTGCGAAAAGTGGTCAGCATCAGGTAATCCTTGGAACCGGATTTGTAAACAAGGTATGCGCAGAATTTCAGAAGCTGGCCGGAGTTAAGGCAGGAGATGATGAAGTAACACAAACAGGAGAGAAAGAAAAATTATCCTTCCAGAGTGCAACAAAGATGATTTCTGATATTTTTATTCCGATTATTCCGGTACTGCTTGCAACTGGTATCCTGATGGGTGTAAAGAGTCTGCTTGTGAATGGATTCGGTATTCAGTTATCAGCATCTTTTGACACAGTATTTTCTGTTCTGACGGATACAGCGTATACATTTATTCCAGTATTAGTTGCATGGTCTGCATGTAAGAAATTCGGCGGTTCACCGATTCTTGGTATTGTACTTGGACTTATGCTTGTATCACCGTCCCTCCCAAATAAATGGGATGTTGTAAATGGTGTGGCAGATCCATTAAGTTTTGTATTTGGACCGCTTCATTTAAATATTACAGGATATCAGAGCTCTGTAATTCCGGCATTGTTTATGGGATTCTTTGCAGCAAAGTTGGAGAAGAAATTACATCAGGTAATTCCAGATATCTTAGATATGCTGCTTGTTCCATTCCTGACATTACTTGTTTCTCTTTTTGCAGGACTGTTCGTAGTTGGACCGGTTCTCTCAGGAGTTGAGAAAGGAATGACAGATCTGATCCTTATGATGCTGAAGCTTCCATTTGGAATCGGAGGAATTGCTTACGGCGGCCTGATTCAGATTCTTTGTTCCGTAGGTATGCACCATACAGTAACACCAATCATCGTAAGTATTTTTACAGAGACTGGTGTGGATTATATTAACCCAATGGGATCTGCTGCAATCGCAGGACAGCTTGGAGCAGGACTTGCAATTGTACTGATGCAGAAGAACAAACAGAAGAGAGCCAACATGATCCCGGCACTGATTCCTGCATTATTCGGAATTTCCGAACCTGTTATGTACGGTCTTACATTCCCGAGAATCAAACCATTTTTCATGGGATGCCTTGGTGGTGCTGTAGGTGGTGGATTTGCAGCGATCGTTGGACTTTGTGCAAAGGGAACAGGAGCTTCTATGATTCCAGGTATGCTGCTTTATCTTCAGGGTGGAATGATTGAGTACATCATCGTATTACTTCTTTCTGTTGGTGTTGCTTTTGCAGGTACATGGGTGATTATGAAGAAGAATCCAGAAGCAGTATAAAGTGAACGGTAACTAAAAAGGAGCAGATTTATGTTTCAGTATGATTTTTCAAATCATCAGAACCGGCATATCCGTATCGAGGATATGCCGGAAGAATATTTTAAGCGGATTCAGGAAACGACAAAAAATGATCCTTATTATCCGGCATGGCACATTGCACCAAAGTGTGGTCTGATGAATGATCCGAATGGTCTGTGTCAGATAAATGGAATACATCATATTTTTTATCAGTGGTTTCCGGCAGGACCGGTCCATGGACTGAAGCACTGGTATCATCTGGAGACAAAGGACTTCATACATTATGAAGATAAAGGTGTTGCGATGTATCCCGAGACAGAAGCCGATTCTTTTGGCTGTTATACAGGAATGGCGTTAAAGGATGGTGTGGAGATCAGTATTTATTATACGGGCATTGAAAATGAAGAGATGATTCCATGTACCTGTTATGCAAGATTTGATGGAGAGAATCTGACTGACAGGAAAAAGATCGTGGAGATGGATCCGGAGTTAACAACAATAAATTATCGCGATCCATATGTCTGGAAGAGAGCAGGCGAATACTGGATGCTGACAGGAGCGGAAAACAAAGAACATAAAGGAATTCTGATGTTATACAAAGGAGAGAAATCAGATTCCTTTAAGTATTGTGGTCAGGTAAAATTATTACAGAATGGCGGGGAAGCTGATCTTGGCTATATGCTGGAATGTCCTAATTATTTTGAAACTTCTGAAAAAGGTGTTTTGTTCTGTTCTCCAATGGGAATTGCCAGTGAGAATAAATATGATTATAAAAATGTATTTTCTGTAATCTATGCTATTGGAGAACCTTTGGACATAGAGGAAAAAGAGTTCCGCTTTTCAGAAATTTACGAGTTGGATAAAGGATTTGATTTCTATGCACCACAGTCATATGAGGATGAAAATCATCGCAGAATACTGTTTGGATGGCTGGGGAATTCAAAGAGTGAATATCCGACAGATAAAAATAATTGGGCGCATATCTTGACGCTTCCAAGAGAGATTACAATCGATGGAGACAGAATTGTACAGAAGCCGGTTGAGGAATTAAAGTTGCTTCGGAAGAATGAAAGAAGTATGGGTGAAAAAGATGGAAATACAATTCACAATATGGAAGAATGTTCTTTTGAAATAGAAGCGCAGACAGAAGGAGTTTTTTCTATAGAAATAGGGAATACAAATGGGGATAAACTTACTTTTGTATCAGACGGGGAAGAATATTGTCTTGATCGAAGTGGTATGACAGAAATCTATGCAGAAAAATTCGGAACAGTTCGTTACGCGAAGCAGCTGGAACAAAAGCAGACCATTCAGGTTATGGTGGATCATTCCAGTATTGAAATTTTCTGTGATCATGGAAAGACAGTATTTACATCCAGAATGTTTATAGATCAGGTTTCCTATATAAAGACAGAAGGATTAAATGGAAAACTTTATGATCTGAAAAAATAAAAAAAGAGTATGTGGCAACGTTGTTAAAATGATAATGTTGTCACATTTTTTTAGAGAAGTAAATTCCATTTTTAAAGCATGCCCGAATTTCATTGCCCTTACTTGGGGAAAAGTTAAATTACACGAAGCGGTGGGAAATTTAACTTTGCAGGTGAATAACTAAAAAATTATTAGAAAAAACTAAAAAAAGTTCTTGCATTTATGTTGGGAGTATGATAATATAACTTCTGCAAGTGTTTAAGGGCGTGTAGCTCAGGTGGTAGAGCACTTGACTTTTAATCAAGTTGTCCGGGGTTCGAATCCCCGCACGCTCACTGCAAAAAGCATGAATTCAATTGAGTTCATGCTTTTTTTTTCTTCTTGTCTATTTATTGTAAGAATATCCTGTGTTACAATTAAATCTAATAAAAAAGCGGAATACGTTGTTACAGCATTTCATAAATAATGGACTTATTTACATGGACTCATTTACATAGAATGCAGATTTGAGAGTTTCGTTAAAAAAGAATTAAAAGAATTGAAGGATATGTACCAGATGATGGAACATTTATATGAACGATTAAAAAATTACAGTGAATCAGATTACTACGGATTTCACATGCCGGGACATAAACGTAATAAGAATGTTACAGGGGCAGAACTTCCATATGAGATTGACATAACAGAGATAGAAGGTTTTGATGATCTGCATCATGCCGAAGGGATTTTAAAAGAATTACAGAATTATGCAGCAAAGGTTTTTCATGCAGATGAGACACATTATCTGGTGAATGGAAGTACGGTAGGGCTGTTAAGTGCTGTAATGGGCTGTACAGAGCGAGGAGGGAAGATCCTGATTGTCCGCAATTGCCATAAATCTGTTTATAACGCGATTTATATGAATGAGCTCGAGCCGGTTTATATTTATCCGCAGTTTGATACAGAACAGGATCTGAACGGAGAAATTAAAGTAGAAGAATTAAAAGAAATCCTTGCGAGTGACCAGGACAGAAAGATTCAGGCTGTTGTAATTACATCACCTACTTATGATGGTGTGGTTTCAGATGTTGAAGCGATTGCAGAAGCAGTTCATGAATATAATCTGCCATTGATTGTAGACGAAGCGCACGGAGCCCATTTTGGTTTCCATACATATTTCCCGGAGAATTCCAATGTAAAAGGAGCTGATCTTGTAATACACAGTTTACATAAAACTTTGCCGTCTTTGACACAAACTGCTTTGCTCCATATGAATCAAACAGATGGAAAGTGGCTGTTTGACTGTGAACGGGTGAGAATGTATCTGCATATGCTGCAATCCAGCAGTCCATCGTATGTATTGATGGCATCGATTGATGAATGTGTGCACATTTTGGAAGAAAAAAGAGAAGAGATTTTTCTACCATATATCGAGAAGCTGGATGCAGTGAGAAAACAGCTTTTGGAATTAAAAAAACTGAAACTGCTGGAGACAAGAATGTATGATAAATCCAAACTTGTAATATCCGTAAAAAATACGGCTTGCAAAAGTGGAAGAAAACTCTCAGAGATTCTTTTTGAAAAATATCATTTACAGATGGAGATGGCAGCAGGCTCTTATGTGATTGCAATGACAGCACCGGGAGATACTGAAGACGGTATGGAACGACTGGTGAGCGCCTTGCAGGAGATTGATAATGAACTGCAGAGCGCAGACAGAGTAGAAACAAAATTACAGGATGAATCAGACCAGTCAAGTGAGATAAAACAGTTGTATGAGAACGAAAAAGGAGCTGTATCTAAAGAAAAGAAAGATAAATCGAAATACAGATTGCTGCATCAGAAAAGAAAATATATCTGTTATGAAGCAATGAAACATTCAGGTAAGTCAGTAGCCCTGGAAGAATCGGCGGGCTGTGTTACACTGGAATATGTCTACTTATATCCACCGGGAATCCCGATTCTGGTACCGGGAGAATGGATTTCAGAAGAAACTGTGGAACAGATTATGGAATATGAAAAAGCAGGTTTTTCGATTGAAGGAATTCGTGAAGAAGGGAAAATTATGGTAGAAGTCGGTTAAAGAATTCAGAGTTGTTCGAAAAAAGTTTTTAATTCAAATTATAAAAACTAAGAAATTACAACTTAGACAAAAGGAGAAGCCATGGGAAAAATATTTTGTTTAATGGGAAAAAGTTCATCAGGAAAAGATACACTTTATAAGAAGATTATGGAATGGATGCCGGAGCTTCATACGATCGTTCCGTATACAACCCGTCCGATGAGAGAAGATGAACAGGACGGAGTGGAATATTTCTTTGTAACATCGGATGTATTTGAGGAGATGGCAGAAGAAGAGAAAATCATAGAATTCCGTTCCTATGATACGAAATGTGGAATCTGGACATATTTTACAGCTGATGACGGACAGATTGAATTAGAAAAATATAATTATCTGATCATCGGAACTTTAGAGTCTTATACAGAGATGAAAAGATATTTTGGAGAAGATGTGATTGTACCACTTTATATTGAAGTGGAGGATGGGCTGCGCCTGTCCCGTGCGCTGGAGCGTGAGCGGATGCAGAAAGCACCTAAATATGCAGAGCTGTGCAGACGTTTCCTGGCAGATTCCGATGATTTCTCAGAAAAGAATCTGCAGAGAGCAGAAATTCAGAAACGATTTATCAATGCAGATATGAATGAATGCCTGGATGAATTACTGCAGGAGATTCGAAGAATTATTGGATAACGCATTTTTGAAAAATGTCTTTTGCAAGAATGATTTTTCAGATACAAAGGGTATGACTTAAAGAAAGAATGTGTTATACTTAAACAGAAGTTCACATTTTCGTAAGAAAATGATGATATACTTATAAAGAAACAGAGTAATATACAGGTTATACAAAAAGAGAATCCTGTATAAATATGAATAAGATACGTGGCAGGTGACAGATATGAGTAGTTTTAAAGATGTAGTAGGGCATAAAAATATAATCAAATATATTGAGAGTGCAGTTCAGGCAGATGCAGTCTCTCACGCCTATATTTTGAATGGTGAGAGAGGATCGGGGAAGAAGCTTCTGGCGAATCTTTTTGCTATGAGTCTGCAGTGCCAGGATCGTGCAGAGAACGGCGAAGCGTGTGGAAAATGCCAGTCCTGTAAGCAGGCAAAGAGCGGAAATCAGCCGGATATTATCCGTGTGATCCACGAGAAGCCGAATACGATCAGTGTAGATGATATTCGTACTCAGGTAAACAACGATATCGTGATTAAGCCTTACAGCAGTAAGTATAAGATTTATATTATCCCAGAGGCAGATCTGATGAGCGTACAGGCACAGAATGCACTGCTCAAGACGATCGAGGAGCCACCGGAGTATGCAGTGATCATGCTTCTTACAGAGAATGCCGAGACACTGCTTCCAACCATTCGTTCCAGATGTGTTATGATGAAGCTTCGTAACATCAGAGATCAGCTTGTAAAGAAATATCTCATGGAACAAATGGAGATTCCGGACTATAAAGCAGACGTATGTGTTGCTTTTGCTCAGGGAAATATGGGAAAAGCAATTATGCTGGCTACTTCAGAATATTTCAATGAGATCAAAGAAGAAGTAGTTCATTTACTTCGTAATATTGATGAGATGAATGTTTCAGAACTGATGGATGCGATTAAGAAATGCATGACATACAAGATGGAGATCAATGACTATCTTGATATGATTGCCATCTGGTACAGAGACGTTCTGATTTACAAGGCAACAAAGAATGTTGACCGGGTTGTATTTTCTGATCAGCTCAGATATATCAAACAGAGAGCAAGCAAGAGCTCCTACGAAGGAATTGAGAATATTCTGGACGCGATCGAGAAGGCGAAAGCAAGACTGAAAGCAAATGTTAATTTTGAGCTGACAATGGAACTGCTCTTGTTAACAATAAAGGAGAACTAGATAAGATGACAAAAGTAATAGGAGTCAGGTTCCGGACTGCAGGAAAGATTTATTTCTTTTCTCCGGGAAAATTCCAGATCCATCAGGGCGATTATGTAATCGTAGAGACTGCCCGTGGCGTGGAATACGGCCGGGTTGTAGGTGAACCGAAAGAGGTGAAAGACGAGTCTGTGGTACAGCCGTTAAAATCGGTGATCCGTATCGCCACAGAACAGGATAAAGAGACAGTAGAGAAGAACAAACAGAAAGAAAAAGAAGCATTTAAGATCTGTCAGGAGAAGATACGCAAGCATGGTCTGGATATGAAACTGATCGATGCAGAGTATACGTTCGATAATAATAAAGTACTGTTTTATTTTACAGCAGATGGAAGAATTGATTTCCGTGAACTCGTAAAAGATCTGGCGGCTGTGTTCAGAACCAGAATTGAATTACGACAGATCGGAGTAAGGGATGAGACAAAGATCCGTGGTGGAATCGGAATCTGCGGACGTCCACTTTGCTGCAGCACTTATCTGACAGAGTTTGCAGCAGTTTCGATCAAGATGGCGAAAGAGCAGAATCTTTCCCTGAATCCGACTAAGATTTCAGGAGTATGTGGAAGACTGATGTGCTGTCTGACGAACGAAGAAGAGACTTATGAAGTATTAAACAGCCAGCTTCCGTCTGTTGGAGATACAGTTACAACAAATGATGGACTGACTGGTGTTGTACAGTCTTTAAGTGTACTGAGAAGACTGGTAAAAGTAGTTGTAAATCTGGAGAATGACGAGAAGGAGATCCGTGAATATAAAGCGGATGATTTGAAATTCCGTCCTCGCAGAAAGAAACAGAAAGTAACAAAAGAAGAGCAGAAAAAACTTGCTGCACTGGAGAAAAAAGAGGGAGCTTCGAAATTAGATGACAAGTGATCTTAGAACAGACAGTTCGCAGACGACAGACAGCAGTCAGGTGACCGCTTTCGAAATGGAAGAGACAGGTCGTACTGTTGAATTAAAGCCGGGTGAAAGACTGGATGATCTGCAGCTTGGCGGTCTGGAACTGATACAGGATCCGGAGAAGTTCTGTTTTGGAGTAGACGCAGTCCTTTTATCAGATTTTGCAAAAGTAAAAGCAGGTGAAACTGTGTTAGACATGGGAACCGGAAATGGAATCATTCCGGTTCTTCTCGCAGGTAAGACAAAAGGAAAGCATTTCACAGGACTTGAGATTCAGGAAGATACAGCAGAGATGGCACGGAGAAGTGTGCTGCATAATCATCTGGAAGACAGAGTGGAGATTGTTACGGGAGATATCAAAGAGGCTGCGGAACGTTTTAAACCAGCCTTTTTTGATGTGATCACAACAAATCCACCTTATATGCTTGCAGACCATGGATTGAAGAATCCGGATGACAGAAAAGCAATCGCGAGACACGAAGTATTGTGTACGCTGGATGATATTCTTCGTGAAAGCATGAGACTTTTACAGGATAAGGGCAGATTCTATATGATCCACAGACCGTTCCGTCTGACGGAGATACTGATGAAGATGAGCCAGTATAAGATTGAGCCAAAGCGGATTCAGTTTGTGCATCCATATATTGATAAAGAACCAACGATGGTTCTTGTGGAAGGTATGCGTGGGGCAAAACCGAGAATTACAGTAGAGCCACCGCTGATCATGTATTCGAAAGATGGAAAATTATTGATGGAGAATGGATAATGGCAGGAACATTATATCTGGTGGCAACACCAATCGGAAATTTAGAGGATATGACATTTCGTGCGATCCGCACATTGCAGGAAGCAGATCTGATCGCAGCAGAGGATACAAGAAACAGTATTAAGCTGCTGAATCATTTTGAAATACAGACTCCAATGACCAGTTATCATGAGTATAATAAGTTTGATAAAGGAAGAAAACTGGTAGATAAATTGCTGGAAGGTCAGAATATTGCATTGATCACGGATGCGGGTACTCCGGGAATCTCTGATCCGGGCGAAGAACTTGTGAAGATGTGTTATGAAGCAGAGATCCGTGTGACATCGGTTCCGGGGGCAGCAGCCTGTATCACAGCGCTGACGATGTCAGGATTGGGAACAAGAAGATTTGCATTTGAGGCATTTCTTCCGTCTGATAAAAAAGAGCGGGAAGAAGTTCTGAAGGAAATGGAGACTGAGACAAGAACCATCGTTATGTATGAGGCTCCGCATCGTCTGGTGAAGACGTTAAAGATGCTTGCGGAACGTCTGGGAGATCGTAAAGTGACTGTCTGCAGAGAGCTGACGAAACGCCATGAGACAGCGTTCAGATCCACACTTCCTGAGGCAGCAGCGTATTATGATGCGAATGACCCGAAAGGGGAATGTGTACTTGTAATTGAAGGACTCAGCAGGGAAGCAATCCGTCAGGAAGAGAAAGAACGATGGGAAGATATGAGTATTGAAGATCATATGGAACATTATCTTTCCCAGGGACTGGATCGAAAAGAAGCGATGAAACGTACTGCAAAGGACAGAGGCGTACAGAAGCGAGAAATATATAATTATCTTGAAAAGAAAAAAACAGAAGATGCAGCTCATGAATAATGTTACTGTTCGCAGTATAACTGCAAACAGTAACGTATCTCGCCATTTAGAATCGCCTTTGGCGATGGGCGAGATACATTCAGGACAATACGTGTATCCTCCGTGTCAATCAGCAAAGTGATTGACACGGGAGTGGAACGTAATGAATAATTCTCATGAGCTGCATCTTTTGCTTTGGAATAATTTATATATTTAAAAAACACACTTTGGCTAATTTACAGGAACTTCAACTTCAGCCGGGCGGTCTTCTTCGATTTTACTGTCCCGCATGAAAATAATTCGTTTATTTAAGGAAAGTGCCTCTTCCGGGTTATTTGTAACATACAGAACGGTGATTCCCAGTTCTTTGTTGATGCGAAGAATATCTTCCAGCATTTCTTTTCGGCGATTATCATCCTGACGGGCAAAGTCTTCATCTACGAGAAGCACTTTCGGGTGGCATACGATGGCTCGTCCAAGAGCAATGCGCTGCTTATCTGCAGGAGAGACGGATTTCAGCTTTTTCAGCAGAATATTCGGTATGCCAAGAAAAGCAGCAGCAGTCTTTACACGAGAATCAATGACACTGCGTGGCATATCGCGCAGGCGAAGTCCGAGAGCCATATTCTCATATACATTCAGATATTTGTATAATGTATAATTCTGGAAAGCCATAGCAAGTTTTCTGTCGCGTGGCAGGACATCATTAAGAAGTTCATCTCCTAAATAAATATTTCCGGAAGTGATATCCTCCAGTCCGCCGATCATTCGCAGAATGGTTGATTTTCCACATCCACTTGGTCCATGGAATACAACAAATTCTCCGTCTTCAATTTTCAGATTTATATCGTCTACAGAAACAAATCCATTCGGATAAATTTTTTTTAAATGTTCAAATGTAATGCTGGCCATAAAATCATGCCTCCGTTAGTTCATAGTATCTGCAAGTGCAGAGAAATTCATGTGTTGTTTCAAAACATTTCATCCTTGAAATTGCCTGACAAGATGCAGTCTGGAAAACTTGTATTCTTCGAGCTAATCAATGCAAGAAGTTAATCAGTTCAGGCATAAACAGTAGAGAAACGGTTTTGAAATGGTTAGTTCGATAAATTAATTTTAACATAATTTGTGATATTTGTTGAAAGAAATATAGGAATTCATGTAAATTTTAGATTCATGTAATGAAATGTTGCAACTGTTTTGTAAATTGCGAGATAATACACTTATAAAAAACAGGAGAAGAAGTTTACGGTATTTAAAAAGAAGCAAGCACAACACTTGCTATTAATCCTGCTAAAGTTGCGAGTAAAGCTCCGGGAAGAGTATAGCGGGATTTATGAATATGTGCTGTGAGAAAGTAAACGCTCATAGTGTAGAAGATCGTTTCTGTGCAACACATGGAGATAGATGCAATCATGCCCAGATGAGAATCAGGACTGTAAATTTTGTAAATATCAAGCAACAGACCAGTGGCAGCTGAGGAAGAGAACATTTTTATAACAGAGAGAGGAACTAATTCTGCCGGAAATCCTAATGGACGTGTGAAAAATCCAATCAGTTGGCTGAATAGATCAAGAAAGCCGGAGACACGGAGTATGCCAACGGCAGCCATCAGACCGACTAAGGTGGGGAGCAGACGGATGACAGTAAAAAAGCCACTTTTTGCGCCTTTAATAAAAGCTTCATATACATTGATCCCAGATAACAGACCGTATACAACGATAGAAAGAATCAGAAACGGAACGATAAAATCAGAGATATAAAGGAAAATATTCATAGGTACTCCGGAGAGAAGCAGATGTTTAATACAATATATGAAATGAATTGAAGTGGCATGATTGTTTGAAATATTCTTATATAGATAACAGAAGAATAGAAGGTCACGTGAATACAGTAAATATGACATTCATAAGATAAAATAATTAAGCAGATATTGGAGTCATATAAGTGCTTAGAAAAAAGGTCATTTTACTTTTACTTGCTTCAAGTTTGTGGATCAGTGGATGTGCAGGAAATATAGGACTTCAAAAGACCGGGCAGGGGAACTGGAAGCAGGAGGACAGCTCTGGAAAAACTTCGGAAAAAAATGCCGGGAGTAAAAAACAGAGTGAAGACGAGCGATTTGAAACGTACACAATGGAAGTTTTCAAAAATCAAGTTACTTCTGACATTGTGAACCTTCATTATACATTGGCAGATCCACAGGAGTATGGAATAGAAGAGGCTCCGCTCCGTTATGGAGAAATTCAGACAGACCAGGTACAGTTGAAGGCCTCTGCGGAAAATATGCAGCAGGCATTACTGGAATTTAATTATGACAAACTGGATGTAGAAAATAAAATTACTTACAATGTGATGAATGCATATCTCAGATCTGTAAAGGAGACCGCAGATTACATTTATTATGATGAACCGTTAGGAACTGTCAGTGGAATCCAGACACAGCTCCCGGTGGTGTTATCTGAATATGAATTTTACGATGAAAAGGATGTGCAGACTTATCTGAAATTAATGGAATCAACCAGTGAGTATTTTGATCAGGTGATTGCATTTGAAAAGGAAAAATCAGCTCAGGGATTATTTATGTCTGATGAAATGGCAGATGTAGTTCTGGAACAGTGTCAGGCATTTCAGGAGATGGGAAA
Source organism: uncultured Mediterraneibacter sp. (assembly GCF_934309415.1). GTDB lineage: Bacteria > Bacillota > Clostridia > Lachnospirales > Lachnospiraceae > Mediterraneibacter. The sequence goes on from NZ_CAKRDI010000035.1 coordinate 13,661, forward strand.
CAGTAACTATCTTTATTCTACTTTTACAGAGCGTCTGGACGGAATTACAGGCCTGACGGATAAAGAAAAAAGTGATTACATACAGGAAAATGCCCGGATGATGGAAGAGGTGATTTATCCATCTTATGAGAGACTGACAGTGGCGATACAGTCTTTGAAAGGAACGGGAAAAAATGATAAAGGACTGTGTTATCTTCCGGAAGGAAAAGAATATTATGAACTGCTGGTGAAGCAGTCTGCTTGTACGGACAGAAGTGTGAAAGATCTGCAGGAATTCACTAGAAAGCAGATTTCGGAAGACATTACGGCAATGGAGAAAGTGCTTGGAATTGATACGGGTGAAGCGACAGGAGAAACACAGAAAAATACGGATAATCAGAGTTCACAGAATAAAACAGATTCGGATGAACAGAGTTCACAGGAGGATACAAGTTCAGGGAAGCGACAGGAGAAGAAGAAATCTTCACAGAATAAAATTAATGAGACAGAAAGTTCAGATCAGTCAGAGAATGTAGAAGAACAAGGAAAGGAAACAGTGGCAGAAATTCAACAAAAAGCTGAGGAGGTACTTGCAGCCGCAGCAGAAGTAACACAGGGAACGGCAGAAGGAATTTTAAATCATTTAAAGAAAGGGATTCTGACTTCTTTCCCGGAGCTTCCATCGGTCAGCCTGGAAGTAAAGTATGTTCCGGAAGAGATGCAGGAACATCTAAGCCCGGCATTTTATATGATTCCGGCAATTGACCGGGTGGATGAAAATGTAATCTATATTAATCAGGCACAGATGCATGATGATCTGACGCTATTTACGACATTGGCCCATGAAGGATATCCGGGGCATTTGTATCAGACGGTGTTTTTTGAAAGTACAGATCCTGATCCGGTGAGAAATGTATTTCATTTTGGAGGATATGTAGAAGGATGGGCGACATACGCAGAGATGTGCAGCTATTATCTGACACAATTTCCCAAAGTGCAGGCAACTATTCTGCAGAAAAACAGTTCCGTGATCTTAGCATTATATGCGCTGGCTGACATGGGAATCCACTGGGATGGCTGGAGCCGGATGGACGCGGTAAGATTTTTTGCCAATTATGGAATTATGGATGCGGATACTGTAAATGAGATCTACAACCTGATCCTGGGTTCACCGGCAAATTATCTGAAGTACTATATCGGGTATGGGGAATTTATGGAGCTTAAGAAAGAATGGTTTAAAACTAAAGGAGAAGATGCATTACAGAAGGAATTTCATGAGGCAGTGCTGCATGTGGGACCGGCACCGTTTTCTGTTGTAGAAGAATTTATGTGGGAGATAGAATAGATGCTGAATTATCTGTGGGCTGGAATGATCCTGACAGGAATTCTATTTGGAGCGTTCAATGGAAAGATGCCGGAAATGACGAATGCGGCTTTGGAGTCATCTCAGGATGCGGTGACTCTGTGTATTACGATGATTGGAGTTATGGCATTCTGGTGCGGGATTATGGAAATTGCATCGCAGGCAGGTGTGATTGAGAAAGCAGCAGAGAAAATGAGACCGCTGATCCATTTTCTTTTTCCGCGACTTCCGCGAGGGCACAAAGCAGAGGAACATATTGCCATGAATTTTATCGCAAATGTGCTCGGGCTTGGCTGGGCAGCTACCCCGGCAGGACTGAGGGCGATGACAGAACTGGAGAAGCTGGAGGATGAGAGAAGAAGCGGAAAACTGCCGGGACCGGTGAGAAAAAAAGGCGTGGCGGGAAATGAGATGTGCACATTTCTGATCATCAATATTTCTTCACTTCAGTTGATCCCGGTGAATGTGATTGCTTATCGGAGCAAGTATGGCAGTGTGAATCCGGCAGGGATTGTAGGACTGGGGATTCTGGCAACTCTGGTGAGCACCGGGGTGGCAATAGTGTATTGTAAAGTGATGGATCGTTGGTCGTGTTAAGCAAATCACTAGGTTAGAGTGTGATGTAAACGATAGATATTCATGTTATTATGGTAATAGAGCAGATAAGGAAATTTGGAATAAAAGATACTTTGAATTAAACGGATAAGTACGGAGGATGGAATTTCTTTGTTACGTATTTTAGAGATTTTTAATCTTATTAGTTGAAAGAATAAAAAGGAAAATATTACTTTTGCAGATAGCCGTTTATTGAGGATTTATCGGTAAACAGTAATAGAAAAATGAATAAATCAAGTTCGCCATCAGGGGTTTCTCAGTGCGAATGCCTGTGGTATAATATCCACAGGCACAAAGTGAACGAATGTTTGATAAAAAGCAGTGTCGGTGAGATACGTTGCTTTACAGCACAGTTATGCTGTAAACAGCAACGATCAGAACAAATGGGACATTGCTTTTTTCTTTTTGTATCTAAACATTTATTTACTGTACATTTTAGAAAATGCAAGAAACAAGGAGAGAAAATGCAGTTACGTTTGGAAATCCCGGATACGTTCTGGAGTTTATTCCGGTCGGTGAACCGGGACATATATATTGATTCGTTATTATGTATTAATCAGGAGTATGAATACAGTAATTATTTCCTGACGAAAGAACTCTGTCTGCAGGTGCTGAGTGACCAGAATGCACAGAAGCGGATTCAGCTGGAACGGGAAGAATCAGAGACAGAATTTGATCTTCTGGAGACGCCGGCATCCCGTATTCTGAACTGGCTGATACGGACAGGGTGGCTGAAGAAAATCGAAGATTACACAGAGCTGACGACAAACATTGTAATCCCAGATTATGCGGCCATTTTTATTGGAGCATTTGAAAGACTGTCTTCGGACGAAATTGAAGAGACAGATGTTTATATTCAGAATGTCTATGCCACATTATATTCTTTCAGAAATGATCCGAGAGTGAATCTGAGCATGCTCCGGACAGCGCTTATAAATACAAGAAAGCTGAATAAAGCATTGCAGGATATGCTGCATAATATGGATAAGTTCTTTGAACGTCTGCTGGATAAGAAGACGTATGGAGAGCTTCTGAAAGAGCATCTGGAAGGTTATGTGGAAGAAGTGGTACGAAAGAAATATCACATTCTTAAGACGTCAGATAACTTTTATATTTATAAAATGGACATCAAGAAATGTCTCCGTGAGATGCGGGAGGATGATGAATGGATCGAGCGGGTTCGTGCAAAAGCAAAGGCATCGGGAGATGAAAAAGAAGATGTCCTGGAGCTGCTGGATCTGATCGAAAGAGGATTTGATGATATTGAGCATCGAATTACAAATATGGACAAAGAGCATACGAAGTACGTTCGTGCAACGGTTACAAGACTTAATTATCTGCTCAGCGGAGAGACAGATACGAAAGGTCTGGTTGTTCAGTTATTGAATAAGATCGCGGCAGAGGAAGGCGAAACACAGGATGAGATGCTGCGGTCGGCAGCAGGTAAGATGAATCTGTCCTATCTGGAAATTCTGTCTGAAAAATCTCTGTATAAGAGAAGGAAAAGCAGAAAAGATTTTATCAGTCAAATGGAACCGGAGGATGAAACAGAAGATCTTGACCGGGAAGAAGTACTGAAGATGAACCGGATTCAGGTGCGTTACAGTAAAGCGCAGATTGAAGATTTCATTCAGTCTCATATGAAAGATGATGTGATGAGTGCGAGAGAAATCAAAGATATGAACGAAGAAGATTTTGAAAAACTGATTCTGGCCTATGATTACAGTACCCGTAGAAACAGTAAATATGCGGCTGTGAATGAGACGGAAGAATTTGTGGAAAATGGAAAGTATGTGTATCCGGATCTGAAATTTATGCAGCGGAGCAGATAGGTTATTATTTGCAGCTATGCTGTGAACAGTAACCTAAATAGAAGGAGGCTTACATGATAGAATACTATGATGTACTGAATGATGAGGAAAAGGATGAGATGCAAGAGATCATCCAGATGCTCTTCAGACAGACATTTCTTTTGGAGAAAAAGTATGACCGCCGGACCGGACGTATGGTTTCGACGGCAGAATATAAATTTGCGGACAGGCACATTGGATTTTTGAAAGAATATTTTCAGGTGGCGGGAATCCGGCTTCGCCAGAACGCACATATGGGACTGATTTACATTCAGGAAGAAGCGTTATGGGGAGAAAAATTATCCAGACTGGCAACAATCTATGTGCTGGTATTGAAAATACTCTATGATGAACAGATGGCATCCGTTTCTTCCAGTAACCATGTAGTGGTGACACTGGGAATGATCAACGGAAAGGCCGGAGAATTTCATGTACTGCGTGGAATCCCATCTTTGACGGAGATGCGCCGGACGATCGCATTATTGAAAAAATATCAGGTTCTGGAACCACTGGATGTACTGGAAGAACTGGACGAGACGACAAGAATGGTCATCTATCCATGTATCAACACAGTACTTGTGGGAGATGACGTCAGAGAACTTTTGAATACATTCAGTGAGGAGGAATACAGTGGAGACGAAACAGCAGTTCAAGGCACTATCGAAGATATGCCTGAATAACTGGCATTATATTGACAGAAAAATATTAAGCTTCAACGAAGGAATCAACTTCTTTACAGGGCATTCCGGCAGTGGAAAATCCACTGTGATCGATGCCATGCAGATTGTTCTGTATGCGAATACAGACGGCAGGGGTTTCTTTAATAAAGCGGCGGCTGATGATTCAGACCGTTCTCTGATCGAATACCTGCGCGGAATGGTAAATATCGGGGAAAACAATGAGTCACAGTATCTGAGAAATAAAAATTTCTCCAGTACGATCGTACTGGAATTTACAGAGACAGAAAGCAGACAGAAGCAGTGTGTCGGTGTTGTGTTTGACGTGGAGACAGCGACAAATGAGATCAGCAGACTATTCTTCTGGCATAAAGGCGGACTTCTGGAAAATGATTATCGTGCGGACAAGCGCTGTCTTACTACGATTGAGATAAGAGAATATCTGCAGAGAAATTTTGCACAGACAGACTATTATTGCGGACCGAGCAATGAACGTTTCAGAAAACAGCTCTATGACATTTATCTCGGTGGTCTGGATGTGGAAAAATTTCCAAGACTGTTCAAACGTGCGATTCCGTTCAAGATGAACATCAAACTGGAAGATTTCGTGAAGGAATATATTTGCATGGAGCAGGATATCCATATCGAAGATCTTCAGGAAAGTGTTATGCAGTATGGCAGAATGAGAAGCAAGATTGAAGAAACTTCTAAGGAAATCAGCTATCTGAAAGAGATTCAGCAGCAGTATGAAGAATATCAGAAGAAGATGGCTGAGGTGGAAAACTGTGATTATCAGATCAGCAAACTTGAAATTCTTCAGATGCAGGGAAAACTTCAGGAATTGCAGGACAAGGCAGAACTGAGCGGACGGGAGCTGGCACAGCAGGAACAGTCCAAAGCAGAACTGGAAAGAAAGCAGGTAGAAGTACAGCAGCAGTACGAAGAGATTCTTCTGCGAATTGCGAACAGTGGTTATTCTGCGCTTGAAAAAGAACTGGAAAATGTCAATGAAGTGCTGGAACATCTGCAGGTCAGCCGTGCAAAATGGCAGAGAACATCTGCGGCACTGAAAGCCTGGAAGGATGAGGAAGTAACACCAAATCAGACTATCTGGGACATTGAAAAATTTGAAAAAGGTTCGATCGAGGAAGAAGTTCTGGAGCGCCTGAAGGAAAGTCTTTCTGAATTACGGGGAGAACTGAGTGATGACCTGAAAGATACAGAGGCAAAACTTCGTTCTATTAAGAAGGAAGAGAAGAATGCCCGCGAAGAATTAAAGGAACTGAAGCAGGGACGTAAAGCATATCCTTCTGAAGTGGAAGAAGCAAAATATGAACTGCGTACCCGTCTGCAGGAGCGTTGTGGTAAACTGGTTCCGGTACAGATTCTGGCAGATCTTCTGGATATTAAAGACGAGAAATGGCACAACGCAGTAGAAGGTTATATGGGTAATAATAAGCTTCTTCTTGTTGTGGAGCCGAAGTATGTAAAAGATGCACTGGAAATTTATCAGGGAATGGACAAGAAGAAATTCTTCCGCGCAGCCGTTCTCGATACAGAGAAAGTACTGCAGAGTGATAAGAAAGCGAAAGCCGGATCACTGGCAGAAGAAGTACTGGCAAAGGAAGACTATGTCAGAGCTTATATTGATTTCTTCCTTGGAAATGTAATCAAGTGTGAAGACATTGAAGAACTAAGACAGCAGACGATTGGAATTACAGCAGACTGTATGCTGTATCAGGGATACCGTCTGCAGCATATCAATCCGGAAAGTTATACAAGACGTGCTTATATTGGTGAGAGAAGTATGCAGCAGAGAATCCGTCAGTTAGAGAAACAGTGTGATGATCTTCAGAAAGAAAGAATGCCGTTGCAGGCGGTGAAAGAGCAGCTTCAGAAAGTACTTGAACTGGAATATCTGTCACAGCCGGTGGAAGAGTATCTGACATGGAAGAAAGAGATTGAAGAGATTCAGAAGAAAGAACGGCAGAAGATCCAGCTTCAGGAGGAGATGAAGAAACTTCAGGAAGAATCTGTATCTGTATGGGAAGAGAAGAAAAAAGAGCTCGCTCAGAAACAGGACGTTTTAAAGAATGAAATCGAAGATCTGAAGAAGAAAATCTGGAAGAATCAGGAGAATATAGAACATGATCAGAAACTTTATCTGAATATCAGTGAAGAACTGAAGGAAAAGGAAAGAGTTTTTGTCAGAGAAGACAACAGAGAGCTGGAATTCCTCCGTTATATGGAGTCTACAAGATCTTCTAATTATGAGCGCTTAAAGCAGAAGAGAACTGCGGACAGACTTCCATTAGAAAATGAAAAAACGCAGGCGTATGATAAGCTGGTGGACAGAAGAACTATCTATCTTAAGCTTTATCCGAATCGTTCATTTTCAGCAACGATTCATGAAAACGCACCGTATGATAAGCTGTTAAATGAATTGCAGTGTGATGAACTGGAAGACTTCAAACTGGCAGCAAAAGAACAGGCGAAGTCAGCAGTAGAACATTTCAAGGATGACTTTGTTTTCAAAATCAGAAGTGCGATCCGTGAAGCTTATCAGAGGAAGGATGAGCTGAACCGGATTATCAGTAAGCTTGATTTTGGTAAGGACAAATATCAGTTTGTAATTACAAAGAATAAAGGACCGGATGGAAAATATTATAAAATGTTCATGGATGATGCATTGAGCATTGACCCGTCTCAGTTATCCCAGTCGATGGATAATCAGATGAATCTGTTTACCATGGAGCATGAAGAAGAGTATGGGGATATGATGAATGAACTCATTGATCTTTTCATTCTGCCAGAGGATGCAACGCGGGAGGAACAGGAAGAAGCAAAGAAGAATATGGAGAAGTATGCGGATTACCGTACTTATCTGTCCTTTGATATGCAGCAGATCATTCATGGTGAAAAAGATATGAAGATCGGACTGAGTAAGATGATCAAGAAAAACTCCGGTGGAGAGGGACAGAACCCGTTGTATATCGCACTGCTGGCAAGTTTTGCACAGGTGTACAGAATTAATCTTGCACCAAAGATCCGAAGACCATCTACTATTCGTCTGGTTGTGCTGGATGAAGCATTCTCCAAGATGGATGCAGAGAAAGTGGCAAGTTGTATTTCACTGATCCGTGGTCTTGGCTTCCAGGCGATCATCAGTGCGACAAATGACAAGATCCAGAACTACCTGGAGAATGTAGACAAAACATTTGTATATGCAAACCCGAATAAGAAACACATATCCATTCAGGAATTTGAACGAGTGGAGTATGATCAGTTGCAGGTTGAGGAGTAAAATATGGAATATCTGCTGAGACTTCTGATTGATAAGATTGAGGGCAGTGAAAATCAGTGGCGACCGGGAGTGGTTGGAGGAAAAAGTCTGTCGAATAAGGATGGCAGTTTGTATGATACAAAAAAGCATCTGAAGTCAGACGTGGTGAAAGAGGCAAAAGAGCTTGAAAAGATTGGAATCGTGAAAATTGACTGGGTGCCTGGATATAGAGACAAAGATATTCAGGCACTTAAGTACCGGCAGGAAGATATTCCAAAGATTTATAAACTTTATCGAGAGAATGTAGATTCACAATTTCAGACGAGAGCTGAACTTGTAGAAGAATATCGCAAAGAGATAAAGGAAGAACTGTCAGTTTTAAGAACGAATTGGATTAAAGATTACTATCAGGATCTTTTGAATGCATGTGAAGGGAAAAATATACAGAAGGTAACATTGAAAAAATATCAAAATCAATTTCGTGACAGAAAATTATGCTGGCGTGGAATCGATCAATTAGAAGAGCCAATTTACAAGCGAATGTTCAGTAAAAAATATCTGAGAGATACCAAGGTGTTTGAAAAGAAATATCAGAAGCATGTAGTAGCAATAGCAAGAGAATATGCGGAAGAGTTAGTAGATGATGCCATGAATGATTCAGAAGTTTTATCCAACCTTCTGATTGAGGATTATGCACAGGAACTGGCGATAAAGGGACCACTTCATATGAGCTGGTCGGACGGGACATTGGTGAAAAATGAAGAGTGGCGTTATGGAAATGTCCTGAACAGTGATACACTGCGTTATGCACAGATTGAAGATAAACAACCGGAAATCAAAAAAGTAATTACGGTTGAAAACAAAGCAAATTACATGATGATGCCTTTTGAAGAACATACTTTATATATTTTTACTCATGGATTTTTCAGTCCGAAGGAAAGTAGATTTTTGCAGAAAGTGAACCGGGTTCTTGAAAATGCAGGAACAGAATTTTATCACAGCGGAGATTTGGATTATGGTGGAATTAAGATTTTTCAGTACATTCAGAAAAATATTTTCCCAAAACTGAAACCATATCAGATGGACGTGGAAACATATGAGAAGTATAAAGATTATGCAGAAGATCTGGAAAAAACCACAATAGAAAAGTTAAAAAAACTCGAAATTAAAGAATCCGCACTTCAGAAACTGGCACAGAAGATAATTGATGAGGGAAGGGGAATAGAACAGGAGAGTTTTCTGTTATAAAATGTTAAAGGATAAGTTACTGTGTCAATTTGCATTGATATAATTCATTGTTGGTTGCAGTGAGTTTTAAACAGTAATATAAAGATCTTTATGAACTTTAAGAGATATTTCAATTTATAAACGGGAGGAAACAGGAAATGAAATTAATGATTGCGTCAGACATTCACGGATCAGCACTTTACTGTGAGCAGATGTTAGAGGCATATAAGAGAGAGGGAGCAGAAAAATTATTATTATTGGGAGATATTCTCTATCATGGACCGAGAAATGATCTGCCGGAAGGTTATGCACCGAAAAAGGTAATTGCGATGCTCAATCCGATGAAAAAAGAACTTCTTTGCGTGAGAGGAAACTGTGATACAGAGGTAGACCAGATGGTGTTAGAGTTTCCAATTCTGGCAGATTACTGCTATCTGAATCTGGCAGGAGATCCAGTAGAAGAGAATAGTGATGTTACAATATTTGCAACACATGGACATATATACAATCCACATAATCTTCCGATGTTAAAAGATGGAGATATTTTATTGAATGGACATACACATATCCCGGCATGTGAGGAGATTTTAGATATGAATGGCAGTACTTATCAGTATCTGAATCCAGGTTCTGTGTCTATTCCAAAAGAGAATTCTGAACACAGTTACATGATTTATGAAAACGGTGTATTCACATGGAAGAATCTTGCCGGAGAGGAGTATAAGGCATGGAAGACCGCTTCGCACTCTTAATTGATGCGGATAACGTATCTGCAAAATACATTAAGCCAATCCTGGATGAGCTGTCTAAGTACGGAAATGTAACTTACAAGCGAATCTATGGAGACTGGACAAAGACAAATAATGCAAGCTGGAAGGAAGAACTTCTTCAGAATTCTATTACTCCAATTCAGCAGTTCAGCTATACGCACGGAAAGAATTCTACGGATTCAGCAATGATTATTGATGCAATGGATATGCTCTATACAAGTGAGCTGGAAGGATTTTGTCTTGTATCCAGTGACAGTGATTTCACAAAACTTGCAAGCCGCCTCAGGGAGAGCGGCAAGATGGTAATTGGTATGGGGGAAGATAAGACACCATTACCATTTAGAAAAGCGTGTGATATTTTTACTGTTCTTGAAGTGCTTCTGGAAGATAATACGATGGATAAGGATGAGAATGAAGGAAAACCCCATCATTCACACGTATTTGGACGAAACCAGAAAAAGAATTCAGGTTCTTCATCCTCCTCACAGAATGGAAAAGGTTCGAAAGAAAAGATTGAGAAAGTATCGAAGGAAAAAATCGAGGAAGCAGTTGTTAAGATTATTACAGAAAATCAGAACAATGACAGAGAAACCGGGCTTGGAGAAGTTGGAAGCCGTCTGGTGAAACTTTATCCGGATTTCGATGTGCGTCGTTATGGATACAGTCTGCTTTCGAAGTTCCTTGAAGCACTTCCGAAACTGAAACTGATTCAGGAAGGAACGAAAGTTTCTGTAACTCTGTATGAAGATAAGAGTAAGAAAGAGATGCTGGAAGAATACATTATCCAGCAGATTCAGATGACAGGAAAGCAGGGGATTTCGCTTGGAACTCTTGGTAATCGAATCAGAATTCAGTTTGGGGACTTTAAAGTAAGAGATTATGGATTCTCTCAGTTTAAACAGTATATTCAAAGCTTCCCGAATGTAGAGTTGATTGAGGATGGAGAGCGTACACGGGCGGTGTATGTGGAAGATTAGAAAAGGGTACAATTTTGATATCCATCTTAGAGAAAGCATTTTCAGACAGGCTCTTGACTTTTTGAGATGGAAGCTATATATATGAAAAGTATTTTGGATGGCAATATAAGTCACGAAGGAGAATCAGGAATGAAGGCAGAAAGTTTTTATTCCTGATTCTTCTTTGTAACAATAAAATAAAAGGTTATCCACATGTTACAAACAAAAAAGTCCGATTATCAACAAAAAACACATTGCGTTTTATTTAAAAATCCTATATTCTTAATTCAACTTTCGAAAGTTCAAAAGATGTTATCAGTCATATGATTCTCATTGATAACAATCATAAAGTTTCAATATTCATAATTCAGAATAAGTTATATTTCCAATAAATTGATAAAGTATGAAAACAAATCTGAAGAATAAGATTTAATATTTCACACGATAAAAAATTGTGCTATATTAGAATAAAACATCAGAGAAAACTGGTATTTATAAATCTTCAGTTTGTTTTCATAGAGAAAGGAGAACAAATGATAAAAGAAGAGAGCCAGTTATCTGAAAGAACAGATAATTTTATTATGTTACCCACTGTGGATTTCTGCTTCAAAGAATTAATGCAAAATGAAAAAGTAAGAACCGGGATTTTATCTGCACTTATGGGAAAGGAACCGGAAGAATTTGAAGAGACTATATTACTTCCAACGATTCTACGCAAGCAATATTCAGATGAAAAATATGGAGTTCTGGATGTAAGAGTTCTTTTAAAAGATGGAACCCAGACAGACCTGGAAATGCAGGTTGCCCAATTTGATTTCTGGCCGAACAGAGTTTTATTTTATCTGGGGAAAATGTATACGGATCAGATAAAAGAAGGGGAGTCCTATGACAAACTCAGGAAATGTGTTCATGTGAGTATTCTGGATTTTTTACATTTCCCAATGGATGACAGATGTTATCGGAAGATTTCATTTTGTGATGTAGAAACTGGAGAGGTCTATACTGATCTGATGGAAATCTATGTTTTGGAGCTTGGAAAGCTGCCTCCAGAAGATAAAAATGAGTCGGGCATTGTTCGATGGATGCGATTCCTCGGTGGTAAATGTAGGGAGGATTTTGCAAAGATGGCTGAGAAAGATCCATATATCAAAGAAGCATATAAAGTGCTGGAAAATATAAGTGCAGATGACGAGAAGCGAATAGAGTATGAAGCCAGAGAAAAGGCGATTAAAGATTATAATACACAGATGTTGAGCGCAGAAAAGCGAGGAGTGCAGCAGGGAATTCAGAAAGGAATACGAGAAATTATAATGCATATGCATTATTTACAGAAAACTCCAGAAGAGATTGCTCTTCTTACAGGATGTGATTTAAATACGGTCATAGATACAATAAAAAGTAATTAATAGAACTGTGGAGATGCCTAAATAATATGAATTTGATCTCAGGGAGGATTGCAAGTAAAAATATTTTGAAATTTTTTAAAGTATAGATTTGTATTGCTGAATAATAGCAAAAAATAAATAAAACAAGAGGAATCAGAAATGTACAGTGAAAAAACTCACAAAATTCTGATTCCTCTTGTTAATTTTTTGTAAAAACATGTGTCTTGTCACCTGTAAAGTACAGTGCTATAATAAGCACCATGAGTAAAGTTGCTGTAAACGGGATATAGTTTACACACATATTAATTACCAGTCACTGCATTACACATCATGGAAGATGGATATTTTAACCGAATCAAGTAAGTCCCCTGCTTCAATTGCGAAAAGCAATAAGCAGTGGGTGGGGACTTGCTTGTATCAGGAGGAGTGCAAGCTCCTTCTGATAAACTGCGGAGCAGTTATTCGGTTATGAGCAAGTAGCGAAGCGGATTGCGAATATCCGCTTGACTTTTACTAAATTGCAGATGATTATGAACACTGACAAAGAGCAGGAAGAAAAACAAGAAAATAAAGAGGTGCAGAGATGACAATCAGAGAAGAGATAGAACAGTTAAAGAAAGAAAAAAATGCAGTAATTCTGGCACATTATTATGTAAGACCAGAAGTACAGGAAATTGCAGATTACATAGGAGATTCCTTCTACCTGAGTAAAGTTGCAGTAGGGTTGAAAGAAAAGACAATCGTATTCTGTGGAGTATCTTTCATGGGAGAAAGCGCGAAAATCCTGAATCCGGACAAAACAGTACTGATGCCGGATATGGCAGCAGATTGTCCAATGGCGCATATGGCTTCTCCGGAAACAATTGAGAAAATCCGTAAACAGTATGATGACCTTGCAGTTGTCTGTTACATCAATTCAACAGCCGAGTTAAAACGTCATTCAGATGTCTGTGTAACATCTGCCAATGCAGTCAAGATTGTAAAAGCACTTCCGAATAAAAATATTTTCTTTATCCCGGATCGTAACCTGGCACATTATATCGCAGGCCTGGTTCCGGAGAAGAACTTTATTTACAATGAAGGATTCTGTATTGTTCATGAATATATGGAAGTAGAAGAAATCAAACAAGCAAAAGCAGCACATCCAAATGCAGAGGTATTAACTCATCCGGAATGTCCACCGGCAGTTCTGGAACTGTCCGATTATATCGGAAGTACATCAGGAATTATCAACCATGCAGGAGAGACAGATGCACAGGAATTGATCATCTGTACAGAAAGCGGAGTCCTTTATGAACTTCAGAAGAGATATCCGGAGAAAAAATTCTATTTTACAGAGACACTTCCGGTGTGCAGAAATATGAAGAAAGTAACACTTGAAAAAGTACTGAATGTATTGAAGACTGGTGAGAATGAAGTGTTTGTAGACGATGCACTCAGAGAGGAATCCAAGAAACCTCTGGAAAGAATGCTGGAGTTGGCAAAATAAATTAAAAGTGAAATGTTGCCGTGAAAAGTAAACCGTAGGGTAAAAAGGCAGCAGAATGGAGAAGAGTATGAAAATGGAAGCAGATGTTGTAATTGTAGGAACAGGCGTGGGAGGTCTTTTCAGTGCACTGAATCTTCCAGAAGATAAAAAGATTATCATGATCACAAAATCAGATTTGGAAAGCAGTGATTCATTCCTTGCACAGGGAGGAATCTGCATGCTGCATGACAAAGATGATTATGACAGCTATTTTGAAGATACAATGAAAGCAGGTCATTATGAAAACAGGAAACAGTCGGTGGATATTATGATCAATAGTTCCCGTGAAATTATTCGTGACCTGATTGGATATGGGGTTGATTTCCAGAAGGTAGAGGACGGGGACACAAAGCAGGAGAAAGGTGAGAACCAGATCCAGGATGTGTATGCATTTACAAGAGAAGGTGCACACTCCAGACCAAGAATTCTGTTTCATGAAGATGTTACAGGAAAAGAAATCACGAGCAAACTCCTGGAACAGGTAAAGAAGCTTGAGAATGTTACAATTTATGAATATACAACCATGACAGATATCATTGAAGAAGATGGAGAGTGCAAAGGAATTCTGGCAGAGGATAAAGATGGAAATCCATTGGAGATTCGCGCAGAGTATACAATCTGGGCAAGTGGCGGTATTGGCGGACGCTATCAGCATTCTACCAATTTCCCTCATCTGACAGGAGATGCGCTGACAATTTCAGAGAAACATGGCATCCGTCTGGAGCATCTGGATTATGTACAGATCCATCCGACTACCTTGTATTCTAAGAAACCGGGCAGAAGATTTCTGATTTCTGAATCTGTCCGTGGCGAGGGCGCAATTCTTTTGAATAATAAAAAAGAGCGTTTTGTAAATGAACTTCTTCCGAGAGATGTGGTGACAAAAGCGATTCGTGAAGAAATGGAAAAAGAAGGGACAGACTATGTATGGCTGTCCATGGAAAATATTGATAAAGAGACAATCCTCAATCATTTCCCAAATATTTGTCAGCATTGTCTGGAAGAAGGATATGATGTGACAAAAGAATGCATTCCGGTTGTGCCGGCACAGCATTACTTTATGGGTGGTGTCTGGGTAGATTCAGACAGTAAAACATCTATGAACAGATTATTTGCAGTAGGAGAGACAAGCTGCAATGGTGTACACGGTGCCAATAGACTGGCAAGCAACTCTCTTTTGGAAAGTCTGGTGTTTGCCAAACGTGCAGCAAAGAAGATCTCGGGAGAACAGAACCAGTATGAGTCAGATGTTCTTTATGAAGAAGACGAGAATAACGAGAAAAAACGTGCGTAATAGCTGCCTTAGATTATTTTGACGCAGCAGAATGGAGAATCAGATGAATAATATTACAATGACACTTCAGGTGGATCACCTGATCTTAGAAGCTTTGAAAGAAGATATTTCAAGTGAAGATGTTACAACTAATGCGGTGATGAAAGAATATCAGAAGGGTGAAGTAGAACTGATCTGTAAACAGGATGGAGTTATCGCCGGACTGGATGTATACCGCAGAGTATTTGAACTTCTGGATGAGAAGACAGAAGTAGAGTTTTACTGTAAAGATGGAGACGAGGTAAAAACGGGCCAGTTGATGGGAAAAGTAACAGGAGATATTCGTGTACTTCTTTCAGGAGAGAGAGTGGCTCTGAATTATCTGCAGAGAATGAGCGGAATCGCAACTTACACACATTCTGTAGCAGCACTTCTGGCAGGAAGCAAGACAAAGCTTCTTGATACAAGAAAGACAACTCCAAACATGCGTATCTTTGAGAAATATGCAGTACGCATTGGAGGTGGTTACAATCACAGATACAATTTGTCTGACGGAGTATTATTAAAAGACAACCACATCGGAGCAGCAGGTGGAGTGGCACAGGCAGTGAAGATGGCAAAAGAGTATGCACCATTTGTCCGAAAGATTGAGATTGAAGTAGAAAATCTTGATATGGTAAAAGAAGCAGTGGAGGCTGGTGCAGATATTATCATGCTGGATAATATGTCACCGGAGGAAATGAGCGAAGCTATTCAGATCATTGATGGAAGGGCAGAGACAGAATGCTCAGGAAATGTGACAAAAGAAAACATCGGAAGACTGACAGCACTCGGAGTAGATTATATTTCCAGTGGAGCACTGACACATTCCGCACCAATACTTGACATTTCTATGAAAAACCTTCATGCTATATAATATTGAACAGATATGGTAAACAGAAAGGGAGAGGCATGATGACAGGACCAGAGAGAAGAACTGCCATTGTAAATCAGATAAGGAACAGTGACGTGCCGGTATCAGGAAAAGCACTGGCTGCAAGTTTTGACGTGAGCAGACAGGTGATCGTTCAGGATATTGCATTGATTCGCGCAGCGGGACACGAGATCATCTCTACAAACAGAGGTTACATTTTAAATGAAGAACATGCAGTGAGCAGAATCTTTAAAGTGAAGCATACAGATGATCAGCTCGAGGAAGAACTGTATTCGATTGTAGATCTTGGCGGCAGTGTGAAGAATGTTATGGTAAATCACAGAGTCTATGGTCACATGGAAGCAATATTAAATATCACCTCCAGACGGAAGGCTGCTGAGTTCATTGATGATATTAAAAGTGGAAAATCAAGTCCGCTGAAAAATATAACATCAGACTATCATTATCATGAAGTAGAAGCAGACAGTGAGGAGACACTGGATATGATAGAAGCAATGCTTCGGGAAAAAGGATTTCTTCTGGAACAGGAAGAATGGGAAAAAAAGAGCTATCATTAAAACGCAGCAGCATCTGAAAACGAGAAGTCAGATGCTGCTGTTTATATATTAAGAAATATATATAAATGTTCCATGAGGATACGCCCTGTGGTGTACAAGTGATTTAAAAATTTTTAAAATCTTTTATATGCTGGGATACCGCTTGACATATCTTTTGATATTCTGCAAAATAAGAGTGTTAATTAAATTTAACCGAATCAAGTAAGTCCCCTGCTTCAATTGCGAAAAGCAATAAGCAGTGGGTGGGGACTTGCTTGTATC
>NZ_CAKRDI010000036.1 GCF_934309415.1 uncultured Mediterraneibacter sp.
CCATTCTTCAACAACTACCGTCCACAGTTCTACTTCAGAACAACAGACGTAACAGGTGTTTGCGATCTTCCAGAAGGAATCGAGATGTGTATGCCTGGAGATAACGTAGAGATGACAGTTGAACTGATTCATCCAGTAGCTATGGAGGAAGGTCTTCGTTTCGCTATCCGTGAGGGTGGACGTACAGTAGGATCAGGAACTGTAGCTTCTATCATCGAGTAATCTATCTTTAGTTAGATTTAATATCGATATATCATCCCTAGAAACCTTGTGTTTCTAGGGATTTTTTGTGTTTTCAGGAATTTAGAAATATGATATGATTAATGAATAGAACTTGTTAAAAATATAGTAGGAGGGAGAACAATGAGATGCCCATATTGCAGCAAGGAAATGATAAGTGGTTCTGTTCAGAGTCAACGTGAAATTTTCTTTACAACAAATGCTGATAGAAACTGGCTTATACCATCAATCGTTAAAAAAGAAGAAGTCATACTAAGTTCTCATAATTGGTCAAAACCAACCTGTAGGGCATACCATTGTCCTATTTGTAAGAAGGTTATTATTGATTATTCAGTTGATGATGAATAAGAAAACCATTAGAGAATGTTGACAAGTAACAAAGAGAGACCAATAATAGTTATTACCTATCATTTAGAAGACGGAACAGATGAAACAATTTCGGCTAATAACACTACTGTATGGTGGAAAGATAAATCATATCTAATAAAGGAGAAAGCTATTTTTGTTAATATTGTAAAAGGACTTTTCTTTAAAAAATATGCGGGGTGAAGATCCTGAAAGACAAAAAGAGAATGCTGCTTTTATTCATTTTAGGTATGATTGCGGGAATAATTACATTTGAACTAACCAGGAGATGATTTTGGAGGTAATTCATGATAACTATTTTTAACAGACAAGAATTATTGGTAACGATGGATATGAATCGTCAAGCAGAAATCAGAGATCTATTAGCCAGTCACAATATTGAGTATGTTATAAAAACTATAAATTTGCAAGACACACATCTGACTGGAAACAAAAGAAATAAAACTGGTAGTATAGGAATCAAAAAAGAGTATTCCTATGAATACAGAATATTTGTACATAAACGAGATTACGAAAAAGCAAAAAATTTTCTGAAAAGATAAAATCTGAATTTACAAATGTATTAGGAATTAATCTATTGATAAAGATGATGTAATAAGGATGGAACGGAGGAGTAGTGTGAAAGATATAAATATTTGGATTTTTATTGCAGGACTGTTTTTGAGTTTTGTTGTAGGTATAATAACATTTTTTATTTTTAATGATTTAATTTTTTCAGGGTTATGCATTGTTGCAACAGCAATTTTATTTTCTCATTCATTGGAAACAAATAAAGAAAAATAACAAACTTTTTCGTAGCATTTGAAAAACTTCAATAAAACTTAATAATTTAAGTAAGCATTCCTAAAAAAGAATCAGATATTATGTATGGTAAGCTTAGATAATTCCTGTCACTTCTTGCTTTTAAACCATTACAAATTGGAATCTATCAGGCAATAAATTCTTTGGAGGAAGTAATGAAAAAAGTAAGAGCATGTTTGTTGACAGCTATTTGTATTTTAGCTGTGAGTGGATGCGGAAAATCTGCTCCAGTCTTAAATGTTATGGTGCAAAATGAAGTTGAAGACGGGAATACGAAAGTAGAAACGAGATATGAAACTGTTTATGAGAATGGAAAGAGCTGTAAGACGAAAGAATTTGACTTAGACAGAACCACCAGATATATTGCAGAATACGGAGATTTCAAGTCTAACATAAAAGATGGAAAAGTAACTAACACGCTTGAGGCCACTGGTTTAACAGATGATAATGGTGGCAAAATAGAAGCAGATGAGATAATGGCAGAGATGATGCAAAAATCTGCGGAGGAGATTGATCATGATATCCTGGAGTATGATATCCTTATAGATCAGGAAAGATATTTTGCAGTAGTCAAATTAAATGTCAATTTGACAAGTCCATGTATTTTATATGAGTATGATAAAACTACATATGAATTAAAAGAACTGTGTGAATGGGACGGAATGGATGTAAAGGGAGTTTCTTTATTAACCGAATGATAATTTGGAGGATGAGAAATGATAAAACAACATTTTATAAGAAAAAAATCTATATTGCTAATCACACTTCTATTACTGACAATAAGTCTTCTGTCCGGATGCAAAAGGAAAACAACACAAAGTGCAATTGATTTTGGAAATATAAATGCTGCTGATATTGAAAAAATCGAGCTTTCCGGTTCTACAGGCGGAGAAAACGGGGAATATTCACATACATTGACTGAAAGCGAAAAAAATGATTTTGTTGATTTATTGAATCGCGTTGAGCTTGGAGATGAAGTGGATAAGGAACAGGCATTATCCAGTGGAGCAGTATCTCATTACGCAATTTATTTTAAAAATCAAGATCCGATTACGATTGATCCAGGACAGTATTTCTATGTTGATGGAAAATATTATGAGTTTGTAAATTTTGATGAACTGTGGGATGAATTTGTCACTTTTAATAGCCTCTGATATGATAAGACAACAAGATACCTCTCATTGCTGTCGGAATTAAGTATGTAAATATAGAAAATATTAAGAAACGAAAAAGTCGGAGGAAATCAAACCTCTGACTTTTTCGCTATAATCAAATTTATGAATTTTTTAGGCGGTTCGGGCATTTCCGCTGGCCAGTGCTTCGTATTCTTTCAGTTTATTTTTCGCAGCAGCGTTCAGATTGCGTGGCACTTCAATCTGAACCGTTACATACTGATCACCGTGAACGGAAGAGTCTTTCATAGAGACGATTCCTTTTCCTTTCAGACGGATCTTAGAACCGGATTGTGTGCCTTCACGGATCTTACAGAGGACGTTACCGTGGAGTGTTTCAACAAGTGCTTCTCCACCAAATACAGCAGTAGTAAATGGAATTGCAACAGTCGTGTATACATCCATGCCTTTTCGTTCATATCCAGGTTTATCAGCTACATTTACTTTCAGCATCAGATCTCCGGCTTCTCCGCCGTTGACACCCGGCATACCCTTACCGCGGAGTCGGATCTTTTTACCGGTATCAATTCCAGCAGGAATATGAACCTTCAGAGACTGAGGTGCAGATCCTGGAGCATTTGGGTTGCTTAATGTAATCACTTTGTCACATCCGAAAGCAGCTTCATCAAATCCAACTGTAACCTCTGCATTCAGATCAGAACCTTTGGAACGGAACTGTCCGCTGTTGCCTGATGTACCGGAATGATGGAACATATCTCCAAAGATGTCACCAAACATGTCATCCATGTTTCCACCTTCAAAATGGAATTCCTGATAACCGTTTTCAGGACCACCGTAAGTACGACGATAAGTTCCGCCATTTTTGAAACCACTGGAACCAAAACCGCCGAAACCACCAGTGCCAAATCCACTGCCGGAGCCAAAGCCTCCAAAACCACCGTATCCGCTGTTCGCGGAGGCACCGCTTTGATCAAAAGCTGCATGACCGAACTGATCATACATCTTTTTCTTTTCAGGATCACTCAGAACAGAATAGGCTTCTGTAACTTCTTTAAAATTTTTTTCGGCTTCTTTATTATCAGGATTTGTATCAGGATGGTATTTTTTAGCAAGTTTTCGATAGGCTTTCTTGATGGAATTTTCATCCGCTCCTTTGGAAAGTCCAAGTACTTCATAATAATCTCTTTTCATATAATTCACCCTCTCTAAATGATTTTTTCAATAAATAATTTTCTAAATGTTTTTTGGACCATGTTTGCATACGATTTATTCTGCATACAGGTTGGTTTACTATAAAAGTCCCCTGCTTCAACTGCAAAGAGTGATAGACAGGGGAGAAAAACTCTTGTTCTACTTGTAATATAGCAAATAATGAAAATAGTGTCAAGACTGAATGTAATCAAATTCTGTTATGAAAATGAAGTTACTGTTTACAGGCTACCTGTCAACAGTAACCCACTGCGTTTACAAGAAAATTCGCATATGTTACAATGGAAAACATTAAGAAACAGTCAAGGAGGAGGCCGATGGCGTTACAGTTTATATTTGGGAATTCCGGAAGTGGAAAATCTCATTATCTTTATCAGAGAATTGTGGAAGAATCAATACAGAATCCGCAGAAGAATTATCTGGTGCTTGTGCCGGAGCAGTTCACCATGCAGACACAGAAAGACCTTTGCATGGCGCATCCAAGAGGCGGAATTATGAATATAGATGTCTTAAGTTTCGGGCGTCTGGCGCATCGGATCTTTGAGGAAGTAGGGCAGAATGACCGCCCGGTTCTGGATGATGAAGGGAAGAACCTGATTCTCAGAAAAATTGCAGGTAATTATGAGGAAGACCTGACCGTTCTGAAAGGAAATATAAGAAAACAGGGATATATCAGTGAGGTGAAGTCTGTCATTTCAGAGTTTACACAATACGGAGTGGATTTTGAGCGACTGGATGAATTCATGGAACAGATCAGCCCGGACAGTTACCTTTATTATAAATTACAGGATATTCGGAAAGTTTATGCAGGATTTGAGGATTATCTGAAGGAAAAATACATTACCAAAGAAGAATTGCTGGATGTATTGAGCAAGGTGGTTTCCCAGTCAGAAATTTTAAAAGACAGTGTGATCGCCATGGATGGATTTACAGGATTTACACCGGTACAGAACCGTCTGATCAGTGAGCTGCTGCGTGTAAGTGAACGGGTATTACTGACAGTAGAGATGGACAGGCGTGAGGATCCGTTTGTATATAAGCATCCATATCAGCTTTTTGCATTGAGTAAGCAGATGGTTACTTCTTTAATGGAAGTTGCAAGAGAGACGGGAACAGAGATTGAAGATCCGGTGTATCTGTATGAAACACCGGTGCGAAGATTTGTACACAATCCGGAGCTGGCGTTTCTTGAATCAGAATTGTTCCGATATTCCAGAAAAACTTATTCAGGAAATACAAAGAACGAGGAAGAACAGAGTGGAGAAACGTATTCTGCAATTTCTCTTCATGAATGTCGGAATCCAAGACAGGAAGCGCAATATGTGGCAGAAGAGATTCGCCGTCTTGTCAGAAAAGAAGGATACAGATACCGCGATATTGCAGTGATTGCAGCAGATCTGAATGTGTATGCAGATCCGTTGGAGAAAGCCTGTGATTTGTTCGATATCCCGGTTTTCATGGATCACAAGAAGAGCATTCTTCTGAATTCGTTTGTAGAATATCTGAGAAGTCTGCTGGAAATGGTAGAGCAGAATTTCACATACGAGAGTGTGTTCCGACATCTGCGAACCGGGCTGTGTGGATTTACAAGTGATGAGATTGACCGGATGGAAAATTATTGCATTGCGCTTGGCATCAAAGGATATAAGAAATGGCAGCAGGCGTGGGTGCGGAGAACGCCATTGACGGGAGAAGCGGAACTGGAAGATCTGAATCATCTCAGAGTACAATTTGTGGAAAAAACCACGCCGCTTGTGAATATCTTAAAACAAAAGAGGAAAACTGTCAGCGATATCACATTAGCTGTGTATAACTATCTGGTTCAGGAAGAGATTCAGCAGAAACTTTCCGAATTAGAACTGCAGTTTCAGGAACAGGGTGAGCTGGCACTGGCAAAAGAATATGCACAGATCTACAGGATTGTTTTGGAATTATTTGATAAATTCACAGAGCTTCTGGGGGATGAACAGATTTCAATGGGTGAATACTGTGAACTTCTGGATGCAGGACTTGAAGAAGCAAAAGTAGGTGTGATTCCGCCAAGTCTGGATCAGGTGATGATCGGAGATGTGGAGCGAACCCGTGTTAACCAGATCAAAGCATTATTTTTTGTGGGAGCAAATGACACATTTCTTCCGGGAAATGCCGGATCGAGAGGGTTATTATCGGAGCGTGACCGTGAAAAATTCCAGCAGGCGAAGATCAATCTTTCACCGGGGGCGAAAGAGAAGATTTATATTCAGAAGTTCTATCTGTATATGAATCTGACAAAGCCCTCAGAAAAATTGTTCTTATCATGGACGAAGGTATCAGGAGATGGAAAAAGTCTGCGGCCGTCCTATCTGATCCAGGAGATTCTGCGGCTTTATCCGGGAATGGAAATCTTTGAAGAAGAGAACCGGACTCTGGAGCAACATGAGATCACCAGACAGACAGGCATTGCAAAACTGGCAGAAGGAATCAGAGAGCAGATCCAGGGAATTACAGACGAATGGAAGGAACTTTACACCTGGTTTGAGAAGGATGGAAACAGTAGAGAAGAGATCAATCGGATTCTCAAGGCAGGCTTTTTAAAGAAAAAAGAAGAAAGTCTGGGAGAGAAGACGGCACGGGAACTTTATACAGATCCGGATCGCGTCAGTGTTACCAGACTGGAACAGTTTGCGGCTTGTGCGTATGCTCATTTCCTGAACTATGGTCTTCGTCTGACGGATCGTGAGACTTATGAGTTTGAAGCAATGGATCTGGGAAATATTGCCCATCAGTCGCTGGAACGATTTGCACAGAAGGCTGCAAAGGAAAAACTGGACTGGGTGACGATGCCGGATGAGATAAGAGAACAGCTCATCGATGAAAGTGTGGAACAGAGCATTCTTGATTATGGAAATACAGTGCTTTTCTCTTCTGCCAGAAATGAATATATGATCCACAGAATCCGCAGACTGATCCGCAGATCTGTGTGGGCGCTGACAAAACAGATGGAGAAAGGCGATTTTATTCCGAGTGGATTTGAACTGAAATTTGGAAGCGGGAAGATTGACCGAATCGACACCTGTGAGGAAGATGATACGGTCTTTGTAAAAGTAACGGACTATAAGACAGGAATGAAAGCATTTGATATTACTGCGTTTTATCACGGGCTTCAGCTTCAGTTGCCGGTGTACCTGAATGCAGCACTGGATGTGGAAAAGAAGAAATATCCAGGAAAGACTATACTGCCGGCAGGAATCTTTTATTACCGGATCCAGGATCCGATCGTAGACCGTGAAAAAGATAAAGAATCCGTGGAAAACAGTATTCTCAAGACATTGAAACTGGACGGAATTGTCAATGGAGATGATCAGGTGGTCTCTCATCTGGAGAGGGATCTTTCGGGTACTTCCGTTCGTTATCCGATCGGGCGGAACAAGAATGGTTCGCTGAGTGCAAGATCGAAAGCACTGCCACCGGCGGCATTCCGTACAATGCTGGCGTATACGAAAGAAAAGGAGCAGGAGCTTAAAGATGCGATGTACAGCGGGGAAGTGCAGGCGGCACCATATCAGCTGGGAGATGCTACGGGCTGCGATTACTGCGTGTGCAGGGATATCTGTGGATTTGATCAGCGGCTGGAAGGCTGTGAATTTAGAAAGCTGGAGAAATACTCTCTGGAGGAAGCGGTTGCAGGCATGGAATTACGCCTTGGCATTCAACACGGAGAAGGAACAGAAGATGCCTCGGTTGGAGAGCAGACGGACAGGACAGAAGAGATGGAGTACAACAACCAGATTAAACAGAGGACAGTGAATGGAAATGAAGAACGGAGAGAAGGTGAGAAGAAGTAATGGGTGTAAAGTGGACAGAAGAACAGCAGAAGGTAATTCAGCTGAGAAACCGGAATATTCTTGTATCAGCAGCAGCGGGATCAGGAAAGACAGCCGTTTTGGTAGAGAGGATTATTTCAAGAATTACAGATGAGAAACATCCGGTCGATGTGGATCATCTTCTGATCGTGACTTATACGGATGCGGCGGCACGTGAGATGAAAGAACGAATCGGCGCAGCGATAGAGAAAAAGCTGGAAGAACGTCCGGGGGATCTTCATCTGGAACAGCAGGCAACGCTGGTTCACAGTGCGTCGATCACAACCACACACAGCTTCTGCCTGTCTGTGATCCGGGATCATTTTCATGTGATCGGGATTGATCCGGGGTTCAGAATTGCAGAGGAAGGAGAGCTCAGACTGTTAAAACAGGATGTTCTGGAAGAGTTACTGGAACAGTCTTATGCGGCAGGAGAAGAAGAGTTCCTTGAATTTGTAGAGAAGTATGGGACCGGAAGAAATGATCATAAGATTGAGGGCATTATTCTCCAGTTGTATGAATATTCCCGCAGTTATCCACAGCCGGACCGCTGGCTGGATGAATGTGTTGAAAAATATGATCTGGACATGGATCATCTGGATGATGCAGCAATCCTGAAAGAATCAGAAGCGAGAATCAGGGAACGACTGCAGGGAGTACGGCGTTTTCTGGAACTGGCTATGCAGAAAGCAGAGGAGCCGGCAGGTCCATATATGTATGGAGAGATGCTGGAGAGTGATCTGGTTCAGCTTGAAAAGGTGGAGCAGGCGCAGAATTATCTGGAACTGGAAGCAAGGATTCGGGCGTTTGAGTGGAAGCGATTGTCAGCAAAAAAGGATGACAGTGTAGACCCGGATTTAAAAGAGACAGTAAAAGAGTTAAGAAATACGGCTAAAAAACTGCTTGGAAAGATCCGGGAACAGTATTTTTATGTTTCAGTGGCAGAGATGGTCCGGGATATGCAGGATTCAGTGGATGTGATGCAGACACTGACCGGGCTGGTGCGTCAGTTTACAGAGATGCTGGATGCAAAGAAACGTCAGAGAAATATGATTGATTTCAGTGATATGGAGCAGTTTGCACTGCAGATTCTGACGGAGGAAAAAGACGGAGAACTGGTGCCTTCACAGGTGGCAAAAGAGTATCAGGAACAGTTTGAAGAAGTTATGGTGGACGAGTATCAGGACAGTAACCTTGTACAGGAGACGATTCTGACCAGCGTATCACGTACCGGTCAGGGAAGAAAGAACCGGTTTATGGTAGGGGATGTGAAGCAGAGTATTTATCGTTTCCGTCTGTCCAGACCGGAACTGTTTATGGAGAAGTATGAAACTTACAGTCTGGAGGAAAGCGAACAGCAGCGAATTGATCTGCATAAAAATTTCCGAAGCAGGGCGGAGGTGCTTGAAAGTGCCAATTATTTCTTCAGAAAGATCATGCGGAAAGAGTTCGGAATGATTGAGTATGATGACAGTGCTGCGTTATATACAGGAGCTGAATTCCCGGAAAATGAAGAATTCTCAGATCTGACAGAGATTTTACTGTATGATAAAGCGGAATTGAATGGCAGAGATGACCGGGAGACAGAAGCACGTATGATCGCACGAAGGATGAAAGAAATCCGTCAGTCCGGGCGCGTGCTGGACAAAGAGACGGGGGAATACCGACCGGTACAGTATCGTGATATGGTTGTGTTGATCCGAAGCCTTCAGGGATGGGCGGATACATTTTCTGCGGTATTGGCAGAGGAAGGAATCCCGGCGTATTCTGTCAGCAAATCCGGATATTTTGAAACGTATGAAGTCAGTGTTTTGCTGGATTATCTGAAATTGCTGGACAATGCAAGACAGGATCTGCCGCTGACTGCTGTGCTGACGTCACCATTTGCAAATATGAGTGCTGCCGAACTCGCCCGGATCCGACTTGCATATCCGAATGTACCGTTTTATCTTGCAGTAGAACAGTACATGCAGGAACAGGATGAAAAAGAGGCAGAGAAAGACGAAATCGAAACTGGATTCCGAGATATGCCGGAAAACCGTGTGAAGGAATTGGATTTTGTGGCAGAAGATTCAGATGGAACGATCGAAGATAAGACTGGTGCAGAAAAACAGCAGGAAACAGAACAGAAAATCCGGCAAAAATTACAGCAGTTCTGGAAGAAGACGCAGGAATTCAGACGCAGGATTCCATTTACGGCAATCCATGATCTGCTGACAGAAATTATAGAAGAGACGGGATATGGAACTTATATTTCAGCTATGCCGGGAGGAGCACAGCGTGCTGCAAATGTAGAGATGCTGGTGGAGAAGGCAGCAGCGTTTGAAGGAACCAGTTACAAAGGGCTGTTTAATTTTGTACGTTATATTGAACAGCTGAAAAAGTATGATGTGGATTACGGCGAGGCAAGTATTCAGGATGAACAGGCAGATACGGTTCGGATCATGAGTATTCATAAGAGTAAAGGACTGGAGTTCCCGATTGTCTTTGTGGCAGGAATGGGCAAACAGTTTAATATGAGTGACCAGAGAGGCAGTATAGTGATTCACCCGGAACTGGGAGTCGGAATTGATACAGTGGATCTTGAACTTCGTACTAAAGCACCGACCTTTTTGAAAAGTCTGATTCAGGAAAAGACAAAACTGGAAAATATGTCGGAAGAGCTGCGTGTTTTATATGTAGCAATGACCAGAGCCAAAGAAAAGATGATTCTCACGGGAATTACGGATCTGGAGAAATGGAATATGGAAGATACTGCGGAAACGGTGATTGAGGATGAAGATCGTCTGGATCTGACACAACTGGAAAATGCAAAATGTTATTTTGACTGGATCTTGCCGGCATGGAGAGAAGATGCTCCGGCAGAAATCCGGATTTTTACAGATACAGAGCTGGAATTTGCCGAAAATGTGACTCGGCAGACAGAGCAGCTTGCACTGGATGTGCTGGAACATTGGGATACATCAAAGAGTTATCTGCCGTCATTGGGAGAAACGCTGGAAGAACAGATGGATTATATTTATCCATATCAGGAAGATGGAAAGATGAAATTAAAATTCACTGTGTCTGAGTTGAAAAAACGTGCTTATCTGGAAGAAGAATCCGGGGAAGAGATGTATGCAGAACCAGAAATCATTCCATTGATTCCGAAATTTATGCAGGAAGAGGAAGAAGGTCTGAAAGGGGCTTCCAGAGGAAGTGCTTATCACAAAGTGCTGGAACTTCTGGATTTCTCAAAAGTCTATGATGAGAAACTGCTGAAAGAAGTCATCGATGGATTTCAGAAGACCGGAAAACTTTCGCAGGAGATGGCAGATTGTATTCGACCGCGTGATATTCTTGCATTTTTACAGTGCGAGAGTGGCAGAAGGATGGCAGATGCAGCGAAGTCAGGAAAATTGTATAAAGAGCAGCCGTTTGTTCTTGGTGTGGATGCAGATGAGATCTATCCGGAAAGAAGGAGTAAGACAAAAGGACAGAATCCGGCAGAGACTCAGGAGACGATTCTTGTACAGGGAATTATTGATGTGTATTTTGAAGAGGAAGACGGACTTGTTCTTCTGGATTATAAGACAGACCGGGTAAATTCTGCAGAAGAATTGAAAGAAAAGTATCATGCACAGTTAGATTACTATGCGCAGGCACTGGAAAAACTTCGAGATAAACCAGTAAAAGAAAAGATTATTTATTCGTTTGGGCTCAGGAAGGAAATGACTCTATGAAATGGTTCATGTATTATTTGTTGATTGCAAATCTTGTGACGTGGATTCTCTATGGCGTAGATAAGCGCAAAGCAATCAAAGGCGCATGGAGAATACCGGAGAAGACCTTAATTCTCAGTGCAGTGATCGGCGGATCTGTCGGTGCACTGGCAGGAATGATGATGTTCCGGCATAAAATCCGGAAAGCAAAATTCATGGTAGGAGTGCCGGTGATTTTTGTAGTTCAGTGCATTGTGCTTGCATTTGTTGTATATGGATAAAGGACAAAGTGGAACGATTGTTAGTTACTGTTTACAGGTTACCTGTGAACAATAACAATTGTTATCGTTTGGTTTTATGAAAATTGTTTTGCTGGTCGGTGCAGAAGATGCAGCTATGGATTGGAGAACATTGCTCATTGTAAGAGTGGTCTTAGACAATAAGATATGTGGAAAACAGTGGAAGAAATATCGACAATATGCACAGATAACCGACCTGAAACATAGGGATGTAATTTGAAATTTACCAAATATTTTCAAGTTAGCTGTAACTTCTTTCCTAATTAAAAAAATTCTGCTAATATTACATACAGGATTAATTTGAGCGAATTCCAGTACTAATACTGTGGCGCGATAAAGTAAAACATGTAGAAAAGTGGAGCATACAAATTGCAGGAACAGCTTTCAATTATACTCCTGGCCAGGTTAGGTGATTCGTGGAATTTGCGGAAGGGAAGGATAGAAAATGCCAAAGTTAAATGAGAACTACCAGAATGTAAAAGACAGTTATCTGTTTGCAGAGATTGCAAGAAGAGTAAAAGTATATGAGGAGACAAATCCGGAGAAGGCGGCGAATATTATTCGTCTTGGTATCGGAGATGTAACCCTTCCGCTGACAAAGAGCGTGATCGGTGCACTTCATGAGGCAGTAGATTCCCAGGCTGTATCTGAAACATTTATGGGATACGGACCGGAGCAGGGATATGAATTTGCTCGCAATGCGATTGCAGATTATTACAAACGCAACGGAGTAGATGTAGATCCTGCAGCAATCTTCATTTCCGATGGAGCAAAGAGTGATACAGGAAATATTACAGAGCTGTTTGCAAAGGACAATGTAGTACTTGTTCCTGATCCGGTTTACCCGGTTTATGTGGATACAAACACAATGGACGGAAAACAGATTATCTACATGAACGGAACAGAAGAAAATGATTTTCTCCCAATGCCAGATGATAACGTGAAAGCAGATATTGTTTATCTGTGTTCTCCAAACAACCCGACTGGTGCATGCTATAACAAAGAGCAGTTAAAAGCCTGGGTTGACTATGCATTAAAGAACGATGCAGTAATCCTGTATGATTCAGCATATGAGGCTTTTATCACAGATCCGGAACTTCCAAGAAGTATCTATGCGATCGAGGGAGCAAAGAAATGTGCGATTGAGTTCTGTTCTCTCTCTAAGACAGCAGGATTTACAGGAACACGTTTCTCCTATACAGTTGTTCCGACAGAGCTTGTATTTACAGCTTCTAACGGTGCTCAGCTCAGCCTGCATGATATGTGGAACAGAAGACAGTCTACAAAATTCAATGGTACACCTTATATCATCCAGTATGCTGCTGCAAAGGTATTTACAGAAGAAGGAGTGGCAGAGTGCCAGGAGAATATCTCTTACTACAGAGAAAATGCAAGAATGATTGCAGAGACACTTGAGAAAAAAGGAATTCCGTTTACAGGCGGAGTGAACTCACCATACATCTGGTTCAAGTGCCCGAAAGATATGGAATCCTGGGAATTCTTCGATTACCTGCTTGAGAATGCACAGGTAGTAGGAACACCGGGCGCCGGATTCGGTGAGAATGGAAAGAATTACTTCAGACTGACTTCCTTTGGAAAACACGAGAAGACAGCAGAAGCAATGAAGAGATTTGACGAATTATTTTAATGCTTGGAGGATTGCGGGAGCAGCATAGCTGCGGAGCAATCCGGGGCATCAAATGAGTGGCAAAAGACCTTTTGATACTCATATCTTTTAATTAAAACAGAATGAGGTTTGAGGTACAAAATTTATTTTGACACTCACATCATACTATTTTTAAAAAGCTGTGAATTAAGCAAAAAGTAATAGAGAAGCAGAGAACTTGCGACGTTGATTTTTTAAAGATCAGCTCTGTGGGAAATCTGCTTCTTTTTTGTCCGTGTTTACAGTAACAGTTATCTTCAGCAAATCTTTAGAATATCTTAATTGACATCCAATATTATACGCCATATAATATAGAAAACAAAATAGTATAGCCATAATTCACTGATGCAACTATGTTGTGGTTACTGTTCACAGGTAATCTGCAAACAGTAACATGTTGTGAACAGCAACACTGCTTTTGCAAGTTTGGATACATAAACACCCATTTGAGATGGAAATAATAAAATACAACCTGACTGCAATCATTATAGTTGAGTGTATTGAGTGAAAAGGTGGGAAGGATGATTGCATGATTTTTAATACAGGTGCAGCACTTCTTGATGCGATAGTACTTGCGGTTGTCTCACAAGAGCCGGAAGGAACCTATGGATATAAGATCACGCAGGATGTCAGAAATGTGATAGAAGTATCGGAGTCTACGTTATATCCGGTACTCAGACGGCTGCAGAAAGATGAGTGTCTGGAAGTTTATGACAGACAGTTTGATGGAAGAAACAGAAGGTATTATAAAGTGACAGCGAGGGGCAGTGTACAGTTGGAACTTTATAAATCAGAATGGAAGATATACAGTGAGAAGATCACAGGGATTTTTGAGGGAGGATGGAACTAATGGGTAGAGTTGAATTTATATCGGAGCTGAATATGCTTCTGATGGATCTGCCTGAGGAAGAGCGTGTATCTGCGATTCAGTACTATGATGATTATTTTGCAGATGCAGGCAAAGAAGAAGAGGAAAAGGTGATTCAGGAGCTGGGCAGTCCGGAGAAAGCAGCGGCTTCGATCAAGGCAGATTATTACGGAACGGAGTTCCACGAAGAAGAATTTAATGATAAAAAATATCCGGAGAAATATGGGCCGGGAAGAGATTCTAAGACAGAACAGGAAGGCAGTGCGAACCAGAATCGTTACGCATGGGAGAACCAGAATGCACAGTATCAGCAGACAGGATATCAGGGATATGGTGGAGAGCAGTCTCAGACAGAGTATCAGTATGAATATGATGCACGCCAGAATGGAAATAGAACAGGTGGGACATGGCAGCAGAATAATGATCAGTATCAGCCGGTTCAGAAAAAACCATGGACAAATAAATGGGTGAAGCTCATTTTGATCGGATTGATTGCAATCTGTTTAGTACCGACAGCAGGAGG
The DNA here is from genome assembly GCF_934309415.1 of uncultured Mediterraneibacter sp. Lineage (GTDB taxonomy): Bacteria > Bacillota > Clostridia > Lachnospirales > Lachnospiraceae > Mediterraneibacter. The sequence continues at coordinate 14,649 of NZ_CAKRDI010000036.1, forward strand.
GCTTCTTCTGGGAGTGCTTGGCACTGTTTTTGGGGTTGCGTGTGTTGTGGTAGCATCCTGCGCAGGTCTGGTAGTTGCAGCAATGACAATCGCGATCGCAGGAATCGGGGTGATTATTTTTGGAATGACACTGGTTGTCAGTTTTGCGCCGACTGCATTGGTAGTAATTGGGGCAGGTCTGATTTTGTTAGCACTTGGTCTGGCGACGACCGCAGGAACAGTGAAATTATGTACAATTGTATATCCGGCGATGGTTCGTGGCTTTGTAAAACTTTGTAAAATGCCGTTTCACAGAAAGGCGGTGTAAGAAAGAATGAAAACAGGAAGGAAAATTTTCTGGATTGTATGTGCGGTACTTGTAATAATCGGAATAGGTATGGCCGGAGCCGGTGTGCTGCTTGGTGGTATGACAGGAAAAGGAAGAGAGTATCTCAATCTGCGTGATACTATAAAGGAGACATCCGCAGATTTGGGAAGTCAGAAGATTGCTTCAACAGGAGAATATGTAACAGAGTATTCAGGAGTCACGGAATTAGATCTGGATGTTTTCAGTTTTGATGTTGTAGTCAGACCTGCAGATATTAAATATGTCAGAGTAAGTACAGAAAAAATAAAAGAAAAATACAGAAAATTTCTGGCAATAGAGGAGGATGCAAATACCGTTTCGATTTACCAGAATGGAGAGATAAAGATGCCGGCTAAAGATGCAGGGACGCTTTATGTGGAAATTCCAAGAGAACAGAAGCTGGAGTCTGTGGAACTTGGAATTGGTGCTGGATATCTTCAGGCACAGGGAGTAAAAGCAGGAGAACTGACAGTAGAAGTCGGTGCAGGAAGAGCAGATATCACAGATTATGAGACGAAAGAGCTGGATGCAGAATGTGAAGTTGGTCAGATGAGACTCGAAGGGGATACAACGGAGAGTGCGAGTCTGGAATGCGGAATCGGTAAGATCCTTTATATAACAGAAGATTGTCAGAGTTATAATTATGACATGGAATGTGGAATTGGAACAATCAACATTGATGGGAAAAAAGTTGAAGGTATTGGAGCAGGGCAGTCAATTGATAATGGGAAGTCCAGAACGATGGAACTGACCTGCAATATTGGAACAATTGAAGTTCGGAGCAAGTAACCGCTTTTTAACTGAACAATCCGATTCAGAGAAAGGCAGTTGATTTGAAAAATACACTGATAATATAAGATGAATCATCGTTACTGTTTACAGGTTACCTGTGAACAGTAATGAATCATCAATGAAAGGAAGGAAACAGCGATGGAAGGAAAAAAATTATATCGTTCAAGAGTAAATAAGATGTTATGCGGTGTTTGCGGAGGTATTGGAGAATATTTCAATATTGATGTAACAATCGTGAGACTGCTCGCAGTATTATTAGGGCTGTCAGGACATGGAATCCTGATTTATATCATTGCAGCAATCATTATCCCGGAAAATCCGGTGGTATAAAAACAGAAAATTAAAAATGAATACGATGTATTCGTATAGAGATAATAGAAAAAGAGCTCAGGTATACATGAATTCCTTAAATGTCAGATTCGACTGCAGGAAAGCCAGAGCTCTTTTTCTATATTGCAACAATAAAAATTTGTTACTGTTCACAGCATAGCTGCAAACAGTAACGTATCTCGCCATTTAGAATCGTCTGCGACGATGGGCGAGATGCATTCAGGCCAAAACGTGCATCCTCATAGCTAATCAGCAAAGTGATTAGCTATGGTCTGAACAGTAACAAAAATTTCCCGCAAATTACAGTATCTGCTTTATTGAATGTCTTTTTAAGATACACTTCGATTTTCACTTTATGAATAACCACATCTTCAGATGGAGATAATAAAGAAAAAAGAAAGAAGGGTTAGAATAATATGAGTCGGAAAAAAGAGAAAAAAATAGATCTTGAACATCTGGAACCGAATGAGAAAGTGAAGTATGAAATAGCAGAAGAACTTGGGTTTTTAGACCGTGTGATGGAGGGAGGGTGGAAGTCTCTCACCTCGAAGGAAACCGGCAGAATTGGCGGTCTGATCACAAAAAGAAAGAAGAAAAAATAAGTTTTTACACACCGGATTTTGACAAACCTGTATGCATTTGGTAAAATAGGCAGAATGGGGGGAGAGTGTTTGGTGGAATAATATGGGAGAAAAAATAAATATATTTGATGTGGAAATTCCATGTATCAAAGCAAAAGAAGCGATGATCCGGGCGATGGATTATATGGAACAGGAATCGCTCAATACGATCGAACTTCTTTCAATGAAGATGTTGCTGAATGGCCAGGAGGATACACAGTGGAAAGAACAGCTGAATGGCTTGTCAATGGTTCTTCCGGGAAGCGTTGAGATTCTGGAAGCTGCGCAGGTGAAAGACAGTACCCTTCTCAGGGAGACGGATGATAAATTATTTCTGCGTATGTTTATGAAATATATGCAGAAGAATCATAAAAAACTGTTTCTTCTCGCTGAGAGCGAGGAGAAACTGGACAAAGCGGAAGAACTTCTGATCAGACAAAACAGAGGAATTCAGATTATAGGAAAAGCAGTGATTACACAGGATGGAGAACTGATTCAAAATGTGATAAATGCAATCAACGGAACAGAGACAGATTGCATTTTATCAGTTCTTTCATCACCATTTCAGGAACAGTTTATTCAGAGAAATAAGGCATTGCTCAATGCAAGAGTCTGGCTTGGCTGCGGAACCGCATTCAGACAGAATTTTGAGGACATGCGGTTGAATAACCGGATTCGGCATTTTGTGATGAAACGGCTCTTCCGTTATCGGGTAGGAAAACAGAATTCACAGACAGATGCAGAAAACGGTATAAATTGACGTAAAGCGGATTGTGAACTATGCTATATGCTGTAAATCTTAATAAATTGTAAAAAATTCTAAGAAATGACGAAAACAGAACGATTTACTCTTTATTTTTTTGCAGTTTTGCCTTAATATATAATTTGAGTATGAGTACGGATAAAAAAACAGTATGAAAGCTTTGTATAAAATGTACAGGGATTCATATGAAGGAGTGGAGGAGAAAAGAATGATTTCTAATCAGATACTTCAGAATACAATCGAAGGGCTTAAAGGTATTTCCAGGGTGGACTTTTGTGTGCTGGACACAGAGGGGAAGGAATTAGCTGCAACATTTGACGTGGTGAAAGACTGTGGAGAGGCAGTCCTTTCATTTGTGGAATCTCCGGCAGACAGCCAGGTGATCCAGGGATGTCAGTTTTTTAAGATTTTTGACGAGCAGCGTTTAGAGTACGTTCTGCTTGCAGATGGAGAGACAGAAGATGTTTACATGCTGGGGAAGATTGCAGCATTTCAGATCCAGAGTCTGCTGGTAGCATACAAAGAGAGATTTGACAAAGATAATTTCATTAAAAACCTGCTTTTAGACAACCTGCTTTTAGTAGATATTTATAATCGTGCTAAAAAATTACATATTGACACAGAAGTAAAACGTGTTATCTTTATTATTGAAACACTGCACGAAAAAGACAGTGCCGCACTTGATAATGTGAGAAACCTGCTCGGAGGCAAGTCAAGAGACTTTATTACTGCTGTAGATGAGAAGAATATCATTGTTGTAAAAGAGTTATCTGAGAAAGATGGAAACAGAGAACTTGAGAAGATGGCGAAAGATATGCTGGATACACTTCGTGCCGAAGGTGGCGAGGAGCAGATCCACATCGCATACGGAACCATCGTGAATGATATCAAAGAAGTTTCAAAATCATACAAAGAAGCAAAACTGGCACTGGATGTAGGTAAGATATTCTTTGATGAGAAGGATATTGTTGCCTATACAACACTTGGTATTGGACGTCTGATCTATCAGCTGCCGTTACCGCTGTGCAAGATGTTTATCAAAGAGATTTTTGAGGGGAAATCTCCGGATGACTTTGACGAAGAGACACTGACAACGATCAATAAGTTCTTTGAGAACAGTCTTAACGTGTCAGAGACATCCAGGCAGCTCTATATTCACAGAAATACTCTTGTATACAGACTGGATAAGCTTCAGAAGAGCACTGGTCTGGATCTGCGTGTGTTCGAGGATGCAATTACATTCAAGATCGCACTGATGGTAGTGAAGTACATGAAATATATGGAATCTCTGGAGTATTAATCGTTCAACAAGATGCTACAGACTATAACTGCAGATCAGTTTGAGCGGCAGGATTGCCATTGCTCACAGAACACAGTGACATGTAATGATGCTTTCAGGGAAGACAGAAAGATTGTAAAGTGATTCAGGGGGAGAGAATCCATACAGTCAGTCATGTGAATCATTACGTTGCTGGACGCAATGTGCTGCGTGTAGTGGTCATACATCAGGAGTATGGATAATTAGGAGGAACATATGATTGAATTAAGAAACGTGAAGAAGGAGTACTCCAAGGGAAATGCCGCCCTGAACGGAGTATCCGTAAAGATTGAACGGGGAGAGTTCGTCTTCATCGTTGGTGACAGTGGGTCAGGTAAATCAACACTGATCCGTCTGATTATGAAAGAGCTGAATCCAACAGAAGGAACCATTATTGTAAATGGTCAGAATCTGAACCGCATGAAGCACCGCAATATAGCAAAATACAGAAGAGGACTGGGAGTTGTCTTCCAGGATTTCCGTCTTCTGAAAGACAGAAACATCTATGAGAACATTGCTTTTGCACTCCGTGTAACAGAGACACCGACACGTATTATCAAAAAGAAAGTGCCGGCTGCCCTTTCACTGGTAGGACTTGCACAGAAGTACAAATCTTTCCCGAAAGAGCTTTCAGGAGGAGAGCAGCAGCGTGTTGCGATTGCCAGAGCAATTGTAAATGAACCTGCCATCCTGTTAGCCGATGAGCCGACAGGTAACCTGGATCCAACTAACTCATGGGAAATCATGAGCCTTCTGAAAGAGGCGAATGAACGTGGAACAACAGTTCTTGTTGTAACACATAACCAGGAGATCGTTAATGAGATGAATGAACGTGTTATTACGATGAAACAGGGCGTAATTGTCAGTGATGAACAAAAAGGTGGGTATATAGATGAGGATTAGTACATTAGGATACGTAGGAAAACAGGGAGTTAAGAGTATCTGGAGAAACAAGATGTTTTCGCTCGCATCCATTGCGACAATGTCGGCGTGTATCTTCCTGTTTGGATTATTTTTCTCGATTATTGTAAATTTCCAGTATATCATCCGATCTGCAGAAGAAGGAGTTGCAATCACAGTTTTCTTTGACGATGATGTAACAGAAGAGCAGATCAAGGCAATTGGTGAAGATCTGGAGGCAAGAGATGACGTTGCCAAGGTAACGTATGTATCAGCAGATCAGGCATGGGAGGATTTTCAGAAAGACTATTTCGGAGACAACCCGGAACTTGCTGAAGGATTTAAAGATGACAACCCGTTGGCCGGATCAGATAACTATGAAGTATACATGAAGACGTCTGATGATAATCAGAATCTGATTGCAAAGAGTAAATCTCTGTCTGCAACACAGCAGGATCTGGTTAAATATGCACAGAGTCTGGATGGTGTACGTCAGGTTAATAAATCCGATGTGGTTGCCAATACACTTTCAAGTGTTAATATGCTTGTGGCGTATGTATCGATTGCAATTATTGCGATTTTGCTTGGCGTCTCTATTTTCCTGATCAGCAATACGGTTACAACAGGTATTGCAGTCAGAAAAGAAGAGATTGCGATTATGAAATATATCGGAGCGAAAGACTTCGTGGTAAGATCACCATTTGTCATCGAAGGATTGATCATTGGTGTGTTTGGTGCAGCAATTCCGCTTGCACTTCTGTATATGCTTTACGACAAGGCAGTGGCATATGTTATGACAAGATTCAGTATCCTGAAGAATATTATTACATTTCTTCCGGTACAGAATGTGTACATATATCTTCTGCCGATCGGACTTGCGATGGGAATCGGAATCGGTTTCTTCGGAAGTTTCTTTACAGTGCGTAAGCATCTGAGAGTATAGGAGGAAATCCATGAAGGGACGAATGAAAAAAATTGCCAGTCTTGTACTGGCATTTGTCCTATGTGCAGGTTCTGTTTTAAATGTCGGAGCTGTTACGATTGACGAGGCAGAAAAGAAGGCAGATAAACTTGAGTCTGAGAAGAAAGCAGCGGAAGCGGAGAAGAAAGCACTCGCAGAGAAGCTGAACAAGATCATTAAGCAGATGAATCAGACAGAGGAAGAACTGACACAGAAGGAAGCCGAGATCGAGGAAGCGGAGAATGAACTGGTTCAGGCAAAGACGGAGGAAGATAATCAGTACCAGAGCATGAAGAAGAGAATTAAATTCATGTATGAGGGCGGTAACAAACAGTTCCTTGAGGTGCTGATGTCCAGTGAGAATATTGGGGATCTTCTGAATAAAGCAGAGTATGTATCAAAACTTTCCGCTTATGACCGTGATATGCTGGAAGAGTTTCAGGCAACGGTTAAATCGGTTGAAGAAAAAGAAGCGAAGCTTCAGGATGAATATGAGAAACTGGACAAACTTCAGGATCAGCTGGTAGAACAGCAGAATGAAGTCCAGGATATGGTGGATAACAAGGCAGCAGAAATCGAGGAGATTAAAGATCAGATTTCTGCGAATGCAGCTGTGCTTAAAGAACTGAAAGAGAAAGCGGAGCAGGCAAGAAAGCTGAAGGAAGAACAGGAAAAGGCGAGAAAGGCAGCAGCTGCGGCAGCCGCTGCAAAGAAAAACAGCAGTTCGAGCAGTTCAGGCAGTTCTTCAGGAAGTAGTTCTTCAAGCTCAGGAAGTTCTGGCTCTTCATCTTCAGGAGGAAGCACGGTAGTCAGCGGAAGTGGATATTTCACACATCCATGCCCGGGTATGTCTTATCAGTCCAGTTATTTTGGAGAGGTAAGATCTTTTGATCCGACACCGCACAAAGGAAATGACTATGCGGCGGCAGAGGGAACACCTACATATGCAGCAGCGGCAGGAACAGTCATAATAGCCGGCTGGAGCAACAGTGCAGGAAACTGGGTAGTAATCAGTCATGGAAACGGGCTGGTATCCAAATACATGCATCATAGCTCAATCACAGTGTCAGCAGGTCAGTATGTAGAAAAAGGACAGCAGATCGGCTATGTTGGATCCACAGGATATTCGACCGGAGCACATCTGCATTTCCAGGTTGAACTGAATGGAGTAGCAGTAAGCCCGGATTCTTATATGTGATAAAAATAGATTACTGTTTACAGGCTGCCTGTGAACGGTAATAAAAACAGAGGGGACAAGACAGAGAATATCTATCTTGTCTTCTTTTTTGCAATCTGTGTGTTACTGTTTGCAGCTATGCTGTGAACAGTAACACACATGTGTTTTTACTGTGAAAGAAAAAGTGATTGGCTTGTAATCTATAACGGAAAAGAATATGATAAAGTGAGAACAGAAAACTGTTCAGCAAGGATTTGAAGCTGCATTTATGAAAAGGCTGGACAGAGACAGGAAATGGAGAAACAGGATGGACGAGAAAGAGAAGGAAATACAGAAAGAACCGCAGACACAGGAACTGTATGAAGACAGAGTAAATGAACGAAAAACAGAAGGTAGACGCAGAAAGAGAGAACGGGGATTCAAGAAAGGGATTCTTACCGGCATTATAATTACACTGGGAGTGATCCTGCTTGGAGCTGGCGGATGGAAGCTGGCTGATCATGTCCTGCTTGGGGGATCTTATGCATCCGGAAGCGTGTCAGAGAAAGCAGTAGCAAAGAAGTTGGATAAGATCAACAGTCTGATCAATAAGTATTATCTGTACGGAGATGAGATCGATCAGGATAAACTGATTGAAGGAATTTATTCCGGCTATGCAGAAGCACTGGGAGATAAATATACAGTGTATTACAACGAAGAAGAGACAAAAGCTTTGCTGGAATCTACCAGCGGAACATTTTCCGGCATAGGAGCCAGTATGACGAAAGATCAGGACACGGATGCAGTTGTGATCAAAGATGTGATTGAGGACTCTCCTGCTGAAAAAGCCGGAATGAAAGCCGGGGATATCATCCAGAAAGTAGATGATCAGGACGTGACAGGTCAGAAGCTGGATACGATCGTATCCTGGATTCGTGGAGAAAAAGGAACGGATGTAACTCTGCAGGTTCTGCGTGACGGTGAGAAGATCGAGCTTACTGCAACTCGTGATACGGTCGAGGATATTACAGTAAAATACGAGATGAAGGACGATAACATCGGATATATCTATGTCTCTGAATTTGACAAAGTTACTTACGACCAGTTTAAGAAAGCTCTTGAGGATCTGGAAGATCAGGGGATGGAAGGTCTGGTGATTGATCTGAGAAATAATCCGGGCGGTAATCTGGATACTGTGACAGATATGTTGCGCCTGCTTTTGCCGAAGGGAACGATCGTGTCTACAAAAGATAAAAACGGCAATACAGAAGAAATTACATGTGATGGTACACATGAATTTACAAAACCACTGGCAGTTCTGGTAAACCAGTACAGTGCCAGTGCTTCTGAGATTTTCAGCGGTGCAGTTCAGGATTATGGAATCGGTAAAATCGTGGGAAAGACAACTTACGGAAAAGGAGTTGTTCAGCAACTGCTGGATCTGGGAGATGGCACATATCTGAAAGTGACGATCGCAGAATACTATACACCGAATGGACGCAGCATCAATGGAAAAGGTGTGGAGCCGGATGTGGAAGTGGATTACCAGTATGATGAGGAGAATCCGGATTATGATAATCAGCTGGATAAAGCATTGGAGACAGTGAACAGTACATTAAACCAGTAGGAAATATGAGAAAAATGAAAAAATTTTAAAAAATGTCTTGCAATCGGAAAAAGTGTGTGCTACTATTGGAAACAAGTTTTAGCAGACTAAAGTGTTGGAACAGTGAAAAGCGATGAACAAGACTCTGATCTTCAGAAACTGACAGGAAGTTGGCGTCACCGACTGAGAGCGCCGGACAGCGGAGAAGGTTATGGGAACACTTGGGAGCCGGTTGCCTGAACAGGATATGATAGCATTTTCTGATGTGTTTTTAGGAGTAGGGCAGCACGTGTAGCGTACGTTACATGCAAAGAGTGGAGCTTAAAGAAGTATATTGGTTAATGTTCAGACCATAGCTGATCACTTTGCTGATTAGCTATGAGGATGCATGTTTTGGCCTGAATGCATCTCGCCCATCGTCGCAGACGATTCTGAATGGTGAGATGTGTTACTGTTTGCAGCTTGCTGTGAACAGTAACGTATATAGAGCTCAATGCGGGTGGTACCGCGGATCTTATCTTGATAATTTCCGTCCCGGGATACTGTTGTATCCCGGGGCGTTTTTTGTTTCTCCGGGATGCTGGAATCTGAAAGGAGAAATAAAAATGGAAGTTGTAACAGGTGTAAAAAAGAAGGAAACATTGGAATTAAGTGAACTTTTAGACGAAGCAAAAATTGGAAGTGAAGTCAGAGTAAACGGTGCAATCCATACAATTCGTGATATGGGAACAATCGCATTTATAATTCTTAGAAAAAGAGAAGGCCTTATTCAGTGTGTATACGAAGAAGGAACTTCCGGATTCGACTTAAAGGATGTAAAAGAGGCAGCTACAGTAGAAGTGACAGGTGTACTTGCAAAATCTGAGAAAGCTCCGAACGGGATTGAGATCCGTCTCAGAGAGTTGAAGATTTTAAGCGAACCTGCAGAACCAATGCCGCTTCCAATCGCAAAATGGAAGCTGAATACATCTCTGGAAGCAAAGTTAAACTACAGACCGATTTCTCTGAGAAACATCAGAGAGCGTGCGAAGTTCAGAATTCAGGAGGGAATTGTAAGAGGTTTCCGTGATTTCCTTTATCAGGAGGGATTTACAGAGATTCATACTCCAAAGATTGGTGCAAAGAGTGCTGAAGGTGGAGCGAACCTGTTTCGTCTGGAATATTTTCACAGACCGGCAATCCTGCAGCAGAGTCCACAGTTTTATAAACAGATGATGGTCGGAGTATTCGACAGAGTCTTTGAGACAGCACCGGTATTCCGTGCAGAGAAACACAACACAAAGCGCCATCTGAATGAATATACCAGTCTTGATTTTGAGATGGGATATATTGATGGATTTGAAGATATCATGGGTATGGAGACAGGATTTTTACAGTACACAATGGAATTACTGAAAAAGGAATATTCCAGAGAACTGAAGATCCTGAACATTGAACTCCCAAGAACAGATAATATACCGGCAGTCAGATTTGATGAGATCAAAAAACTGGTTTCCGAGAAATACAACAGAAAGATCAAGAACCCATTTGATCTGGAACCGGAAGAAGAAACACTGATCAGCAGATATGCAAAGGAAGAATGGGATGCAGATTTTGTATTCGTAACACATTATCCTTCAAAGAAGCGTCCGTTCTATGCAATGGATGATCCGGAAGATCCGACTTACACACTCAGCTTTGACCTCCTCTTCAGAGGAATGGAGATCACGACCGGAGGACAGCGAATTCATGATTACCATGAACTTCTCGCAAAGATGGAGAAGAGAGGCATGACAGATGAAGGGATGGAGCAGTATTTAAGTGCATTTAAACATGGCATGCCACCACATGGCGGACTTGGAATTGGAATGGAACGTCTGACAATGAAGATGATGAACGAGGACAACGTAAGGGAGACAACATTGTTCCCAAGAGATCTGAGCCGTCTGGAACCGTAAGACAGACAGAAGAACAGAAAGGGTGATTGAATTGGCTAACAAGATATCCGATGAAACAATTGAATATGTAGGAATCCTTGCAAAGCTGGAACTTTCCGAAGAAGAGAAAGAAGCGGCAAAAAAGGACATGGAACAGATGCTGGATTACATTGATACATTAAATGAACTTGATACAGCGGGAATTGAACCAATGTCTCACGTATTTCCGGTACAGAATGTATTCCGCGAAGACGTCGTAACAAACGGAGACAATAAAGAAGCAACACTGGCAAATGCACCGCTTCGTAAAGAAGACAGTTTCGAAGTGCCGAAGACAATCGGGTAAAGGGGAGTGAGAAAATGGAATTATTAAAACTTACAGCCCTGGAACTGGGCAGAAAGATCAAGGCAGGAGAAGTTACTGTAAAAGAAGCTGTGGATGCAGTAATTGAACAGATCAAAAAAGTAGAACCGGAGATCAACAGTTATGTAACACTGGATGAAGAAGGTGCCTACGCACAGGCAGAAGAGATTCAGAAGAAAATTGATGCAGGTGAACTGACAGGACCGCTGGCAGGGGTACCGGTGGCAATTAAAGATAATATGTGTATTGAAGGACAGCTTACAACCTGCAGTTCAAAGATTTTGTCAAACTTCAAACCTACTTACACAGCGGAAGCAGTAGAAAATCTGAAAAAAGCAGGCGCGGTGATCATCGGAAAGACGAACATGGATGAGTTTGCCATGGGAAGTACAACAGAGACTTCTTATTATGGACCGACAAAGAACCCGCACAATACAGCGCATGTACCAGGCGGATCTTCAGGTGGCTCCTGTGCAGCAGTGGCAGCCCAGGAATGCTATTATGCACTTGGATCAGATACAGGCGGATCTATTCGTCAGCCAAGTTCTTTCTGCGGAGTAGTCGGACTGAAACCGACTTACGGTACAGTTTCCCGTTATGGCCTGATTGCATATGGTTCTTCCCTGGATCAGATTGGACCGGTTGCGAAGGATGTGGCAGACTGTGCGACAATTCTTGAGACAATTGCATCTCATGATACGAAAGACAGTACTTCTATTGACAGGGATGACTGTGATTTCACAGAAGCACTGGTTGAAGATGTAAAGGGACTGAGAATTGGTATCCCGAGAGATTATATGGGAGAGGGACTGGATCAGGAAGTAAATGATGCAGTGATGAAGGCAGCGAAGGTTCTGGAAGAAAAAGGAGCTATTGTAGAAGCATTTAATCTGGGACTTGTCAAATATGCGATCCCGGCTTATTACACAATTGCGGCAGCAGAGGCAAGCTCTAACCTGGAACGTTTTGACGGAGTAAAATATGGTTATCGTACAGAAGAATACGAAGGTCTTCATAACATGTACAAGAAGACACGCTCTGAAGGATTCGGACCGGAAGTTAAGAGAAGAATTATGCTTGGCTCCTTTGTATTAAGCTCTGGATATTATGATGCATATTATCTGAAAGCACTGAGAACAAAAGCACTGATCAAGCGTGAATTTGATCGCGCATTCCAGAAATACGATCTGATTCTCGGACCGGCAGCGCCGACTACAGCACCGGAACTTGGAAAGAGTCTGAGTGATCCGATGAAGATGTATCTAGGAGATATTTATACAATTTCCGTTAACCTTGCAGGACTTCCGGGAATGAGTGTCCCGGTAGGAAAAGACAGCAAAGGACTGCCGATCGGTATGCAGCTGATCGGAAATGTATTTGAAGAAAAAACACTGATCCGTGCAGCATATACTTATGAATGTGCAACAAAGAAAGAATATGAACAGCCGGCAGCAGTTACAGCAGATGATAAGGAGGTGCGCTAATCATGGCAAAACAGTATGAGACAGTCATTGGACTTGAGGTGCATATTGAACTTGCGACAAAGACAAAGATTTTCTGTGGATGCAGCACAGCATTTGGTGGCGCGCCAAATACACATACATGTCCTGTATGTACCGGTATGCCGGGTTCTCTTCCGGTATTGAATAAACAGGTTGTTGAATATGCAATGGCGATCGGACTTGCAACAAACTGCAAGATCACGCAGGTATGTAAATTCGACCGTAAGAACTATTTCTATCCGGATAATCCGCAGAACTATCAGATTTCCCAGCTTTATCTTCCAATTGCAAGAGACGGATATGTAGAGATTGAAACCGGAACAGGTAAGAAAAAAGTACGTATTCATGAGATGCATATGGAGGAAGATGCAGGAAAGCTGGTACATGATGAGTGGGATGATACATCTCTTGTGGATTATAACCGAAGCGGTGTACCGCTGGTAGAGATTGTGTCAGAACCGGATATGCGTTCAGCAGAAGAAGTAATGGCATATCTTGAGAAACTGCGTATGATCGTTCAGTATCTTGGAGCATCGGACTGTAAGCTTCAGGAAGGATCCATGCGTGCAGATGTGAACTTATCTGTACGTGAAGTAGGATCAGACAAGTTCGGTACAAGAACCGAGATGAAGAACCTGAACTCATTTAAGGCAATCACACACGCGATTGAAGGTGAGAGACAGAGACAGATCGAGCTTCTGGAAGAAGGAAAAGAAGTCATTCAGGAGACAAGACGCTGGGATGATAACAAAGAGCATTCTTATGCTATGCGTTCCAAAGAGGATGCACAGGATTATCGTTATTTTCCGGAGCCGGATCTTGTTCCGATCGTGATCAGCGACGAGTGGATTGAAAAAATCAAATCCCAGCAGCCGGAGCTTCGCTCTGAGAAACTGGAGCGTTACAAGAAAGAATTCGATATCCCACAGTATGATGCAGAGATAATTACTGAATCTAAGAAGATGGCAGATATTTTCGAAGCCACAACAGCAATTTGTAAGAAACCGAAAAAGGTATCTAACTGGCTTATGGGTGAGACAATGCGTCTGATGAAAGAGAATGGCGTAGAGATTGAACATTTGAAGCTGTCTCCGGAAAATCTGGCGAAATTGATCGATCTGACAGATGCAGGAACAATTAACAGTTCTGTAGCTAAAAAAATATTTAAGGAGATCTTCTTAAATGATGTAGATCCAGAAGAATATGTGGAAGAACACGGACTTAAGATGGTAAACGATGAGGGTGAACTCAAAGAGACTGTAGAAAAGATTATTGCAGCAAATCCGCAGGCGGTAGCAGATTTTAAAGGCGGTAAAGAAAAAGCATTAGGTTCCCTGGTTGGACAGACGATGAGAGCTATGAAGGGAAAAGCAAACCCTGGAATGGTAAATCAGATGCTCAGAGATTTACTGAAATAAAATGTAGATAGAAGATAATAGGTTACTGTTCACAGGTAACCTGCAAACAGTAACGTATCTCGCCATTTAGAATCGCCTACGGCGATGGGCGAGATACATTCAGGACAAAACGTGCATCCTCCATGTCAATCAGCGGAGTGATTGACATGGGAGTGAACAGTAACAATAATAGAGCATTTCACAAAAGATATTTATGCATATATAAATATAGAAGAAGTGCTCTATATATAGAAGAAACAAAGAAAAACAGAAGCAGATAAATATTACAGTAAGGAAAAACATGTTTTGCGACAGGTTTTGTTATTTGTGATATTTGTCTGCTTTTGTATAAAATGCGGTAAAAATAAAGGGAACAGGAAGAAATCCTGTACACATTTATATAGAAGAAACAGCTACACAATAATTGTCAGAATAGTTTGAATTGCAAAAATTTTCTGAATTATATAAATAATAGAAAAAACATTGACAATTCCA
>NZ_CAKRDI010000037.1 GCF_934309415.1 uncultured Mediterraneibacter sp.
GCCTATATGGGCTAATGTTATCAGTTTGTTATCGCTGTTGATAACGCTCGCTCCGTAACTGTGGATAATAGCAATATATTCCGATTCAAATTATAAGCGGTTTTGCTTAGGAAATCAACCATTTGTTTCTGTATCTTCAATAAGATTTTTCTTTAATGCCTCAATCGTATCTTGGTTCTTTCTCAAAAGCTCTAATTGCCTGTACGCTTTTTCTCTTAATATTTTCAGCCTTTCAATTTTAGGCACTTCCTGTCTTATCAGGTCTGCGTTTGTATCTTCCAGATTGATAAGCACAACCAATTCTTCCACAGAAGCAAAATCTCTGATATTAGGAGTTTTACCTTTTATTCCTTTTTCACTTCTCCATTGTGCTGCCGTTTTTCCAAACAAAGCCATATTTAAAATATCTGCTTCTGAAGCATATGTATATGCCATTTCCTGCGGAGATAATGTGGGCGTTATCAAAAATTCTTTTACTGCATCTGTGTGGATACGATAGTTTATTTTTGAAAGTTCTCTCTTTACATCCCATCCAATCGCTAACCGATCTGCTTCATCTTTCTTTAATCGCTGATAATCTTTGATGATATAAAGCTTAAATTCCGGTGAAATCCATGAAGCAAACTCGAAAGCTATATCTGTATGGGCATAAGTGCCGCCATACCGTCCCGATTTTGATACGATACCGATTGCATCTGTTGCTTTTATCCATTGCTGCGGTGTCAGCGTAAAAGCATTATCACCAGATTCTGCTTTAAACCTATCGAATTCGATAGGTTTAAAATTGGGATTGTGAATTTGTTCCCACAAGCCCAAAAATGAAATCGTAGAATGATTACGCATCCAGTTTGCTACCACGATAAAAGCATTGTCTGGATTTTTATATTTTGCAATATCAGTGAGCGAAATATAAGCATCTTCATTAACAACATCGCCCATCACTCTGATTTCTGTTCCATTGGCATCTATTTTCATGTTTTTCAATCTTAGGTTTTCCCCTTTCTACATTGCGGACACTCTTTTTCAAAATAAATTTCTAATTTTTCTTTTCAATTTCTCGCCATATGTAATTATCACATCAATTTTCGCAACTGAAATTTAACGTTCTCTTTTATGCCTATCAATAAGCAGCAAAACAAACATAATAAGCCATATCCCCCATGCGATCCAACTGCCTATTCCTTGATATTGGATATCTATGATTATTCCAATAATAAAAGGAACTGACATAAACATCATTCTTTTTCCATATGCCTTACACATAGCATTCTCATCGTATTTCTTTCGTTCATCCGCTGATTTCATATTATAACCCGACAAGAATTTAGCAGCTTTTCCTTCTGATTTATAGAACCACATTCCAAACAAAAACATAATCACTGCCATCATAAAGTCAAAAACAATATAGAACATATAATACAATTTCTCCTTTCAGCCAATCAATCTTATCTCTTTGAATTTTCTACATTACTCTTCATCTTTGATCAAACAGAGCAAATCAGTATATCCTGACTGCATAAGTAATTGCTTGAAACCAGAAAGCACTTCTTCTTTTGTATAATTGTTATTTTTCAAAAACTCACTATCCTTCTCACTAAGGTATTGGTAGAAAAGAGCTGCTGCCATTACCTCATTTCTGTCTGTATAATCAATGCTATCTAAAAGTATATTCTCTGCTTCGTTAATTTCCCCAGAATCAATCATATCAAGAAAATCTTTCAAATTTTTCCCTGATACTTCATATTTATTTTCTTTTTCAAGTTCAACAGAAACATACTTTTTCCCAAACATTAAAGAAAATAATACTCTTACCATTTCTTTTATCATTCGCATAATATAGTCTTTTTCGTCTGTGAAATACATTTTTCACCTCCATAACTTTCAACTTATCCTGTTGTTCTTAATTATACATCAAACAGTATTATTGTAAAGTAGAGAGCAAGCCATTTCCTGACTTGCTCCCCATCATGTTATTTTACTGGTAAATTATCTCTTTATCCACAAGCTCCCTCGCACATGCCTGTATATTATTCATCCTGCCTACCCACTCCCAGGTATTATCTGCCTTTAACTGCTCCGTGATTCCCTGTGCCTGTTTCATCTGCTCCACAATCCTCTCAAATCGTTCCTGTGCCTGTTCCTCTATATCTGCCAGATAACGGTTCAGTCTGCCGCTCATCAGCAGATCCAGATATAACATTCTGCGGTATTCTTTCAAATATTGCAAATGTCTTTGTCCCCATACTCCAACAAAGCTCGGTTCTTTTTCCTCCGGCAAGGTAAGGTTGGGGATAAAGTAATCCCCACATCTTACATAAGTGCCGCCCATTTCTTCAAAAATTGTTTTCTTCATTTTCTGTTCCACCTTTCTCATCGTTCTCTGTCCATAGATTTCTTCTTTGCTAACTGCTTTGGCTGCTGTCTGCTTTCCTGTTGATATCGGTGCAATTTTTCCCGTATGCTTGCCTTTTTCGGCGGTTCTGATGACTGCTCTTTCTTCGGTTCTGTCGAATTTTCCCATGCTTGCAACTCCTCATTGTATTCCCTGACCAGTTTCTCTGATTTCTGATACGTCTTTGCGAAAGACTGCACATCTGGATATCCTGCTTGTTTTACCGTCTGTTCCATATCCTTGTGAATGTGTTTTTCCTGTTTCTCTGCCTGTTCAATTTTGCCCTCTAAGGATTTCCGTACTTTCCCTTTGAAAAATCCTGTTGTCTCGGAAAGCTGTTTCTTCAATAAGGAAATCTCCTGCTGCGTGGACTTTATTGACTGTGACTGCTTCTGAAGTTTCTCCATCAGTTTCCGCATATCTTTCCATTCCTGTAAATCAATCTTTGGTACTGGCTTCGGCGGCAGCTTAAACTTGAAAATCATTTCCTGTAAGAAGTCTTTTGCTCCTCGGATAATCTGCTGAAACATATCCGGCAGCCAACCATGTGTCCTTATAGATTGTAGTGTTTTGTCTGTGATTTTCTCTCGCTTGACGGTTAAAATATCTTCTTCGGGAACGCCCTCGACTAATGCCACATCAACCGTCCGATTCCATTCCTGCCTTGCCACATTATCTGCCCGTATTTCTGCTTCTTTCGGATTGTTCTTCCCGATTTTCTTCGTTGCCAGATACACACCGCCCTGCTGAAATACAGACAGCTTTTCGGATTCTTCTTTCACATGGCTGTTAATGATTTCCGTAAACATCTCTTTGACTTCTCTGGTAAAAGCATCGCTCTTAAACCATTCATCTTTTTTTGTAAAAATGTGGCTCTCATAAACTTCCCCTTTGGGAATAATACTGCATCCTGCCCGAAGCTTTCCCTGCTCATCTAAAATCTCTTTCTTCGTGCGTCTGTGCTTGCCTTGTTCATCATAAAACATATTTCTGGTAGCAATTTTCACTTCTGGGTGTTCCAGCATTTTCCGTTCACTGAATACAAGGTGAATATGGTAATTAGTCATTTTTTTGTTATGGTGAAGTGCCGCACTGCATTCCGCACCGTACCTTTTATGAAAACTTTCCGTGAAAAGCCTTACCACATCATCTGCCTTGTACTCAACAAAACTTTCAGGAAGTGCAATGATAAACTCTCGTCCTTCAATACATTTCCCTGCTGTTCCGCTTGCCTTAAAATCCAACTGATTCTCTCTCGCAAGATTTTTCCAGAACTCTGGTGTTGCTCCCTCCGTCTGATAGGTCGCATAGAGATGTTCCTGTCTTTTGGGATTGGAAATATAATCAATTCTTCCTGCCACATCAGACAGCTTGTTTTGTCTGATAAATGAATGTCTGCCTATAAGCATTCTCCTTTCCGGCTCTCGCCTGTTTTTACTGTGAGTAGGTGCATAGGCACCTGTTTACGAACTATCCGCCTGTCGGCGGAACAGCTCCCGGCAGGGCGAAATACACAGAGCATAAACGATGTTTGTGCGATGGGTGTATTTCGCTCTCAAACGCCGAGGGCTTTGTGAGATACTTCCTGTCTTTGCCATAGCTTGGCTTTAGCTTTTCAATTTTGGCGTATCCGCCTTTTTTATTTGCCCGTATCCGGGCTTATTTTTTATCCCTGACAGCACACCGACTCTTTATTTTTCTGTCTGATTTATTCTGGTATCCTTGCCCGTACATACTCCAGATCGCCACAATACGGCGTTCCCACCAGATACCATTCCATTGCAGGATTCATCTCCATCCTTGTCCGTACCCACTGGTCGTCCACAAGAACTTCCATACACTCTCCGCAGTGAAATCCCGTATCAACCCACAAGTCCATTGACAGCAATCCATATCTGCCATTTTCACAGTTATAACCTAATCTTCCTTCTCTCATTGCATGATTCTCCTTTCCAGATTTCTCCTTGTCTGCTATCCACAGGGGCGTGCCACGCTCCTGTTCTTATCATCGAGGAAGAATTACCATCGGAAATTCTCCGGCACTCCTCGTCTGTCCAGATACTCTTTTCTCGCCCGTTCCCGTTCTTCCTCTGTCGGGGCAGTTTTGAATTTTCCATACAGGTCACGCATGACCATCCTGTCTAATTTCTTCTCCAGCTCCTGCTTGATTTCTCTCTCGCAGCTCTCATCTTCAACTAAGTGAAAGCGGAGCAACTGCATAAATAATTCCTGTGATATTTGCACATTTCCCATCTTATCCATCCTTTCCGTGACAGTACGTGACGGTATGTGACAGTCGTGACGGTTATTTTGATACCGCCCCGCTGTCAAAAATACCGTCACAACCGTCACGTACTGTCACGCATTCTCTGTATTGTCTTTCCAGAGCCTTAGTTTCCGTCCCTCATGGACACGCTCACTCCGAAAGAGAATCCCATGCTCTGCATACAACCGTCCTGCAAGAACATTCAGCTTTCTTGTAATAACATGAGGTTGAATGTCCACATTTATCAGTGCAACAAGTGCCGTTGGAGACCCCTCCCAATAAGGATTGTCTTTCATAACAAGCTCCGCAATCTCATCCAGTAACGGCTCTGGCGGTTCTTTCCATAACTCTGTTTCCGTCTTTTGCAAATCCCACAACAGGGTTTCTGTATTGCGGATAAGATATAACTTCTGGTCTTGCTGATCTCTTCCCGATACTTCCAGTGTTGCAGCATTACCTGTCCGTTTTTCTTTCTGAAGAAGAAACGCCCCATCTGCCGCCCCAAGCAGTCCGCTTGTTCCGGAAATCATATCAAACTTATCATCCGCATTCTGCTTTCTTGTATGGTGTACGAGCAGTAAACAAAGTCCGTGAGCATCCGCAAAACTTTTCAGTCTTGCCATAATCTGATAATCGTTTGCATAACTGTAATTATCGCCACCAACCTCACGCACTTTCTGAAGCGTATCAATGATAATCAGTTTCGTGTCCTTATGCTCTGCCACAAATCTTGCAAGCTGTTCATCCAGTCCATTTCCAAGCTGACTGGCAGAAACAGAGAAGTAAAGATTATCGGTGCTTTCTGTCCCAAACATCCGGTACAGACGTTCCTGCAAGCGGCGGTAATCATCCTCAAGAGCAAGATACAGCACCGTTCCTTTTCGGGTGGTATAATTCCAAAGCGGTGTGCCTGTGCTGACATGGTAGGCAAGCTGTGCCATCAAAAAGCTCTTTCCCAGTTTGGGCGAACCTGCAAAGATATAAGTGCCGGGGTAGAGCAGACTGTCAATCAACGGCTGCTTACTCCGATACTGTGTGTCAAACAGTTCATTCATGGAAATTGTCTGGAGATAGGATGGGTCTGATCGCAACTGCATTTCTCTCTGCAATTCCTCAAAACTCTTGATATTTCCACTATTCTCGAATATACTACTTGTAGGTTTTTTTGAAATCGGCTGCTCCGTATCTGCGCCAACAGATACATCCGGGGCAGTCTTTTCTTTTTTATTTTCCATCCTCGTCCTCTCCTTTCAGACCGCCCAGAATAACAGCGATCAGTTCAATGACATTCAGCAGTTCTTCATCCACACCGTTTCCTGCTTCAATCCGCTTTAATTCTGTGAGGACAGTGGCAAGTTCCGTTTTAAGTGCCTTGAATATTCTTGGATTGCCCTGTACCACTACATCCTGATTCAGACAGCGGCGGTAGCAGTATTCCTGCTTTGGCAATCCCGATAAGGCAACTGCCTTGTTAATGAGTTCATTTTCTTCGGGCGATACCCGAAACCCTACTGTGATGTTTCTCCAACGGTTTTTGTTATCTCTGTTCTTAGCTGACATTTTCAATCTCTCCTTTCCCTAAATCGTCTAATCTATCTGCCATTTCCGTCTGCTTTGACGGGAACAGATGAGCGTACTGGTAAGTGATATCAATACTTTCATGTCCTACACGGTCTGCAATCGCCACCGCTGAAAATCCCATATCAATCAGCAGGCTGATGTGGCTGTGCCGTAAATCATGGATACGGATACGCTTTACGCCTGCGGCTTTCGCACCTCTGTCCATCTCGTGATGAAGATAACTTTTTGTGACTGTAAAGATTCGGTCTTTCTTCTTCAATCCGTAAAGCATCTGCAAATATTCCTGCATTTCTTCACATAGGAACTTCGGCATTTTGATGATGCGGTTACTTTTCTTTGTTTTCGGTGTGGTAATCACATCTTCGCCGTGTAATCGCTGATAGGACTTGTTGATTCTGACCGTTTCTTTCTCAAAATCGAAGTCAGCGGCGGTCAGTGCTAGCAATTCTCCCTCACGGATACCGCACCAGTAGAGCATTTCAAAAGCGTAAAAGGAAACAGGCTTGTCCATCATCTCAAATGAGAATTTCTTGTATTCTTCTTTCGTCCAGAACAGCATTTCCTTGTGTTCCTCACTTCCCATATTTCCTGCTTTGGCGGCAGGATTGGAACGCAGCTCATAATACCGCACCGCATGATTAAAGATAGCGGACAACTGATTGTGCAGCGTTTTCAGATAGGTCTGTGAGTATGGCTTTTTCTTTTCGTCCCGATAGGCAAGCATCTCATTCTGCCATGCGATAACCTCTTTTGTGGAAATCTCGCTGATTTTCAGCTTGCCGAAATAAGGTAAAATCTTCGTGCGGATGATATGCTCCTTCGTCAGCCATGTGTTCTCCTTCAGACGGCTTTTCATATCCCGGATATACAGTTCGGTAAAGGCTTCAAAACTCATATCCATATCAGAGGAGTTCTGCAACTGGAACATTCGCTCCCATTCCTGTGCTTCTTTCTTGGTAGCAAAGCCACGCTTACATTTCTGTTTACGCTCGCCTTTCCAGTTTACATATCTCGCCATCACATACCATGTTCCATTGCTCTCGTTCTTGAATACCGGCATTATTCATCCTCCTTCCCTGCTCCGTAGAGCCTTTCATAGAAATACTGGCGGTTTACTCGTCCTGAAATGGTAATAAAGCCTTTTGCTTTCAGTTCTTCATTCAACTGACGGATTAGCTTATAGGCATACGGCTTTGATACGCTTAATTCCTGTGCCACTTCTTCGGCACAAATAAATCTGTTTTTCATATAATCAGTCCTTTCTTTCATTTTTTATCGCCGCTCTATCCGAATGAAGTTCCAGCAGGTATTCCCTGTTCGGCACTGTGCTGTCCCGATATATCGTAATATGTCAGGCGCTCGCTTGCTGTCTGGCAAGGTCTTGGCGGTTTATACTGTTCGGACGGTCATTTTGTTTTTATTAAACTTATTTGCTTAATTTCAAACTCATTATACTAAGCATATTTGCTTGTGTCAAGTGGCTTTTTGGAAAATATTAAACTTTTTTGTTTTGTATTATCTTGACTTCTCCTAAACATATCTGCTATACTCATTGTAAAATACATACAAGGAGTGGACACGTTATGGCGATTGGAGAGAGAATACATTTTTTCCGCATTCTGCGTGGGATGACACAAAAATATCTTGGTACGATTGTCGGCTTTCCTGAGCGAAGTGCCGATGTACGTTTAGCACAATACGAAACAGGAACAAGAAAACCGAAGGCGGAACTTACTGCTGCACTGGCACAGGCTCTGGATGTTTCCCCTCATGCCCTCGATGTGCCTGACATTGACAGCTATATCGGACTGATGCACACTTTGTTTACCCTTGAAGATTTGTACGGTCTGACTGTCAGTGAATCAGACGGAGAAATCTGTCTGAAAGTCGATACTTCCAAAGGCAAAGACGCTCACGAACTCCGGAAAATGCTGTATGCCTGGAAAGAGCAGGCTGACAAGCTATCTTCTGAAGAAATCAGTAAAGACAAATACGATGAGTGGCGTTACCATTACCCGGAGTATGATACTACGCAAACATGGGCAAAAGTCCCATCACAGGCACTTAACGACGCTCTGGTCGAAATGTTCCAAGACAAACTCAAACCAGATAAATAAAGACGACAAAAAACCCTTAGCTATGAGTTTTATACCCACAGCTAAGGGCTTAATTCGTAATATGGATTTCTTTGTTGCACAACCACCTATCAATCATTCTCTAACCCGAAAACCACCGGGTTACAAGAATAATGTCTCTCATGCAACTGTTATCAATTTGTTATCAAAAGACTTTTAAAAGTGCCGCAAACCCGCATAAACGCTTGGTTTACTAAGCATTTTTGTTTATTCAAACTCAATCGTTCCCGGTGGCTTACTCGTGAGATCATAGAATACTCTGTTCACTCCGCGAACTTCATTAATAATTCTGCTCATTACTTTATTCAGAACTTCATACGGAATCTCTGCTGCCTCTGCAGTCATGAAATCAACCGTATTAACAGCTCTCAGAGCAACTGCATAATCATAAGTTCTCTCATCACCCATAACACCAACACTTCTCATATTTGTCAGAGCTGCAAAGTACTGACCAATTGTACGGTCAAGTCCTGCATTTGCAATTTCCTCACGGTAGATTGCATCTGCATCCTGAACAATACGAACTTTGTCAGCTGTTACTTCACCGATGATACGGATTCCAAGTCCCGGTCCCGGGAATGGCTGACGGAATACAAGTTTCTCCGGAAGTCCAAGTTCCAAACCTGCTTTACGTACTTCATCTTTGAAGAGGTCACGAAGTGGTTCGATGATCTCTTTGAAATCTACGTAATCTGGAAGTCCTCCAACGTTATGATGAGATTTGATCACTGCAGATTCTCCACCAAGACCACTCTCTACAACGTCCGGATAGATTGTTCCCTGTGCGAGGAAATCAACCGCACCGATCTTTTTCGCTTCTTCTTCGAAAATACGGATGAATTCTTCACCGATAATTTTACGTTTTGCTTCCGGTTCTGTCACTCCGGCAAGCTTGTTATAATATCTTTCCTGTGCATTAACACGAATGAAGTTCAGATCAAACTGACCTTCCGATCCGAATACAGCTTCTACTTCATCCCCTTCATCTTTACGAAGAAGACCATGGTCTACAAATACGCATGTAAGCTGCTTACCAATTGCTCTTGAAAGAAGTCCCGCTGCTACAGAAGAATCTACACCACCAGATAATGCGAGCAGTACTCTTCCATCTCCAACTTTTTCGCGGATCTCTTTGATTGTATTCTCGACAAAGGCATCCATCTTCCAGTCGCCAGCACATCCGCAAACATTCTTTACAAAGTTGTTGATCATCTTTGTTCCTTCCACAGTGTGAAGTACCTCTGGATGGAACTGGATTGCATATAACTTCTCTGCTTCATTTTCCGCAGCTGCTACCGGACAGTCTGCCGTGTGTGCTGAGATTTCAAATCCCGGCGCAGTTTTTGAAATGTAATCAAAATGGCTCATCCAGCAGATTGTCTTCTCTGATACACCTTCAAATACTTTAGATTCTTTCTTATCAATAATAACTTCTGTTTTTCCGTATTCTCTGACTTCAGCTTTTTCAACTTTTCCGCCAAGTACGTGGGACATAAGCTGTGCTCCATAGCAAAGTCCGAGTACCGGAATCCCCAGCTTAAACAGTTCCTCTGTGTAAGTCGGTGAATCTGGCTCGTAACAGCTGTTCGGTCCTCCGGTCAGAATGATTCCCTTTGGATTCATTGCTTTAATCTTCTCAATATCTGTCTTATATGAGTAGATCTCGCAATATACATTACATTCCCTGACACGTCTTGCGACAAGCTGGTTATACTGGCCGCCAAAGTCAAGTACAATCACTAATTCGTTCTTCAAGGTTTTCCTCCTGTAAAATACGGCCTGTCCAGACCGCTTTATTTAAAGAATTGCTTCTTTCAATAATTATAGTAGAGCTTTCCTTGTTTTACAAGCCTTTTTATTTTAATACTTTCAACGCAAGACCCGGTATTACTGTTCACTCCCGTGTCAATCACTCTGCTGATTGGCACGGAGGATGCACGTATTGTTTTGGATGTATCTCGCCCATCGTCAAAGGCGATTTTAAATGGCGAGATGCGTTAACTGTTTGCAGGTTACCTGTGGACAGTAAACAACGCCCGGAGTACAAAAACTGTCCTCCGGGCGTCCCTCTTACAAAACTATTTTCTTATATAATTAAGCCGCGTATTTTTCAAGTTCTTTTTTCAACTCAGTGCAGTCTTCTGAATACATCTGGAGTTCGATTACATTGTTAAGACCAAGATACATAATTCCAAGTAAAGACTTAGCATCTACAGTCGCTTTTCCCTTTTTTAAATCCATATCAAACTCATAACGACAAACTGTGTTTACGAAATCAACAATTTCATCTGGGTTTTTAAATGTAATCTGCATCTTATTCATCTCTTCTCACCTCTTTACTTCTAATTTCAATTTAGCAGGTAAAATCTGTAATCCTTTTCATTCAAGTCACGTGTATCATACCATATCATTTAATTAGTAAAAGAGGGAAATATTTAAAAAAGGTGTAATTTTTTAATTAATATTCTTTCTGTACTCACTTGGGAGCATCCCGATTTCCTCTTTAAACACCTTGCTCATGTATTTCGGATCTGAATATCCAACAAGCTCTGAAATCTGATTCAGTTTAAGCTTTGTACCAAGCAATAACTCCTTAATTTTCTCTATTCTGTATCTGCGCACTGTTTCTGCAAACCCGACTCCCGTTTCTTTTTTAAACTGTGTGCTCAGATATTCCTCTGATACATACAGCTGGCTGGCCGTTTCCTCCAGAGTCAGTCCCTGATCAAAATATTTCCGCGCCATTTCTGCTGCTTTCTGTACCATAGGACTAAATTCTCTTGTCTGTCCAAGATGCATTACATCGAAGGATAATTGATTCAAAAATCCATCAATACTCTGTTCTATCTTATTCCAGCTCACAGCCTGCCCAAGTCCCATGGTAAGATCCATCAGGACAGCTTCTGATGAAATCTCATGTTTTGCACGATATGCATTTGCAACTGCAAGGCTAAATCGAATCAGATATGCCTTTACTTCTTCCGGATCATGTTGTTTACTGCAAAGAACTTCTCTTAACCTGTTAAAACATTTCCGCACTTCTTTTTTCTGCCCTGATATAACAGCTTCTCTCACCTGCGTTTCCAGATTGACAGGATATGTCAGCGGAAGTGGATTGATTTCTTTGATTTTTGACTCGCTGATCAGTTCTCCTCTGCGTAACACCAGATTCCATTGTCTCATTACGGGCTGTCGCTGTTTTATCTTCCATAAGTCAATACTGCGCTCTGCTTCCTGCCATACAAACACCATTTCACTTGTAATATTATTGCAGATTAATGGAATTACTGTAGTTTGAAAATAAGCTTCCAATTCCCCATAATCCGCGGCCTGATATACAATTGCGAAGATTTCTTTTGTCATATCCAATGCAAACACACTGATGAGAAACCGGTTTTCTCTGTTGGACACTCGCTTTAATATCTGGACAATTTCCTCTTTGTTTTCCTCATATGCAGATTCCACTGAGATATTAAGCACACCACATCTTCCATCTAATGCAAATCCATAATTACGCACTGTGATCTCATTTAGTGTCGCATCCATCTGCAACTGTCCATACATGCAAACCATCAGAAGATTTTCTACGTTAAACGATGTATCCCGCCAGTAATCATTTCGCATCTTTTCTTTAATCTGCATAAGAACCTTTTTTAAATTAATAGGGCGAATCGGTTTCAAAAGATAACCGTCCACCCCTAATTCAATCGCCTGCTTTGCATGCAGGAAGTTTTCTTCTTTTGTAATAACAACCACACGGAATTTATAACCCTCATAGCGCAGTTTTCTAAGCATGGACATTCCGTTCATGCGCGGCAGCTGAATATCAAGTATTACAAGATTCGGATGCAATGTGCTGATCATCTCATAACCAGCCTGTCCATTTTCCGCCATTCCAAGTAATTCATAATCAGAATCAACCTTAATCAATATCTTCTCAATCTCCTGACGTATTTCTTCATCTTTCTCAATAATCACTGCCCGCATATTCTCATCTCCTATTTAGATACACGTGTATGTCACTGTTCACTCCCATGTCAATTACTCTGCTGATTGACATGGAGGAGGTACGTTTTGGTTTGAATGTATCTCGTCCATCGCCGTAGACGATTCTAAATGGCGTGATACGTTACTATTTACAGGTTACCTGTGAACAGTAACATGTGTATTTCCTACGATTTTATTTACAATAACACAAAGAATTACTGTAATCACCATATCCGGCAGTGTATTTCCTACCGGAGTATCTATATTCATTAATATACGGTAAAATACAAAACCAATCAACCATATAATGAGATTATACCATTGAAAAGCACGTTTTTGAGAATCTGAGTTCTTTAAAATAAAATAATCAGCAATCTGTACTGCAATCATCGGTGCAAATACAGAACCAATTAAGTACAGGAAATCTGTGATGTTGTCCATAGGATAAACAATTGCGGCGATCGTACCTGCAACTGTTACGACAACAGCCGCCCATTTTTCACTGATTTTCTCTGAAATAGAAACACAAGACACTCCTGCTGAATATGCATCCAGGAATGTTGTTGTAACTGTTGAAAATACAATGATCAGAAGTCCGACTACACCAAGTCCTGTTTTTAACATAATCTGTGCGATGTCGTACTCTCCTGTAAAAATAGCTGCGCCCATACCAATCATATACATGAAAATGCTGACCGCACTGTAAACAACTACACTTGTAAGTGTTGCTGCAAATGGTTTTTCTGCCTCTCTTGTATAATCACTGATCAACGGAAGCCAGGAAAGGGGCATTGCTACTGCCAGTTCTACTGCTGCTCCAAAGGAAAGACTTCCATCATCTACGATCGGTGCCGCACCGCCTGCTCCAAAGAAAATAACTTTGAACAGAACTAATGACAAAATAAATAATGCTGTCATTGCAACCGTATTGATCTTTCCAAGATTTGTCAATCCTACAAAAATCCAAACTAAAATCAAAACTCCAATAATTACTGCCCAAATCCAGGTTCCGGTATGTAAAATACCATCCGCTGCCAACGCGCCATCATAAATCATGATAGCGGTCCATCCAACAAGCTGTAATACATTTAGAACAGCAAACAGAAGACTTCCCTTTTCTCCAAAACTCATCTTTACTGTTTCCATGGAGCTTTTTCTTTCCCTCGCCCCTATCATACCAGCTGCAAACATCATCATGCCACCGATCAGATGTCCGAGTAAAATTGCAACCATCGCTTTTCCGAATCCCAATGGAGCAAAATATGTTCCCGTCAGAATCTCAGCCAGTGAAACTCCTGCCCCAAACCAGATCAGACCGTTTGCAAAAACGGAAGTTCTTTTCTCACTCATTTGTATATTCTCCCTTTACCGCGAATGCATGGTTCATCGGACCACTTCCTTTGCCAAGATCCAACATGGCAGCCAGTGCTCCGGAAATATAGTTCTTCGCATATTTCACTGCTGTCTGCAGATCATATCCTTTTGCAAGATTTGAAGCAATTGCCGAGGAAAGTGTACAGCCCGTTCCATGTGTGTTTGGGTTGTTGATTCTTTTTCCGTGGAACCACACCGGCTCTGCATCCTTCTGCCACAACAGATCATTTGCATCATTTAACTGATGTCCGCCTTTTAACAGCACTCCACAGCCAAATTTCTCACAAATAACTTTCGCTGCTTTTTCCATATCTTCTTCTGACTTGATTTCCATTTCTGAAAGTACTTCTGCTTCCGGAATATTCGGAGTGATCACTGTTGCCAGCGGAAGTAATCTTTGCTTTAGAGTATCAATTGCTTCTTCACTAATCAGTCTGGCTCCACTGGTTGCTACCATAACAGGATCTACTACAATATTTTCAGCCTTATATTCTGTCAGCTTGTCCGCAATCACTTCGATCAGTTCACTGGATGATACCATTCCTGTCTTAATTGCATCTGGACGAATATCTGTAAAAATACTGTCAATCTCTTCTTCCAGGAATTTCGGTGTAACCTCCATGATGTCTGTTACTCCTGTTGTGTTCTGTGCTGTCAGTGCTGTAATGGCACTCATTGCATAAACACCGTTTGTTGTCATTGTCTTAATATCTGCCTGGATTCCTGCTCCTCCACTGGAATCACTTCCGGCAATTGTCAATGCTGTATACATTTTATTTCCCTCTCTTTTCTGTATTTTTATTGAGTTGATTTTCATCTGGTTTTTAGCTTCCAGATAATAGTAATGTGAATCTTATGCATCCTCCAAATAGAAAAACTCTTCTTATGTGTACATCTGCCCAAATCCACTTTACTGAAGAACAGCCTCTACTTTCTCAGAAAGTTTCCGCGTTCCTTCCTCAATATCACTGCATGCAAATATTCCACTCACAACAGCAACTCCTGCCATTTTTTTGCCTTTCAGCTGAAGAATATTTTCTGCATTGATTCCCCCGATTGCTACTACCGGAATCTGAACGCTTTCACAGATTATCTGGAACTGATCTAAATCCATTGGTTTCGCATCTGTCTTTGTGCTGCTTCCAAACACTGCTCCGCTTCCAATGTAATCCGCACCTGCCGCCTCGGCAGCTTTTGCCTGTTCCACCGTCTTTGCCGTCACCCCGATGATCTTATCTTCACCCAGAAGTTTTCTTGCTTCCTGAAGCTGCATATCTGACTGACCAACATGAACTCCATCTGCCCCGATTTTTGCTGCCAGTTCTACATTGTCATTGATGAGCAGTGGGACATGATATTGATGACATAATTTCAGCAATTCCCGCCCTTCTTTTTCAAACGCAGCTTCATCCAGATTTTTCTCGCGTAACTGAACCAGTGTCACTCCACCTTTCAGCGCTTTTTCGACCTGTTCATATAATGTTTCGTTTCCAAGCCAGCTACGGTCTGTTACCGCATATAGCTTGATTTGTTCTCGACTGATATTCATACTCTCTTCCTCGCTTGTATAATCCTAATATAAAACAAAGAATGTGCCTTGGCACATTCTAGAGTGTGTCTTAAAAATCATTCCTGCAATCTACATGCCCCACTTTGCGGGAGATTTTGTCTTCATTCGGTTGACGTAGCCCGCTACGCCGCCCTCATTCAAACAAAATCTCCCACAAATTGTGACATATATCTTGCAGAAAGCATTTTTAAGACACACTCTAGCGCCTGCGGCGGTCGCTTGCGACATCTTCCTTGTACGCCGCAGTGCGCATCCTCGCGGAGCGTTTTAATATATTAGGAAAGAACACTTTCCTAATATATTAAAAATGCAGGGATCCCAGCCAAGGATTCCTGCACAAAAATAACATCTTCTGTGATTCATTATCTCCCTACGTTGGCATTACCCAAATCAGGTTCTGGGTTAAAGCATCCGCTTACTCTCAGCCCGCCTGCGCGAGCACCCCGTTTTATTTTATCTGAATATTTCTTATCAGTTCTTCTGCATCCCCGACTTCTCTATTATACATGTTCTTTTTGGAAATGCAAATATTTTTCTCTTGTAGCCAGTCCTCCCCGAATGTGTCGTTCTGATTTGTTTGTGTCCAGAACCTTCCTTGCTTCACGTGCTAAGGCCGGATTGATTTGCAGCAAACGATCCGTAACATCCTTGTGTACTGTACTCTTACTAATCCGAAACTGTTTCGCCGTCTGCCTCACTGTCGCATTATTTTCTATAATATAATCCGCAATTTCCACTGCACGCTCTTCAATATAATCCCTCATAGAAAAGCCCCTGCATAGTTTGTTTTCTACAATCTATGCAGGGGGAAAGGGATGTATGTCTGATCTACTTTCTAATATTCAAATACTGCAACTCCATATGCCGGAAGTGGATATGCAATAGAATATGGCTGTCCGTCACATTCTTCTTTTACCGGCTTATACAATGTCGGTCTTACTTCACCTTTTCCACCATACTGTACTTCATCACTATTCAGCACAAGTTTACACTGTTTCCGTTTCGGAACTCCCACACGATAATCCGGGCGGGCTACTGGTGTAAAGTTGCATACGAACAGAAGGTTCTTCTTATTGTCCTTTGAATGTCTTACAAAACTGAAAATACTTCTGAAAATATCGTTCTCATTAATCCATTCAAATCCTTCCGGATCATGATCCAATTCATAAAGAGCTTTATTCTTTTTATACAGATGAAGAAGATCTTTATACCAGTTCTGGACCTGCTGATGCGGTTCCTCTGCCAGCAGGAACCAGTCAAGTTCTCTCTCTTCACTCCACTCACGAAGCTGAGCGAATTCCTGTCCCATAAAGAGGAGTTTCTTACCCGGATGTCCGATCATGAAAGCATATGCAGCCTTCAGATTTGCATATTTATCCCATCCTTCGCCAGGCATCTTATTGAGCATAGAACACTTCAGATGTACTACTTCATCATGGGACAATACAAGAATATAATTCTCTGAATATGCATACTGCATGGAGAATGTCATCATATGATGTGCATTCTTCCTGAAATACGGATCCAGCTTCATGTATTCTGTAAAGTCATGCATCCATCCCATGTTCCATTTCAGGCTGAATCCAAGTCCGTCATCCTCTGGTTTGCCTGTTACTTTCGGCCATGCGGTTGACTCTTCCGCAATCATCATGACACCCTTATTTCTTCCCAAAACAACAGAATTCAGATGTTTGAAGAACTCAATTGCTTCCAGGTTTTCATTTCCGCCATTTTTATTCGGAATCCACTGACCATCCTGTTTTCCATAATCAAGGTACAGCATGGAAGCTACTGCATCCACACGCAGACCATCTACATGAAAATGTTCAACCCAGAACAGAGCATTTGCAATCAGGAAGTTCTTTACTTCCGGTTTCTCATAATCAAAGATCTTTGTTCCCCAGTCCGGATGCTCTCCTTTTCTCGGATCTGCATATTCAAATGTCGGTGTTCCGTCAAAATCAGCCAGACCATGTGCATCTTTCGGGAAATGCGCCGGTACCCAGTCAAGAATTACACCGATATCGTGTTTATGAAGATAATCCACCATATAAGCAAAGTCTTCCGGTGTTCCATATCTGGAAGTCGGTGCATAATATCCTGTTACCTGATATCCCCAGGATCCATCAAATGGATGCTCTGCGATTCCCATCAGTTCTACATGTGTATATCCCATCTCTTTTACATACTTTGTGATCGCCTCTGCAAACTCACGGTATGTATAGAATCCTTCATCTTCACGTCCCGGATGTCTCATCCATGAACCTATATGCACTTCATAAATAGACACTGGTTTATCTTCATTATTCCAATTCTGTCTCGCAGTCATCCACTTGGAGTCTGTCCACTTTAAGTTCGAAATATCTGCAACACGGGAAGCTGTTCCAGGTCTTAATTCTGCATAATTTGCAAATGGATCTGCCTTGTACAGACGGTCCCCCTTCTGTGTCTCGATACAGAACTTATACAGATCTCCTGCCTTTACTCCCGGTACAAATCCAACATAAATACCCAGTGGATCCTGGCGTTCCATACAGTTGGCATCTTCATCCCATCCATTGAAGTCTCCAATTACAGAGACACTTT
Organism: uncultured Mediterraneibacter sp.; assembly: GCF_934309415.1. Classification (GTDB taxonomy): domain Bacteria; phylum Bacillota; class Clostridia; order Lachnospirales; family Lachnospiraceae; genus Mediterraneibacter. The sequence goes on from NZ_CAKRDI010000037.1 coordinate 17,892, forward strand.
TCGCATGTGGTGCCCAGACTGCGAAGTATACACCCTTTTTTCCTTTTACTGTTACTTCATGCGCACCCAGCTTTTTATAAATCTCATAATGGTTTCCCTGACCAAAAAGGTAATGATCCAACTCACCTATTTCATAAGACAGTACCTTCTTTTTTCTAGTAGTTCCTGAGGATGTTTTTGCACCTGTCTTCACACTTTTTTTTCCACTTTTATTTACAACCATAAAGCCACCTCACTGCTCTAAAATATTCATAATAGTATTATACTTGATGTCTTTCTAAAAAGAAAGCAAAAACATACTTTTGCACAAAAATAGACAGTCTTTTTTCAGACTGTCTATTAATTGTGAACAATTTTTCGACATTAAATGTTGAAATCATTCTCTGTAAGGAAAATTCTGTCGGCTGAATCCGTATTTTTTCCAAATACACGTCTTACCAGCTTCTTCGCTGATGCTTTCTGCGAATGCTGAATTGCTTCATCCATCACATCTTTCACTTCTGCTACTGTTACTGCATGATCTTCTCTCTGTAATGAATCAATCTTACTATATAATGCAAGAATTCCCATTTCATCGATTCTATAACCATTTTCCTGTGCATAAGTCTGTCCGAATGTTACAAGTTCATCATTGATGAAAATCGGTACTTCCAGACGACTGGTGAATTTTCTTCTAAACTCTCTGTTTGATGAAAGCAGACGATCCAGAGGTTTTCTCTGTTCCTCGAGAACAATCAGAAGTTCTCCTGTATTCTGTTCCATTGCTTTATTCAGACGGGCTACTGTCTTTTCATTCAGTTTTCCTGCTTTTTCTATGATCAGCGCACCACCATACAACTTACGGAAAATATCTCCGATCTTCTTTTTATTTAAAGATTCACCGGTTACAATTGCAACTTTACCCTGACGGATATTTCTCTGTTTCTGAATTGCCTTTACAACATCTACTGCAAGTACAGTCTTTCCATTTCCCTTATTTCCAATAATTAAAAGGTTGCCCGTACGGGAAGTTCCTCTGCGGTTTGTACAGTTCTTATCCTGTTCCAGTACGTCTACCAGCTGCTCACTCATACCACGGACCGGTACGAAATAGGAGAACAGTTTTTTCTGCTCTTCTGTCAGTCCTGCTCTTGTACCAATACCACTCTGCATCTCAAGATCATAGCGTCCATGCACAATAAATCCTGTATCAGACAGTGACATTGCACTTGAAATCTCATCCAGCGGAAGTGGCGCTGTCTTTCCTGTTGCGATCAGCTTCGCAGTTTCTTTTCGGCTCAAAGGTGTTGTCGCAGACATAATGTCAATTCCATCATCATTCTCCGGGATCTCTCGGTCATCAATCTCTTCACTATGTTTTGGATTCACGCGGAATTCTTCTTCAAAGTCAGGAATTCCATCATCATCCATCATGAAGTCTTCGTCAGATCCACTATACGCTTCCGGCTCATCATATTCTTCTTCATACTCGGAATCTTCCTCATAATCTGAGAAATCATCGTCTCCCTCATCAAAAGACTCATCATATTCATCAGAATATTCCTCGTCCAGATCTTCGTCGAACTCTTCTGGCTCTCCCCAGTCATCTTCGTCTTCTTCCGGCAGGTCATCAATTCTCAGTTCATCCGCAAGTTTTCCCATATTCTCATGTGGTTCTTCAACTTTTTCTTTTACTTCTTCGCGTACAACTGGTTCCTCTTCTTCCGGAGGAATGACACCTTCAATCTCATCAATCATGCGCTGAATATCCGGTGGAAGAATTGGTTCCGGCGCTTTTTTCTCCGGCACTGAATCTTCTTCTGCTGCCTCTTCGTCAAAACTCTCGGCATCCTGTAATTCAGGTTCAACCTCCTCAGCATCATCCAGATCAAGCTCTTCTGTATCTGTCACAAACTCTTCTGCATCATCTGCTTCAAAGTATTCCTCATCCGAAATCTCAGCATCCTCAAAGTCCTCTGTTTCTTCGACTGCTTCCGGTTCTACCTCTTCAAACAGATCGTCATCCAGTTCTTCTGCATCTGCAAACAGATCATCCTCTGCTTCCTCAAAGTCTTCCTCTAATGGTTCAGCATCTTCTGTATCAAATAAATCAGTATCTTCTGTTGGCTCCCAGTCTTCCAGAATATCTGCCAGATCAAGTTCTTCAGAATCTGTCAGATCCTCAACCTCTTCAGAATCCTCTGCTATTAAATCTGCGGATTCTTCTGCTTCCTCAAGGAATTCTTCTGCCTCACCCAGATCCAGATCACCAAAATCCATCAGCTCTTCTACATCATCCACATTCGGAAGCACTTCCTCAAACTCTTCTGCTGCTTCTTCACTGATCTCTGCTGAATCTGTTGTCAGTTCTTCTTCCTCATCAATCTCTGCTGTCGGAAGCAGCTCTTTCATTCCCGAAGGAACTGCTCTGTGCATTTTTTCCTTCTTTTCCTGTTCGATCTGATTTACCATACCCAGATCTGCAATGGATTCAATATCATTAATATCTGCTTCAAGATCTGATATATCTGGTTCAACGTTTGGATTGACCTGAACAGTCTCTTCTATTGCTTCAGGGTGAAGAAGCTGTTTTAATGCTTCATCCAGTCTCATCGTATCTCCGATTTTCTTTTTCTCCGGTTGAGCTTCTGCTTCAGAAAGCTTCTCAGATTCTGTTTCAATACTATCTGCCGGCTTTGTATCCTCTGTTCCAGAACTTTCAACTGTCTCTGTAGCAGTACTAATTATCTCTTCTTCCTCTTCCGGTTCAGGCTCTACAACATATTCTTCATAAACTGTACGATCATCAGATACTGCCGGCTGTTCCTCCGGTATCTCTTCTGCTGTCTCTTCATAAACAACCGTTTCTTCTGCCGGTTCTTCTTCCAGAGAATCTACTTCCTCATATACCGGAATTCTTTCCTGCTCAACAGCTTCTCCTGCTTCTTCAGGAACTTCCTGTTCCTCAAGCGGCTGTGGAATTGCAATCGTGTCTGCCGTAAGATCTGTCTTTTCCTGAGTTTCTTCAGGTACTGATTCTTCTGTTGCAGACGGCTGCACTTCTTCATTGTCTTTCTTTTCATCAGAAAGATATGTGTCCAGATTCGGCATCTCTTCCGTATCTGCTGTGATCACTTTTGCTGAATTTTCCTGTTTCGGATATCTGTGATCATATTTTTCCTGCTGTGAAGGTGTAAGCGGCTTATACTGCTTTTTCAGTTCCATCGCTTTATAAACATATTTTCCTTCACTGAACCAGAGAATCAGATCATCACATTCTTCCAGACACTCCGTTGTCTTTCCGGCTTCCTGATACAGCTTTGCAAGCTCGTAAGCCCACTTTTCTATATATTCAGCCTTCTTAAACTCTTCCAGCGCTTCAATCTGCTGTTCAACCGGTGCTCCCTGAGCTCTGAGAATCTGATATCTGAGAATATGTCTGTTCGGGTCTTTCGGAGCAATCTGTATAAATTCATCATAAAAATCGATCGCTTCTTCCGAATTTCCAGTTTTCAGTGCCAGTGTACAAAGACGGCATATGACTTTTCGGCTGCTCTCAGCACGACTGTATGCAATCTTTAACACTGCATAGCTCTTCTGATAATCCTGAGTCTTTTCATATATATCACTGACATTTGTAAGCATAAGAGAATTACGCACACGATTCCAGTCGATTGTATCCGCAATTGCTGCTGCTTTTCTGTATTCTCCTTTTTCCATAAGCTCAAGCATCTTTTGTGTCTGTAACTTATATTCGTATTTGTCCACCGCACTCACCTCATTATATAAATGTTCATCGGTCACAATTTATCTTAATTTATGCCTGTCTGGCACAAGCCGATACTCTTTCATTAGTTTACCATATGAGCTCGCTAATGTCAAAAAAATGCATCCTTAATCACTCTTAAGGATGCATTTTATGATTTATTTAATTGTTTTATTATACTTATTTTATATTTTGAATCGGAGGCTTATCCTGATTCCTGTTCCTGTAAGACCTATCTGTTTATTATTCTTCTTTAGTGATTTTCTGTAATCCACTTTAAAAGCTTTCTCCGAAAATTCTCTTTGTAAAATAATAACCAATCTGTTCTATAATAAAATCTTTCAGGTTCTTCTGCTGTTAGCAGTTTTTCCTTTCAGTATCATCCAAAGGATTATAATCTACTAAATGTTTCTTTACACATTTTTCGAAATTTTATTATATGTGGTATTTATATTCAATACGTCTGTAAATGTTTTATCATTTCTTTTATTTCATCCAGTCCTCATACACTCCGATTATTTTTACTATTTTCTTCTTTGCTGGATCTTTTCTATCTTTTGTAAAGGTCTCTTTCTTCACAGGAACCTTCATTTACCATACCACTGACATATTGATGAAATTCTGAAACTATACTGTCCATTGGCCCAGCCTCCTGTTTTCCGTTTATTTTTAATCTGACTGAAATTTTTAATTTCAGTTAGTTAAATATCTTCTCCATTCGAAATACTTTTGTATTTAAGTATCTCTTTTAGATTGACTTAATGATACCATTCGCTCTTTGTTTTGTCAATACATTTTGTATTTATTTTTGAAATAATTTAATTATTATATTTCATTCATTTAATTATCAGATTATTATGCAAGTATTATCATGCTTATTAATTTCTATTCATTTTCGTTATATATACATGGCCGAAACTTTCTTGACAGATAATATCCAGGAGTGTTAGGGTGATACTGTTCACAGTATCAGAATGGTTTTTCAAACACGTTCCAGAGTGAACAGTTGCGAAGATAAAGTAACTCTGTAATCAATATAACGCATATGATGAGGTGAAAAAATGCAGGAATTAAAACCAATTAAAGAAGGTAAAGTTCGTGAAATTTATGATAACGGAGACAGTCTGATCATGGTTGCTACAGACCGAATCAGCTGTTTTGATGTAATTCTTAATAATGAAGTCACAAAGAAAGGTACTGTTCTGACACAGATGTCCAAATTCTGGTTTGATCTGACAGAAGATATCCTTCCAAACCATATGATTTCCGTAGATACAAAAGACATGCCGGAATTTTTCCAGCAGGAAAAATATGAAGGCAAATCTATGATGTGCCGTAAACTGAACATGCTCCCGATCGAATGTATCGTTCGTGGATATATCACAGGAAGCGGATGGGCAAGCTACAAAGAGAACGGAACCGTCTGCGGCATTACATTACCGGAAGGATTGAAAGAATCTGACAAACTGCCGGAGCCAATCTACACACCATCTACAAAGGCTGAGATTGGAGATCATGATGAAAATATTTCCTTCGAGCAGAGCGTTGATCACCTTGAAAAATATTTCCCTGGAAAAGGCCGTGAGCTCGCAGAAAAACTGCGTGACAATACGATCGCGCTTTACAAAAAGTGTGCCGAGTATGCATTAAGCAAAGGAATCATTATTGCTGATACTAAATTTGAATTTGGGCTGGATGAAGATGGCAATATGGTCATCGGTGATGAGATGCTTACACCTGACAGTTCCCGTTTCTGGCCTGCTGAAGGCTATGAGCCAGGTCATGGACAACCTTCCTTTGACAAACAGTTTGCCCGCGATTGGCTGACATCTAATCCAGACAACAACTGGACACTGCCTCAGGAAATCGTTGATAAGACAATCGATAAATATCTGCAGGCATATGAAATGCTGACAGGAAAACCACTGGATAAATAATTTTCCGAACAATTTATCCCTATGAATTGAGTTCTTCTAGAGTGTGTCCCTGGATACACTCTGAAGTACATTTAAATTTTTATAATCTATTGCACGTTTACAAAAGAGAAGAAGCATATTTCCCCCTGTAAGAAGTATGCTTCTTCTCTTTTGTATTTTTTCCTGTATGTTCCTGTGCAAATGGTTCAAACACACATTTCTGGAACTCCTCAGTCATTCCGATTCCTGTATCCTGGCAGACAAATTCCATCATTGTCATTTCCGGCTGTTCTGATGGAATTTCAATGCAGCTGATATAGATCTGTCCGTTTGCTCTGTTATATTTGTTAGACTTACTTGTAAAATACTTTACACAAACTACGCTTAAAAGAATAATAAGTAGTATAAGCAGCATTGTTATTTTTTTATGTTGATTTTCAACGGTTATACTGTCTTTTCTGCCCCTATACTCATTTTCACTTCAAATGTCGTCCCGTTATGCTTATTTGTATAAACTTCAATCGTTCCGTCATGAACCTGCACAACTTCCCGCACCATCGCAAGTCCAAGCCCCACACCTCCGAGCTCCCGGCTTCTTGACTTATCTACCCGGAAGAACGGTTCAAAGATCTGCTCCCGGAATGCTTCATCAATTCCATTTCCTGTATCCGAAACCGTCAGAACAACTTCGTTCTTCTTCCTTATTGCTGATACCGTAACGGATCCATTCTCCCGATTATATTTAATCGCATTTTCCACAAGATTATATAGCATTCTGTAAATCAGAATATCACTTCCTGTCAAAAATAATTCTTCATCTGCCTTTTCTCCTGCTCCCTGTGACTTCTGTATCAGTTCAACCTTCTTTTCCTGTGCCAGCGGTTCCAGATCTGTCAGCACTTCCTCAATCAGACTATGGAGCTCAATTCTGTCATTTCGTGCTACTGTCTGTAATTCGCTCATATCCAAAAGCGTTCTGACCAACTTGCTAAGACGTTCATTCTGCTCCGTTACCATCTGAATTGTCTCTCCTGCCGCTGTTGTACTCTCTGGATGTTCTGTTGTATGGTATAGATCCAGTTGTGCCTGGATTAAAGCCAGTGGAGTACGTAACTCATGTGCTGCATTTCCCGTAAACTGACGCTGCGTCTCAAATGATTCTGAAAGCCGCATAAGCATTTTATTGTAAGATATGCGAAGTCTGTCAAGCTCTGCAATCTTATTCTCTTCAATCGTATAATCTTTCAGATTCTGTGCCTGAACTTTTTCCACTGTCTCTGAAAATTCCCTGAGTGGTTTCAATGCCCGTCCACTGATAAAATACGTCACTGCGCCGCCAAACAGCGCTACAATAGCAGTAATCAGAAGGCTTCTGCTTCTATAATCTGATTTGGAGTTATAAACCTTCATGGAAAACTGTGCCACAAAGTCATCCCACTCATTATCCGGAATATCAATGTACACCGATTCCGGCTCTGTGCCCTGATCCGTGATAGACTCCTGAAGCGTATCGAAATAATAGACTCCGTTTTTATATAAGAAAAAGGTAAGACATCCGCATAATATGGTGATCAACACTGTTGTAAGAAGTGTTAATTTCCACTGGAGTGATATTTTCTTCATGCTTTGCTATTTCCCCCTATCTTATAGCCTTCACCGATTTTGTTCACGATTGGATCATATCCGAGTCCTGCTTTCAGTTTTTTTCTCAAAGAAGACATATGCACTCGGATTGAACCACTAAAACTGTCCACAGAAGAATCCCAGACATGCTCGATCAGTTCTTCCTGACTGACCGGTCTTCCTTGATTTAAAAGGAGATACTCTAAAATTCCATTTTCTTTTCTCGTCAACGCAACCGGGTTATCTTCTGCATATGCAACCCTTTCTCTCGTATCAAATCGAAGTTTCCCACATTCCAGGCAGATATTTTTTTGTATAAATTTTCTTCTTGTCAGGCTTCTCACGCGTGCTTCCAGCTCCTGCAGGTGAAATGGTTTTTCCATATAATCATTTGCACCGGAATCCAATCCCTCAACCTTATCTGC
>NZ_CAKRDI010000038.1 GCF_934309415.1 uncultured Mediterraneibacter sp.
CGGACGAATACATGACAGTCATCGTCCTCACTCATGGCTTGAAGTTCGCGGAAAAATTTCATGGTTTTCGGAACACCGAAGGTCATGTTGCGGAAAAGACAGATGGAATAACTACCAGGAAGAAGCATCTGACGGCTCATAAAAGCCCCGTTTAGTTCGGTTGCGATCCATGGTTCATGGAAGCTGCAGTCTACATCAAGATCGATCCAGAGTTCAGACCCTGTAACATTCACTTCAATGCCACTTCCGTTCCAGAAAAGAGGAAGAGGATCCTGCGTCTCATTAGTTCTCCCATAAATATGATAATAAGGAATTTCTTTTAGGGAATATATCTTTAATTTTTCATTCTTTGTCATCATAATCATTAAGCCTTCCTTTCAAAATTGATTCAAGCGGATAAAATCATCCGCTTCGCTACTTGCTCATAACCGAATAACTGCTCCGCAGTTTATCAGAAGGAGCTTACACTCCTCCTGATACAAGCAAGTCCCCACCCACTGCTTATTGCTTTTCGCAATTGAAGCAGGGGACTTACTTAATTCGGTTAAAATATGAATTCTATTTAGAAAAAAGACGGTAACTCAAGCGGAACATCTGCCATCTTCCGGCCAGCCCATACCTAAATCACCGTCTTCTCTTTTCTAAATTTTATTCCATACAATTCAGATTTCTGCAAATGATACTTTCTTGCACTTTCATAAGCGAATAACTGCTCCGCAGTTTATCAGAAGGAGCCTGCACTCCTCCTGATACAAGCAAGTCCCCACCCACTGCTTATTGCTTTTCGCAATTGAAGCAAGGGACTTACTTGATTCGGTTAAATCGTATTTTTATTTTGCCTCTGCATCTTCTGTTGCAGGATATTTCTCAGCAGATGCCTGTCTTGCTGCTGTCCAGTCCTTTGCATTCTGGTCATCAACTGCAAGTACATCATCATACCCCAGACCCTTTGCTGTTGTCTGCATCTCTTTTAAGATACTGTTGAACTCATCATCACTGGATGCAAATACCATCTTCCAGGAGTTGTCAACTACTGCAGATTTGCACTGTCCGCGTACTGTTGTAATGTTAGAATCTGCTTCTGGAATTGCATAACTTGATCCAGGTGCTACTTCCAGCATATCATGTGCTTCAAGATATTCCATTGTAGAAGAAGCTCCCATATGCTCAGACCAGTCTTTATCAAGTTCTGTCTGATTATTTGCAATAGTTGTCTCCCATGTCTGCCAGTCATAAGCTTCTCCTGTATCCGGATCAATATCCTCTAAGTTTACAGGTTTAAAGTTCAGAGCAGATACACCGTCTTTCCAGTTTCCACCGCCGTACTCTTCCGGTACTTCTACGCTGTTCATTGGAAGTGCTTTTCTACCAAAGTCTGTCAGTTCTACTTTTCCATCAGAATTGATTTCATATGTAAGACCCTCGATACCTGCTGCACCATTGGACTGTCCATTGAGACGGATTCCTTCAGGAGAATACAGCCAGTCAATAAAGTCTGCCATTCTCTGTGGATCTTCTGCATTGCTTCCGATACAGATTACTCTTGATGAATCTCCTTCAGGACAGCTTCCGTATGAGAAGATTTTCATATCTTCAACTGGCGCAAGCATGAATCCTTTTCCTGCTGCTTTGTTATCATCTGTATTGTAGAGGTTCTGACCAACCCATGGCCATGGGCAGTAAAGTACTTTTCCATTTGTATATTTAGCTGACCATGTATCGTAATTCTGAGTTGTAGAATCCGGATCTACCAGACCTCTCTTGTTTGCCTCATAGAAGAATTTCAGAGCTTTGATGTACATAGAGTCATCATCGATAACGCTCTGTGTCTCTGTTCCATCTGCACTTAAAAGATCAAATCCAACCTCATCAAATCCATACATGCAGGCAATCTGTTTTGCATTATTGAGCATGTTGTCATCCCAGTCTTTGAACAGTGAGACTGCATAGATATCCTCAGCTCCTTCTTCTTCTCTCGCAAGTGACTGCATCTGCTCCAGAACATCCAGGAAATCATCCAGATTCTTCATTTCCGGATATCCGAGCTCTTTGTAATAATCCCAACGGATATATGGTCCGAATGTCGGCTCAAGTCCTTCACTGGCCTCTGTCGCCGGATCAGAAGAAACAGAGTTCGGGAATGCAAACATGCCTTCTTCGGAAAGACCTGTATTTGTTGCATCAATTGCCTCTTTGTAGTTTGCCACGATATCTTTTCCATCCATCAGATCTGTCGCATCCATAACAAGTCCGGCAGAAACTACGTCATTGAGTCTTCCGTTATTTGTATTGATCAGGACAAGATCTCCCAGATCTCCTGCTGCAGAACGTGTCTGGTACAGTGTATCTCCACCGCCTGCTACGTTCGGTGCAATAATGTTGAGTTCCATATTGAATTTATCTTTTACAACTTTTGCAAACCATCCACTCTGAACTCCCTGATAGTTTGCGAAATCATCATACACATCAACTGTAATGAATTTGTCATAGTTTCCATCTGAGGAACCTGTGTTCTCACTCTTCTTGTCTCCGCCACAGCCTGCGAGCATTGTCACTGCCATTGCTGCACAGAGCATCACGCTGATTACTTTCTTTTTCATAACGCTCTCCTTTTTCTTTTTCTCTATTCTCTTATTAGCCTTTTACTGATCCAATCATGATACCTTTTACGAAGAATCTCTGGAACATCGGATAGATGCAGAGGATCGGAAGTACTACGACAACCGATACCGTCATCTGGATCGAAGTTCCGGTCTGCTGGGTTGCAAGTGCTGCTGCACTGATTCCAGCCGCTCCACTGTTTCGTACCATGGCGGCAAGCGAACTTGCCTGATTGATATAAGTATACAGTAAATACTGCAGAGAATACAATTTCTGATCTGTAATATAGATCAAAGTATCCTGATAGTTGTTCCACTGGTTTACTGCCGCAAAGATTGCTACAGTTGCCAGGATTGGTGTACAGGTTGGAAGAATCACTTTATAAAATATCTTAAAGATTCCTGCTCCGTCAATCTCTGCTGCCTCCTGAAGTGCTTTCGGCAGAGATTCTACATATGTTTTAACAAGGATGATGTTAAACGGCTGTACAATCGTCGGAATTACATATACCCAGAAGGTATTGGTCAGATGCAAGTTCTTCATTGTGATGAACATCGGGATCAGACCTGCATTAAAATACATTGTGATAACGGTAAATCTGTACCAGAGTTTTCTCTTCCACATCTTTTCCTGTGTGAACATAAATCCGAGGAATGCAGTAACAATCACTGTAAGTCCGGTACCGATCACTGTCTTTCCGACAGAAACAATTGCTGCTGTTCCAAGGCCATTGAGCTCCAACAGAGCTTTATAATTTGAGAAATGAATTCCCTTTGGCAGGAAATTGATTAATCCTGCTGCGCTTAAATCATTCGCACTGATTGTATTGATCACCATATAATAGAAAGGATAAATACAGATCAGTGTGAAAATTCCAAATACTGCATAGTTAATGATGTTAAATGTTACATCTCCCGCAGTCAGTTTGTTTTTCTTTTTTACAGCTAACTGACTCATTTGTTTCTCCTTTCCCTTAGATGATTGATTCGCCACGTGTCTTCTTGGAAACTACGTTACATACTGATAACAATGCCACACTGATAATACTCTTCAACATACTGATTGCAGTTGCAAGTGAATAACTGCTTCCCGTCATACCAATGTTGTATACATACAGGTCAAGTACCTGGATATGTGTCTTATTGAATGAGTTCTGGAATACGAAATACTGGTCCAGACCGTTGTTCAGGAAGTTGGATACTGCCATCATCAGCATGATAAAGAAGGTTGGAAGCAATGCCGGAAGTGTGATGTATTTCATCAGCTGAAATCTTCCTGCTCCGTCAATCTTTCCTGCCTCATAAAGTTCCTGATCGATTCCTGCGATGGATGCAAGATAGATGATTGCTCCCCATCCAAGACCTTTCCATGTATTCCACAGAAGCATCCACAGATATGTATGTGAATCACTGTCCAGAAATTTGATCGGCTGTGCGATGATTCCTGCATTCTCAAGCAGGCTGTTTACCATACCTGTTGATGAGAACAGTGCAAATGCTACTGAGTAAACAAGTACCCAGCTGATGAAGTTCGGCAGTGTTGTAAATGTCTGTACAAATGTCTTGAACTTCTTACATTTAATCTCATTGAGGAAGATCGCAAATCCTAATGGAAGGATTGAAGTTAACAGTCCGAGTAAACTCATTGCGAATGTATTTTTCATTACCTGTATCAACTGTGATACCTGTGTCTTATTCGTAAAGAGCATCTTGAACCACTGGAGTCCTACAAATTCACAATCAGAAAGACTTCTCGGCGGTTTGTAATCATAAAATGCATAGATCCATCCATGCAGTGGAAAATATGAGAACAAAAATACCAGCACAAGAAATGGTAAGATCCAGAGGAAATATCCGAAGCCTTTTTTAGCTCCCACCTTACTTCCCTGGGTGCTCTTTACAGCAGTTTTGCTTTTTTTCATTTCTCCCTTTACCTCCTTTGCGGAACTGCTTTGCTTTTCTGTCTCTAATCCTACCATCCATATTTTTAAAAGAATACCTTAAAAATTCACACATATTTCATGCTTAAATCCGCTTTTTACCGTATTACGTTCTGAAATAGCTCTTTTTTCATGTATTTCAGTTCACTTTTTTACGGTAGTTATTTCTTTTTTACATCTATATATTATGAATTAACAACGAACGTAAAATCTTGCTGCATCGTCAGTGTATAGTTACTGTTCACAGGTAACCTGCAAACAGTAACCGTGTATATATTCATATGAAAGGATGGTCACACTATGAAAGACAAACTCATGAACCCTGTATTTGATGTCATCAATACACTCTGTAACTATATTGTATTAAACCTTGTATTCTTAATCACATGCCTTCCGGTCTTTACGATCGGCACAGCACTTTCTTCCTTATATTGTGTAACACTCCGTGAAGCACGTGGCGAATATGGCTACCTTGTCCGTCCTTACCTTACAGAGTTCCGCAAGAATCTGAAATCCGGCACTGCTGCCTTCGGAATCCTTTTTCTGATCGGTGCAGTCCTTCTCTTTAATCTTGCGTTCTGGTATTCCATGGGAACAGTTCTTACCTCTGTACTTTCCGGACTGTTCATGATTGCCATGATCCTCTGGCTCTTTGTATTTACTTATACCTTCCCACTGATCGCCAGATTCCAGAACAGCACAAAACAGACATTAAAAAATGCATTCTGCCTGATGATGACAAATGTAAAACCGACCATTGCCCTGGCACTGATCTATATTACAGTGATCACCCTCTGCATGTTTGCTCCACCGATGAAACTACTGATGGTTCTTTTCGGATTTGCATTTATCGCTTATTGTCAGTCTTTCATTTTCAAGAAAGTCTTTGAGCCTTATGAGAAAGTTCAGGAGGAACTGTAATTCCAAATTCTTATTTTTTCTAAATTTCTAAAAAAGAAAACAGGAAAAAGTTCAAATATTTTAATTACAAATAGAACGGAAATTGTTCTAGTCTCATTTTACACTACGATATCTCCCTGTATTTACAGGATAAAAGATATATATCAACAAGGAGGATTACTTTATGAAATTCGGACATTTTGATGACAACGCCAAAGAGTACGTCATCACATCCCCAGAAACTCCACTCCCGTGGATCAATTATCTCGGAAATGAAAGTTTCTTTTCCCTCATTTCCAATACATGCGGAGGATACAGCTTTTATAAAGATGCGAAACTGCTTCGCCTGACACGTTACCGTTATAACAACGTGCCTGCTGACACAGACGGACGCTACTATTTCATCCGTCACAACGGAACTGTATGGACTCCAGGATGGCAGCCGGTAAAAACAGAACTGGATTCTTATGAATGCCGTCACGGACTTGGATACAGCCGTTTTATTTCTTCAAAAGACGGAATCCACGCAGATCTGACTGCTTTTGTTCCACTTCACGAATCATGCGAGGTAAACCGCATCGTTCTCACAAATAAAAATGAAACAGAAGAAACTCTGGATCTTACTTCTTATGTAGAATTCTGCTTCTGGAATGCAGTTGATGACTCTACCAACTTCCAGCGTAACTTAAGTCTTGGTGAAGTGGAAGTCTGCGGATCAGAACTTTATCATAAGACAGAATACAGAGAGCGACGCAATCATTTTGCATACTATACAGTCAACGCACCGATCGACGGATTTGACACAAGCCGTGATGAATTCCTTGGTGTTTACGGTTCTGTAGAACGTCCAAAGAACGTACTGGAAGGTGTTTCTCATAATTCTATCGCAAGTGGCGGTGCAGTGATCGGATCTCACCATCTGAAACTCACACTCGCTCCGGGGGAATCCAGAAGCTTTGTCTTCCTTCTCGGATACAGCGCAAATCCGTCAGATGATAAATGGGAAGCTCCAAATGTGATCAAAAAAGAGCAGGCGCGTGCTGCCATGAAGCGTTTCTCTACTGATGAGCAGGTTGACGCTGCATTACAGGCACTCAAAGATTACTGGAATAATCTGCTTTCAACTTATGCGCTGGAAAGCAGCGATGACAAACTGAACCGTATGGTTAACATCTGGAATCAGTATCAGTGCATGGTTACATTCAACATGTCCCGTTCTGCTTCCTATTTTGAATCAGGAACCGGACGTGGTATGGGATTCCGTGATTCCTGTCAGGATCTCCTTGGTTTCGTTCATCTGATCCCTGACCGTGCAAGACAGAGAATTCTCGATATCGCAGCAACACAGTTTGAAGACGGAAGTGCTTATCACCAGTACCAGCCTCTCACTAAGAAAGGGAACTCTGATATCGGAAGCGGATTCAACGATGACCCGCTCTGGCTGATTGCTGGAACTGCTGCTTATATTAAAGAAACCGGAGACCTTTCTATCTTGGATGAACAGGTTGACTTTAATAACGACAGCACACTCGCAAAGCCTCTGATGGAACACCTGAAACGTTCCTTTGATTATACACTGACACACCTCGGACCACACGGCCTTCCTCTCATTGGACGTGCTGACTGGAATGACTGTCTGAACTTAAACTGCTTCTCCAAAGAACCGGGAGAATCTTTCCAGACATTCGGACCTTCCGAGGGACCGGTTGCTGAATCTGTATTCATCGCCGGAATGTTTGTAAAATATGGAAGAGAATACGCTCAGATCAATGAGCTTCTCGGAAATCAGACAGAAGCTGACCGCGCATATGCCGCTGTAGATACAATGTACGACACAATTCTTGATGCAGGATGGGACGGAGAATGGTTCCTGCGTGCCTATGACGCATTTGGCGAAAAGGTAGGCTCAAAAGACTGTGACGAAGGACAGATTTATATCGAACCACAAGGCTTCTGTGTTCTTGCCGATGTAGGTGTCAATGACGGGCAGGCAGAAAAAGCACTGAATTCCGTTAAAGAAAAACTTGATACAAAATACGGTATCGTCCTTCTTCAGCCGGCTTACACCACTTATCATCTGAATCTTGGTGAGATATCCTCCTATCCGCCGGGATATAAAGAAAACGCAGGTATTTTCTGTCACAACAACCCATGGGTATCCATCGCAGAGACCCGTATCGGAAGAGGTGACAGAGCGTTCGAGATCTATCGTCGTACCTGCCCTGCATACATTGAAGAGATCAGTGAGATCCACCGTACAGAACCATATGTATACTCACAGATGATCGCCGGATGTGATGCACCAAAACATGGTGAAGCCAAGAACAGCTGGCTGACAGGAACTGCAGCCTGGACATTCGTAAATGTTTCCCAGTACATCCTCGGTATCCGTCCATCTTTCAAAGGACTGGAAGTTGACCCGTGTATTCCTTCTTCCCTGGAAGAATTCACCGTCACAAGAAAATACCGTGATGCTGTTTACAACATCCATGTACTGAACCCGGATCATGCCGAAAAAGGCATCCGTACAGTAAAAATCAACGGAACAGAAATTCCTGTTGCTGATCTGCTCCCTGAAAGAACAGCACATGAAGCTTCCGATGGTATCTGCATCCAACCGGTTGAAGGAACAGACATTTACAATGTGGAAATCGTAATGGGATAAACTTCAGATATAGAAAGCATACGTCCTCCGATGAACCATAATTTTAAAATAGGCAGGTGCAAATTTCATAACTGAATCGTAATATATCTCACACGAAAAGAAGCGGGAGACACGCATCTAACTGTCTTGTCTCCCGCTTCTTTTTTCATTTTCTTATATTCAGAATCTATCATTCTTCACTTTTCTAAATTTGTTTCGCCACTCTTCTCTTATGATAACTTACTTGCTGTAGTATTTTTTACTCCCAGAATTCCAATAACCAGCAATACCGGAAATATAATTCCTGCAAGAATTCCCAGTTTCAGATTCTCAGACATCATACTGAAAACTGCTCCTACCAGTGTCGGTCCTCCGGAACAACCCAGATCTCCCGCAAGAGCCAGTAACGCAAACAACGCTGTACCTCCATTTCTGATAGAAGCTGATGCCATACTGAACGTTCCCGGCCACATGATTCCAACAGACAATCCACAGATACCACAACCAATCAAAGAAAACACCGAAGATGGTGATAAAGAAATAATCAGATAAGACAGAATACACAGAACACTGCTGCCCAGCATAAATTTCTTCAGATTAATCCTATCCCCAAATTTTCCATAGAAGGCTCTGGCACTTCCCATTAACAGTGCAAACATCATCGGTCCTGCCAGATCTCCGATCGTCTTACTTACATGCAGTCCCATTTCCGCAAAAGTAGAAGCCCACTGACTCACCGCCTGCTCACTCGCACCGGCACACATCATCATCAACATCAGAACCCAGAACAGTCTGTTCTTAAACAGCTCTCCCATTGACAGCCCCTGTTCTCCTTCTTCAATCAGCGACGCGATCGGTACTTTCGTAAAAACAACCGCGTTCACAATCGGTATAACCGCCCACAGACATGCAAGAATTTTCCAATGTGCAATTCCAACAAATTTAAAGAAACAGGTGGATAACAGCACTACTCCCACATGCCCCCAGCAGTAAAAGGAATGAAGCAGACTCATTGCCTTTTCTTTATTATCTGTCGGACAGCTCTCAATAATCGGACTGATCAGTACTTCGATCAAACCTCCTCCAACTGCATAGATCACAACTGCCGTCAGAAGTCCTGCAAACGCAGACGGAAACAGCTCCGGCAGAATCACCAGACTCAAAAGTCCTGCTGCTGAAAAAATATGTGCCATTACCGCCGAAGCTCTGTAACCAATCTTATCCACAAAGCCTGCTGATAACAGGTCAATTATCAACTGAATCCCAAAGTTGATTGTGATTAACATTGTAATCTGACTCAGTGGAATCTGATACGTCTTTTCAAATGTCAAAAAAAGTAACGGTACAAAATTATTAACAATTGCCTGTACAATATAGCCTGTGAAGCAGGCATACATGGTGTTCTGATAATTCTTTTTCATACTGCTTATCTTCCATCACCATTAAATGATGTTTCTCTTCCTCTCGTTATAATACTCACTCATCTACATATACTCCTACTCCCGAAATTGTTATTCTGTTTTCCAAACCTATTTTTTGAATAGTTCTGAGTGCGTACCAAGCCTGTAAAGCATGAGTACTAAAACATTATTCTGAATCTCATAAATGAGCAACCAATCTGGCTCAATGTGACACTCACGAGTACCTTTATAGTTGCCTGTAAGATCATGATCCCTGTATTTTGCTTCCAGCGTACCGCCATTTGCCAAAATGTCGATTACCTCAAACAGCTTATCAAGATTCTTGTTTTGCTTTTTGGCAAGCTTCAAATCTTTTTTAAACTGATTGGTAAACTGAATATCATACTTCATACGTCCAATGCTGCCTTAAGTTCATCCATGCTGGAATATCGTGGAGCAGAAGGATCATTCATCATCTTTCTGCCTTCCTCAATGGCAGCGGCTGTAGTATCATTCGCTACTTCCAATTTTAATTCAAAAGGAATACCATGCTCACGGATAGCGGTTCTCAAGAACATATTTACAGCAGTTGTCATATTCAGGCCAAGTTCATTGAAGATTGCCTCTGCCTGATCTTTGATTGCCTTGTCTGTACGAATATTTAAATTAGTTGTTGCCATACAGAACACCTCCATTCAAGTATAATATACTCAAATATTCGTTTAATGTCAATACATTGTCATTATATTTAGTTCTTAAAACAGTTTTCAGGTTACTTTTATTGTCTTGCAAATCTCCTGAAAAAGGGAGGTTTTTATTAAAAACTTTTTACTAGTCAGAGCTATTCATCAGATATGTTTATATTTATACAGCCAGTAAGAATATCCCATTGTCAGGAATGATCCACCAAAAATAAGAACCATAATAATCACAAACGCCACATTCTCTCCGATCAGATTTACAAGAAGTCCGATAATTATGCACACAATTCCAGTTACAACATAAACTTTTCCACCAAAACGATGTGTTCTGATCCAGTTTTCTTCGCTGTTCAAAGCCCACGGCACTTTAATTCCAACAGTATAATTCTTTTTCAGCTTCGGCATATAATTTCCAAGTAAAACGAAAAATGCTCCCAACAGTACCAGGATAATCTCAACCATATTCACCTTAAAACCAAGTGCGATCAGGTAGATAGCTACATTCATCACCAATGACAATACCGGTATAAGCCAGATTACAACCATCATCGGTTTACGGTGAATCGCTTTTTTACGCGGATCAATCGATGTCATAACCAGCAGAAATAACTGCATTGCTGCACAAAAACATGGCATAAAGAATACTGCTCTTGCCTTAGATTCCCATCCATCCACTTCACCATTAATCCCCCAGTGCATCGGAACTTGATCTGGCAGTTTGCTCCATAAAAGCAATCCCAGCAGAATCGGCAAAAGTGTAACCACGATTGTAAGAAGTCCCATCTTTTTATAATTTTTCATTTCTTTGCATCTCCCTTCAATTCAGATAACCAAACCATAAGTTCTTCCACTACCGTCAGATTCAGATCATAATAGATGAAATTCTTTTTTCTTGTCTCAGAAATCAGATCTGCTTTTTTCAAAATCTTCAGATGATACGAAACCGTCGCCTGAGTCATATCAAAATGCCCCGCAATCTCACCTGCTGAAAGTGCCCCATCTTTCAACAATTCCAGAATCTCTCTACGCACCGGATCCGACAACGCCTTAAATGTCTCCGCAAATGCCAAATAATCCTCCCCTTTCTTTGAAACTATTTAGATATTTTTCTAATTAGACGTTTATCTAAATATAGCTCCTGAATATCGATTTGTCAACTGAAAACCACTTATTTTTATTTGACATTTTTTTCGTTTATCGTTATTCTAATTTTATGAAAATTTCAAGCAGAATACAGAATGTATGCGAAAGGATTTTATATTATGAACAACAGCTCATCCTCAAACAAAATCGACAAAGGTTTACAGCACAACGATCAGATTGAAACTGCCATTGCTGCCCTTCAGCAGGAACCAACACAGGAAATGCTCGCACATGCACTCACTGTCATCCGTAGACGTATGAAAGACAACGGTCAGTTCATCATCGCCGTAGAACCTCCTTCAGGCGATAATCAGATAAAACTTCAGGCAACACGTACTTCTGACGGCAAACTCTGGTGGACCGCTTTCACCAGTTTCGAAGAAGAGCTCAAAGGCGGCGGAAGCGTAATGTCCACTTTCCTGACTGACATCGATAAACTGTTTCAATCTGCTCTCGAAGTTAATGAAATCCAGGGAATCATCATCAATCCCTGGAACCGCACAATCATGCTGGATAAATCACTGATTCAGATTACACTTGGAGAGTAAGACAGACTACATTTTAACCAAAACAATAAGACACAGAATCTTTTGAAAATCTTCAAAATTTCTGTGTCTGTCTATAATTAAAAGTGTTGCACTCAATTATTTATTTTCAAATTTTAATAAGCACTCCATCCACCATCAATCGTAAGTGTTTCTCCATTAATAAATATTGCCTGATCAGAAGCAAGGAACAGTGCTGCAGAAGCGATTTCTTCCGGTTCTGTATCACTTTATTTCTAACTATTATTACTTAGCCGGATAAAATCCTGACGGAGTCTCCTGCAAATTGATCATGATATTCTTTGTCTGGCTGTAAGCATCCAGAATAGACTTATCATTTTCACGGCCGATTCCTGACTGCTTATATCCTCCAAACGGAGCTCCTTCCGGAATCTGATTATATGTATTCACCCATACACGACCTGTTTCAATGTTCTGCGCCACACGAAGTGCCCGGTTCAGATTCTTCGTCCATACTGCTCCGCCAAGCCCATAAGAAGAATCATTTGCCATCTCCACTACTTCTTCCTCTGTTTTAAATTTGATCACAACTGCTACAGGTCCAAAGATTTCCTCCTGTGCCACACACATATCATTCGTTACACCTGTGATCAGTGTCGGCTGGATAAAGCTTCCCTTATCACATCCATTTTCTGTATAATAATCACCACCGCAGGCAACTGTGGCTCCTTCCTGTTTTGCGATTTCCACATAAGAAAGGATCTTTTCTGCCTGTCGTTTATTCACCTGCGCTCCCATCTGAGTCGCCGGATCCAGCGGATCACCCACATTCACTTTACCGAATGCATCTACAAGTGCTGCAACAAATTTATCATAAATATTTTCATGTACGAATACTCTGGATCCGGCACAGCACACCTGACCCTGATTGAAAAGAATTCCAAGCTGTACTCCATCCACTGCCATATCCCAGTCACAATCATCGAAAATGATATTTGCACTCTTTCCACCCAGTTCCAATGTAGCAGGAATTAATTTCTCTGCTGCTGCCTTTGCAATATTTTTTCCGATTTCTGTGGAACCTGTAAAAGCAAGCTTGCAAAGATCCGGATGCTCCAATAAATATTGTCCTGATTTACTTCCTGAACCAGTAACCAGATTTAAAACACCTGCCGGAAGCAGATCCTGGATCAGTTCTGTGAAAACAAGCATACTCAGCGATGTTGTAGAAGATGGTTTAAATACCACACAGTTGCCTGCTGCCAGCGCCGGTGCAAGTTTCCATGCTGCCATCAGAAATGGAAAATTCCAAGGTACAATCTGACCAACAACACCGATTGGCTCACGGAGCACCAGGCTCATCATGTTTCCATCCAGTACAGAAGCTGTACCCTCATCTGTGCGTATCAAACTTGCATAATAACGGAAATGTCGAACAGAATACGGCACATCAATTGCAGAAGTCTCACGAATTGGCTTTCCATTATCCATCGTTTCTACTGTTGCCAGCCAGGATGCATTTTCTTCAATTCTGTCTGCAATCTGTTCCAATATTGCCGCACGTTGTTCTTTTGTTGTATTTTTCCATGCAGGATATGCCTGCCATGCTGCTTTTACCGCCTCATCCACATCTTCTCTGGTTGCCTCAGCGCACCGTGCCAGAATTACTCCATTTGCCGGATTCTTACTGGTATACTCTGCTCCATCAGAAGCCGTTCTCCACTGTCCATTGATATATAATCCATAAGATTCTTTTAAAGTTTGCTGACTCATAATTTTGTACCTCCTTGATGTTTCCACGATGATACGGCCGTTTGATTCAATCGCTTTACTTTTGTTTGTGCCTTTATTATAATAAAATCTGATACCAATAAAATAACCAAAACAATTATTTTTAAAGGAACCAGATTCATGTTGACTTATAATTTTGAAGAACGAAAAAATCAATCAAAATACGAATATCTGTATCAATGTCTCAAATCAGATATTCTGAATGGGAAAATCGCAGAAGGCGATAAAATGCCGTCAAAACGCGAATTAGCAGCATCTAACAATATTAGTATCAAGACGGTAATGAATGCTTACGACCAGTTGATCATGGAAGGATATCTTGCCTCAAGAGAACGGAGTGGATATTATGTGGTATCCAATTTTAACCCTACTCTTAGATACCAGAATATTCAGGTCGCCCAGCCCTCTCCGGAAGAAAATGAAAATTGGATCGCAGATTTTACCGCAAATACAACCGTATATGAAAAATTCCCTTTCTCAATGTGGACCAAAGCAATGCGTCAGGTACTCGCTGATTACAATATTGAATTAATGAAACGTGGTGAATTTTTAGGAAGCAGAGAATTAAGAATTGAAATAGCCAAACATTTATACCACACAAGAAGTATGATCGTATCCCCTGACTGCATTATCATCGGCACCGGAATCGAATATCTATATTCAAAACTAATTGGACTGCTGCCCCAAAATTCCATTTATGCGGTAGAAAATCCGGGGTATCGAAAAATCCCTCATATTTACGATGAGTATGGTGTTAAATGGACCTGGAACAGTATGGATAAGGATGGGATTCACATGAGCAGTCTGCAAAATAGTGGTGCTACGATCGTTCACACTTCTCCTGAACACCATTATCCACTCGGAACTGTCATGACAGCAAAAAGACGTCAGGAATTACTAAAATGGCTGGAAGACGACTCTAACCGTTATATTATTGAAGATGACTATGACTGTGAATTCCGTTATCGCGGACGCCCGATTTCTGCCTTATACAGTCTGGATCGAAGTGGACGCGTCATCTATATGAATACGTTCAGTAAGACATTGAGTCCTGCAATTCGGATCAGCTATATGATTCTCCCGGAAAAACTGTTAAATACTTATATTAGTTCCGCAAATTTTTTCTCCAATACTTCTTCTAATCTGGAGCAATATACACTTGCAAGATTCATTCACGACGGTTATTTTGACCGCCATTTGAACCGGCTGCGTAAGTATTATCATGCCCAGGGCGAACAGCTGGCCGGAATTATTCGCAACACTCCTGCTATTCCAAGTACGGAAATCAGTGGAATAGACAGCGGTACCCATCTGCTTGTCTGGCTGGCTACTGCTTTGTCCGACGCTGAAATCAAGGAAAAAGCAGCCGAATTGAAAATCAATCTGTGTTGTCTTTCTGAATTTTGTATCGGTAATATCACAGAATATCAACATATTCTCGTTCTGAATTACTCCAATATGGATGCCTGCAAAATGCAGGAAGTTATTACTTTACTGAGTGAAATATTTAAATAAAAGAAAAGACGGAATCGTCTGTAATCTTACAAACGATTTCGTCTTCTTTCTATATGGCATAATAATTAATTATTTCTTTCCATAATCAACTACACAACCACCTCGACAATTTTCCTATTATCCACTTTAATTTCTTTTATCCCAGTCTTCTTGTTCTTATTAAAATTAAAACTCAGCAGATAACCTTTTTCCAGATGATAGTATTCCAAATACTCTGCCAGCTGTTTTTCACCTCTTCTATTGTACTCATTGCCATGCCAGATTTTTAACTCTATCACATACTGTCTCCCAAGATAATCAACAATAATATCCGTTCTTGTCTGATCTCTTGTCTGTGCTTCGATATAATAATTTCCCGTTCCATTAATGATTGGTTTTAAATAAAGCAAAAATAACCGACGTCCATTTTCTTCTACAAATGCGTCTGTATTTTCGCCATAGATGTCGTGGAAATGAACCATAAATTTTTCAAGAATCAGATCCATATTCAGAATACCTTCATTGATAAACTGATTTTTATCACGTTCTCCTGACTGATAGATTGCACTGCTTGTCAGTTCTTCTGACAGGAATAAATTATATAAACGTGTTTCAAAAATCCGGTTAGCAATAACAGCCTGACCATCCTTTTCTTTAATAAATCCAAACATCGTTCCAATATCCATCGCAAAGTTATCCGGATTATAAGGATATGATTCCCCACGGAACAAAATTGCATATAACATATCCCGCAGTTCAGGATAATCCATAATCTTTTTCCGAAGATCATCAAATAATGTGTTGGCTTCTTTTAAAAGAATTTTCACAGCTTCTGCCACGCCCTGTCTTGTCCAGTTCCGATTACATCTTTCATCAATTAATTTACAGATTTTTGATACAAGATACGGATAGCCTGAAGTATATTCATAAATCACTTCCGCAATCTCTTTTACAGATATTGTGCATTCATGCTCTCCTCTGTACTCTTCAAGCATACTTGCGATATCTTCCACTGTAAAGCTCATATCCACACTGAACTCAGCCGCTATATTCCATGGACTGTTCATCTGATGTTCATAATCTTCCCTGATTCGGTGTTTCAGATTTTTAATATCGTATACTCCCGCCAAAATCACAGACTGAAATACAGGTCTTGTATTTCTCTTTAAAAATTTACTTCGTAACATTCCGAGAAAATCTATAAACACTTTATGATTACTTGCCTGATCTACTTCATCAATCATCAATACAACAGGGATCTCAGAATTTCTGCAGATATCAGATATCAGATTTGATAAACTCATCATATCTTCTATCTTATTTTGCTTCACGCTATCAATAATAACCTGCTTCACTTTCTCATCAAGTGTCGGAACTTCTTCATAAATTACTGTATCATACAGAAGCTCACACAATGTCCTACAAAATGCAGATTCACTTTCAAATGCAGATTCTCCCAAACCTTCAAAGCTGATAAAAAATACAGTATATTGGTCTTTGAGATATTTGACCAGCATATTTAATGTTGTTGTTTTCCCATACTGTCTTGCCCTGTTTATCACGAAGTATTTTTTCTCATCTACCAGTTGTTTTATCTCAGCCAGTTTTGAGTCTATATTAACCATATAATGTTCATCCGGATAGCAAATTCCATTTACATTAAATGTTCTGCTCACAACATTCACCTGCTTTCTCTGATTCCACTTTCTGTGAACTATATCGACAATTGAACAACTACTGATTGTTACTGTTCACAGATAACCTGTAAACATCAGCATTCCCTATTCTACATCATTCACTTTCCAGTTTGACAACGGTTTCAATTCAATCTTTGTTCCATCCGGAAGTGAAAACCAGTGATCATTGATTGCTTTCACCGGATATGCTTTGATCTTCTCCATGATTTCTGCCTCAGATTCTACTGCAATTGAGATATGGTCATAACCATTCTCTGCATCTGTATTGATTGCTTCTGTTTCGCAGAGCTGAATTCCTTCTTTATACCAGCACTTACGTCCCGGTTTTTCCCCGATTTCTCTCCACATATGCATTTCAAATACATCTTCAAAAAACTTCTGTGCATCCTCATAAGATGTTGTGCGGATTGCCGCATGATCAATTTTTGCCATTTTCTTTCTCCTTTTCCATCAACATGTAAACGGTCTGTGCATGTTAAATAGCCAGTTTAACATGAAAGATCATTTAAAATAGCTGAACGTAACATGTTTTCCTTTATTACTTTAAAGCAATAAATGCGTACTATGTAACTCTCAGCAATGCCTTAATATCTTCAGGTCATAACACCTGTGAAAAAGATAAACCAATATTTTCTGTTACTGCTCCGTGTTATACAGAGATAATAACATTTCTGCCACGTTTCCATAGTAAAATAAATCCAATGCTTTTTCAAGTCCTGATTTCTCTTTAAAATTGTAAGTAATTACATTGTTACCTTTCTAACGATTGTATGTAAATAAATGCAATCTCCAGTTCTATATAACTAACTTTTCTTTCCTCATTTTCTGCTCCCAACCTTCTGAAATTTCTCTTGATTTTATCGGTAATTTTTTTCATTTTTCTTTTATTTGAAACAGTATTCAGTCCTTTTCTTGCTCACTAGATTACATATTCTGTCACGTTCCTATTTTTCTATTTACTTTCTTAAATTTTCCGTATATCATTCCATACGCCAAAAGGAATTAGGCAAAAGCAAAATATGATATGTTTTTAAACACATTTAAAAGTATGTAATATCAGAGGAGGAATTATTTATGGAACAATTTATTAAACTGCTCACCGCCATCGGTATCATTGTTGGTGTCATCGATATGGTTCTGAAAAACCGAATGAAACTCGGTGACAAATTCCAGCAGGGATTCACCATGATGGGATCTATGATGATTTCCATGGTCGGTATTCTGATGCTTGCCCCTGCAACAGCTTCTTTCTTAAAAAATGCCGGAACCCCAATCTTCCATGCACTGCACATGGATCCATCCGTTCTGAGTATTTTCTTCAGTTGTGATATGGGTGGTTATGCACTTTCCCAGTCTCTTGCAGAAGATCCTGCTGTCGGACTGATGCTTGGAATGATCACTTCCGGAATGTTCGGAGGCGCACTTACCTTCTCCATTCCTCTTGGATTTGGAGTCCTTGACAGAAACGTAATCAAGAACTTCTCCAAAGGTGCACTCTTCGGACTTGGATGCATCCCGGTCGGTAACCTTGTCGGTGGTATGATTCTTGGAATTCCGGTTCTTCGTATTGTATGGAACAGTCTTCCGGTATTCATTCTTTCCGCTTTCATTATTCTTGGTCTGATCAAGGCACCTGGAAGAATGGTCTGGCTGATGGAACATCTTGCAATCGTGATCAAATTCCTCGGTCTTCTCGGAATCATTCTCGGAAGTCTGGATTACCTGTTTGGTCTTACAATTATCCCTGGTATGGATTCTATGATGGACTCCATGCAGCTTGTATGCCAGATGACAATCACAATGGTAGGTATGCTTCCGATTATGGAACTCATGTCACGCTTCCTGAAAGTACCGCTTACATGGTTTGGTAACCTCATCGGGCTTGACACAATCAGCGTATCAGGAATCATCTTTTCCCTCGTTTCCTGTGTACCTGTTTTCCCGATGATGAAGGAAATGAACACACGCGGACAGATGATCAACAGCGCATGGGCTATCCTTGTTGCAGCTGTTTTCGGAAGTCAGCTTGGTATGGCAATGAGTGCATGCCCGGAAGTACTTCCTGCATTAATTGTTGGAAAATTAGCAGCCGGAATCGCCGGAATCATTGCGATCTGTTTCTACACAAGAGAAAAACAGCCAGCTACTGCACGTGCTGCTGTTGCTTCTAAATAATACTGTTCGATCCGTACTTTGAACAGATAAATATTGAACGAAAAAAGTTTCGTGGCAACGGGCTACCCACCATACACATACCTTTTCATCCTGCTCGCTGCCACTATGAATCTACATCGATAATAGAATAACCGGAGATTTCTCCTTGTTATTCCTCAAACAGTATCGCAAAATATAAAAGGAAATACCGCTTCACGGGAAGGGAATCACTCCGTGAAGCGGTATTTCTTTAACATGGCTTTATACAAAATGGGTGTAAATGTCTCTTTTATTTATCAAAGAACTGTCCGTACTGTACCGGCTGGATTGCTCTTGCAACCATATGTGCCAGTCCGATGAAGTCAAATACCGGACGTCCTGTTCTTCTTGCAACTTCTCTTGCAAATGGTGGGATATCACTACACTCAAATACGAATACTTTGATATCCGGATACTGAGCAATCAGATCCTCTGCTGCCTGAACAACTTCAGCCTGCATCTTCTCAGGATTGATTGTTTTCTTCTTACATGTTACATGAACATTGTAGAATTCTTCTGTCTTCTGAAGTCCACCGATTGCATAGTTTACAGTCTCATCAATACCAACTTTCTTTAAGAAATCACCTTTCAGATGATCTCCACCTGCTGTCAGGATACCTACGCGCTGTCCGCCAAGCATTCTTGAAAGCATTGGAACCATCAGAAGTGGAGACAGAAATACCGGGATATTAACTGCTTCTGCTACTCTCTGCTGATAGATTGCGAAGAATCCACATCCAGATGTAATTGCCTTGCAGCCTTCTGCTTCCAGCTCTTTTGCTGCATCGATAAATACCTGACATCTGGACTCATCCGGTCCGATTTCATCACACCACCAGTCAGCCGGTAATCCTTTTAACACTTTATAACGTACTGGGAAATTATATGATGCTGCATTTCCTACATTTCCAGGGATAAGCGGTGCATCCATATCCAGCATAAGTACTCCTACAAGATCTCCATAATAAGGTCTTCCTCCAGCGTATTCCATAATAAAAATCTCCTTTCATTTTTCCTCTTCCTTAGAGGATTTCATTTTGCTTTTTGGTTTCTATTAGTATCACTGATCTTACGGAACATATTGTATCATATATTCTCTGTCAGCAATATTTCATTTTTAACTTTTTTCGGATATAAATCCAATGATTTATTCTTATACAGTTTCCATCTCTTCAATTTCTTTTCCCTGTTCATCTCCGTCTGCTACCGGTTTATGTTTCAGGTGAGCCAGTGCTGCAAGAATCAGGACGATCAGAAGAACTCCCACAACACCCCTGATTGGCATCAGGATATTGATCAGTTTGGAGAATGGAAGCACACCACCAAGTGCAATACCGATCACTGCCAGAACAACCTGGAAGATACGGCTCTTTGTACTTGTTACATTCTCTTTGAATACCATCTCATCGACTGCAAATAAGTAACCTGATACTGTTGTGAATACACCTGCAAAGCAAAGGATTGCGTATGTCCATGCGATAGACGGTAACAGTTTTGTTACGGCTGCCAGTGTTGGGAATGCATTCATAACCTTTGTAACCGGGTTGTAAATACAGTCAAAGTTGAACATCAGTACAACCAGTGAAATACATACGCAGAACATGTATCCAAGGTCTCCTGCAAGACCGCAGACAACAGCTTCTTTCTTAGTCTTACATCTCTTAGCAAGCATGATCAGGAACGGGAATCCACTGAATGTTGCCTCTGAACCATATACAACACCATTGATAAATGCATTGTTGTGTTCTGCAAGTCCCGGAATCCAGCTGAACGGTGGAAGTGCAAACAGGTTAACCTGCATGATTTCTCCTGCTTTTACTGCTTCCTGTGCTCCGTAAATGTTATCCATGTTCGGTGTTACTTTAAATAATGTGATCACACAGAATACAACCATGTAGATCAAAATGAAAATTCCTACTGAACCAAGTACTTTCTCAAGTGATTTCAGTCCACCGAGAAGTGAGATGATTGCAATCACACCAACCAGCAGAGATCCTACCCAGTTTGGCAGTCCCATATGCTGATTCAAAAGACTTCCTGCTCCTGCAAACATTGTAAACAGGTTCAGTGTAATACTCAGTCCCGTAAAGATCTGTACAAAACGTCCGAATTTCTTTCCACCTACTGCCTTATAAGCATCTTCGCTTCCTTTAAACTGAAGCTGATAAGCTAAAAGATAAGTTCCTACTGCACCGATCAGAAGTGTAAGTGTGGCACCAAGGATAGCCCATCCAATGTCCTGGCCCCATGATCCGAAGATCTGAATACATTCGTTACCTGATGCAAATCCGGCTCCAACTCGATACGATATAACCGCGCCGGTAATCGTGACTACTGTCGCAAAGCTGACAGCATTTTTCTTTTTGTTGTCCATTCCTGCTCCTCCTTAAAATAGCATGCATAGCATCTTGTTTACCTAAAATAAATCTGTCAATAACTGTTTTCTGGATCCATGATATTTCTCACAAGGAAGGATATACCCAAATTTTTAATCGCGATTTCTTGTTGTCTATATATTAGCACTAACTTCTCAAAAGCAACATTAACATCCTTGCTAAAGACATTACAATTTTTAACAACGGTTTTTGTATTTATTTCTATGCAATTGTGCAATTTGCACACCTTCCTTTTTAGTTAAAATTCCACAAAAAAAGAAGACACTAACACACATTCGCGTAGTATCCTCTTTTTTAAGGCTTTTTTCAGCCTGTCAATTTTATATTTAAACAAAAATGTATTCTTTGTGCTCTTTCTTTTTTCTCAAAACAACGATTTTTTTATGCAACTTTATCTATGCCATATTTGCTCACAACATATCTTTTCTTGCTGTCTGTGTTTTGTATACAAGCCTTGTCATCAATTTTCTTACTTATTAAATGTTTCTTCTATTTACGCCCATTTTTTTATCTCTTCTATGGGTGTATCCGCCGTTTCTTTTTCTTCACAGCGATCATATCTGCGCCCCTGGATATGGTTCATCACAGCCTTCTCTGCACGCAGCTCGTCCCTTTGTATAATTGCCTCTATAATCTCCTCATGCTCCAAAATCTGTTCTTCCACATCCTGTTCATTTTTGCACGCTCTGATCCTGTATCCGTACAACGGCAGTTCCAGACTGTGCAGCGTCCTCAGGAGCACACGATTATCTGCAATCTGATAGATTTCTTCATGGAATTGCTCATCTGTCTGTGCACTGCACATAACATCTCCCTTTTTCAATGCTTTGGCAAATGTCTCATTGATCTCTTTTAGGCGCAGAACATCCTCTTCTGAGGCGTTTCTGCACGCATTTACCACCGCCAGTTTCTCCAATGCATTTCTCGTCTCAAGAATCTCCCGCATCTCACGATCCAGACTGTCCTGCACAATAGTACGCCCATGTCTTCTGACTACAAGCCCCTCTTTTTCCAGTTCAATGATTGCTGTACGGATCGGTGTACGGCTCACTTTCAGATGCTGGGACAGCAGATGCTCCGGCAGATGATCTCCCGGCTGAACCTGACCGCTGATAATGGCATAATGCAACGCATGATAAACCATCTGATGAAGCGGTGCATCTTTGTCAACAAACTTTTCTTCCCAATCAAATTGTGTCATAAAATCATCCTTTCTTTGCAAAACAGCAAAATCCGATCTCTAACTGTTACGTTCAGAGACCGGATTTCTATGTGATTAATCAATCTTCGGAGCGCAACTCCATGTAATTACTGCCATGTCTGTTCCGATATTTGTAAGCTCGTGAGGCTCTCCCTCGTATACAAGGATTGTGTCTCCCTCATGCAGCTCAGAGAATTCATCTGTTGCAGTATTGTGCATCAGAACTTCTCCACGGCTTACATAAAAGATTTCATGTCCTTCCGGATGTCCCGGATCAATTCCACCTGTCTGTCCCGGATGTAATGTGGATGATCCAAATGTAATCTTTGGCGTGATGATATATTCTCTGCAGATTTCTGGTCCGTCTAAATAAACTCTTGCATCTTCTTTTTTAATAACTTTCATATTCGTATACCTCTCTTTCATGTATCTATTTTTATCGGATTTTAACCAGAACATGTTTGCAAAATACTTTCTTCGGAAATGATTTTCCAACCACACTCTTACGCCGATGTGTGCAAGACTCTCTCATACAAATTCGTTTTTCATTACTTCTGGTTCTTTCTCTTCAACGTAGGTTAAAATCCGCTCCTAAAAGCATAAATATATAAATTTTTATAAGCTTAATCCTCAGCAACAGCGATCAATTCTGCTGTACACAGTGCCCCCTTCGGAATATCGCTGACCTGTACGCAGCTTCTTCCCGGTTTGGAGACGAAATATTTTGCGTATACTTCATTGAATCCCTGGAAATCATCCAGATTCTTCAGATAGCAGTCCACGCGCAGTACTTTCTCAAAAGAACTTCCTGCTGCTTCCAGTACTGCCGCAAAATTCTGGCACATCTGTTCTGTCTGTTCTTTGATATCTTTTCCTTCGATCTCGCCCGTCTTTGGATTGATCGGGCTCTGCCCTGCCGAATAAAAGATTCCATTATGAACATAGCCCTGTGAATATGGTCCAAGTGCTTTTGGCGCTTTGTCCGTATGTATTACTTTCATATGCCCTTCCTCTTTATTACAGGTGAATCTCCTTCATTTCCCTGTAACCTGAATCTTATAAATCCTATCTAGCCCTTATAAATTACTGCTCCTGCCACTACTTAATTACTGTCTTGCCTTTCATCAGTAATCGATCTAAATCCCTTAAATAATCTATGGCGATGGAACATATTCAAAATTTATTTCACTCAGCTTTACATCTTACAGAAAGCATTTTTAAGACACGCTCTAACCAAAATACTCTGCTTCATCATAAATAAGCGGCTGCCTGTCATACTTCTTTCCTTCTTTTACAGTACCGATAAAGAGGACATGATCTCCGTCTGTAATCTCTTTATCCAGTGTGCAGTACAGTGTTGCCGCAGTATCTTTGACCACCGGCACTCCATCTGTCAGCTCGTAATCAACACCGAGTGATTTATCTGTGTTTCTTCCTGAAGATCTGCCACATTTCTTAGCCAGTTCTTCCTGACCTTCCCCCAGTACATTAACTGTGAACTTACCGGCATTGCGGATCATCTCTGCTGTAAAATGTGTCTGTCCGACTGCAACAAGTACCTTATTCGGACTTGCTGATACCTGTGTGATCCATGCCGCTGTCATGAAATTCACCTTTGCTGCATCTTTCACACCAAGGATATATACGCCCTGGGTAACAGCATCCATATATCTGTTCTCTCCCATTTCTGTCTCCTCTTTCATCTTACATTATGATTTATTTTGCATTCTCATCAAAGCACTCTGTCAGATCTTTGAACAGTTTGCAGTACATCTCATAGTTCTTGTCATAAACTGGTTTCAACTCTGGCTGTGCATGGTACTCATCTTTTACCTGAATCATACTTGCAACAGCATCTTCTACGCTCTTGAATACACCTGTAGCTGTTCCTGCAAGGATAGCTGCTCCAAGGCATGCTGCCTCTTTGGATTTTACAGTTACCAGTGTGATGTCATTTGCATCTGCCTTGATCTGGTTCCATACTTTACTCTTAGATCCTCCACCAAGTGATCTGACTTCTTTTACTGTGATTCCCATATCTTTTAATGCAGACAGGTTTCTTCTCAGGATAAATGCAAGGGACTCCATGATTGCTCTAGCAAAGTGTGCCTTTGTGTGGTTCAGACTAAATCCAAACCATACACCTTTTGCATTTGCATTTACATCCGGTGCAAGTGATCCTGACAGATGTGGAAGCATTACCAGTCCATCACATCCAGGTGCTACTTCTGCTACTTCTTTGCTGATCGCATCATATGCATCACCGCCGCCCAGCGCTTCTACTGCCATCTCATTGCTGCAGAATTTATCTCTGAACCAACGAAGTGTCATACCACCTGTTGTGAATGTATGGATCATGTATGTATCCGGAAGTGCGAAGTAATGTAACGGCATCTTCTGGTTCGGGTCAAATACCGGTTTGGAAACTGGTGCACAGATTGCAAGTGCAGCTCCGATTGTCTCTGAGAACATTCCTTCTTTGATGTTTCCTGCTCCGATCGCACCTGCTACCTGATCCAGTGCTCCTGTTGTTACAGTTACTTTGCAAGGAAGTCCCAGATCTTCTCTTGCCTCATCCAGCATCTCGCCTGCAACGACTGCTGACTCTGCTACTTCTGCAAGCTGTGATTCCCTGATACCGATGAAATCAAGCATCTCTTTCCAGTAGCATTTCTTTGTGATATCCCAGTACATAGAGGAGCATACCAGAGATCCCTCTGTGTAGAAATATCCTGTCATACGGTAGATCAGGTAATCCTCAACTAACAGGAAGCGGTCTGTATTCGCGAACACTTCTGGCTCATGGTTCTTGATCCAGAGGATCTTCGGTGCCGGCCAGCATGGCTCGAAACTTACCTGTCCTGTTACTTTATATCCCTGCTCATTTCCGAAATGCTCTGCCATTGCTTTGGCTTCATCTACCGCACG
>NZ_CAKRDI010000039.1 GCF_934309415.1 uncultured Mediterraneibacter sp.
AAATCAAATCATTAAGTCAAAATCTCCGACAGAATTTATCTTATAAACAGCAAAAAGCTCCCGAAGGAGCTTTCCACAATTTAAATATAGACCAATTCTTTTAACACAATCTCTTCTGCCATATTACGAATACCATTTACCGCCCTGATCCATTCCATCTGATCACGAGCTTTCAATTCTTCCTTAATGCCCTGCCTCTCCATCATCTGACGTACCAGAATAACCATTCTCTCCTGTGCTTCATCATCCACAAGATTCAGATGTTCCACCAGTCTGTCTTCCAACATATACAGTGAATACATTGCCGGACGATGCTCTTTCAGATATGTTTTTCGCATCATTCCATATTTCCCATAATGCGGTTCTTCATCTGTACTGATAAGATTCGGATAGTAAATTCCATCTGCGCCAAGTGTGTAGGTTCCACCCATTTTTTCAAATGTGCTTTTCATGTGTTATTCCTCCTTGAAATCAGCGATGTCCTTAGATCATCGCAAAATATTTCAGGGCAGCCTTGATAGCATCTTCTTTCTCTTTCGGGCATTGTGGAACTCTTGCATTTTCTGATTTTGGAAGATTATAGTTTTCTCCTACTTCAATTCCACAGCTTCTTCTTTTGCCAGCACATGATTTTCATTGATCAGTGCCGAACCGATGCCGGTCTGTACCATCGGCACAATACAATCCTGTTCTTCTTCCATACCCCCCAGCCAGAACTGTGCCATCCGCGCGGTAACTGATGCAGGCTGACTTCTGGCAAAAGAAGCCAGCTGCTGATTTCTGAGAACTCCCAGCTTAATTCTCCGCTTTTTCCCGATTCCAAGCAAATGAACTGAAAAGAACAGTGTCTCCATCCTTCAGTCAAATTCTCAATCCTTTTATAACACGCATTCACCAAATCTCTATTCCTGTTGATCTGATTTTGTCCTGTATTTTTTCCTGTTTTAGAGTGTGTCTGCAGACTTACTCTTCTGTTTCTCCTTCCGACATATCCATATCCTGCAATACGCCTTTCGTCTGACGGATTACATTCGCCACCGCAGCCATATCTTTCGCCGGAAGATTCTCATTGCATTCAAGCCAGTAACGAACCAGTGAGATCATGGCGCCTGCCATATATTCCAGGGCATATTTCCTGAGATAATCATTTTTCATCCCATCATCATCCATCATCTGATTCAGGTCTTTTTTCAGCTTCTTTCTAAGCTTGTACTCGAAAGAAGGATCTCCGTTCGGTCCCAGAATAACCACCAGATACTCCCTGTTTTCCATGCAGAATTCGAACCATTTCTCAACACTTTCTTCCCAGCTCTGCCGGTTTTCACCATTGATCTCGCCGGAATACTGTTCAAAATATTTTGCCATTCCTTCCTGCAGCTCTCTCTCGATCACTTCCAGAATATCATAGACACTTTCAAAATACACATATACCGTACTTCTTGTCACACCCGCAAGATCCGCCACCTGACGCATACTGATCTTCTCCAGCGGATATTTGCTGTACAGTTTCATAAATACATCTTTGATGCGCTTTTTTGTGCGTTTCTGCTTCTCTTTATTCGGTCCTGTCTGCATGGGATTCACCTTCTTTCATCAATATAACTAAAATAACAGAAGTATTCATTTCGTCCTTTATTATATCTCAAACATTTCATTTTTTCTACCACATCCATTCCAATAGCATACGGTAAAAAAATGCCGTGGTTGCTGTTCACAGCATAGTTGCAAACAGTAACGTATCTCGTCATTTTAAAATTGCCTCTGGCGATGGATGAGATACATTCAAGACAATTTCCATTTGTCTGTGGCCATCAACGAAATGCATTTCAATTATTATATATGGCTGCTTACATCTCATCTGTAAACAGCCACCAATTTATTTTACTCATCCAGCTCAAAAAACAGAGTTGTATATCTTCCCATATCATAGAATACAGGTCTTACACGTACCGGGAGTTTATCTGTGATCTCACGTGCTTTTTTCTTGTTGATTCCAAGAATAACTGCATTGATCGCCGGTCCGTCATCCAGCTGTACCTCGCCACATACATATTTCAGTCCACGGTCTTCCAGCTCGAGTCTGGCATTGAGCGCACCTGTAAAAACAAATGTCTTCAGCTCGCCTTTTCCACTCAGTGTAGTCCACTCTGTCGCATGATATCCGCAGGAATTGCAGGCGATGTGCGGTGGGAATTCAATTGCGCCACACTCTTTACATTTTCTTGCATAGATCACGCCGTCTTTCAATCCATTCCAGAATTTTTCAACAATATGTTCCATATCTTTTAACTGTTCCATAATTCTGCCTCCTTAAAAATCTGATCCAAGGATGATCGCACGCACGTTCTGTGCTCCGCCGAATCCTCTGAGGAATGTATGTTTTGGTGTCTTCTTAACCTGACGCTCTCCGGCCTCACCACGCATCTGAATGACTGCCTCATAAACATCAGCCATACCAGATGCTCCAAATGCATGGCCATAAGAAGTACGTCCACCGTTTGTATTCATCGGTTTGTCTCCGTCATAAGCAATTCTTCCATCCAGTGCATATTTCCATCCTTCCCCTTTTGGAAGATATCCAACTTCCTCAGCTGCAAGGAATGCAGAAGATCCGATAAAGTCATTTACATAGAGCAGGTCAATGTCATCCGGTGTCAGTCCTGTTACATCATAAACCTGACGGGCTGCTTCTGCTGTTGCCTTTTTCTCAAGATGAGGCACGATCGCATCCAGAACAGATGCTCCTACACCAAGTACTTCGATCGGTTTCTCATTGAACTGTTTTGCAATCTCTGTCGGAACAACGATACAACATGCTGCACCATCTGCCACACAGGAGTCACTGGAAACACGAAGATACTGTGTCATCTTCGGGTTGTATGGAGATTTCATGTACTCCCATACATCATCAAAGCCGGCCTCTTTTGCCATCTGATCAAATGTAGTTCTGCGGATTGCTCTTGGTGTCAGGGCAGCCGCACGGCGGAAATGGTAAGCCTGATGATTCAGTACATCATCGATCACATCTGCAGAAAGATTATTTTCTTTTGCATAGTAGTTGATCCAGTCATCATGATTCATTCCAGGGCCGCCGCCAAGATAACGTCCGTAAGCTCTGTCAAAAATAGAATCCAGATCCGGGAAAAGTACTTCTGTTGTAAGCGGTACTCTCATGTGATCCGGTGTATTTCCGTCCGGCATTCCTGTTCCCATCTCACTGCATCCTGAAAGAACGATATCATAAGCTCCGCTGGCAACTGCCATCACTGCTTCCTCAAGGGCAATGTAACCTGTACAGCATCCTTCTGAATGGGAAAGAGAACCTTTGCCTCTCATACCGAACCAGTCAGCCACCTGAACATTCGGTGTAATACAATTGTTCAGAACATGTGGGTTTGCAGAACCGTGGAAGAAGTACTGAACATCTCTTGGCTCTACATGAGCATCTGCCATTGCGTCAAGTGCTGCATATCCGAACAGCTCACCATTTGTAATTCCTTTATATTTGGGATCAGAAACTGCGTTCATAAACGGTGTTGCGCCAACACCTACGATGGATACGCTTCTGAGATTTTTTCCAAGTTTTACATTGTGTACCATAATGCACCTCCGATTTTATTTTTACATTTCCTCAAGAATGTGATCTGCCAGATCTCCGATTGTCTTGTAGTTTCCAAATCTTGCAACCGGAATCATTACATCGTACTCATTTTCAATGGATACGCTCATGGATACACGCTGCATGGAAGAAGCTCCAAGCTCCTCTGCAATATCTGTATCCTCATGAATATCTGCGGCATCTACCTTGAATGCGATGGATGCAAACTCGATTAATTTGTTAATAATTTCTTCTCTGGACATAGTAATTTCCTCCTCTGAAAATCTCTTATTTTTTCAACTGAGTTCATTATAAGCGCATGATTTCTGAGGTTCAATTCCTGATTTTAATAATCGGACACATGTGACTGATTTGTACATTTCTCCTTGAAAATATAATGCAAAACGCATCATCAGCACACTTTTAAGCTGTGTCTGAAAGTCATCCCTGCCACAAATAAAATTCAACCGTTATTTTTACAGCCATAATATTTCAATCTCTGCTAAAACAGATTTTAATGTATGTTTCCACCAAAATCTCTGCTAAAACAGATTTTAATGTATGTTTCCACCAATGAAAGATTTTAAAAAAAGAGCAACCGGATTGAAACAGTTCCAATCCGGCTGCTCTTTTCTGAAACTGTTTAAAACCCATTCATACAGTTGAACATTTTTAAATAGTCTCAAAGTTTAAAATTTCCCTAAATTTTATCTCTTACACTCAACTTCCACATACCTGCATATTTCATTTTGCAGTATATTTTAATAGAATTCGTATCCGTTACGTCCATTCTCTTTGACCTTATACAGTGCCTGATCCGCATCCTTGAAGATACTTTCTCCCGGATTCTCACGGTCAGAAAATGCAATACCGACACTCAGTGTCACTGGCGGAACGCCTTCTTCCTGAGGGTGTGCCAATACTTCACCTACTGCCTTAAGCTTGTCTTCGATCGTGTATTTCAGATCACTGGTCATCTCTACCATAACGATCGCAAATTCATCTCCACCGATACGACAGACATAGTCAATGCTGCGAAATGCCGTCTTCAGCGAACTGGTAACGCTCTTGAGGATAATATCTCCCACTGCATGTCCATAAGTATCGTTGACAGATTTGAAAATATCCACGTCGATCAGAATCAATGCAAACGGACTGTCACCCGTCTCATAGATATGCAGAACTCTTTCAAAAGAGCCTCTGTTCAGCGTATCTGTCAGCGCATCATGCTCTGCCTGATGGCGGATCAGTCTCTGTGTCTCCTGGTTCTCCTGATACATCTGATTATAGGTCTCGGCGAGATTCTGCAGTTCTGCCGCTCCGATCACCGGAAAGATCTCTCCACGAGTAATACTCTCGTTATAACTGAGCAGCGGTCTTACAATCAACTTCTGCATCATCACACACATACTGACAATCAGTACTGCCAGAATTCCAATTCCAATCTCAAGTTTTCGGAACATATCAGTAAAGATGGTGGTTGCTCTTGCCTGTCTGTTCTTTGTCTTTTCAAGCAGTGCATCCATTCCATTCGTGATATTTTCTTCAATTTCAGCCTTTGCAGTTTCATACCGTTCATCACTGACCATTTCCTGCGCTTTGGCAATCTTTTCTGCATTAGAAAGATTTCTGTCTTTCCCTGAGAGTGGACACATCTGAATCTCTTCCGGCCAGTCTTCCTTTGTGATACTTGTAGCTTCAATTCTCAGTCTCATGGCATAATATTCTGTCTCCATGAGTGCTTTTGAATCCGTCAGTGCTGTCTGAAGTGATTCAACGACACTGCTGCCTTTAAAATATTCTGATAAATCTTTCACCGCATTTTCACGACGCTTCGTAACTTCAACTTCTTCGATATACTGATCCAGATATCTTTCTTCTCCGGTCATCACATAAAGCCGTACCTGCTCTGTCAGATAATCGGATCCTTCCTGCAGCTGCTCTGCTGCCTTCTCACATTCTATATACTGTTCCGTCGTATTTTTCAGTACGTAAAATTCCTTATTTCCCATCCCGGAGATAGCGATATACAGAATCACCACAATTGCTGTAATTGCCGTACACCATGCGCTTACCCTTTTAATCCTGATCTTGCGCTTCCGTTTCATGTGATTGTTCCTTCTTTCCTGCTCATTCCTGAAACGTATGAAGATTCAAATCACGGTTCAAACCACTCTATCGATTCTTGCGGCACGTTCCTGAAATTACACATTATTTTCCTCGAGCGAGTCTGAAAAATGGTTCCTGTAAGATATATGTCACAACTTATGTAGAATTCTGTCTGAATGAGAGCGGCGCAACGGGCTGCGTCAACCAAATGAAGGTAACTATACCACAAAGTCGGATATACAGATTGCATGAATGATTTTTCAAATACACTCTGGATTTTTAGTCACAATGTATATTTTAACAAAGAATTACTGATTTCACAACTGTTTTAATAACTCATATGTCAAATGTCAAACAAATTAAAATACAGTTACTGCTCACGAGATACGTTCCGAATCCAAATCCACGATCTACAGCACCGTAAATCCCTGACTCTTTCTCTTTTTAAAATCCAGAAAACAAATCTATCATCATAATAACGAATTATTTTCTAAATAGGACTTCACATCATTCAAACACTTTCACATAAGGATTTTCTTTTGTATAACTCTCCCACATCTTTTCCACATCCTGCCCTGCATCGCTCTTGTTTGGATTACCTGTCTTCATGAAGTTCGTCCAGTAAGTCACCATTTCCTCACTCAGTTGAAAGTCCTGCTCTGTCATCGGTCTCCAGCATCTTCCAAGTGTTCCAAATGTATACCAGAGTTCTGAAGAATGAAAAGCTCCCCAGTCATCTCCCGGAAGTTCATGTGCGAAGTGATACAGGTACGCCGGTTTTTCTCGCTCCTCGCATTTTTCTCCCCATCGCTTACACTCTTCCATCAGGATTCCTGTCTTTCCCTCCTGTACCTCTTTCCGGCTTGCACCAAGATCATCTGTCACAACACCGCACAGGTACAGAATATCCTTCATTCCATTTTTCTTCCATACCTCTTTTACTGTCTCATCCAGTACATAGCCATCTGCATTTGGCACAAGTGAAAGTCCTTTGCCCGATTTCCATAATTCATCATTGAGTTTTCTTTCAACCTGGAAAATCTCTTCCGCAGACATGGCACGAAGTTCTTCCAGCGATGTTTTTCCGGATAATGTTACAAACTGCTCCCCGATCTCCTCTTCTTCTTTTAAAGTCGGAGTCAGCAGGATGTCTTCCTCACAGCTGATTCCGCTCTGAAGAATCGCTTTGGAAATCAGGTTTCCTGTCAGTTTACTGGAGCAGAGAACCTGCGTACTCATGCTTCCCGCTGACTGACCAAATACTGAAATATTTTCCTTATCTCCACCGAAACTTTCGATATTTTCTTCCACCCACTTCAAAGCTGCGATCTGATCCAGGATTCCATAATTTCCTGAAACCTGTCTTTCATTTTCGGCATCCAGCCATGGATGTGCGAAGAATCCGAAGATATTGACACGATAATTGACTGTTACAAGGATCACACCTTTTTGGCAGTATGCTTCCCCGTCAAATTCCAGCTCACTGCTGTAGCCTCCGCCAAATCCACCACCATGGATCCAGAATGCAACCGGAAGTTTCTCCCCTTCCTCATGCTCCGGAACCCAGATGTTCAGATACAGACAGTCTTCTCCCATGCCCGGAACAAACTCCGGATTGTTATAGAACTCCTTATGAAATCTTCCCATGAATGGATGCTCTGCCTGCGGCAGTTCCTGCATGCACATATTCCGGAATGTATCTGCTTTATAAGTTCCTTCCCATGGATCCATTTCCACCGGTGCTTTCCAGCGCAGTTCTCCTGCCGGTGCTTTTGCATACGGAACTCCTTTAAATACAACGTATCCATTTTGTTTTATGCCTTCTATTGTTCCTTTTGTCGTTTTCACTACACAGTTCATAATTTTCATATCCTCCGGACTTTTATTGTTGTTTTTTCTATAGTTAATTTTTTATTTTCAATAAAAATGTTGCAATAATGAAACAGCTCTGCAAAACATAACCTCACCTACGTTTCACAAAGCCGTCTCAAACAAGCGCCAAAACAATTTTAATGTCTGATTTTTTAATCTTTTATGATGCAATTTTTCTTCTTCCTGCGATCAGTTCTTTTACCTTCGGTCCTGCAAGCTGGATCAGGATAACGATGATCAGGATAATTCCCTTGATTGCATCATTGATCAGAGAATCCATCTTCAGTGCTACGATAATTTTATCAATAATTGTATAGGACATCGCTCCGAAGAGTACACCCAGACAGCGTCCTTTACCACCAGACATGCTGATTCCGCCAAGTACAACTGCAGCGATCGCATACATCTCATAACT
Organism: uncultured Mediterraneibacter sp.; assembly: GCF_934309415.1. Taxonomy (GTDB): domain Bacteria; phylum Bacillota; class Clostridia; order Lachnospirales; family Lachnospiraceae; genus Mediterraneibacter. The sequence goes on from NZ_CAKRDI010000039.1 coordinate 7,995, forward strand.
CTTTCCTGTTGTCGCCGGATCGGAAGATCCATTCATGGCGATCCACAGAAAGGCTGCGATTCCCGTCATAACTCCCGCAAGAACAAATACCGCGATCTTCATAACACTTACATTGATTCCGGTCATCTTCGCGCCCTTTTCATTACTTCCGATGGCATAGATCTTCTTTCCAAACTTTGTACTGGAAGAAACATACACAACCAGAATTGTCATAATCAGAAGAATCAATCCCACAACCGGAAGTGTCAGGACTTTTCCGTTTCCAAACTGATACAGTACCTGATAAGAACTGTGATCGGATGCCATACGATATACAGAACTTCCTCCTCCACACAATTCTTTTGAAATATGCTGGCATGCATACTGTGCGATGGAACGATAGATTAGCATCGTTGCAAGAGTTACGATAAATGCCGGCATCTCCACACCACCGACCAGAACTCCGTTGATCAGACCACAGAATGCACCAAATACAATCGCAAACAGCAGTGTCAGTAAAATGTTATTTGTAATATTAAAGATCACAACTGCAAATCCACTGACCATAGCAAGCATGGATCCAACCGACAGGTCAATTTCTCCTGTCAGGCAGACCAGCCCCATTCCAAGTGCGATCACTCCGACAACTGCGGAATGTCTGAATATATTCATGACTCCGTTCCATGTCAGTCCGTTACTGGATGCTGCATAGACCAGAAAGATTACAAGAAATACAAATACATAACTATAACGGGACCAGATCTTTGACCCGATTGATTTTCCTTTTGTCCTCATCTTACTTCTCCTCCTTTATGTTCACAGCATTGGTAGAATACATCATCACCGTTGCCTCATCGATCTCTTCATGTTTCAGGATTTTCACCAGTTCTCCGTCATAGAAAATCGCACATTTATCTGCTACTTTCTGTAATTCCGGGATCTCCAGTGTATTGATCAGAATGGTCTTTCCTGATTCAGCCAGTCGGAGAATCAATTTATAGATCTCTGCCTTTGCTCCCACATCAATTCCCTGTGTCGGATTATCCAGAAGCAAAATCTCCGCATCTGTATTCAGCCATCTTGCCAGGAATACTTTCTGCTGGTTTCCGCCACTTAATGAAGTGACCGGATCCGCACTGTTCTGCGCTTTTATATTCAGAAGTTCTTTGTATTTTGCAAACCGATCTTCCTCATTTTTCTTCACGATGTGGAATTTCCCTGCTGAAAGTGTATGCTCTGCCAGGTACATGTTTTCCAGAAGGCTCATGTCTGCGATCACCGAATTCTCTTTTCGGTTTGCTGGAAGCATGGCAATTCTGTGCTTCATTGCCTTATGTATGGAGTGAAGCGGAACATTCTCTCCGTTCGTCTCAACCTTTCCTCCGTCCGCTCTGACTGCTCCAAAGATTCCCTGCAGCACTTCACTGCTTCCTGAACCCTGCAGGCCGGTCAGGCCAATGATCTCACCCTTTTTCACTTCCAGATTCACATGGGCAAATCCCTGTCCTGTAAAATCGGTCAGTTTCAGAACTGTTTCTTTACATTCTCTTGGTTGATAACTGTCTTCCTCACGGTAGCCGCCGCCAACCATCATCTTTGTGATCTCTTCCGGATTGGTGTCTTTGATAAATCCGTCTCCGATAAATTCTCCGTTCATCAGAACTGTATAACGGTCTGCAATCTCAAAGATTTCCGGCATCTTATGTGAAATAAAGATAAAGGAAGTTCCCTTTTCTTTTAATTTTCTCACGATTCGGAATAAATGCTCGATTTCCTGATTATTCAGTGAAGTGGTCGGCTCGTCCAAAATCAGAAGTTTTGCCTGGAAAAACAGTGCTTTTGATATCTCCAGCAGCTGTTTCTGACTTGCTGAAAGATCTTCCGCCTTCGCTTCCGGATCAATGTCTACCTCCAGCTCCTGAAATAACTGAGCCGCTTCCTTTTTCATCCTCTTCTTATCTAATTTTCCAAATTTGTTCGTATATTCTTTTCCGAGAAATATATTTTCATATACCAGCAGATCATTAAACAGATTCAATTCCTGATGAACAAATGCAATTCCAAGCTGTTCCGACTGTTTTACTGTAAGATTTCCAACCTGCTGTCCGTCAAATGTAATCTGACCTGCATCTCTTCTGTATACTCCGGTCAGCACATTCATTAGTGTGGATTTTCCCGCTCCGTTTTCTCCGAGTAGCGCATGCACTTCCCCGGCTTCCACAGAAAGACGGACATTTTTCAAAACCGGAACCTCATTGAATGCCTTGCATATTCCATTCATTTCCAATCGTTTCATGGATCTCTCCTCCTCATCCCCATACTTTCTTTTTATTTTACTGACAGATCAATTTCTGTAAAACAATTTATCTCTTATTCAGAAACTCATATCTCAATAAAATGATATATTCAGAGCGGAACACAAAGATTCCGCTCTGAACATTGACTTAAATTACAGATTTACTTTTTATTCACTGCTTAGAATGAAGGATAATCAGCTACATTATCAGATGTAACATCTTCACACTCGATGACGTGATCCTGCTCTACATCTTTTCCATCAAGATAATCAACCATATCCTGAATTGCTGTCTGGATCATGGATGGGCTGTATGTTACAGACATGATTCCACCAAGTTTCTCAGAGATATCCTGATAGCTGTTTCCACGAAGAACTTCGTAAAGTTCATCCAGTCCGCCACATCCTGTGATAACCGGCTGGTTTGCATAAAAAGCTTCTTTTGTAGAATCACTGATTCCGCCACCGTTAAGTGCTTCAAGGATTCCCATTGTCAGCTCATCATCCTGTGCATAGATCCATTTGATATCTGCGTTGGATGCATCTCCCATCAGAGACTCGAAAGAAGATTTTGTATCAGAACGGCTCCAGTTCATAGCTCCTGAATATGTAATTGCTTTCAGATCATCCTCTGTCCATTTTGCATCATCTGCGATTGTAGATCCGCCGAACTCAAGTGCTCCTGTCAGGTAATCTGTGAATCCGCTGTCACGAAGTGTTGTTACAGAAGATGTATCTCCTTCGTAAACATATACTTTATCGCCCGGTTTCATTCCCTGCTCTACAAAGTAAGCTGCGGCACCGGCTCCAATTCCCTGGTTGTCACCTTTTACATTTGATACAGCGCTTGGAGCTACTGCATCGATGATACGGTCAAACTCTACAAATGGGATCTCTGCATCAACAAGCTGCTGGATCGCAGACTGTACTGTATCATCCATTGGCTGGATTACAACTGCAATGTCATCTTTTCCTTCTGCAACGATATCTTCTACTTTTGTGATCTGCTCTGCTGCATCAGAAGAAGTGATTACTTCTGCTGTGTAATTTCCATCGTTATTGATCTCTTCCACTTTCTCTTTTGCGAATGTTGCTACAGATCCTGTCCATCCATGGTCCTCTGCTGCTGTCAGCACGTAAATGTGTTTTGTGCCTGCGTCTGCATTTGCTGCTGCATCTGCATCATCACTTTTTCCTGAATCACTGCTTCCGCATGCTGCAAGACTGAGTGTCATTGTTGCTGCAAGAAATGCTGCTAAAATCTTTTTCTTCATAATAGTTTCTCCCTTCGTTTTTCGTTTTCTTTATTGTAATTATATTTTACTTCGTTTCCCTAAAAAAAACTTTTCATTATCTGACCAGTTTTATGTCATTATTCATCTTTTTTCCAATATAAGAAAACAGCAGGACAAAATATGTACCCTGTTTTTTGTCCTGTTGGTTTTTTAAATCACAAACTGACGCATATATCTCTTACTCAGTCTCAGGGAATCTAAAACTTTCTCCTTAGTTCCTTCAAATGCTTTATCTTCCACTTCAATGCAGGTATACCCATCATATCCGATATCCGTCAGGGCACTTACATATCTGCCCCAGTCTACATCTCCCAGTCCCGGAAGCTTCGGTGACATGAAATCCAATGGATACGCCATAATTCCCACCTGATTCAGCTTATCTTCATATACCTTGATATCTTTATAATGCACATGGAAAATCTTATCTTTAAATTCATAGATTGGTTTAATATAATCGATCATCTGCCATACGAAATGGGATGGATCATAGTTGATTCCAAGATTCTCTGACGACAGAATCTCAAATACCTTTTTCCATATTGCAGGCGTTGTCATCAGATTCTGTCCTCCCGGCCACTGGTCAGGACCAAATAACATTGGACAGTTCTCAATCGCGATCTTTACACCTTCTTTTTCTGCCAGTTCAATGATCGGCGGCCACACTTCTTTTACCAGATCCAGGTTTTCTTCTACTGTCTTTGTCTGATCTCTGCCAATAAATGTCGTAACCATTCCAACGCCTAATTTGCTGCTTGCTTTGATCAGATTCATCAGATGTGTCACAGCTGATGCTCTTTTCTCCAGATCTGCATCCATCGTATTCGGATAATAAGCCAGAGAGGAAATCTGAACCTGTTTCTGTCTGGCATAATCCAGGATGGAAGCGGCATATGCATCATCTTCCAACACTCGTTCCGCATCAATATGGGATACTCCTGCATATCTGCGTTCTGCTTTTCCCTGTGGCCAGCAGGCCACCTCGACACATTCAAAGCCAAGCTCACCTGCTGTATCCATCATTTCTTCATAAGTACTCTGATCTAAAATTGCTGATACGAATCCTAATTTCATTTCTTACATTCTCCTTTTTAGAGTGGCAGATCTTTTCTAGAATACGATCTGTTTACCGGATTCTGCTGATTTATAGATAGCATCCAGAATCTTTGTAACGATAAACGCCTGCTCCGGTTTCACAACCAATTCTCCTTTTCCTTCAATTGCATCCAGCCATGTCTTACACTCCAGATCTTTTGGCTCTGTGCTGTCTCCGTCAAAGAAATCAACCCCTCCGGCACTTGTATCAACGTCGATTTTCACCTGTTTTCCACCCATGATCTTGTTCAAGTATAATTTCAGATTGTTACTTCCGCCAACACCTGTCAGTTCAGCACCTGCTTCTGTTCCGCAAAGATAAGTAGAAGCACATCTTTCCTCTGTAGAGTTCAGAATCCATGTAGCATCCAGTGTGATCAAAGAACCATCTTTCATTGTGATAAATCCAAAGGCAGCATCTTCCACTTCATATGTATCCGGATCCCATGTTCCAAGGAAATTGCCCTGGTTTTTCGGCTGTAATGTCTTGCCAAGTTTGTCAAATGTCACACCTGTTACACTTGCCGGCTCATAATTGTCCATCAGCCATAATGTAAGATCCAGTGAATGTGTTCCGATATCGATCAGTGGACCTCCGCCCTGCTGTGATTTATCTGTAAATACGCCCCATGTAGGAACTCCTCTTCTTCTGAGTGCATGAGCCTGAGCATAATAGATTTCGCCCATCTCTCCGTCATTGCACATACGTTTCATTGTCTGGCTGTCTGCACGGAATCTGTTCTGATAACCGATCGTAAACATTTTTCCGCTCTTTTTCCATGCCTCCATCATCTTCTCAGCATCTTCTACAGAAGCTGCCATCGGTTTCTCACACAGTACATGTTTTCCTGCCTCAAATGCAGCCACACTGATCGGGCAATGTGCCACATTCGGTGTCAGTACATAGACGATTTCAATGGATTCATCTTTGAGTAATTCATGATAATCTTCATATACTTTTGCTCCCGGTGCACCAAATTCTTTCGCTGCATTCTCTGCTCTCTCACGGATCAGATCGCAGAAAGCTACCAGCTCTACTCTGTCTGCAGCATTTTTCAATGCCGGGAAATGTTTCTGATGTGCAATACCGCCGCAACCTACAATGCCAATTCTGTGTTTCATAATTTTGATCTCCTTTTCTACTATAACTGATTAATTGTATTTTTTGTTTCCTGTTTTTACTTTGTTTTACTAAAATCTTTTCAGCCAGACTCTGCTGCCTGCCAAGTCCAAAGCTATACCTTCATACTGTTCACCACTTTCCAGAGCATGTCTGAAAACTGCTTTCTGCAAAGTCTCTGACGAAGTGGGACATATAGATTACAAAAGTGATTCCTAAAATGCTCTCTATAGAGCAGATTCACTTACTCCTGTGCGTGTTTCTTCTCCAGGCGCTGTTTGATTTCTTCGTTTTTCTCTTTATTTAACGGATATAACAGAACCGGAATAATTCCAAGCAGTAAAAATGCAACCGGCAGATAATTTACTGCGAAATTAATTCTTGCAAGTGTTTCAGCACTCTGTTCTGCATTTGCAACATAACTTGATCCAAGTGCAAGCAGACCGATGGATGGTCCAAGTGCAGGTCCTAATTTTGTTGCAAGGCTGACAAATGAATATGCAATACCATCACATCTTGTTCCAAATTTATCTTCTGCGTAATCGATACATTCCGGAACACTTCCCATAAGGATTGGAGATACGAATTTCGCAGCTCCCCACATTCCCTGGAAGATAACGATCAGCACAATGTTCTTTGGATCTGTAATACCAAGTAAAATGGTTGCAACTGACATTCCGATATAACTGATCAGAAGCATTTTCTTCTTTCCAACTTTTTCAATACTTCCTTTTGTAAGGAACATAACCAGAATCGAGCACACTGACGGTACTGTCATCAGAATGGTTGCAAGATCCAGACGTTTTACTACATAGGTAATGTAATATACAAGCAGTCCTGAATGGATACTTAAGCCGATGCAATAACTCATCAGCATCAAGAACACGCAGATCAGCGGTTTGTTTCCAACAATTGTCTTTACACTCATCTTAAGCGGGATCTTTTTCTCTTCTTTACCTGCTGCGATTACTTCTTTACTGTTTTTGAAAACCAGCATAAAGAATACAAGTGTGATGATGGCAAATACAAAGGATGTGTAGAAATATCCTCTAGATGTTGCAACTGTTGCGCCTTTTTGTGCCTTTGCACTGAAGAACAGAATCAGCGGCATACTTACTGCATTTAATACAAGCTGTCCTACATTTGCTCCGATCATTCTCCAGAAATTCAATTCGATTCGGTCTTCTGAATCTGTCGTCATAACAGAGCTAAGTGAGCCATAGCTTAAGTTTACGGCTGTATACAACATTCCAAGTCCGATATAAGTAACCGTTGCCCATATTACTCTTGCCGTTCCATCTCCAAATGGTGCTGAGAATGTCAGCACACAGAATAATGCCATAATTGGTGTTCCAAATAAAATATATGGTCTGAATCTTCCATATTTCGTACGAGTTCTCTCTGCAATCGTTCCAAACATCGGATCATTGATCGCATCCCAGATTCTCGCCCCAAACATGATCGCACTTACGATCGCAGGTGCAAGTCCTACAATATCCGTATAAAAAATCGTTAAATAACTTCCTGTAAATGTCCAGATAAACTGACTTCCAAAGTCACCCAAACCGTAGATCATCTTCTGTATCTTCGACATTTTCTTCGTTGTTCCCATTTCCGTCTCCCTTCCACACAGAGGTCCTCTTCCGTTGTTGTTCATCCCGCATCAGTCAATCTACTAACTGTATTTTCATTTCACACAGTAAGTATTGTCAGACATTTAATCCCAACTGATTCCATCGTATTTTTTGAAACTGTCCATACTCATCACAACGCTCTCTAACTGATCCCGTTTTGTAAAATCCTGTTCAAGAATAATGTATTCTACACTTCCGATTTCATTTGCGGCGTTGATGATGTTCTGTATATCCATCGTACCACATCCTACTTCGGTAAATCCATCATGAGAATAGCTTGCCTTGAATTTCTCGCTGGAAGTAAGATCCATATCGTATCCCCATTTTTCAAACAGGTTTGCCGGTTCCCCTTCTACCGGCTGGTAATCTTTCTGGTGTAATAATTTGATCCTGTCACCAAAATGATGAATCGCATCAACCGGATCAACTCCACCTCGCATGGTCCAGAATGTATCGATCTCAAGTCCGACTGCCTCCGGATCTGTCAGCTCTACAATGTAATCCATCACTGTCTTTCCATCAAATTTCTGGAACTCCTGGTAATGATTATGGTAAAGAAGCATCAGCCCCTCTTCCTTGCATTTCTTTCCAAAACGATTCAGTATCTCACATAATTCCAGGACATCTTCTTTGGATTTGTAATAACGAACCGGAAATACAAGATATTTGTTTCCGATTGCTTTGTTATATGCAATGATCCCATCTATGTTTTCATCTGTAAACGGGAAAATGTGATTGCTCACTACCCTTGATCCAGATTCTTCTAATATTTTGTTCAGTTCTTCTGCTGAAACTCTAAATCCAACCCCGTCATCTTCCAGTGCATGATGATTTGCAGGTTCGATGTATTTGTATCCCAGGTCTGCTACTTTTTTAATTGTCGCTTTTGGATCTTCCTGCATCATATCCCTCACAGAAAATAATTGAATTCCAACTTTCAAAGCCATTCTTGTTCTCCTCCGTTTCTTGTTTTCTTATTACGTAATAACTGATTATTATTATATATTTTTCCACTGTTATTTCTACGTATTATATAACCCACTATTACATATATCTTGATATTTCATTGATTTTAATTTAATAGAGCGTCATAATATATGTAAATTAAGGAGGGAAATAATCATGCAGTATCAGACTCATTTTAAACCGAGTTCTTTTCCATATAAGGACATCATTACAAGTACCCACGGTGCTTTTTCGAATCACTGTCATAAAGAGCTTGAAATCATACATGTCCGTAAAGGGGAACTTTCTATTCTATACAATCAAAAACCATATGTATTAAAAGAAGGAATGATCGCCATCATTCCGCCTTACATCAATCATGCTCTGTTAACACCAAATGCACCCTGTGAGCGCTTTGTAATCGAACTTGATATTGAAATCGCCGAAGGTTCCGGTCATGCAAACCAGAGCAGTTCTGCTATTTATAAGAAATATTTCTATAATGTAAAGACCTTAAGCTGCTTCTGGTCTTCAGGTACCTATGCAAAAGTAAAAACACTGATCTACAATATGCACGAAGAATACCTGGAGCAGAAACTGGCCTGGGAATTTTCCATTAAAACATTCACGAATCTGTTGATTCTCACTGCGATCCGGGACTTCCCGCGTGATGATGAACAACTTTCTGCCCAGGATGCCAATATTGAAAAACTGCAAAATGCAGTGGAGTACATCGCCACGCACTATACCGGACAGATTTCACTGGATGAATGTGCCGCTATCTGTGATTTCAGTGCTTCTTATTTTTCTAGATATTTTAAAAAGAATATGGGAATTACTTTTCAGGAATATGTTAAAAATACAAGAATTGAACATGCGAAATGGCTCTTGATCACCACTTCCCATTCGATCACAGAAATTGCACTGCAGTCCGGTTTTTCAGATATCCGTGTGTTTAACAAGTTGTTTAAAGAAACGACACAAATGACTGCAACGCAGTATCGAAAGAATGCGATGTGATTGGATAACTGCAAAAAAAGAAATAGCAAATGATTATCTCCCGACAATTATTTGCTATTTCTTTTTCATCTTTGCGCTTATTTATTTATGCATTCACATTCTTTTTATTTACAATCTGTTTTTCTTTCTGATCTTTTCGTTTATTCAAAATCCACTGACTTCCCGGTTCTTGCAGATTCTCTCACCGCTTCCATTAATGCCAGAACTCTTCGTACTTCCTCCGGCTTAACCATAAACTCTTCTTCTCCATGGTAAGCTTTGAAATAATTTTCAAAATAATTTTTATGTTCTGTATGAACTTCAGGAAGCTTTTCGGTTACAATCAGACCTTCTCTCGGATTTCCAAAGGAACGTGTCGGTCCTGCTGCCGTCATCGTTCTTGCACCGGATACATTGTGTAATAATTCTGTCGTACGAACTACTTTTCCTGTTGGATCAAATCCATCTTCATAGGCACTTCCCTTATTTCCGCCCATGAACCAGTGACGTTCAAACCAGTTTGCCGCATCTTTCAGATAATAGGTTCCAAGTTCAATTTCAGCTGTAATCCCATTGTCAAATCTCAGCTGAATGTTAAAGAAATCATCCACTTCAAAATTAATTACATTTTTCATTGTTGCAAAAACCGAAGTCACTTTTCCATCGATCATCCACAACATCTGATCGATCAGATGAACGCCCCAGTCATACAACATTCCACCACCTTCTGATTTGTAGACATGCCAGTCATGCATATTTCCGTTAAATCCATAGAGCTGACTTTTAATCGTATACATATCTCCCAATGTTTTCGCATCATAAACAGATTTCATTGTCCTGAAATCCGGATCGAGTCTTCTCTGATGATGCACCGTAAATTTTACATGATTTTCTTCCACCACTTTCATCATTTCATCAAACTCTTCCACTGTCATTGCAGCAGGTTTCTCACAAATGATATCTTTTCCTGCTTTTGCAGCTTTCTTCACAACATCCAGATGCTGGTTATTATTAATTGCAATAATAACCACTTCAATTTCAGGATTCTCCAGTAATTCGTCTATGCTGTTGCATCGAAGAATTCCGTCTTTTACATCTTTCAGCTGCTCTTCATCCTTATCTGCAATTGCAACCACATCATATCCTTCTAACTGTGTTAACATTGTTTCATGTTCATGTCCCATAAAACCATGACCGATAATTCCCAGTTTAATATTCTGCATCACGTTCTCTCCGATCTATTCGCCTCTCAGGATCTTGCGCATCATTGCCTGATGTCTTCTTGTCATCTCTACTGCATTTCCAGATTCATGGTCTTCATATTCAGATACAATATATCCATCGTAATCAGAATTCTTCACTACGTCTAAAATCTGATCGTACGGAATACTTGCTTCTACCAGATCTTCTGAGAGATAATGGAATTTCCCATGCATATGGAAGCAATGCGGCATGATCTCTTTGAGACCTTCCAGCTCTTTGTTGCAGTCTTTTCTGAACTGTAAGAATGCATACATCTCCTGTAACAATGCCATCTCAAGCTGTGTTGCCCCTGCCTCAAGCAACTTTTTCTGAGCTTCTTCAATCGGAACTTCTGCATATCTCATATCTCTTGCCATTTCCAGCAGTTTCAGATCTGCACCATCTTTCAACGCCTGATCCCAGTGCGGTTTGTTTGGTTTTGTCGCAAACAGTCCAAAATCCGGGACAAAACCAATATAAGCAGAACCACTCTCTTTGATTTCTTTGAGATACTCTCGCATGATTGGTGTGTTTGGTGTCTCAGGATTATGGATTTCGATTCCGACCTTTACATCATAAGCTTCTGCATAAGGAGCAAGTTTGCGAAGTCCTGACGGGCTTAAAAGATACTGTTCACGAATCACCTTGCATCCCATTTTATTTGCATTTCTTACATCATTGATTGCCATTTCCAGCATTTCTGCTTCTGTCAGATGTCTGTCTCCGCGCAGACCTCTGTCCATGTTAGCACCATAGCTGATTGCTTCTATATCATAATACTGGCACATTGCCTTAATCTCACCCAGGAATTTATCACTGACATATGGATAGGACGGAATCATCTGTGTTGCAACAATCTCAAAACCTTCTGCTCCAAGTTTTTTCGCTGTTGCGATACAGTCTTCCAGAGTCATTGTTCCTTCACAGTATTCTTTTGTAAATGAATATAATGTTACACCTAATTTAACGTTTCCCATGATTCATATCCTCCTATTCTGCAATTGTCAGTGTCTTCTTTTCACTGCTGTCCCATGGCATATATTCTGTATCGCTGATCGGCATGTACGGAGAATGGAAGATAAGTTTAAAATCAATTTCATGTTCTCCCGCCGGAAGTCCGCCTTTTTTGAACACTTTGATTGTTGCAGGCTCAATAATCGGCCAGAATTCGGAAACCAGATCATGCAGCTGGGACAAGCCAAATTCCTTTCCTTTCAGACAGAATGTAATATCTTCTGTCTTCACTTTTTCACCATCTACAGTTACTTCCAGTGTGTCGATTACTGAAAGGAAATGTCCTCTGTAATAGCTCAGTCTGATATCAAACTTATATCCACTCTTTTTCCCATTTACATATACATTTTTTAAAGAATCATTCTGAATTACATCAACAAAATTCAGTCTCATTGCAATTGCCATAATTGTTTCCTCCTGTTCGTCTTTTCTTAGCAAAATATATTTGAATATGATGATACCAGTGTCAAAAGGTCAAAAGCCATTCATGTTTAGATGATAAGCGTTTGACGCTCATGTCATATGATTTGATGCTAAACAATAATCAGTCTTCTTTTATTTACATGATGTCCGAATTCCGGCATGAAAATCTCGCTTTCTTTATCTGGATCCAGTGTCTCCTGCATGCTCGGCGGCATGTAAGATGATGTGAAGCAGAAGCCATAAGTCAGATCATGACACCCCTGTGCTAATCCATTTTCCTTTTTGACTTTCAAAACTGCCGGCTCTGTTACTGCCCAGTGTGTCTCCATATTTGTTTTTAATTCTTCATAAGTAAATTCTTTTCCCTGGATCACCCATACAATGTCTTCTTTTTCAAACTTCTCCCCATCTACATAAAGTGTTCCCGGTCTGAGCTGAGATGGGAAAATTCCTCTGTAATATGGGAGACGGATTTTAAACTGGAATCCGCTTACCTTTCCATTTTCTTTTATATTTCTGAATCCTACAGACTGAATAACTTCTCTTTCTAACATGTCAACCTGAACCTCCTAATCTCCAATATAACGTTTCATCATAATGTGCTGTTTACGCAATGTCTGTCCTACTTCATACCCTGGCTCATATTTATCTGCACCTTCATATTCACTGAGCAGATATCCATCCCAGTTCTGGTCTTTCAGGATCTGAATAATTTCTTTATACGGAATGGTTGTCTCTTCAAATTCATCACTCATATTATTAAATTTTGCATGGCAGCAGTAAATATATGGTAAAAATGGAATAATATCTTCCGGCTTATTCGCTGTAAATGATTCCGGATGATAATCTGTCGGTCCAAATTCTGTTCTGAAAATACTGAAATCAATATTCAGTCCAAAGTTCTTTGTGCCTGTCTCTTTTATAAAGTCCACATAATCTGTTACAAGTTTTGACTGTAACATACTCGGAATATGAATTTCAGGGCACATTTTAATATCCAGTTCTTCTGCAAGCGGAAGTGCCATCTTGATGATTTCTCTCCAGTTTTCAACCGGTCCCAGGTCTTCAGTAATAACCGGCATCTTTGTTCTCATAACTTTGAATCCTAATTTTGCTGCAAGCCGGATATCTCTTGCCAGCATCTCATAAGACTCTTCTGTTGTCAGTTCCCTGTCTCCTAGAATATGAGAGTCAATCCAGTTTCCATATTCTACCGGCACAATTTCATATTTATCCAATAACTTGTACCATTCCTCAATCCATTCTTCAGGCGGATATGGATAGGACAGAATATGTGTATTAGCCAGTATTTCCAGGCCATGTGCTCCCATATCATACATATCTTCAAAGCAATCTTCCAGATCTTTTGTCATTCCAAAATCTGCAGAATAGCTGTAAAGTGCTACTCCTCTTTTTGGACCTTTTCTATCATACTGATACATTGTGTATACCTCCTGATTTACGAAGGCTGCTCAAAAAGCAGCCTTCTTTATTAAAATTTAATTCTTTTTTGTTTCAGATGATTTACAAATCATATTTCAGCTTTACGCTGCTTTTTCATTTCTCTCTTTCAGTTTCTCTCTGATCTCATCCGCATCTTTATCGCTGATTTTCCAGAGCAGACAACATAAACCTGCAAGGATATATAAGATTGCCGGAATCAGATTTACTACCACATTAATTCCTTTCATTGCTTCTACAGTCTGCTGCTGATTTGCTACATATCCAAATGATGCAAGTAAGATAACTCCGACTGAACCACCCAGAGCATTTCCTACTTTTGTAGCAAGTCCATATGTAGCATATGCCGTTCCATCAGTACGAACACCTGTCTTTAAATCCATGTAGTCTACCGAATCACTTAACATTGACAGTGTGACCGGCATTGCAATATTAAAGAGTCCGAAAACAACGCATCCGACAAGTACCATTGCAACATTGTCAAATGGTGCAAAATATACAACTAACAGACCGATTGCCTCAACAAATACAGAACCCATTAACACATTTCTTTTTCCAAGTTTTTTTACTGCAGCCGGTACAAAGAAGGATGCAAAAATCGCCAATACTGTCGGTACTGTCATAATCACAGCAATCAACTGGAATGAGCCGAGACAATAAATTACATAGTATGAGAGAACCGCCATTCTTCCCATAAATCCTGTCATGATCAGCATCATGATCAGACAGATCAGCATTAAATACTTATTCTTAACAAGATTTCCAACTACATCTTTCAGTGAAAATTTATCTGCTGTTTTCTGTGGCTGGATTTTTTCTTTTGCTGTGAAAAATAATACTAAAAACAGTGGAATAGAGATTACTCCATAAATAACGGCTGTCATTGTATATCCTCTGGATGATGCAACCGTTGCACCCTTTCCTGAAAATGCAAGCATAAGAGGTGCTGAACAAGCATTTACGATCAGCATTCCGATATTCATACCAATATTTCTTGATGTATTAATCTTTACCCGCTGATCAGCATCTTCTGTCATAACTCCTGCGAGCGCCCCATATGGAATGTTAACCAATGTATACAACATTCCTGCGATTACATATGTAACTGCTGCCCAGATCACCCCTGCTGTTGAGGTTCCTGAAAACGGATTTGTAAACGTCAGCACTCCGAAAATTGCCAGAAATGGGCATCCAAATGCAATATATGGTCGAAATCTTCCCCACTTTGACTGTGTTCTTTCCGCAATTGCACCCATCATTGGATCATTCACCGCATCCCAGATTCGGGCTCCCAGCATAATGACAGAAATAGCTGCCGGTGCAAGTCCTACCACATCCGTGTAAAAAATAGTTAAATATGATCCTACAAATGTCCATACAAACTGAGATGCCAGATCTCCAAAACTATAACAAATTACCGCAAGCTTAGAAGCTCTTTTCATTTGATTCATGTTTGGTTCCTCCCTTAATTTTCCTTTGAATCATTCATTATCAACTTGCTAAAACCTTTTAAACCTTTAAGACGTCTTTCCTTGTTTCTGACTATACTATACAGCTTTCCGGAATCAGATGCCTGTTCCATATTTCCTGTTTTTTTCCATTTGTTGCGTTTTCTTTCTGGCTCTTTTTCAGTTGAAATATTTGATATACATATTTTTCATTCTTATCATTTTTCTCTCCTGTGTCTGTAATTATTTCTTTTTATTTCCAGATGTCTGCGATACTTTTCCAGAAACAAACCGAACGCAGACTGCCTGACAACCTCTGCATTATGCGTCATATAAAAATTGTATCCCATACAAAAAGTTCCTCACCAACTGTTTATTACTCTTTACAGTAAAACCAATTGGTGAGGAACTTCCTCAAAGTATTTAAATAAGTGATTGTTATAATTCATTTTGGAAGATATGTAACAGAACCACTTCCTGTGGCCTCAGTTCAACCCGAATTTTCATCCTGTCATTCGGTATTTCCTGTTTTTCCATACTGATTCTTGGATAACATGCGTTTCTGATATATTTTACATCTGCACTCTCCAGTTCCGTATCAAATTGAAAATTGCTCCACTCCGCCAGCAGACTTCCTTCCTGCTCATTAATGCTCCGCTTTTTAATTACATAAATTCCATTCGAAGGCAGATGTTTCAGTTCAATCTGAAGCTGAAGATTTTTATCCCCATCAAAAATATCCTGCATATCCAGAAAAGAGATCCTGTCTTCGTCTTTCATAAAATAATTACTGCTGAATTTTTCATAATGATGACAAATAATATAGTACTCATTCTTCTTTTTGGTGATAATCATATTCTCATTTTTCAGAACCAGTTCATTTCCCAACTGATTAAAAAATGAAAGAGCGTAATATGCCGGTTTGCAGATTGTATCTTTTGTCAGGATACCACCACCTCCATAAGAAATTCCCACTGAATCCAGATAACTGCTTACCCAGTCCGAACCCATCCACAGGCAGAGCAGATCCACATCATTCCCAATCTGAGACAGAATCTTTGTGATATATGCAGCCCTGTAAGTGCTGTCATTGAGTATATTCCGGTTAATAACTGAACAGTTCCATTCCATAATATACAGTTTCTTCTTTTCCATTCCAACCGTATGCATCAGTTTTTTCATCAGGTCCACACTGTTCATTTCAAAATCAGGTTCATTGGAACGTTTTTCATAATGATCTGTATCGGTATAATACGGAAAGAGCAGGAAGGAAAGAAAGTCCGGTTCGCACTTTTCCTTTTTACATCTTCCAAGCAACTGAATCAGATCCTCGTATTCGTTCCTGATATTCCCGTTAAATCCACCGATTTCCGCTGACGGCAGCAAATTTCTGATTGTAGAATATCCATACCAATACACATTGAAGAAATCATAATCTTCATCCTTATAATATGGAAAAGCATGTTTTTCAATATAGGAAAACTCAAAAATCCAGCTATCTACCTCCTCATATAATCAAGTGTTTTTTGTTGGAAATTCAAGGTTTTTCAACCCTTTATATCTCAGTGAACAAACCACAGCTATGAGCATTTCGATGTATCAGGTACTGAAATAGCGGTTGAGTGGTATACGAAATAAAACGTCATTGATTTTCGCTTTACTGGCCTTGTGTATACCCTTCCCTCTATGGCAGCTAACCT
>NZ_CAKRDI010000040.1 GCF_934309415.1 uncultured Mediterraneibacter sp.
TTTTACTCTGAGGTATTTTTTTCTCAACCTTCTTTCTCGGAATTCCTTATATTTGAATTATACAGGAAGCTCCTTTATTTATGTATGCACCCGTTTCATTATTTTTATTTTATGCGCTTCTACTCCAAATAATGCCTGCACTGCTTCCGTCAGATTCTGTGCCACCACTGCATTGTCCCCGCCTTCTGCGATCACAACTACGCCCTCCACTTCCGGAAGAAGTTCCTTGCTCACATACGGACTCTGTGTCCCGTCGGCTCCCTGACTGTAAATACTGGTCCGCTCTGAAGAGCTCTCCTGTGTATCCCGTGTGCCACCCTGACTGTCTTCTTCCTGTACTGACTGCGAACTGTTCTGCTGGTCTTTCTCGATCACTTTCTGCCCGGAGGATTTCAATGTGATCATGACCTGTACTTTCCCCACACCCTCTACACTTTCCAATAGTTTCTCCGTTTTTTCTTCCAAATATGCTTCATAGGCTTTCTGCTCTGTGACCTGCGAGGAGCTTCCTTCTCCCTGTACCACCGTAGCTGTCAGGCTGTCCGTTCCATTCGGATCTACATTCTTCTGTGTATCTGACACCGGGATTGCAATCACAAGGAGCAGAATCCCTGCCAGCAGAAGGATCAGAAGATATTGTTTCCCTCCCATTTTTCCTTCTGTCTGTCCTTCCCCTTTCTCCCCGGATGCCGGTTCTTTCTTCAAAAAACTCCGGATCCGCTCCCGCAAGTCTTCCATCCATTTATTTCCCAATCTCGATCTCCTCCACCCGGATCTGGGATGCCGCTGCATCCGTCAGCTCTTTGTTTCTTTGTTCATTTCCTTCATATTGACGCGCTCTGGTTCCAGTCAAATCGGAAGCTGAAGCTTCTTTCAGAAGTTTCTGAAATTTTTCTTCTTCTGCCTGCTGTTCCTCCTGCTGTCTTATATTCCACAGTTCTTCCAGTGTCTGATCCGTCCCCGTCAGTTTTAAAATGGGGGAAATCAACAGAAGGACTGTCACAAGTCCCGTGAAAAAGCGGACGTATTTTCCGTAATTTTTTCCCGGCATAGCCTGCAGTGCCGCAGCAGAGATCACAAGCCACACTGCAAGATCCTGGATCCATCTGTATAAATTCTGAAACATCTGGCCTGACTTCCTCCTTATGATTTCCATATAATATAGCCATCTAATTCCCGGTTTTCCCGTATCTTCGCTTATATCCTCCAATGTTGCTGTCATTTTCCAGCCACTACTGCAAGTGTGATTAAAAATAAAAGTGCTGTCGAAAACAACACCTGCGTTAACAATTCATATCCCGCACTGACTCCGCTGATGCAGGCCGTGATCCGTTTATCAGACACCGGCTGCACCAGAGCTCCTGCCAGTTTATAGAGAAAGCTCAAGATCAATACCTGTAAGATTGGTCCTGCACAGACCGCAATTACGATCACTGTGCCTGCCACACCGATTCCGTTTTTGATCAGTGAGGCTGTTCCAAGCACCAGTTCTGCCGTTCCTCCTGCCACGTCTCCGATCCAGGGGATTGCCCCTGCGGTTCGTGTCACAGCACTGCGCTTCAGAGAATCAATCGCCGGAGCCAGAAGTCCCTGCAATGTATTCATGCCGATCACACAGGCGATCAACGTTTTCAGCGCCCAGGAAACCAGCTTCTGAAGAAGTTCCGAAAACTCTGAGAGTGCTTCTTCTCCGGTCAGATTGGACAGAACCCGCATCATAAGAAACAGGTTCACAATCGGAAACAGGAATTTTAAAATCACCAGTTCCACCAGATAAACAACGAACAGAAGAATCTGGTAAAATGCCACTGCAGTGGCACTTCCCGTAGCAAAAGAAACTGCCAGGAAATAACTCGGACACAGCACTTCCATAAAATCAACCAGATGCTCCACCTGCTGTTCCGCTCCCTGCAAAATCGTCTTAAAAGAACTCATGCAAAGTGTCAGTAACAGCATGTATAAAATATAAAAGCTGATCTCCGATGCCTGCCGGTTCTGGAATACTCCGGCGAAATTGCTGAATACCGCCGCAAGAAGAGCGATGACCAGCATGGAAATCAGACTTCGTTTCCCAGTATTCCATTCATAAGCCAGATGATCCTGAAGGAACCGGACAGCCATACTCTGCAATCCTTCTGTCTCCCCGGAAAGGAACTGCGTCAGCAATTCCTGAAATGTCAGCTTTTCTTCCGGCAAAAGTTCCTGCACTTTGTCGTTGAGTTCATTGAAATCAAATTCGTCTAAGATCTGTTCTGTTAATATACCGTCAGTTTCTGCAACTGTCACAGTCTCTGTTTCTGTATCCTTTTCCTCTATTTCCGCTCCATTCAGACTTTCCTGTTTCAACTGTATAACGGTTGCCTGATTTCTACTTTCTGCATGCACTCTCCTGCTTCCAAAGCTAAACACAAGAAATGCCAGCAGCAACGGAAACAGCACCTGCATCCCCCGCTTCATGACAGGAACTCCTGAATTGTCTGTAACAGTGCCAGAAGCACCGGAAGTCCCATGGCAAGGATCGTCAGGCGGCTGAAGATCTCGATCTGCACCGCAATGTTCTGATACCCGGCATCTTTACAGATACTGGAAGAAAATTCTGCCAGATACGTCACCCCGGTCATTTTCATCAAAGTACTGATATATCCTTCATTGACATGAACATAGGTTCCAATCTCACGGACCGACTGAATTAATGTACTCAGCCGGTCAATGATGCAACCAAACAGAAACAGACTGACTGCCACACTGATATAAATTCCATATTCCGACTTTCCGCTCTTAAACTGCACAGCCAGAAGCACACTGACCACGCCGATCAGCCCCGCCTGCATTACATTCATCCGGTCATCACCTCCCCACCGCCAGATGATCAGTCTGTGAACACATCGTCCCCTGCCACTTCATAGCGTAAATAACTGGCGGATGGAAAGAAACAGGTCATAGATATAAGGCAACACCCAGGAAAGAACCAGAATCAGTCCTGCAAGGCTGGTCAGAAATGCCTGTTCTTCTCTGCCACTGTGTTTTAAAACCTGACTCAGCACCGAGACCAGAATCCCCACCGCCGCAATTTTAAAAATCAGATTGATACTCATGCTTCCTCCCTCGCTGCTGTTTCCCAAAACTATTTCTCAGTTTCCCATGTAAGTAACAGCACCCTTCCGTCGTTTCAATTTTCTTATGCATCTTAAAATGCAAAACATTTAAAGTAACATCCATGATCCTATTTCTGAAAAATTTCCCCTGTCAAAAGTACTTAAATCTATCTGTCCTTCTATGTTTTTTATACTATCCGCCCCAGTGTCACTGTCATATAAAAATTCTTCTTAACTGTAAAAACTGTAAAAAGATTTTACAGGCTTTAAGCTCTTGGGAATACCTTTTGTTTCTTTAAACTCACAATAATAGCACCACAAGAAATAATCCTCCCATCACCCCGAGGCAATTTGCAATCTTCTTTCTGGATGCAAGCCCCTCCCTTAATTTCTCAATCTCCAGATCCATCCGGTTCAGGTAAAGCTGCACGGAACGGTCCAGTGTCTCTCTGTCACCCTGACCAAGAAATGTTCCGAGTTCTTTCAATAAAATAGAATGCTCTGTCTTTAATCTCAGTTCCTTGAGATAGCGGTCCACGCAGCGGTTCCAGATTCTCACAAATGCAGTCTCATCCCGCTCCTGCGCCTCTCTTGCCACAGATTTCAGCCAGCGTTTATATGGCTCTCTGATTCTTCGTGCCACATCATAAAGCAGTTCCGGAATCGGTGCGCCTGTATAAGTCAGTTCCCCACGGATCAGTTCGATCACATAACGGAGATACAGCATCCTCTGTAAATATTGTTTTAATTCTTCTCCGTACATGTATCCTGCCCCTATGGTTGCTGTCAGTATCAGCACGCTCCCGACTATCCTCTGCAAAGCACACTCCCCCGTTCATCGTAGATTCCAAGGATTTCTCCCGGTCCGTTCTCATTGCCAAGAACTACATAGCGTTGAAACATCCTGCGGCGGATCAATGTGCCAAGTACCGGTTTCTTCGACGCTTCATCCATATTTAACCCATGAACACTGGCGATCATCCTGCATCCGCACTGCATGGCATACTCAATGGCATGAATGTCCTCGATGGTTCCAATCTCATCCACTGCGATCACCTGCGGTGCCATGGAACGGATCAGCATGATCATCCCTTCCGCTTTCGGGCAGCAGTCAAGCACATCTGTCCTGGTTCCCAGATGATTCTGCGCAATTCCAAGATAACATCCGCCCAATTCCGAGCGTTCATCCACCACACCGACCGAGCATCCCCGCAGATACTGATTTCCATCGGAAATCTGACGGATCAGATCCCGGATCAGTGTTGTCTTGCCACAGCATGGCGGGGAGATAATCAATGTATGGCAGATCTGCCGGTTGACGGTTATGTACGGCATCAGTGCATCCGCGCACCCGATCACCTCATGTGAAATCCTGATGTTCAGGGAAGATATATACTGTATATTTTTAACTCTGTCTTTTTCCATAATCACTTTTCCTGCCACGCCGACCCTGTGACCTCCTTCCACGGTAATAAATCCCTGTCTTAATTCATTTTCATACGCATAGAGTGAATAATGACTGATGTAGTCCATTGTTTCCCTCAGATCTTCTTTTGTTACGATATGCGGTTTTCCGCTTTTGGGGAGCACGATTTCCTGATTCTCTTTTAAAACCCGCAATGGCTGCCCCATCCGCATCCGGATCTCCTGCAGTTTCCCGGGATCTTCTACTTCTTCTTTGATAATTTTTCTGATACTCTGTGCCAGAATATTTAAAATCTGCCCTCTTCTTTTCTTTTCCTGTCTCTCCATCTTGTCCACCTCTTTACACAATATATGAAGCAGGATGGAAATTATAACTGAAAAGATTGTCAGAAAATAAGCTTTGCTCATGTTTATGCAAATTTTCTTCGTTCTTCGTATTTTGCCTGAAATACACTGTTCTATCTCTTCCAGATAGCGATATTCACAGCTATGTGCTGCCAAACTGAAAAATAGAGTCAGATAATCATTCTTTTCTCTTAAAAGTCGCATAGCAGGCGACATTCTCTTATCACATCTATAAACATTAGAGTATTTATAACTCTTTCGACAATATGCAAAAAATCCCCTATATCTTCCTTATGTAGAACCCATAAGAAAAATACAGGGGATTTACCAGTTATTTCTATCTTACTCAGCTACGTCCTTAATACTGAAGCTGAATCTTCCCATCTTGTCTTTGCCAAGGCATACAACCTTCACAACATCACCAAGACTTACAACATCCTCTACTTTGTCAACTCTCTGTTTGGAAAGTTTGGAGATGTGAACCATTCCTTCTTTTCCTGGAGCAAACTCAAGGAATGCACCGAATTCTTTGATGCTGATAACTTTACCTTCCAGAACCTGTCCTGCCTCATAGTCAGTAACGATTGTCTGGATGTATTTAGCAGCTTTCTCCATGCTGGCTTTCTCTGTTCCGCAGATAGATACATGTCCTTCATCGTCGATGTCGATCTTAACACCTGTCTCGTCGATGATCGCATTGATTGTCTTTCCGCGCTGTCCGACTACATCACCGATCTTCTGTGGATCGATCTGCATCTGGATGATCTTCGGAGCGAACTCTCCTACTTCTGTTCTTGGCTCAGCGATCGCTTTGCTCATAACTTCATCCATAATGTATGTTCTGGCTTTCTTTGTAGCGGCAATTGCCTCTTCAATGATCGGTCTTGTCAGTCCGTGGATCTTAATATCCATCTGGATCGCTGTGATACCCTTGTGAGTACCTGCTACCTTGAAGTCCATATCTCCGAAGAAGTCTTCAAGTCCCTGGATATCTGTCAGTACAAGGTAATCATCGTCTGTCTCGCCTGTTACGAGACCTGCGGAAATACCTGCTACAGCAGATTTGATCGGTACACCTGCAGCCATCAGTGACATACTGGATGCACAAACGCTGGCCTGTGATGTAGATCCGTTGGACTCAAATGTCTCGGATACTGTACGGATCGCATATGGGAATTCAGACTCACTTGGAAGTACCGGAAGAAGTGCTCTCTCAGCCAGTGCTCCATGTCCGATCTCACGACGTCCCGGTCCTCTGGAAGGTCTTGTCTCTCCTACAGAATATGACGGGAAGTTGTAGTGGTGCATATATCTCTTTGTTGTCTCTGTCTCATCCAGACCATCCAGTCTCTGTGCCTCTGAAAGCGGAGCCAGAGTTGTCATTGTACAGATCTGTGTCTGTCCTCTTGTAAACATAGCAGAACCATGTACTCTCGGGATCATGTCAACCTCTGCTGCCAGCGGTCTGATCTGATCAATGGCACGTCCGTCCGGACGCTTGTGGTCTTTTAAGATCATCTTTCTGACTGTCTTCTTCTGATACTGGTAAACAGCCTCACCGAGTTTTGCAAGCCACTCTTCATTGTCTGCAAATGCCTCTTCAAGCTTCTCTGTGATCACACGGATGTTCTCTTCTCTTGTCTGTTTGTCATCTGTAAATACAGCCTCTTCCATCTCAGCCGGAGTAACGATTTCCTGAATGGCATCAAATAACTCCTGCGGAACTGCGAAGCTCTGGTATTCATGTTTCGGTTTTCCACACTCTGCAACGATTGTATCGAAGAAAGCGATGACTTTCTGATTCAGTTCATGTGCCGCAAAAATTGCACTGATCATCTGATCCTCCGGAACTTCCTTCGCACCAGCCTCGATCATGATTACTTTCTCTTTTGTAGAAGCAACTGTCAGAGCAAGGTCAGAAACCTCTTTCTGTGCTGCTGTCGGGTTAAATACAAATTCACCATCAACCAGTCCTACCTGTGTAGTAGAGATCGGTCCGTCAAACGGGATATCAGAAATACTTGTAGCAAGTGCAGCACCAAGCATCGCTGTCAGCTCCGGACTGCAGTCCTGATCTACAGAAAGAACCAGGTTCTCAAGTGTTACATCATTTCTGTAATCCTTCGGGAACAGAGGACGCATCGGGCGGTCGATTACACGGTCTGTCAGGATCGCATTCTCAGATGCTTTCCCCTCTCTCTTGTTAAATCCTCCCGGGATCTTTCCTACAGCATACATTCTTTCATTGTATTCCACACTCAGCGGGAAGAAATCAATGCCATCTCTCGGCTTGTCGGAAGCTGTTGCTGTACAAAGTACAGTTGTATCACCATAGTGCATTAAAACAGCACCATTCGCCTGCTTGGCAACTCTGTTCACATCTACACGCAGAGTTCTGCCTGCAAGTTCCATTTCAAACTTCTTATACATACTTTTCTCCTTTAAAATCTATTTTCAGTTCCTCGTGGTCAGATTCTGTTCCGAAACTACTGAAAAATGCACTAAATCCTGTTGTCTAATACACTTTTCAGTGGTCTCGGTGTTTCTGCCTGTCCACAAGCTTTTCTATTATAACATATACTGTCTATATAAGTAAAGAACTTCTATTTCTCTTTTACATTCTCTTTTAACCCCCTGTTACTGCTCACAGCTATGCTGCAAACAGTAACGTATCTCGTCATTTAGAATCGCCTTTGGCAATGGCTGAGATGCATTCAGACCAAACGTGATCCTCATAGCTGTTATCTAATCACTAATCAGCAAGACGATTCGCTTTGATCCAAACAGTAACCACAAGGTTACCATTCGCAGCATATCACAGCATAGTTGCAAACACTAACTACACTCTCTCAGTTCCACATCCAGCGCCCGATTTTGGCGAGTATGGATATAGCATGGCTATATCCATACTCCACAAAATCCAGCCTTCCTCACACCACACACCCACACTTTTTTCGTTAAAGTCCCCCAGCCACTCTTCCCCTTTGAATAACGCAGCGCGAAGGCCGGTCCTGTCTGAGAAAGGGCCGTTTTCCGAGTGGAGTCCGAAACGAAGACACTGTGTGCTCTTTGTTAGACCGGATGGTGCGAAACCCACACGTTGAGTATCATCCGGTCGTTATAAAGAGCCACCGGGCTGAGTGTCAGGACGGAACGTGCCCGCCCTCAGACAGGACCGACCTTCGCGCGAAAAAAAAGACTGCCACACGAAAAAGTGCAGCAGCCTGTATGATCTTTGATTATTTTCTAAGACCAAGCTTCTCGATCAGAGCACGATATCTCTCGATATCTACTTTCTTAAGGTATGCAAGAAGTCCTCTTCTCTGTCCTACCATTTTCAGAAGTCCTCTTCTGGAGTGGTGATCCTTCGGGTTAGCTTTGAAGTGATCTGTCAGCTCGTTGATTCTAGCTGTAAGGATAGCAACCTGTACTTCCGGTGATCCTGTATCTCCCTCTGTTCTTCCGAATTCTTTGATGATAGCCTGTTTCTTCTCTTTTGCGATCATGATTTAATCCTCCTTAAAATACTTTTCTTGTTCAATCGCCTGGTATTAAGTAACGGTCGGAGTCGTCCTGTTACCGAACACCGGTTGGTTTTCAAACCTTTGCTAGTATAGCATAGGTTTCTCTTCTTGTAAAGTCCTAATTTTTACTACTCCCTGCGAATCCAAAGGTTACTGTTCAGACCATAGCTAATCACTTTACTGATTAGCTTTGAGGATGCACGTTTTGGCCTGAATGCATCTCGCCATTTAGAACACTCTATTCTTCCGTAAGCGGGTGCTCTTTCAGATACGTCTCTCCGTATTTCATATCCCGCATCACCGTATCCTGCAATTCTTCAACTGATTCAAACTTTGTCTCCGGACGTTCAAATTCCGAAAATTTCACTTTGATCCGCTTGCCATAAGCATTTCCTGAGAATCCATATACATAGACCTCAAACAGGCGCTTCTTCTCATTCGTAACCGTCGGTTTGACACCGGCATTTCCTACTCCACCGTACCATTTACCGTCAATCAGCACCTGGCATGCATAGACACCGTACTTCGGAAGGATCTTGCTCTCCTCCGGCTCGATGTTCATGGTCGGGAAACCGAGAGTACGTCCCAGCTGTTTTCCATGCTCTACCGTACCACTCATCTCATACGGATAACCGAGAAGTTCTTCTGCCAGAGCAACATTTCCATCAATCAGTGCTTCTCTGATATAAGTACTGCTGATCTCTCTTCCCTGATAAGTTTCCTTCTCGATTACATCTACTGTATATCCGTACACCGGAGCATACTTCTCCAGCATATGATAATCGCCCCGTTTCAGATGCCCGAAGGAGCAGTCTGTACCTACAACAATGTGCGCCGCATGCAGTTTTTCACAGAGAATATTCTGAATGAATTTCTCCGCTTCCATCTCCATCAGTTCCCGGGTGAACGGATAATCAATCAGATAATCCACTCTGTCGCTCAGATACTTCTTCTTTTCTTCTTTTGTCATAAGACAGTCCTTGTGCATATCGAACGCACAAACTACACTCTCGCACTCACTGTCCGCATATTCTGTTATTTTCTCAATCAGTTTCTGATGCCCTCTGTGAAGCCCGTCAAACTTTCCCAGCGTCACAGCAGTCCTCTTCTCTCCGTGGAACGCATCAATTCCCTCAATATACTGCATGTTTCGTCAACCTCTTATGTCTCTTATTTGCTACCGTTCTTGCAACACGTCTCCAAAAACACTCTCCGGATCATAAAACATTTTCACAATATGAAATCCGTCCCGTTCTGCTTCATACTTATAAATGCCGATAAAATTGTGTCTCGGATCGTAAACACGCACTTCTTCTTGCGGTGTGCAGGTTACTGCTTCCTTCAGACATTTCATCGAAAAATCATTTCCATTATAAACCATCGGGCAATATTTGTCAGCAGGAACTACTGCTTTCAAATGAGAAAACATCTCATCCAGCGGGATGATCAGATCTTTCAGTTTTCCCTCTTCTGCCTGTCGCTTTACTTCTTCCAGTTTCACACTGTCTGCTATGGCAAATTTCCCCACGCGTGATCTTACAAGCTGTTCCATACAGCCTCCCACGCCCAGTTTCGCACCAATATCATGGCAGAGTGTGCGGATGTAAGTACCTTTGGAGCACTCTACTTCCATCGTCACTCTTGGAAGATCGATTGCCTTGATTGTAATATTATGAATCTGCACTTTTCTGCTCTTACGTTCTACGGTCTTGCCTTCTCTCGCAAGTTCATAAAGCTTCTTTCCATTCACTTTCAGTGCGGAATACATCGGCGGAATCTGGTCGTATTCCCCGATAAAGCTCAGAATGCACTCTTTTACCTGTTCTTCCTTCAACTGTGTGGTTTCGTGTTCCTCCAGCACTGTTCCTGAAGTATCCTGTGTATCTGTCACCTGACCCAAAAGCAGAACCGCTTCATACGTCTTGTCATGATCCGTCAGAAGGTCGCAGAGTTTTGTCGCTCTTCCAAGACAGACAGGGAGCACCCCCGTCGCATCAGGATCAAGGGTGCCCGTATGTCCGATCTTCTTCTGACCGGCAACTTTACGCAGAACAGCGACCACATCATGAGAAGTGTATCCTTTTTCTTTGTAAATATTCAAAATTCCATTAATCATTTTTTATCCTGTCTTATCCGATTTCTTTGATCTGTATATTTATTCTTCCACTCCATCCAGCTGATGCTCAATCAGAAGTGTCAGATTATTGATCACATCATGTGCTGAACCTTTCATCGTAACTCCGGCAGCTCTTACATGGCCGCCTCCACCGTAATACTGTGCCACTTTGCTTACATCCACCAGCTCTTTGGATCTCAGGCTGACTTTGAATGTCTGCAGCTCAATTTCATGCAGGAAAATTGCCACTTCCACGCCTTTTGTCTGGCGAAGCTGACTTACGATTCCCTCCAGATCTGATGGTTTTGCCTGGAAGAATTCCATTTCCTTTAAACGCACTACAGACACGATACAGCGCTTATCCAGAACCAGCATGCTCTCAATCAGAGCTTTTCCAAGAATCTGATTCTGCACGTATGTTTTCTCATAATACGTTCTGTCAATGATCTCATTTCCGTTGATTCCTTTGCGCATCAGCTGTGCTGCTGCCTCCATCGTCTCCGGTGAAGTACAGGAATACTGGAACACACCGGTATCATGGGCGATTCCCATGTACAGTGCCTCTGCTACCGGTTTGCTGATCTTCTCATAATCCAGGAGATTGTATACCAGCTCTGAGGTAGAGCTTGCATCCGGTACAATGTAATTTACGTCGGCAAATGCAGCATTGCTGACATGATGATCGATGCAGCATGTTTCTTTCGCAGACTTGAACAGCTCCTGTGAAAATCCAAGGCGCTGCAGATCTCCGCAGTCCATGCAGATAAAAAGGTCATACACTTTTCCTGCCGGAATCTCTGTTTTTACCTCATCTGTGTGCTCGATCATGCGGTATGCATCCGGCACTCCTTCCAAATATAGGTCTGTCTCAAGTTGCGGGAAGTGCTCATGAAGATACATATAAAGTCCCATTGTGGAACCCACACAGTCTCCGTCCGGACGTACATGTCCGCCCAGAGCTACTGTATGTTTGTCTTTCAGAATTTCTTCCAATACTATCATGCTATTCTTCAGCTCCATCCTTTAAATCTCTTGTCACTTCGTCAATCTTCTTACTGATATTTACACCGTATTCAATGGACTGATCCACGATAAAACGGATCTCCGGTGTATTACGCATGTTGATCGTGCGGGCCAGTTCGCGGCGGATATATCCTTCTGCGCTCTGCAGTCCTTTGATCGTATCTTCCTGCGCTTTCTTGTCGCCAAGTACGCTGATGTAAGCTTTGCATGTCTTTAAGTCCGGAGCTACTTCGACAGCAACTACAGAAGTCATCGGTGCAACTCTCGGATCTTTGATTCCACCGCGCAGGATATTACTCAGCTCACGCTGAACTTCTGCATTTACACGCGTATTTTTAATACTGTTTTTTCTCATTATTCTGCTCCTTAAAATTTCAGAACAGGTTCCAGAAACACATTCCAGGAACCTATGTTCTGATCATTTTTATTAAGATAATTGCTTCACCACATTGCAGTTTCCACAATTCATTTTATTATTTACGCTCAGTCTCCACCATCTTGTAAGCTTCAACCTGGTCGCCTTCTTTGATATCATTGTAGTTCTCAAATACGAAACCACACTCGTATCCGGCTTTTACTTCCTTCACGTCATCTTTGAAACGTTTCAGAGATGCAAGCGGTCCGTCGAATACAACGATTCCGTCACGAACAAGACGAACAGAACAGTTTCTCTCGAAGATACCATCCTGAACATAAGCTCCGGCGATCGTTCCAACTCCGGAAGCCTTGAATGTCTGACGTACTTCTGCATGACCAAGGATCTTCTCCTCGAATACAGGATCGAGCATTCCCTTCATGGCTGCCTCTACATCTTCGATGGCATTGTAGATAACTCTGTAAAGTCTTAAGTCTACACCTTCGCGCTCAGCGATCTCTTTTGCTGTAGCATCCGGACGTACGTTAAATCCGATGATGATCGCATTGGATGCAGATGCAAGGATTACGTCAGATTCGTTGATCGCACCAACACCGCCATGGATGATCTTAACAACAACTTCGTCGTTGCTCAGTTTCAGGAGGCTCTGCTTGATCGCCTCAACAGATCCCTGTACGTCTGCTTTTACTACGATATCCAGTTCTTTTAAGTTACCTTCCTGGATCTGGTTGAACAGATCATCCAGAGACATCTTGGATTTTGTCTCTTCCAGAAGTTTTACTTTATTCTGAGAGATAAATGTCTCGGCAAATGCTCTTGCCTCTTTCTCAGAATCACATCCTACGAATACTTCACCGGCATTCGGAACGTCATTCAGGCCGAGGATCTCAACCGGCTGGGACGGTCCTGCTTCTTTGACACGTCTTCCTCTGTCATCCATCATGGCTCTTACACGTCCGTGTGCGCTTCCTGCTGCAATGGCATCTCCTACATGAAGTGTACCTTTCTGTACAAGAACAGTTGCAACAGATCCTTTTCCTTTATCCAGCTCAGCCTCGATGACAAGACCACGGGCTGCACGGTTCGGGTTCGCTTTGAGCTCCATCACTTCTGCTGTCAGAAGGATCATCTCAAGCAGATCCTGGATACCTTCTTTTGTATGTGCAGATACCGGTACGAAGATGGTGCTTCCGCCCCAGTCTTCCGGAATCAGTTCATACTCTGTCAGCTCCTGTTTTACACGCTCGATATTCGCACTTGGCTTATCGATCTTGTTGATTGCAACGATAATCTCGATTCCTGCTGCTTTCGCATGGTTGATTGCCTCAACAGTCTGTGGCATAACACCGTCGTCTGCTGCTACTACAAGGATCGCGATATCTGTAGAGTTTGCTCCACGCATACGCATTGCTGTAAACGCCTCATGTCCCGGTGTGTCAAGGAATGTGATCTTCTCCCCATTGATCTCTACAACAGATGCACCGATGTGCTGTGTGATACCACCGGCCTCACGACCTGTTACATTACTGTCACGGATTGCATCCAGAAGGGAAGTTTTACCGTGGTCAACGTGACCCATTACACAGACTACAGGAGGACGTTTTACCATCAGGCTTTCGTCTTCTTCATCCTCTTTAAGAAGTTCTTCGATTACATCGACTACTACTTCTTTCTCGCAGAGAACGTCAAATTCCATTGCGATCTCTTCTGCTGTATCATAATCTACTTCCTGGTTTACAGTAACGATCTTGCCCTGCATAAAGAGTTTCTTTACGATCACAGACGGAACGATCTTCATCTTGTCAGCAAGCTCTTTGATTGTAAGAACTTCCGGGATAACGATCTGTTTGATCTGCTCTTCCTGTTTCTCTTCCTGCTTGATCTGTGGTTTCTTCACCTCGGCTACATTCTTCTGCTTCTTGCCTTTTTTGCCTCTGCCCTCGAATGCCTCGTCTCTGTATTCTTTCTTCTTGTTGTCTCTCTCTTTGTCTTTTGCCTTATTTCTCTGGCTCTTCTGCTGCTCTACGATTGGAGCTGCATCTCTGTCTTTGTCATTTCTGCGGGAGTCATTTCTTCTGTCTCCACGCTGTCCCTGTCCGCCTCTCTGATCACGGTCACGGTTTCCGAAATCACGTCCACCTCTGTCCTGACGTGGTCCTCTGTCGTTTCTGTCTCCTCTGTTGTCATTTCTGCGGGAGTCATTTCTGTCTCCTCTGTCCTGACGCGGTCCTCTGTCATTTCTGTCTCCGAACGGACGCTGTCCCGGTCTGTCGTTTCTGTCCTGACGTACCGGTCTTCCCTCTCCTGTCGGGCGGGATGTTCTCTCTGGACGGTTTCCTCCCTGTGCAGGTCTGTCCTGACGTGCCGGTCTCTCTGTACGAGGTCCTCTTCCTTCCTCAGCTGCACGTGTTCCCTGCGGTCTCTCTGTACGCGCCGGTCTTCCTTCTCCTGTCGGACGGCTGCCTGCCTGTGCCGGTCTGTTTCCTGCCGGGCGGTTTCCTCCCTGTGCAGGACGTCCCTGGTTCTGTGCCGGGCGTTTTCCCTGCAGTCTGCTGCTGTTCTTTGAATTCTGCGGACGGACTACAAATGCAACATTTTTCTTCTTTGGAGCTCCGCCGTCTTTCTCTGTTGTCATATCTGCTGCCGGTTCTGTCTTTGCTTCTTCTTTCTTTCCGGCTGTCTCTTTTCTAAACTCTTCTGCCACGTTATCCTCCACTGTACTCATCTGACTCTTGTAACTGTTCAGATCTGTCGCAGGTTGTCTGTGGTTCCCGTTCACATGATCTGTGAGCAGGACCATCCACCCCCTTCTGTCTGTCAGTTACCAACTCTAAATTTCTATGTTTCTCTTATTTAAAATATTCCGAAGCCAATTTCATTCTTTCCTGCCGTAAATTATAAACAGCTTTCAGATTCTTCTTTTCTGTTTTCACAGACACTGATCCTGGCTTCTTCCTATTTTCTTCTTCCAAAGCTTTCTTCCATGTTTCTGCGCATCTTCTGAACGCGTTTCGTTTTATGCTTCAGAAGATCTCGCTTTCATCTCTTTGAGGATCCCTTTGGTGAACCCTTCATCCAAGATTGCCAGGGATGCGCGGAACTGTTTGCCCATCGCATGTCCCAGGGTATCTTTATCTCCGTAGACTATGATCGGAACTTCGTAAAATTCACACATGTCTCGGAATTTCTTCTTTGTATTGTCTGATGCATCTTCGGCTACCACGACCAGTGTCGCCCGTCCGGACTTCACTTCACTCTCTGTCATAAATTCACCGCTTGCGCATCTTCCAGCCTTTGTTGCAAGACTGATCAGAGACAGTACTTTATCTCTAGCCAATTGACTCCATCTCCTTTTCCAGTCTCTCATATACTTCCTGCGGAATCGCCTGTTTGAAAGAACGTTCCAGACCTTTATTCTTCACAGCCTGTGCAAAACATTCTTTCTGCGGACACAGATAAGCTCCGCGCCCGTTTTTCTTCCCGGTCGTATCAATCACAAAATCCTCTTCTTCGATTCTGAGGATCCGGATCAGTTCCTTCTTCGGTTTCATCTCTCCACAGCCCACACATTTCCGCATGGGAATCTTCTTCTTTACTGCCAAGCGCTTCACCCTCTCAAATCTTATTCGCCGTCAGCCTCTACGAATTCGATCTCTTCTGTCTTCTCTTCCTCAGCCGGAGCTTCTGCTGTCTCTTCAGCTTCTTCGAATTCTGCTGTCTCTTCCTGTCCTTCTTCCTCGTCAAACTCTGTATAGCCTTCTTCTCCGACCATACCCATCTGCTCCATGTAGTTTTCCGGAAGTTCTCCGCTCTCGATGGCCTGTGTCTCACTCTTGATATCGATCTTGTATCCTGTCAGACGTGCTGCAAGTCTTGCATTCTGTCCTTCTTTACCGATTGCAAGAGAAAGCTGATAATCAGGAACGATAACTCCTGCTACCTTCTCGTCCGGATCTGCCATAACTGAAATAACTTTTGCCGGGCTGAGTGCATTCTCGATCAGAAGTGCCGGGTTCTCATCCCAGTTGATGATATCGATCTTCTCACCTCTGAGTTCCTGTACGACTGCATTCACTCTGGCTCCGTTCATACCAACGCATGCTCCTACCGGATCAACATTCGGATCATTGGACCATACAGCCATCTTTGTACGGGATCCTGCCTCACGGGCAATGCTCTTGATCTCAACTGTTCCGTCTTTCACCTCTGCAACCTCTGCCTCAAACAGACGTTTTACAAGTTCCGGATGTGTACGGGATACAAGGATCTTTGGTCCCTTCGGTGTATTCTTTACTTCTACGATATACAGTTTGATACGCTCTGTCGGTTCGAAGTGTTCTCCTTTTACCTGCTCGTTCTCTGTCAGCATTGCATCTGCTCTTCCGAGGTTGATGCTGATATTCTTTCCAACATAACGCTGAACAATACCAGTTACAATATCTTTCTCTTTCTCGAAATACTGGTCAAATACCACTTTGCGCTCTTCTTCTCTGATCTTCTGAAGGATCAGGTTCTTTGCATTCTGTGTTGCGATACGTCCAAATTCTTTGGAATAAACCGGAACCTGAGCCACATCTCCGATATGGAGTGAGGAATCGATCTCTTCTGCATCTTCCAGGCTGATCTCGATGGCCGGGTCAAATACTTCTTCTACAACTTCCTTCTCTGCATATACAGAATAGTCGCATGTATTTCTGTCCATCACGATCTTGATGTTATCGGATGTTCCGAAATGATTCTTACAGGCGCTGAGCAATGAATTCTCAATTGCATCCATCATGACATCCTTGCTGATATTTTTCTCTTCCTCAAGAATCGTCAACGCTTCCAGTAATTCTGTGTTCATTATTCTTTCCTCCTAAATTAAAAATCCAAAGCCAGACGGATCAGGGCGATGTCTCCTCTGTCAAATGTCTGCTCTGTGTCATCTTCGTATGTGATTGTCACTGTGTTCTCATCATAACTTTTCAGCAGTCCTACGAACTCTTTCTGACGATCGATCGCACGATAAGTCCGAATTTCCACTTCCTCGCCAAGGCTTCTCTTGAAATCCTTCTCTTTTTTGAGAGGTCTTCCAAGCCCCGGAGAGCTCACCTCAAAGACATAGGAGTCTGCAATGTAATCCTTCTCATCAAGGATATCTGAAAATCTCCTGCTCACTGCCTCGCAGTCATCTACCGCAATACCGCCGGGTTTATCAATATAAGCCCTCAGATACCATGTACCGCCTTCTTTCACATATTCCACGTCCACCAGCTCAAATCCGAGTTCTGTAACAATCGGCTCAAGCAGTGTCTCTGTCTGCTGTTCATACTCTTCTCTTCTGGACACGCTAAACTCCCTTTCTTTTTAATGATATTTTCTATATTTACATAAAGAACCAATGCCATTCCTCACAGGAACATCCATAACCATAAATTGCTGTCGGCTGTAATGTTATAGTTCTTCCAAAAAAACATTTTCAGATAGAAGTTACAACATTTTCCATATCATCAAAGAAGAGTGAACTTTCGTTCACTCTTCTGCCAGGTTCTTTATGTATCTGTACTTACTTTAGCACCTTTTTCCAGATAAATCAAGTGGTTTGCCCATTTTTTATCTTGTTTTTGTTCCCATACCGTCTCGTTTTGCCAGTTTCAGGCGGTTCAGGGTTACCTGTTTTTCTCCATAATCCACTTTTGTCTCTGTTCCTTCTTCAAACAGATAAACATGTTCCAGTTCGTCCTTTTTCTGCAGACGGATGCCCCGCACACCAACGGCTGCTTTCTTCTTTTCCGGAACTTCTGACGCTGTAAAACGAAGGAAATATCCGTTCTTTGTCTGAAGGACTACGTTCTGATTCTCTGTGACAACTTTCACATCCACCAGTGTGTCCTCATCCTGAAGTTTGGTTGCCACGATGGTACGTTTTGCCACCTGGAACTCACTTCCATCCACCCGCTTGATCATTCCCTGCGCTGTAGCAAAAAGCAATTTGGAGAACCGCATCTGTTCTGCTTCGCAGATCATGACGATCTGTTCTTCACTGCTGGAATAATTACTTACATTATCGATCGGAGTTCCCTTATCACGGAATTTTCCATATGGAAGATCCAGCACTTTCACTTGATGCATCTTGCCGGTGTCTGTGAAGAGGCAGAGCTTTCCGGTGTTCAGGCAATGTACAATGTATTTATTTTCATTGTCCGCTGCTTCTTTGTTTCGCTCATAAACTGCTGTGTCCACTGTTTTGGCATAACCAAAACGATCCATCAGGAAGACGACCTGCTGCTCCTCGATCTTCTTCTCTTCAAAGACAGCTTCCTCTGCATTCTCCACAACCGTACGACGCTTGCGTCCAAATTCTTTCTTATAAGAATCCAGTTCTTCAATGATCACATTTGCCATGGAATCGTAATTATTCAGAATGTCTTCATATTTTGCGATATTTGCCAGTGTCTGTTCATGCTCTTTCTGAAGTGCCTCGATCTCCAGACCGATCAGGCGGTAGAGACGCATCTCCAGAATAGCATTAGCCTGACGTTCTGTAAAACGCAGCATCGCTGCCATTTTCTTAGAGATTGCTGATTTAAAGCGGATGTTCTCTGTTTCACCGTTGACCAGGCAGGCCTTCGCGTCTTTCACAGAGTTACTTCCACGCAGGATCTCGATGATCAGATCAATCACGTCACAGGCTTTGATCAGACCTTCCTGTACTTCACTCTTCTCCCGCTCTTTTCCTAGCAGTGTCGTGTATTTTCTCGTTGCAAGCTCAAACTGGAAATCCACGTGATGCTCGATGATCTGCTTCAGGCTGAGCGTCTCCGGTCTTCCGTCTGCAACCGCCAGCATATTTACACCAAATGTATCTTCCAGACGTGTCTTCTTATAAAGCATGTTCTTCAGATTTTCCACATCTGCGCCGCGTTTCAGTTCGATGACAATGCGGATTCCTTCTTTAGAAGACTGGTTGGAGATGTCCACAATGTCTGTCGTCTTCTTTGTCTCCACCAGATTGCAGACATCATTCAGGAATTTTCCGATTCCGGCACCGATCATAGTATACGGGATCTCTGTGATGACCAGCTGCTTCTTGCCACCTTTGAGATCTTCCACTTCCACTTTACCGCGGATCTTGATCTTGCCCTGTCCGGTTTCATAAATATTGACCAGATCATCCTTATTTACCACGATTCCTCCGGTCGGGAAATCCGGTCCTTTGATGTATTTCATCAACTGTTTCACTGTAATCTGATCATTCTTCATATAGGCTTTCACGCCGTCGATCACTTCGCAGAGGTTGTGTGTCGGAATGCTCGTTGCCATACCGACTGCGATTCCTTCTGCTCCGTTTACAAGAAGATTCGGCACACGCACCGGGAGTACCAGCGGCTCTTTCTCTGTCTCATCAAAGTTTGGTCCAAAATCAATGACATTCTTATCCAGATCCGCAAGATATACCTCCTGTGTAAATTTGGTCAGTCTCGCCTCTGTGTATCGCATGGCGGCTGCACCATCTCCTTCGATGGAACCAAAGTTTCCGTGTCCGTCTACCAGGATCTCTCCTTTTTTGAAATCCTGCGCCATCACAACCAGCGCATCGTAGATGGAACTGTCTCCATGCGGATGGTATTTACCCATTGTATCTCCCACGATACGGGCACATTTTCTATACGGTTTATCATATCGGATTCCCAGTTCATACATATCATACAGTGTACGTCTCTGAACCGGTTTCAGTCCGTCTCTTACATCCGGGAGTGCTCTGGCAATGA
This sequence comes from uncultured Mediterraneibacter sp., assembly GCF_934309415.1. Classification (GTDB taxonomy): domain Bacteria; phylum Bacillota; class Clostridia; order Lachnospirales; family Lachnospiraceae; genus Mediterraneibacter. Next base: position 19,659 of record NZ_CAKRDI010000040.1, read on the forward strand.
TAACACTCATAGCGTAATCGATATAGGATTTTTTCATAAGATCGGAATATTCCGTCCTTATAATCTGTGATTCACTGTTCATTGTATTTCTCCTGTTTTCTCTGTCTCTGTCATTTATTTCTACGATATTTCTTACAAATCTTTTTCATCACTCTGGAATATATGTTACTGTTCAATCCCATGTCAATCACTCCGCTGATTGGCATGGAGGATGCACGTTTTGTCCTGAATGTATCTGTTAAATATCCTAAATATCCAGTTCTGCCTCTGTCGCATTCTCATAAATAAATGCACGTCTCGGCGGAACTTCGGTTCCCATCAGCATCTCTGTCACGCTGGAAGCCATTCTCGCATCCTCGATCTCCACAAGTTTCAGCAGACGTCTCTCCGGATCCAGTGTAGTCTCCCAGAGCTGTTCTGCATCCATCTCACCCAGACCTTTGTAACGCTGCAGTGTAAAGGAACCTGTGTGAGTCTTTCTGTAATCTTCCAGTGCCTTGTCATCATACAGATACTCTTCTTCTCCGTGCTTTGGCATCGCTTTATAAAGCGGCGGCATGGCAATGTAAACATGTCCCTCGTAGATCAGTTCCGGCATAAAGCGGTAGAATAAAGTCAGCAGCAAGGTGGAAATATGCGCTCCGTCCACGTCCGCATCGGCCATGATAATGATCTTGTCGTAACGCAGTTTTGTGATGTCGAAATCATTTCCATATCCTTCGGAAAATCCACAGCCAAATGCATTGATCATCGTCTTGATCTCTGCATTTGCAAGCACTTTGTCAATGCTGGCCTTCTCTACGTTCAGGATCTTTCCACGGATTGGAAGGATTGCCTGGAAATTTCTGTTTCTGGCAGTTTTTGCTGAACCACCGGCAGAATCTCCCTCGACGATGAAAATCTCACATTTCTTCGGATCACGGCTCTCGCAGTTGGCAAGTTTTCCATTGCTGTCAAAAGAATATTTCTGCTTAGTCAGAAGATTTGTCTTTGCTTTCTCCTCTGTCTTACGGATCTTCGCAGCTTTCTCTGCACTTGAAAGCACTGTCTTAAGTACTTCAATATTGCGGTCAAAATAACGGACGATCTCTTCTCCGGTTACTTTTCCCACTGCTTTGGATGCATCCGGGTTGTCCAGCTTTGTCTTTGTCTGTCCCTCAAAACGCGGATCCGGATGTTTGATCGATACAATGGCGGTCATTCCATTACGGATATCTGCTCCGGTAAAATTCGCATCTTTCTCTTTCAGGATTCCGATCTCGCGGGCATACTGGTTCATGACTGTTGTAAATGTTGTCTTAAATCCGGTCAGATGTGTTCCACCTTCCGCATTGTAAATATTGTTACAGAATCCAAGTACATTTTCGTGGAATTCGTTGACATACTGTAATGCCACTTCCACTTCGATCCCGTCTGCTTCTCCTTTGAAATACACCGGATCATGCAGTACTTCTTTCTTATGATTCAGATCCTGGATAAATCCAATGATTCCTTCCGGCTCATGGTATTCGATATGTTCGGCTGTCTCCGGGCGTTTATCATCAAAGATGATCTTCAGCTTCGGATTCAGATACGCGGTCTCGTGCAGTCGGCTTTTGACTTCCTCTGCTTTGAATTTTGTTTTTTCAAAAATCGTGCCGTCCGGCAGGAAATTGACTGTTGTGCCGGTCTTTCTTGTCTTTCCGATCTTCGGCAGCAGTCCGTTCTCCAGTTTGATCACCGGAACTCCCTTTTCATAACGGTCGTGATGAATGAATCCGTCTCTGCTGATCTTTACGTCCATATAATTAGAAAGAGCATTTACAACCGAAGAACCTACTCCATGAAGACCTCCGCTCGTTTTGTACGCAGAGTCATCGAATTTTCCTCCGGCATGCAGTGTCGTATACACAAGACGAGCAGCAGACACACCTTTCTGGTGCATATCTACCGGGACTCCACGTCCATTGTCGGACACGGTGGCAGATCCGTCTTTTTCCAGTGTGACATGGATCTCTGTACAGTAACCTGCAAGATGCTCATCCACTGCATTATCCACGATCTCATAGATCAGATGGTTCAGACCTTTCGTAGACACGCTTCCTATATACATTCCCGGACGTTTACGGACAGCTTCCAGACCTTCCAGTACCGCAATGCTGCCTGCATCGTATGTATTATTTCCTGACATTTTCGTTCTCCTTCTTGTATTTTTAAACAGTTCCCCTCACACGCCCGCTTTACGACATGCTCTGACCGCAAGAAGGAACTGATCTGATAGAATTTTCTCGATTCCTGTTTTCGCAATAAAATCCATTTGATACTATACCATCTGTGTTTTCAATTTTCAACCCGAATTTCTTTTCCCTGTATCTGCACTATGTGTTACTGTTACTGTTCATTCCCATGTCAATCACTCCGCTGATTGGCATGGAGGATGCACGTTTTGTCCTGAATGTATCTCGCCCATCGCCGTAGGCGATTCTAAATGGCGAGATACGTTACTGGTTGCAGGTTACCTGTGAACAGTAACGATTACTGTTCACAGCATACCGCAGCCAGCAATTTTGCCAGTACTTCCATGGCATTTCGCATCTCTTCCACTGTGTTGGTCTGTGCCCCGGCTTCGATCAGGAGAGATTTCGGCAGAAGATGCAGGTTATACCGGTATGCTTTCAGATAAATATGTCTGGCAAATCCCGGGTAATATGTCTCGGATGCCACCTGCATCTGAAGGGAAAATGCAAGATTATCCTGAATATACGGATTATACAGATACCCGATATCTCCATTGGCACGGGTTCTGCTCAGTCCGTTGAAATACATGATTTTTGCGGTCGGCTTTCCGTCGATTTCTGTCACAAGATGAGTAGATTCTGCCACACCGTCCCGGTGCAGATCGATGGCCACTTCGATGGACGGATTCTCTTCCAGGATCGGCCGCACAGAAGCTTCTGCATTTTCGTAAGCACGGCTGCGGTCCAGTTTCCCATTGATAATATCATAAACTCCCGAATCATGCAGTGTCTCAATCCCTTTTGCATTCAGAAGTTCCGTCAGATACTCGCCCATTCCCACAATGCTTGTGGACGGGTCATCCGGATCAGAATCTGCAAAATTTTCCTGCGAATGGGTGTGAAAGATCAGCACTTTAGGACCTCCGGTCTCCTGATTGATTTTCATATTTTCTCCCAGAAGTTCCTCTGCATTCAACTGATCCGCTCCGATCATAGTGGAGCTGTCTACCGTGTAAAAATGTTCCAGCAGATAATCGAAATCTTTTAACTGATCCATAGATATTTCCGCAACCGGCTGTGCAGATGCCAGCCCCGCATCTGCATCCGTTCCTTCTGAATCTGCCATCTGCCCGTCTGCTGTACCATTTTCTTCTCCATGCCAGATTCCATTTTCATCCACTGCGTGTTCCTCATTTGCCTGACTTTCCAGAATCTTTGCAATCGTCTGTTCATCCTCCAGTGTTGTCTGCCCATTTACATGCTCTTCCATATAATTCAGTATCGGCATCCAGGCAAATACTTTTCCACGCAGCCAGTTCCATTGACGGTTTTCTCTCTCCTGACTGTGAAATACAGCCACCGGCATGTACCATTCTGCGGAAGCCTGCAACAGATTTGTCTGTAACTGCCTGTTGACCGCCACCATAGAGCCGCTTCCCTGCCTCAGCTGCTGAAGCGCACAGATACCGCCAATACATACTACAGTCAGAATCAGCGATACCTCCGTCTTAAACCGGTGCTTTATTTTCTGATTCATTTCCGCCGTCCCCTCTTTGAAAACGATTGATTCATACAGTCAAGCGGATATTCGCAATCCGCTTCGCTACTTGCTCATAACCGAATAACTGCTCCGCAGTTTATCAGAAGGAG
>NZ_CAKRDI010000041.1 GCF_934309415.1 uncultured Mediterraneibacter sp.
GGACTTGAACCCACACGATCGCATTGATCACAAGATCCTTAGTCTTGCTCGTCTGCCAGTTCCGACACTTCCGCATAAAACAATGTTTAGTTATTATAATGCGGAAGATGGGACTTGAACCCACACGATCGCACTGATCACAAGATCCTTAGTCTTGCTCGTCTGCCAGTTCCGACACTTCCGCATTTCATTGTTTTTATGTTCCTCACAGTTCCCCGTGCTGACCACAAAAAGTATAATACTATAACTCCCAACAAATGTCAACAAGTTTTTTCAATTTTTTTAAATGTTTTATTAGTATCTACAATACAAACAATAGTTTAGCTTAAAAACCCCAGATTCAAAATGAATCCGGGGTAAATCAGCTTATATATGGAACTGTTACTACAAATTAAGCAAGTTTCTCTTTTGCAAGAGCTGCAAGTGTAGCAAATCCTTCTTTATCGTTTACTGCAAGTTCTGCAAGCATCTTTCTGTTCATGTCAACGTTAGCCAGTTTAAGACCGTGCATGAATTTGCTGTAGGAAAGTCCATTCATTCTAGCTGCTGCGTTAATACGAGCGATCCAAAGCTGTCTCATCTGACGTTTGCGCTGTTTTCTTCCAGCGTATGCAGATGTAAGTGCTCTCATTACAGACTGTTTTGCAACTCTGTACTGTTTGGAGCGGGCTCCTCTGTATCCTTTAGCCAGTTTCAGTGTTCTGTTATGTTTCTTCTTAGCGTTCATTCCGCCTTTGATTCTTGCCATTTCTTAATCCTCCTTAATCCAAATCTTAAAGATATGGTAAAACCTTTTTCATGTTCTTTACATTTGTTGCATCTGTAATTGTAGCCTGTCTAAGATTTCTCTTTCTCTTTGTAGATTTCTTTGTTAAGATATGGCTCTTATAAGCTTTGTTTCTTTTCAGCTTTCCTGTACCTGTTACTTTGAAGCGCTTTGCTGCCGCTCTATTTGTTTTGATTTTTGGCATGATAATTTCCTCCTTTATTGTGCTGCCTTACCGGATTTTCATCCCGGATCATATTGCTTTAACGTTTTTCAGTTAAAACCATGCTCATATTTCTGCCTTCCAGTTTTGCTGGTTTTTCCACAGATGCAACATCTTCAAGCATCTTTGCAAAATCATCAAGAATATGTTTGCTCTGCTGTACGTGAGCCATCTCACGTCCACGGAAACGCAGTGTCACCTTAACCTTATTACCTTTGGAAATGAACTTCTTGGCGTTGTTCATCTTTGTATTCAGGTCATTCGTATCAATATTCGGTGATAAACGCACTTCCTTGATTTCAACAGTTCTCTGCTTCTTTTTGGCCTCTTTTTCTTTACGTGTCTGCTCGTATTTGTATTTACCGTAATCGATAATCTTACAAACCGGCGGTTTTGCTCCCGGAGCAATCTTGACAAGATCAAGCTCTGCTTCCTGCGCAAGTTTCATGGCCTCTCTTGCTGACATGATACCTAACTGTTCCCCATCCGCGCTGATCAGTCTTACTTCTCTGTCTCTGATCTGCTCGTTAATCATTAAATCGCTAATTGTCGTATACCTCCGTCAAATGAAATTCCTTTAGGTTCTGCGTGAAAACACAAAAAAACGAGTGAATATCATATCCACCCGAAAACATACAGCTTCTGTCTAAAACAGAATTTACTATTATATTATCGATATCGAACCATCAGTCACTCAATTGTGCTGCGGTGAGAGTGGATACTCTACTTTGTTTTTTGCTCAACGCAATATATAATTTAGCACATCCGCTCTCACCTGTCAACTGTTTTTCTTATTTTCTCTTATTTTTTATAACCATACGTGTTACTGTTCACAGCATAGCTGTAAACAGTAACGTATCTCACAGATACCCTCGTGCGAGAATCAGCCGTAAAATGATCGATTCGAATTCATGGCTGAACTGTTGCAATTTTATTTTTATTAATTAATACAATCCGATGCCTGTTAGAGTGTGTTTAAATTTAATTTACCGCTTATTTCCCATACAGAACACAGCAACTACGCCCGGGCCGGTATGGCTTCCGATCACTGTTCCGATATTATTGATCAGAACATTCTCCACGCCCATCTTTTCTTTCACGCGCTTTTCTACATACTGCGCATCTTCCAGACAGTCACCGTGTGTGATCATTACAAGATCATTCTCCCAGCCCTTTGCCTGCTCCACTGACATATCTACAATCTTGTTCAGGGATTTTCTTCGGCCACGCTCTTTTCCGATTACCTGAAGTTTTCCATCATTATCCACATGGATAATCGGCTTCACCTGAACCAGCGTTCCCAGAACTGCTGCTGTCTTGGAGATACGTCCTCCTCTGTGAAGATGATTCAGGTCATCCACTGTAACATTGTGACAGATATGAAGTTTATTCTCTTCTACCCATGCTGCAATCTCATCCAGAGTCTTTCCCTGTTCTTTCAACTGCAGCGCCTTGTGAAGCAGAAGCCCTTCACCCATGCACGCACAGAGTGTGTCGATCACCACAATCTTTGCATCCGGGTATTCTTCTGAAAGTTCCTCTGCCGCGATCCTCATACTGTTGTATGTTCCACTTAACCCTGAAGAAAATGCCAGATGAAGAATATCTTTTCCTTCTTTTACGATTGGTTCCAGCATCTCTCTCGCCTCATCCGGATTGATCTGCGATGTAACAGACATATGTCCCTCTCTGAGTTTCTGAAAAAATTCTTTTGCTGACAAACCATCCATATCCGGATAAGTTTCTCCGTCAATTGTATATTTTAAAGGCATAACCGGAACATGTCTTTCTTCCAGCCATTCCTTTGGTAAATCCACGGTACTGTTTACTGTGATTACAAATTCTCTCATTTATTTGCCCTCCTGCACAATGTCCGGGACCTTCTCTTTGTATTCCCGGTGTAATAATGTGCACAAATACCGCCCGGTCCTGTTCTGATCACTCTGACAAATACTGCAAAATTATACGCTCCAGCCGGATTTTATTTCTTCTGCAATCCACAGGATTCTTTTCACATCATTTTCGCCAAAATGTGTCTAAAAACACAGGCAGCCTTACACAGTCCCATCATACCATCTTTTCGTCTGTGATGCAAAACTAATTGAGCTTTACATTCAAATAATTTCGCCCGGACAGTGTTTTGTTAAAGATAAGGAAACAAAGTACCAGAATACATCCAACGATAAATCCTGCCAGATCAAATACCGCAGTCAGTACAAGAAGCATCAGACGCATGAATTTCAACGCATATCCCAGTTCAAAATTAGGCTGTGTGTAATTTGCCACCGCCACAAATGCCATATAAAGCATCACTTCGCTGTTAAACCAGCCGGATTCTACAGAGAACTCTCCCATGACAATTCCGGCGATCACGCTCAGCGGAGTGCTCAGCATACTCGGTGTATTCATTGCCGCCAAACGCAGCCCGTCAATTGCAAGCTCCAGAATCAGGAACTGCCAGATCAATGGAATATTTACATGATCCTGCACTACCACGAAAGAGAAAATCCTCGGCAGCCAGGTCAGATTCTGCATAAATAACAGATATAACGGCGTAAAAAATACTGTGGCGATTGTAATGATCGTTCTTGATACCTTCAGATAGATTCCGGTCATTGTAGGAAAATAATAGTCATTCGCCTCTTCAATCATGTCCAGAATGGAAGTCGGCAAGATCATCGCTGATGGGGAATTATCGACCAGAATCACAACTTTCCCTTCCAGCAGACAGGCTGCTGCCGTATCCGGACGTTCTGTGAACTTAAATTTTGGAAATGGATTGAACCATTTTCTCCGAAACATGGATTCAGCCAGACTCTGCTGATTCATCCGCAGATCGTCCACCTCTAATTCTTCGATCCTGATCTTGATATTTTGCAGTAATTCCTCATCTACCCGGTCTGACATATAGCAGATGGCAATGTCTGTCCTGGATGCCTGTCCCGCCTCCGTCATCTCCATGATCAGGTGCGGATCCCGGATCCTTCTTCTCATCAACGCTGTGTTAAACACAATCGTCTCAACGAACCCGTCTCTCGAGCCCCTCAGTGATTTATCTTTGTCCGGCTCTTCCACACTACGCGCCGGATAAGTACGGCAGTCGATACAGATGCAGGCATCATATCCAGCCAGGAACATCGCTGCTACTCCGGATAAAACATTCCGGATCACTCCATCAAACTCCCGGATTACTTCCACTTCTACATAAGGGACTTCTTTTTTCGCAAATTCTTCCGCATTCTCCGGCAGATCCTCTTCTGTGACAGACAGAAATGCATCCATGATTTTCAGCATTGTTTCATCTTTAATAAAACCATCGATATAATAAAAGACTGTCGTCTTTCCTCCAATCTCCATCTCCCGTTTGATCAGATCAAAGCTTTCCTCCACCGGAAGGATCTGATCCATATAAGCAATATTTTTTTCAAATGAAGCACTGATCTTTTTTTCGATTTTCTTAATCATCTGCCAACTCTCCCTGAAATTATTTATTACTTTATTACAAAATACACTTCAAAAAATTCACTCAAGTATGGTATATAAAAAGACCGCAGACTCCACTTACATGCATGAAGCCTACGATCTTTTTCTGTTACTGTTACAGTATTTTCTCGTTACTGTTTGCAGCTATGCTTTGAACAGTAACATTTTCTCTGGTCTCATACAGAGATTATTTTCTCTGCATTTTCAGATTTTATTCTTTTTTATTGGCAGTTTTTAATCTCTTACTTCTGTGTTGTGCTTCCGAATCCGCCATTTCTTACTTCTGTCACATCATCATCCAGTGTGATTCCATACTCCACAAAGATTCCCTGCATGAAGCCTTCTCCTGCTGCCACTTTCACAGTTTTTCCTTCATTCGAGTCGTTTGTGATCTTTGCAAAAATATGACCTTCATTGTCAGAATAATAATAGTCACTGTCAATGATTCCCACCGTATTGTTGAGCTGCAGTCTGTATTTGAATCCCAGTCCGCTTCTTGGATAGCATTTTAATACCCAGTCCGGTTCCATCCAGACACGGATTCCGGTCGGGATCTTTGCTGTCTCGCCCGGCTCCAGTATGATTTCTGCCGGTGCAAAGAAATCATATCCTGCACTGCCGGCTGTTGCTCTTGCCGGTAATTTCAATGTTTCATAGAGTTCCTCAATCACACCTTCATCTGCCGGTCCAAATGTATCTGTCCATGCCTCGCGGAACTGCTCCAGGCTGACAATTTCAAATTTTGCAATTCTTCTCATTGTATAATCTACCTTTCTTTGTACAATATTATGATCTCAGTGTCAAAAGGTCAAAAAGTATTATAATGATCCACATCAAACAATTAATTGTTACTGTTCACAGGTAACCTGCAAACAGTAACGTATCTCGCCATTTAGAATCGCCTACGGCGATGGGCGAGATACATTCAGGACAAAACGTGCATCCTCCATGCCAATCAGCGGAGTGATTGACATGGGAGTGAACAGTAACAATTAATTACAGTTGATTCCAGATCATCTCCTGACTGATTTCTTCTAATGAAAATGCACCGCACATCTTCATTGTATCCGTCAGTTCATTTCTGATCTTATTTACATAGGCTTCCACGCCTGCTTCTTCGCCGCCGTAAACAGCCGTTACAAATGGGCGTGCGATCAGAACTGCATCTGCACCGATCGCCAGTGCTTTAAATACATCGGTTCCGTTACGGATACCTCCATCCACAAACACTTTCACCTGACCATCCACAGCTTTCACGATGGACGGCAGTACTTCTGCAGAGGCAGGGCACTGATCCAATACACGTCCTCCGTGGTTGGACACGATGATTCCCTGTACTCCGGCCTCCATTGCCTTTCTGGCCGCTGCCGGTGTCATTACTCCCTTCAGGATAAATGGGATCTCTGCCATTTTCACAATTTCTTTCAGTTCTTCCACTGACTTGCTTCCTGCCGGTGGGTTCATATTCTGAAGAAATGGAAGTCCCGCTGCATCGATATCCATTGCAACCGCAAATGCTCCTGATTTTTTTACCATTTCCATCTTTTCACGGATCGTATTTAAATCCCATGGTTTTACTGTAGGGATTCCACATCCATCCAGTTTTTCGATGGCCGCTGTTGCCTCGATCATTACCTGCGGATTTGTTCCATCCCCTGTAAATGCAGCGATTCCATTTTCACGGCATCCTCTGAGCAGAATCTCATTGTACTGCTCATCACTGTATTTCTCTCCATAATGCAGTTTTACGGCGCCTACCGGTCCTGCAAAAACAGGAAGATCAAATTCTTTTCCAAACAGACGGAGCTTTGTATTCAGCTCTTTCTGTTCACAGAGTGTATCCATGTTGATCCGGATCTCCTGCCATTTATCATAATTTCGTCTGGCCAGTGTTCCGCTTCCTTTAGAACCTGGTCCCGGCATTGTGTTTCCACAGGCCACACCATTACATACAGGACAGACCTTACAGTACGGTCCACTACATGTTCTTGCTTTTTTCAGTACTTCTGTATATTCCATTTTCTGTATTCCCTTTCTTACCGAAACATCCCTGACTCATCCAGTGTCTGCAGCATCTCCTGAATCTTCTGTTCATTAATCACCAGTGCCATTCGGACATAGCCTTCTCCTTCGCTTCCGAATGCGCTTCCCGGTGTCACGATCACACCGGTCTTCTCCATCAGTTTCATGCAGAAATCCGCGGAAGATTCATATCCTTGCGGAATCTTTGCCCAGACAAACATGGTTCCCTGACTGTCCGGTACATTCCAACCGATTTTTCTGAGACCGCCGCAGAGTGCTTTATTTCTTGCTTCATATTCTTCTCTCTGCTGCTCAACAAAATCATCTGGTCCTGTCAGAGCCGCAATTGCCGCATACTGCACCGGAAGGAAGATTCCATAATCAATCTGAGATCTCAGCAGACGGAACTTCTTTACAATCTCCTTATTTCCCACAACGAAAGAAATACGCGCTCCGGTCAGGTTATATGACTTGGACAGGGAATAGAATTCCACCCCCACTTCTTTTGCGCCCTCAAATGCAAGGAATGATTTGCCCTGTTTTCTTGTAAAAATGATATCGGAATATGCATTGTCATGCAGAATAACGATATTATTTTTCTTTGCAAATGCAATCAGTTCCGGATAGAATTCATCCGGTGCACAGACACAGACCGGATTCAGCGGATAAGAAACGATCATATATTTTGCACATTTTAATACGTCTTCCGGAATATGTTCCAGATCCGGCAGGTAGCCATTTTCTTCCTTGATCGTGTAATATTCTACATTGGCCTTTGCCATTACTCCGCTCATGTCAAACATCGGATACCCCGGATTCGGCACAAGGATGGTGTCTCCCGGATTGCAGAATACCATACCAATGTGCGCCATACATTCCTGTGAACCGTAAACAGACATAATCTCGTCTTCTTCCAGTTCCACACCAAAACGATGTCTGTAACGATACTGAACAGCTTCGATCAGCTCCGGCAGATCTGTCAGTGAATATTTATAATTTTCAGGGATTCCACAGGCATCCTGCATTGCTTTCATCACATGTGGCGCCGGTTTAAAATCCGGTGTTCCAATCGACAGATTATATATTGTACGGCCTGCTTTCACAAGCTCTTCTTTCTTCTCATTCAGAGCGGCAAAAATGCCTGGTTTAAAACCATTTACCATATCTGAGTACTGTATCTTACTCAATTTCCTTCCTCCCAACTTTCAGAACAACTTTGGTTAAAGTTAATTCAGGATAAAGAATGTACTTTAACACTGATCCATAACGTTTATGATTATACCACCAAATTTTGTTTTAAGATAGGGGAATAAATACTTATCAGAATTCCACCGTAATAATAAACCGGTTTTCTTCTCCTCTGACACTGATCTTCCCTTTATGTGCCTGAACAATCGCCTTTGCAATCGACAGTCCGATTCCATAACCTGCAGTCTTAGAACTTCTGGAAGCATCTTCCCTGTAAAACCGCTCAAACAGATAATTCAGATTCCCCTGTTTCTGATCTTTGGCAGTATTTTCTACTGTCAGATAACGTCCTTTTCCTTTGCGACCGGCTTTCACAAGAATCTGACCTGACTCATCAGAATATTTCAAAGCATTATCCAGGAAAACAGAAACCAGTTTTCGGATCTTCTGTTCATCTCCTGTAAATGACAGATTCTGTTCCACCTGGATCTCCAGTGTCTTTCGTGCTGCCTCAGCCGCCGTCTGAAATCCTTCCGCTGTCTCAGATACAGCATCTGAAAAAGAAAATTCCATCATTGGAAGTTCCCGTTCTTCATCCAGTCTGGACAGTTCTACCAGCTCGGCTGTCAGATTTGCCAGCCGCTTCGTCTGATGATGGATGCTTGTCGTCCACTGGTTCTCGCCTTCCATCATCTCCAGCACTTCTACATTTGCATCAATGATCGTCAGCGGTGTCTTCAGTTCATGCCCCGCATCTGTGATAAACTGCTTCTGCTTGCGGTAGGAATCTTCTACCGGACGGAACACATATTTAGACAAAATAAGTACCATCAAGAAGACTGTCGCAAATCCGACCGCAGATATTCCAAGACTGATCCGCATAAAATCATAAAAATTCGCCAGTGATCTCTGACAGTCCACAAAGACGATCTGATAAGAACCGTCTTCTTCCGTCACCTGATATCTGTAATTTTTATAAAAACCTTTTGTATGCCCTGATTCGTAAATATCCTGTGCATATTCTTCTGCCTGATCTTCTGTGATGGCTGCAATATTCACTGTATCAGATTCTGTCACAGTACCGTCCGAAGACAACGTTACTGTGAAATACCTCGTCTCATAAGGTGTCTCTGCTGAAAACATCTGGCCATCTCCTGGCTTCTCTTTTAGCTGACTGTCTGCTGTACCATTTGACTGGTCTTCATTTAATTGATCGGTCTCTCTCTGATTCTCATCCGATGAACTGCTTCCATTATTTTCTTTAGGAACCCCCTGCTTTTCCGGCGGTTCCATCCTTGGAAAAGAGCCATCGTTTTCCACCAGAATCTCTGTCACATGATCTGCATCGCTGACTATTTTCCGGTAGTTCAGGATATTGATAGATCCCATGATCACTGCAAGTACTACAAAAACTGACAGCATTGCCACCAGAATAAACCGCTGTCTTAATTTCCGTATCACGCTTCTTCCTCCAGTACATAACCCGCATTTCTGCGCGCTCTAATCTTTACGTCTGCCTTCACTGCTGTCAGTTTCTTCCTGAGATAGGACAGATACACCCATACAACCTGTGCCTCTGTCTCGCTGTCATAGCCCCAGATCTTTTCCAGAAATCGATCCGTCGGAATGACCTGTCCTGCATTTGCCATCAGAAGTTCCAACATCTGATATTCCTTATTGGCAAGCTGAAACGAACCGCCCGGCCCTTTCAGTTCAAAGTTTCCACGGTCCAGAGAGATGTTACCAAAACGTAATGTATTATCCGGCTCTGCTTTCTGCCTCGTCATTGCACGGATTCTTGCCAGAAGTTCTTTCATGGCAAACGGTTTGGTCAGATAATCATTCGCACCTCTGTCCAGTCCCAGCACTTTGTCATCTACTTCCGCCTTTGCAGTCAGCATAAGAATCGGCACCTGATTGCCTTTGCTTCTCACCTGAGTCAGCACCTGAATTCCATCCATTTTCGGCATCATGATATCCAGGATCACGCCATCATAATTCTCTGTCTCAAGATACTGCAGTGCTTCTTCTCCGTCATACACCGCATCCACACTGTAATGATTGTATTTCAGCACCGTGACCAGTGCATCTGAAAGCTCTTTTTCATCTTCTGCCAGTAATAACCTCATCTGCTTTTCCTCCCATGCTCTTTTTTGTAATTGTTTTAGAGTGTGTAACCTGCAGATTGCAGGGATGATTTTTCAGACACGCTTTGATTCTTCAGATCTTTCCTAAGATTGCCTCTAAAAGCGTCTGCTCATTCACTGGTTTTCGAATATAACCATTCATTCCTGCAGTTCTTCCTTCCGCTTCACTTGTCTCGGAAGTCTGTGCTGTCATTGCAAGGATTGGAATCTCTTCTGCATCCGGCCGCTCCATTGCGCGAATCTTCTTCGTTGCATCCAGTCCGTTCATGACCGGCATCATAAGATCCATCAGAATCACATCATAAGTGCCCGGCTCAGACTGGGCGAATTTCTCAACTGCCTCTTTTCCATTCCATGCTTTTTCAATCTCTGCCCCAAGGTCTGTCAGATAGAATTCATTGATTTCCATATTAATATCATTATCTTCCACCACAAGAACCCTAAGTCCTTTCAACTCTTTTGCACAGGATACTTTTTCTTCCTGAACTTTCTTTTCCAGGGACCGGTCGATCTTAAATGGCAGCCGGAACGTAATCGTTGTTCCCTCTCCCAGCGCACTCTGTACCTGGATCGAGCCCTGCATCTCTTCGAGCAGTCCTTTTACAATGGACATTCCCAGACCGGTTCCACGATACTGCGTTCTTGCATCAGATGTTTCCTGTGTAAAAGGTTTGAACATTTCATTTTTTATAAACTCTTCACTCATTCCGATTCCGGTATCAACAATCTGAAATTCAAAAATCGCTGTCTCCCCGTCAGCAGATACTTCTTTTGCATAAGTATCAATCTGTCCGCCTTCTTTGTTATATTTAATCGCATTGCTGAGCAGATTAACCATAATTCTCCTCAGTTGAAGCGAACCTCCAAGTAAATGCGTATGCTCCAGATTTCCTCTGTGTTTAAAATGCTGAAGTCCATTCTCAGCGACCTGCGCTTCTACAAGCGATGATACTTCATTCATAAGCTCTTCCAGATCAAACGGTTCCTGTTTCATCTCCATCTTTCCGGATTCAATCTGGCTCATATCCAGGACATCATTTACCAGTGCCAGCAGATGCTGCGTAGAAAACTGAATCTTATTCAGGCAGTCTTCCACTCTTGGTTCATCCTGCCGGTTCCTGCGGATGATTTCCAGCATTCCCATAATTCCATTGATCGGCGTCCGAATGTCATGACTCATTCGGTTCAGAAATTCTGTCTTTGCCCTGCTGGCAGAATCCGCCTCTTCAAATGCTACCTGAAGACGTTCCTTCTCCTGCTGTTCTTTCTCATGAAATACCGAAGTATCCCGAAACAGAATGATTCCCTGTACAATCGTACTTTCATGCTGTGTTTCAGCATCATAAACCGTTTCCTGAGACATTAATACCGTTTTCTGAAACCAGATCTTTCTGTTGTCAGAATCCCGTTCCTGATATTCTACCGTCACCTGCTTTTCACCGATTGCGAAACGTTCCAGAAGTTTTGCAGCCGAATCCACAATCCTGTAATTCTCCTGAGTTTCTTCCATTACATAACGACTGCGTTCACGGCAGTAAGCATCATAAGAACAAGGAAGCTCCACATTGATCTGTATCCTGCGGATTTCTTCATGATAAAATACTTTCTCCAGACAATCATTCGTCAGATCGACCGTGTACACTGCCTGCGCAGTCTCCAGAAGCGCATCCACATAATTCTCGTTTTCCAGAATTGACTGCTTCATCTGCTCATAATACCGCGAAAGCTGAAGTTTCTCATTTGCTCGTATTTCTTCACTGTTATGAAATTCTTTAAATCCGACCAGAAAATGATGTAATCTGCCATCCTCCGTTGCATTATTGAAAAGAAGCGTAATCCTTCCACGGTGCAATTTCCCCTCTTCATCTGTCTTCTCATAAGGAAGTTCCAGTTTCGGAGTATCTGCATTTAAAAACCGATTCAGATAAGACGGATCCAGTTTCTCACGGAACAGTTTTCGTGTATCACCACTCGAAATCTCCTGAAGTATCTGTTCTACAGCACCGGTATAACTTCCGTCATCTGCCAGAAAGAATCCAGAACTGACACGTAATACCCGATACTGATCCAGCAATACATCACAATACAGACAGTCTGAAAACTGAAAGCCCTGTCTTCTGACTTCCTCCAGTAATTTCAGATTCTGTTTCTGCTTTTCTGCCACCTCCCGCATCTTCGCACGGTTTTTGTCGATATACATATTTTTGTCCGCCTGCCGGAATAAATCTTTCATCGTACATTCATCAAAATCACTGGAAAGAGCATACCCGGCAGCATAACTGATCGGCATCTCCGGATGGATTCTGGAATATTCTTCTGTCTGACTTCGTATCTGATTCAGACATTCCTGCGCTTTTGCATGATCTACGTCTTTCAATACTACAATAAATTCATCGCCACCGTCACGTCCTGCGAAATATTCCTCTGGCACAGCCTGACGCATCTGAACTGCAAAAGAACGGATATATTCATCCCCTTTATCATGTCCCAGATTGTTGTTGATGGTTCGAAGATTGTTCAGATCAAATACACATAGCGCGATTGTTCCATCCTTTCCCACCGGTTCCGGATCATTCAGGATCTCTTCACATTTATTCTTGTTCGGAAGCCCTGTCGCCTCGTCGAGATACACTTTCTTCTGCAGCAGTCTGTTCTGTGTCGCATAATGCAGTGCCTTGATCAGCTCAATTCCGATCAGAACGATCAGGCAGATAATATCAACGATCACAATTTTCTCAAGTTTGTTCAAAGCAGTTGCTTTTTTCTGTGAATACGCCTCTGCATATCCGGTTGCCTCATCACAAATCTGGAAAAAATGGTCACTTTTCTCGATAATCTGCGTATTTTCGTATCCTTTTTCCCGTACAAGATATATCTCTTCTTTTAATCCCTGGAAATATGTATCCAATTCTTCCATTTTATTTTGAAATTTCGAATCATCCAGACGGATAAAATTTAGCTCGCTGCTACCATTACGCAATCCATCAATATAGGAAGAAATCGTCTCGATCATGGCATCCTGCGGTTCTCCTGCATTTTCCAGCTTGATTATTTTCTGTGTTCCGCCTCGTACAAGTCCGGCATAATTGACAACTCTGGCTGTCCCCTGTATTTTTCCGACCAGCGACATGATCAGGAAAAAAAGGACGATCAAAATAATGGTCAGACATGTCATCCCCGTACGAATGATATACGTCAGTTTCTTATCTGCTTTTTTCATGAAACACTTCTCCATTACTCTTTATTGTATCTTTGTTCTTTATAATATCCGAATTTTCTGTTTTAATCAACCAAAACGTATATGCTCTAAAGCTTCTTCACTTGTTTTGCGTTACTGTTCACAGCATAGCTGCAAACAGTAACGCATCTCGCCATTTAGAATCGTCTGCGACGATGGGCGAGATGCATTCAGGCCAAAACGTGCATCCTCATAGCTAATCAGCAAAGTGATTAGCTATGGTCTGAACAGTAACTGTTTTGTTCCTGTCTCCGTATTTGGACACTGTCAATAAAAAAATCAACTGAGAATTTCACAACATTTTTTTCTCTCAGAAACCTCATTTTAGGAATTCATACAAATCTTTGTAAAACTGTTGTAAATTTTATGTAAAGTAGTCTATAATAAAACTGTTTGCAAATTAAAAACTTAAGAAAAAGGAAAAAAAGAAAATGGGAATTACAATGATCTTATCATTGCTCAGCGGAGTAGCCCTCTTTTTATTTGGTATGGGCTTAATGGGCGACAGTCTCAAAAAAGTAGCCGGTAATAAACTGGAACTGATTCTTTACAGACTGACGAATACGCCGATCAAAGGATTACTGCTGGGTATGGTCGTAACTGCAATCATTCAGTCTTCATCAGCTACAACCGTCATGGTCGTCGGATTTGTTAACTCAGGTATGATGAAGGTAGCACAGGCCATTGGTATCATTATGGGTGCCAACATTGGAACCAGTATCACAGGATGGATCTTATGTCTGTCTTACATTGACGGTTCCAGCGGTATCGCACAGTTGCTCTCAACTGCTACAATCTCTGCGATCGTGGCAATTATTGGTATCATTTTCAAGATGTTCATCAAGAAGAAACCTTACTGTGATATCGGTGATATCATGCTTGGTTTCGCAATCCTGATGGTTGGTATGCAGACAATGAGCGGGGCTGTCTCACCACTGAAAGAGAATCCTCACTTTGTAAGCCTTCTGACTATGTTCAAGAATCCATTTATGGGTATCCTGGTAGGTATCGCATTTACAGCAGTATTACAGAGTGCATCCGCTGCGGTCGGTATCCTGCAGGCATTATCCATCACAGGATCCATTACTTTTGCAGTTGCCCTTCCGATCACAATGGGTATCGGTGTCGGAGCCGCATGTCCGGTGCTCCTCTCCTCCATTGGAACAAATAAGAACGGAAAACGTACTGCACTGATTTATCTTTTGAATGACTTATTCGGAATGATCTTCTGGTCTATTGTATTCTATTCCGTAAATGCTGTCGTTCATTTCAGTTTCATGGATATTACAATGACACCGGTTCGTGTGGCACTGATGAACTCCGTGTTCCGTATCCTGACAATTCTTGTTCTTGCACCATTTATCGGCAAGATCGAGAAGCTGGTATTCTTCCTGATCAAAGATACTCCGGAAGATGATGAAGAACAGGCTGATTTCGATTTACTGGAAGAGCGTTTTCTTAACTACCCGGCACTGGCGATCAGTCAGAGCCAGCTGGCAGTAAATGGTATGGCAAAGAAATCACGTAAAAATATTATGCGTGCCTTCGCCCTGTTGGAAGATTTTTCTGATAATAAATTTAATAAGATCCAGGAAAAGGAAAATATGATCGATAAGTACGAAGATAAACTGGGAACTTATCTGATGCAGTTAAGTATGCACGATCTGACTCCGGATCAGGCAAAACAGGCTTCCAAATTCCTGCATACGATCAGTGACTTTGAGCGTCTCGGTGACCATGCGGTGAATATTTCGAAAGTTGCTCAGGAACTGCATGAGAAATCCCGTACCTTCTCTGATTCTGCGACTTATGAACTGAATGTACTTGAAGGAGCACTGAAAGAAATTATTGATCTGACCATTGATTCTTTCGTAAATGAGGATCTAGAGATGGCTGCGAAAGTAGAACCTCTCCGTGAACTGATCGGTATCCTCTGTGGTGACCTGAAGATGCGTCATATTTCCAGACTGAGAAAAGGTCAGTGCGACCTGAACACAGGGTTTGCATTTAATGATCTGCTTACAAACTACGAGCGAATCGCAGCCCACTGCTCCAACATCGCAGTAGCAATCCTGGAACTGGATTCTTCAAACTTTGATATGCACGAATATACAAAGAGTATCCGCAAGATGAAAGACAGCAATTATGTTTCAACTTTCGAAATGTATGAAAAGAAATATAATATCAACGGATATCAGGAAAAAACAAACGAAGATTCCAAAGCTTCTG
This sequence comes from uncultured Mediterraneibacter sp., assembly GCF_934309415.1. Lineage (GTDB taxonomy): Bacteria > Bacillota > Clostridia > Lachnospirales > Lachnospiraceae > Mediterraneibacter. The sequence continues at coordinate 15,297 of NZ_CAKRDI010000041.1, forward strand.
AGAAAGAAAAAACAGATAAGAATAAGAAATCTAAGAAATAAAATACGTTTAGAAGACCGGCAGACTGTATTTTCACAGTTGCCGGTCTTCTGTTATAATTCAAATTTTTTCCTGTATGATCATAATCACATAATCAAATATCAAAGTATTTCACTGAGACTACTTTTACAAATGTGCGATCGGGAAAGCATCTTGCAGACGCATCCCAATGAAACTGATGAGTATTTCACATAATTTATACTACAAAGTTCAGCTTTTCATCATCATACTGTACATGAAATCCCTTTTCTGCGAAATATTTTTCCACCTCTTCGTACATCTCATCATAATGCCCTTCACAGGCACAGTTTCCAAGCGGCTCGATCCAGAAAGACTGTCTGCCACAGGTATCTCTGAGATGAATTTTAAAATTTAATCCTTTATCCTGCAATTTTCCATTTAATTCAATCACATCATTGAATGATACATAACTCATCTGTCCGTTCTCCCTTCTGCTGTTCTGCCGGTCAAATTGCTATTCGCTCGATTCTAAATGGCGAGATACGTTACTGTTTGCAGTTATGCTGTGAACAGTAACACAATTTGATTATAACAGATTTTAAGAATTTCTTCATCTTTTTCCAGGCATAAATATGATATGATATAATTGTATTGTATTTTCAGAATTTTTCAACAAAATCGCTGATTTTTATAAATAGTACAAAAATTATCCTGGAGGTGTTTCCAAATGATTGAAGAAAAACTTCTGGCAGAACGTGTCATTGATGAGGTGGAAAAGGCTGTCGTAGGGAAACGGGAGATTTTAACACAGATTATGACTGCCATTCTAGCAGGCGGTCACATCCTGATCGATGATATTCCCGGAACCGGAAAAACAACAATGGCACTTGCCTTTTCCACTGCAATGGGGCTTTACGCCAACCGCGTGCAGTTCACACCGGATGTACTGCCTGCAGATCTGACCGGATTTACCATTTATCAGAAGAAGACCGATGAATTCACTTATCAGCCGGGAGCCGTTATGTGCAACCTTCTTCTGGCCGATGAAATCAACCGTACCTCACCGAAAACCCAGTCTGCCCTTCTCGAAGTAATGGAGGAACATCAGGTAACTGTGGATGGAGTTACACGAAGAACCGGAGATCCTTTCATTGTCATCGCAACAGAAAATCCGGTTGGATCTGCCGGTACACAGCTTCTCCCGGATTCCCAGCTGGACCGTTTCATGATCTGTGTCAGTATGGGCTACCCTACTGTGGAAGATGAAATGGAGATTCTTCGCAGAAGTCAGGAGCTTACCTCCAGACAGGATACCACTGTTCAGCCGGTTCTGAACGCTGAAACATTGCTCTCCATGCAGGCCAGTGTACGTGAGATTTTTGTTCATGACCTGATTTTTCGTTACATGGCAGAACTTGCAAAAGCGACCCGTGAAAATGAATGGATTGAACTGGGATTAAGCCCGCGGGGTTCCGTTGCCCTGACTGCCATGTCAAAAGCCTGCGCCTTTCTGAAGGGCCGGAAATATGTGATACCTGCGGATGTGGCGGAAGTGTTCCCCTGTGTTGCCAGTCACAGGATCTTTCTGAATATCAAGGCAAAAGTGGGACACATTCAGGTCAGTGAACTGCTCCGGCAGATCCTTGAAACCGTTCCACAGCCAGCACTGAAGAAAAGGCGGTAATTCTATGAAACAAATACTGGGGTATCTGTTCCTTTTACTTTGTACAGTTTACCTTTTTCTGCTTTATAATGAACCGGTCGTTTCCGGCATTCTGATTTTTGAATGTCTCTATCCCCTACTTGCGTTCATTTATCTGTCTGTGGTCTCCAGATCGCTGCAGACAGATCTATCGCGTGTGCCTTCCATGGGGGAAGTCAAAGAACCGGTCCGTGCCGGAATTACACTAAAAAATGAGAACCGGATTGTAGCACTGCGCTATACTCTTTGCCTGACACTTTGTAATACTCTTGGTTCTTCCAGACAAAAACAACGTTTTACCGATGCAATCTCAGGCAACAGGGAAAAAACATTCTGGTATGAATTTTCTTCCAAACAGGCCGGTACAGTGCAGTTGTCTCTGAACTGGATCCGCATTTATGATTTTCTTGGGATTTTCAGCCGTAAAATTCCCTGTTCACAGCAGTCACTGATCCGTATTCTGCCGCAATTTGATCTGATGCCTTTGGAAATCTCAAAGAGAACCCGTGATTTTCAGGCTGAAAGTGAGATTTACTCCAGTGAGCGCCGCGGAGATGATCCTTCGGAACTTTATCAGGTACGTCCTTACCGGCCGATGGATTCCCTCAAAGACATCCACTGGAAACTCAGTGCCAAAGAAGAAGAACTCATCATAAAAGAACGGGGATTTCCTCTCGGATGTGTCGTTCGAATCTGGATTAATTTTTCCAAATGCAGCAGGCCGGATCTTGCACTCTCGAAGATATTGACAGCCGTTGCTTCTCTAAGTCTTACGCTTGCGGAAGAACACTGCATCCACATGGCTGCATGGTATGAGGAAAAGAATTCCCGCATCATAAAATGGCCGGTCTATCAACCGGAAGATACCTACACTCTCATCTGGCGTATGCTGGAATTGCAGCCATATCACGACCTTGAAACAGCCGAAATTTGCCGCCAGGAAAGTTTTCAGGGTCAGGAAACTGCCTGTGAAGTTACTGTTGATTCCGATGGACGAATTCTGAAAAATGAAGAGACGCAGGAGTTTCTCAGATTATAAACTAAGAAGAGGCGGAACATATTTTCTCGAAATTATATATTTCAATTTGTCAGAAATTTTGTCTAAATGCTGACTACACAAGCAGGATGCGTCAATTAACCAAAGACAAAATATATCACAAAGCAGAATGTATAGATTGCAGAAATTATTTTTGAGACAAATTGGGGAAAGGAGGTCTCTATGAAATCAATAAAGCTCGCTAAAACAGATTTGATCCTACATCCTAATGGATCCAGTCCTAACCAGACGATGTCATTTATTTCACGGGGTTTTCTGTCCGCATGCAGCCTCTCCTTTCTGTCAGTTTTATGCTGGAATGTCTTTTTCAATGTCTTCCAACCTGAAATTTCCAGTCGATCTCTCTACCTTTTTCTGGTTCTGTTCGCCTTTGGAATCAGCTTTTCTTATCTGTATTTTAAATGGAAATCTGTTTTATGCTGGAGCAGCTTCTTTATGATTTTTTGCTTTGTTCGCTTCTCTCAGATTCAAAAAGTAATTTCCACTTTAGGAGATGCTTACCAGTCTGTCGTGGATCAGGGAATCAAACTAACCGACGCTTCTGACCAGCTCGCCCTCTCCGGCACCGGTATTATAAGTGACATCCTGCACCGTCTCGATGCACTTATTTCCCATGTTCTTTTTCTCTCTTCCGGTGAGTGGAATTCTGCTCTTGCGGCGGCAATCCTCACAATTCCGATTTTGCTCATCTGGGCATGGATTCTCGCCAAAAGAAAAGGGATGTTTCTTTCCGCACTGCTGGTCACTGTTCCTGTTTTTACAGCATCCTGTGCAGGATACCTGCCGGATCCTCTTCCGGTCTGGCTCTTGCTCTTTGCATTTTTCTTCTACCTGACCGCAGCCGGCACATCCACGATCAAAAGCGGTATCCTGATTCTGACCTCGCTTGCCATCGTTTCCTTCGCCTGCTACCGTGGCGGAACAGTATTAGAACATGCAAAATCAGCCCCTGATGGATGGTATATGAAATCACGAACACTGCTGCATGAATCCGTGATTGATCCGGTTGAGACATTTGTGGATACAAGATTGTTGAATCAATCAGATGATGTCGATAAAACAGATTCCGATTTATCCCAGAATAGCTCTGCCAATCTTCCAGATGCTTCTGATCAGGAGTTGCCCGATTCATCTCAGGCAGATACTGTTCCTGACAATGCAACTTCTTCTGTTGAAAATAACAGCACTGACTCAGATGCTGCAAACGTATCAACAAACCAGAATCAGACTGCTGCTTCGTCAGATACTTCTGCAACAGATTCATCTCAGGGAACTATGGATTCTAAGAATGCTTCCTCCTTTTCCTCTGACTCTTCCTCAGGAATGAAGCATTTAAACCAGATTGCCCGGTTTTCTCCTGCTGCAGGAGTATCTTTTGAGATCACTGTCAATGAGAAACCAGCTTCCTCTGTTTACTATGCAGAACGCTATGGAACTACTTACCAGAATGATTCCTGGGAACTGCAGGGGAAATTTCTTTCAGAGAAAAAACTGTTACATCTATGTTCACAGCTTGAAGAAAAACCGGAACAGTTAGCAGAACTCTGTGCAGGAATCAGCTATACTCTTGATTCTACCGCACCGTCAGATGAACAGACAACCATAAAACGGATCAGTCAGATCATTCATCAGGAACTGGCCAGCCGTGCAGTTTATGATATCAATCCAGGTGCTACACCGGATGGGAAAAATTTTGTAGATTATTTCTTATTCGAAAATCAGAAAGGCTTCTGTGTACATTTTGCTACAACTGCCACACTGATGTACCGCATGCTGGGTGTCACTGCACGTTATGTGGAAGGCTATGCTGTGCCTGCATCTGCATTTCAGGAACAGTCTGACGGGACTTATCATGCAACCGTAGACGGAACGATGGGACATGCCTGGTGTCAGGTATGGGATTCTTCTGCCGGATGCTGGATCAACGAAGAACATACTCCTGCTGCCTCTCAGACCTTGCAGGCAGAACAGGAAGCACTTGACACAATAAACACTGCTTCTGATGGAACAGAACTGCAGATTCAGTCCAACCATAATTCTCGACTTCTGGCTGCATCTGTCACAAATTTTATGAAAGAAAAGGGATGGATTCTGATTCTTCCGCTTCTTCTTATACTGACTGGGTTAATGCAGTCTCTGGTTCGGCGTCTTTATAAAAAAGAAAGGCGAATTGCAGCAAGGCGAAAACTTCTGCATACAGATAAGCAGACCCGCTATGTCACTGCTGTGGATCTGCTCAGTGAATTTTATACTAATATATTGAAACTTGCCCGCCTCTCCGGTTCTGATATTTCAGATCCTTACGCACCGGAAACAGTAACAGAACTGGCAAATATCTGGCCGCAAATTTCAGAGAAAGAATGGCTCTGGTTCTACGAACAGGTTATGGCTTCTCTCTTCTATCATGGTTGTGACAGGGACGAAATCCCAAAACTGGAAGCATTTTATCAGAAAGTACTGAAAACAGCGCAAAAACAAATGCGATTGAAAGAACGGTTTCTTTGCCGATATATCTATTGCATTATTTAAGCTAGATGTACAGATTACAAAAACAGTTTTTCAATTCCTCTTTAGATAAAGGAAACTCAAACAATACATTCAACCACAAAAAGTGTGCTGCAGAATCTTTAAAACAATCTGCCAGCACACTTTTTTCAAATAATCTATACCGTTCTATCTCATATGAAACGTTTAAAATACATCGAAGTGCTTAACCAGAAAGTTAACACCAATCCTCTAACAACTGTATTTTCTCACAATCTCCTGCATAACGTCCCACTTTTCTTCCATATCTGCCACCAGTTTAAACTGCGTCCTGCAGCGGTCCAGGTTGTGCTTTTCTCTCTGGATCTTATAATAGTGATCTCCTTCAAGATAATCTGTCAGGAAACGCATGCCACATTCGTAAGTCATAACTTTTGCTCCCATCGGAAGCAGTTCTATTTCTTTCTCTGTCAGGCTGTCACCACATCCCTCAAGAAAACCTTTCACGTACAATTCAAATAATTCCATACTACAGGATACTTTGCTCAGATCCTGCTCGTCCTCCAGCGCAGTGCTTGCTCCAAATCGGATAGAATCACCAAAATCATTCATAGCAAGTCCCGGCATGACTGTATCCAGATCCATAACACAGATTCCTTTTCCGGTCTTATCATCGATCATAATGTTATTTAACTTTGTATCATTATGTGTTACACGGAGAGGGAGCTCTCCCTTCGCAAGCAGATTCCCAAACACTTCTGCCACGTCTGCATGGGAAAGAACAAATTCGATTTCTTTCTCTACTTCTGCTGCTCTTCCACAGATATCCTTTTTCACTGCTTCCTTAAATGTCTCAAGTCTGGCTTTCGTATCATGGAATCCTGGAATTGTCTCATGTAATGTTGCGGCAGGATAATCGGCAAGCAGTCTCTGGAAATGCCCGAACGCCACTGCACTCTCATAAAAATCGGATGGCTTTTCTACCAGATCATAACTGGTCGCACCTGTAATAAACATAAAGGATCTCCAATAATCGCCCTGAGAGTCAACGTAATACTCTTTTCCTTCCTTTGTCGGAATCAGATTCAGCGTCTCACGTTCCGGATCTCCTTCGTGCTCCAGGATTTTCTTTTTCAGATGAGCCGTCACCCCTGCAATATTCTCCATCAGTTCTTCCGGCTTCTGAAAGATTTCCCGGTTCATCTTCTGTAAAATTACTTTCAAGGATCCCATCTTTCCGATTTCATATTTTAGAAGATACGTGTCATTAATGTGACCGCTTCCATACGGTTTTGCAAGAACCAGTTTCCCTTCATACTGAAATGCTCCGATTGCCTCTCTTAACTGTTCCGGCAAAGGCTGCCCCATAAATACTGCCTCCCCGTAGTTCTGTTCTGCTGATTGCTTTTCTTCTGTTTTCCCCATTTTTCCTCTCCTGTCCGGTTTTCATATTACTTACTCATAACCATTATTTTTACCCGATATTCTAAATATCAGAATTTGTCAAAAACCTTTTTCTGTTAGATGATTTCCTTCATTATTAACTTTTTTAATCTTATTGCTTCTAAAGATTCATTTATAAAACAGTTTATATTCAAATCGTATCCGAAAGAATCTGCATAAGTTTCTCTGCATACTCTTTCGGATTTCTGTTCGCATATTCCAGGTGTCCATATCCTTCCACAAACTGAATCTCTGTTTTCGGATAGATCTTCCTGATCACATCTATATTCTGTCTGATATTATTTTCTTTATTTCCATACAGACAATAAATCGGCTGTTTTAATCCTGCCGGCAGCTGATACTCTGTCAATGTCTGAATGATCATTTTCTTGGACTTCTGTGTCATGTTTGCCATACATCTCTGCATTTCCTGTGGCCAGTTGCCCACAAAACTTTTACTCAGATTTCTGATTATTTTCTCCGGCTGCTTTGATGTTTTCATAAAATGACCAAAGATCAAATTCATGGCAACTGCTTCTGCTTTTCTTGATTTTGACTGATAGAAATTGACAGCACCGTCCAGGAATATTCTCTCAATCTTCAACTCTTCCTGCCTTGCAAGTTCCACTGCAAAAATAGTTCCAAGCGACATTCCCACTACCAGTTGATACTCCGTCATTTGCCGTGCTTTCAAAAGGCTGACAAGTTTATGCACTTCTTCATTCAAACCTTCATACGGCTCTCCGGAACTGTCATGCCCATTCAATGTCACACAGACCAGATGCATCTTTGGAAGCTCCGATGCAATCGCTTCAAAACACGCTCCCGACATAAACAGACCCGGAATGTATAGAATGGATGGAGCTGTTCTCTTTCCATATTCTATGATTTGCATTAAACCTCCTCCTAGTATAATAATGGTGTAGTCAATCAAGACTACTTGGTTAATAAGTTTCTATAAATCAGATGACAGAAGAA
>NZ_CAKRDI010000042.1 GCF_934309415.1 uncultured Mediterraneibacter sp.
CGTAGAGCCGATAAAATAAGGCTTTGCGGACATTTGAGAAGATATAAAAAGATAGTCAAAAAGGCATATATAATTTAATGTAATTTTTAGAAACAATATTAGAGCGTGTCTGAAAAATCATTCCTGCAATCTACATGCTCCACTTTGCGGTATATTTTGTCTTCATTCGGTTGACGTAGCCCGCTACGCTGCCCTCATTCAAACAAAATCTCCCACAAATTGTGACATATATCTTGCAGAAAGCATTTTAAGACACGCTCTAGAACATTTCTAAGACACGTTTCAGCTTGGAGTAATTAAAGGATTCAAGGATGTTAATTCATTTTGATTCATCATAATTTCCTGATAGCCATCTTTTTCTAATTCATTTGTTATCTCATCATACAGTTCCTGACAGATGTCAACTCTGGAAGTAGTTCTTAAATTTAAATCATATAAAACATTGTTTGATGAAAATAATTTATCACAGTCAATTCGTGTTACGTGATTGAATGGGTTGCGTTGGATATCAGGTTGTTCGTCACAATAGTGTTGTATTGTGTTATGAATTAACATATAAGGTTTTAAAGTCTGACATTTTACCAGTTCTTTTAAAGAAGAATCAGATGTCTTGCAAATATACATGTGAGCATGTAATGCAAGATTATCATTGATTGAAGGATAAGGAATTTTTATTCGTATAACATCTTTTGTATTAATCAATTAACAGTCTCCCTTCGTTGTCTAATTCCACATATACTGGATTATGCAAAGTTTCTGTTTCGGTTAATATAGATAATGTGTCGAAGTTTTCTTCTGTAAGTTTAGCAGCATCAGCTTTATTAAATACGAAATAGTTATTATTTAAGTGAACGATACTGGATGAATCAACTATTTCTATAGGATACATGAGATCAAGAAGTTTGATTAAATGACAATCATTTTCGTTAAAATCTTCTTCAGATAATGCTACCTGATATTCACCGCTCATAATTCGCTTTTCTTTTGCTTTCCAAAGATTCATCTTATGAGTGAGCTCTGATAACTCTTTTTCGGATAAAGTAGAGACAATAAAAGCACTTTTTTGAGCCCGGGCTATATTGATAGAACTTGGATTTTGAATATAGACTAAATCTGCCTGAGCATCAAAATCATTGCGCTCTTTTGTATAATCGCCCCAGACATGGCTAAATACAGGACCACGTTTATAGCCTTTTAAATGGCTGAAATCAGGAACTTCTCCGGCTACTTTGGAGAAGGCTTCATATAAAAGAAGAAATTTCTGCAATTTTAATGGAGTATTGTAAGCGTGTTGATTATTGTTCATCAGCCAACCACTTAAGCATAGCTTGCGCTTGTTTGAATTGATCATCTGTTATCCTCCTTCTTTTATGAAATAAATGCTGTGTTTAAATCCTATACTCAAAACGTATGTTTGTCAATAGAATAGTATATTTTATTACAAATGACAGAAAAAATTGCATTTTCACCTTTACACAGATTTAACATTCGCCCGATTTTACATTTTACAAACTCCTTTTATTATAAATACCGTGGTTGAAATGAAGAAAACACACAAATACTAAGATGAGAACAATCTAAGTGAAAAAGGAGATTATTAAAATGAAAATGAAAAAGTTTATTGCATTAATGGCAGTTACAGGAATGATCGCTTCTATGGCAGCAGGATGTGGAAGCAGTTCTGATTCATCAGATAATACAGCAGACGGAAATACAGATACAACAGCAGATACAGCATCTTCTGACTGGGATGATACAAGCGATATCACAATCGTTTCCCGTGAGGATGGATCAGGAACAAGAGGAGCGTTCATCGAGCTGTTCGGAATTGAACAGAAACAGGATGATGGAACAAAAGTAGATATGACAACAACAGATGCACAGATCACAAACAATACATCTGTTATGATGACAACCGTTGCAGACAACGAATATGCAATCGGATACATCTCTCTTGGATCTCTTGATGACAGTGTAAAAGCTCTGAAGATTGATGGAGCTGAGGCAACAGCAGACAACATTGAAAACGGATCTTACAAAGTATCCAGACCATTTAACATTGCAGTAAAGAAAGACCTGAACAATGATGTGGCAAAAGATTTCATGAGCTTTATTATGAGCACAGAAGGACAGAAAGTAGTTGCAGATGAGAAGTACATCCCGGTAGCAGATGTAACAGATTACGCTGGAACAAAACCTTCAGGAAGCTGTGTAGTTGGTGGATCTTCTTCTGTATCTCCTCTGATGGAGAAACTGATCGAGGCTTACAAGACAGTAAATCCGGATGCAAGCATTGAACTTCAGACATCCGATTCTACAACAGGTATGACATCTACAATCGAAGGAAGCTATGATATCGGTATGGCATCCAGAGAACTGAAAGATGAAGAAGCAGCAGAGCTTGAACCTACAGTAATCGCTACAGATGGTATCGCGGTAATCGTAAATAAAGACAACCCGACAGATGAACTTTCTTCCGATCAGGTAAAATCTATCTACACAGGAGAGGTTTATACATGGGATGAAGTTACAAAGTAAGCTTTAAATGATTGTTAAAAGTAAACATTTGACGGAGTGAGAATGTGATACAAAAGTAAAGCAGTTGCAGGAATTTACCGGTTTTCATTCAAAGTATCGGTAAATTCCGTTGTCGCATGAAGAATGCGTAGAATAGAACAGCTTTAGAAATTTAAGAGGAAAACAATACTATGAAATCAAAAGCAGTGACTGAGAAAGTCATGCGGGGAGTGTTCTTCATTGCCGCCTGTGCTTCGGTGCTGGCGGTAGCTCTCATTTGCATCTTCCTGTTTGCAAATGGTATCCCTGCGATCAGACAAATTGGAGTTGTAAAATTCCTGACAGGAGACATCTGGCGTCCGGGAAATGAACTTTTCGGAATCTTCCCGATGATCCTTGGAAGTATTTATGTGACAGCAGGAGCCATCGTGTTTGGCGTTCCGATCGGAATCCTTACTTCGGTATTTATGGCAATGTACTGTCCGAAGAAAATTTATAAACCACTGAAATCAGCAACAGAACTTCTTGCGGGAATTCCATCTGTTGTCTATGGATTCTTTGGTATGGTTGTGATTGTACCGATCATTCGTGATTTTGGAAAATGGATGAAGGCAATGAATCTGGTAGAAAGATCCGGTGACGGAAAAGGAATTCTCACAACATCCATCGTACTGGGAATGATGATTCTTCCGACGATTATCGGAACAACAGAAAGTGCGATGCGTTCAGTTCCGACACAGTACTATGAAGGAGCACTTGCTCTGGGGGCAACCCATGAGAGAAGTATTTTCACAGTTGTGATCCCGGCAGCAAAATCCGGTGTGATTGCAGGAATCGTACTTGGAATCGGACGCGCTATCGGTGAGACAATGGCCGTTATCATGATCTGTGGAAACCAGCCGAGACTGGCACAGAATATCCTGATGGGTGTGCGTACACTGACAGGAAACATCGTAATCGAGATGGGATATGCTACAGGACTTCACAGAGAAGCACTGATCGCAACCGGTGTGGTACTGTTTGTATTTATCCTGATCATCAATTTCAGTGTGGCACTGATCAAGAGGAGGGGCGAGCATGAGTGAAAGAGTACAGGAAAGAAAGAATATCAATTCATCTACTCAGCCTGAACGTAAAAAACCGTCAGAGCAGGCAGCTGTGAACAGACAGTCTGTAGCGGATAAGTTCAAAACTTATCTGAGACATCCGGGTTCCATGATCACAATGCTTCTTGTTATGCTGGCAGCAATTATTACATTTGCAGTGCTGATCTTTCTGATTGCGTATGTTCTTGTGAATGGAGTACCGTATATCAAACCATCGTTGTTCTCTTTACATTATACTTCGGAAAATGCATCGGTAGTTCCGGCACTGGTAAATACAATTGTAATGACATTGCTTTCTCTTTTGATTGCAGTACCGTTTGGTATTTTCTCAGCGATTTTCCTTGTGGAATATGCAGGAAGAGGAAATAAATTTGTAAATGTGATTCGACTGACAACAGAGACACTTTCAGGAATCCCATCGATTGTATATGGCCTGTTTGGTATGTTGTTCTTTGTAAATACACTGCACTGGGGATTCTCCATTCTGGCGGGTGCATTTACCTTATCGATTATGATTCTTCCACTGATCATGCGTCAGACAGAGGAATCACTGAAAGCAGTTCCGGATTCCTACAGAGAAGGAAGTTTCGGACTGGGAGCAGGAAAACTTCGTACGGTATTCCGCATTGTACTTCCAACAGCAGTACCTGGAATTCTGGCAGGTGTCATTCTTTCCATCGGACGTATCGTAGGAGAGACAGCAGCACTGATCTATACAGCAGGTACAGTAGCGCAGATTCCGAAGAATGTATTCGGATCAGGACGTACATTGGCAGTTCATATGTACAATCTTTCAAGTGAAGGACTGTATATGGATCAGGCCTATGCGACAGCAGTTATTTTGCTTGTACTGGTTGTGCTGATCAACACATTGTCAGGTGTGATCGCAAGAAAACTGGCGAGTGCAGAGTAGAGAATCTAGTGTACTGTATCATTATACGAGATGTGAATGAGACAGCACACTCTAGAGTGTGTCGGATAATCACATAAGAATTAAGGGAAATCCCTGGAGAGGATAAAGAAAAATGTCAAAATTAAGTGTCAAAAATCTTGATTTGTATTACGGAGATTTCAAAGCTCTGAAAGATATTAATCTTGAGATTGAAGCAAATAAAATCACTGCATTTATCGGGCCTAGCGGCTGTGGTAAATCAACTTTATTAAAATCAATTAACCGAATGAACGATCTGGTGGAAGGATGCCGGATCGATGGAGATATCCTGCTGGATGGACAGAGTGTTTTTAAAGGTATGGATGTGAATGTGCTCCGTAAAAGAGTTGGAATGGTATTCCAGAAACCGAATCCGTTCCCGATGAGTATTTATGATAATATTGCTTACGGACCACGTACGCATGGAATCAGATCGAAAGCAAAGCTGGATGATATCGTAGAAAAATCACTCCGTAATGCGGCAATCTGGGATGAATGTAAAGACAGACTGAAGAAGAGCGCACTTGGGATGTCCGGTGGACAGCAGCAGAGACTCTGTATTGCGCGTGCACTTGCAGTGGAACCGGAAGTTCTGCTGATGGATGAGCCTACATCTGCACTGGATCCAATCTCTACATCTAAGATTGAAGACCTTGCGATGGAATTGAAAAAGGACTATACTATTGTCATGGTTACACATAATATGCAGCAGGCAGTCCGTATTTCAGACAACACTGCATTTTTCCTTCTTGGAGAAGTGATTGAATATAATAACACAGAGACATTGTTTTCTGTTCCGGCGAATAAGAAGACAGAGGATTATATCACAGGGAGGTTTGGCTAAGTTATGCGTAACAGATTTGATATGCAGCTTCATCAGTTGGATGAACAGCTTACACGTATGGGAGAATTATGTGAACAGGCAATTGCAAAAGCAACACAGGCGCTCAAAGAAGGCAGTGTAGAACAGGCAAGAATCGTAGTTGCAGAGGATGAAGAGATTGACCAGATGGAGAAGGAGATCGAGCGTCTCTGCCTGAAACTTCTGCTTCAGCAGCAGCCGGTAGCCAGAGATTTAAGAAGAATTTCTGCTGCTCTTAAGATGATTACAGATATGGAGCGAATTGGCGATCAGACTTCGGATATTGCTGAGATTATTATTTCATCAAAAGACAAGGGAGTAAGTCGGGATCTGGAACTGATGGTTGAGATGGCGAGCGGGGTCAGCAAGATGGTTCGTGACAGTATCACAGCTTATGTTCAGAAAGATCTGGAACTTGCACGTGAAGTGATGGAATCAGATGATCAGATTGATGACTATTTTGATGAAATCCGTGACCGTATGATCGAGTATATCAAGAAGGAGCATGGAGAGCAGGGAAGAAGGATTTTTGACCTGATTATGGTGACAAAATATCTGGAACGAATCGGCGATCATGCAACGAATATTGCAGAGTGGGTAGAATTCTCTATCACAGGAGTACACAAAGACAGTGCGGTGCTGCACGAGAGTTAAAGGAGAAGAAGATGATCTATTGTGTAGAAGATGATGATAACATCAGAGAATTGGTGATTTATACATTGGAAACAACAGGTCTGAAGGCAAAAGGATTTGCAGATGGAACAGCATTTATGGAAGCTCTGGCGTTTGATACGCCAGAGCTCATTCTGCTTGATATCATGTTGCCTGGAGATGATGGACTTGTACTTTTGAAGAAGTTAAAAGCTTCCTCAAAGACGAAAGATATTCCGGTAATTATGGTGACGGCAAAGGGATCGGAGTATGATAAGGTGATCGGACTGGATTCCGGAGCGGATGATTATGTGACCAAACCATTTGGAATGATGGAACTGGTATCCAGAATTAAGGCGGTATTAAGAAGAACAGGAAAGACACAGACACAGAATGATATGGATGTGGCCGGAGTACACATTAATGTTAAGAAGCATGAAGTGACAGTCAGTGGAAAAGAAGTGATTCTGACATTAAAAGAATTCGAACTTCTGGAAAAACTGATGCGGAATCAGGGAATTGTCCTGACACGTGACCAGCTTCTGACAGAGATCTGGGGCTATGATTTTGATGGCGAGACGAGAACGGTGGATGTACATATCCGTACTCTGCGTCAGAAACTGGGAAATAAAGGTGAGATTATTCAGACTGTCCGCGGGGTTGGATACCGGATAGGAGGAGACGCATGAGAAAAAGAATTCAGAAGAGTATGATTCTGACTCTTCTGGTTACACTGATTCCATTTTACATTATTATGTCGCTGGCATTGTATTATAAGAATATGTCTCTTCTTGAAAAGGAAGTGCGTCAGGAGGGAAAATATATCAGTGGTGCGATCAATATGGCAGGGACGCATTATCTGGAGCAGCTGGAACAGTTAGATCAGATAGATACGGGAACGCGACTGACCTTGATCGAAGAGGACGGAACTGTACTGTATGATTCGAAAGTTTCAGGAGCTACCATGGATAATCACAGTTCCAGAAAAGAGGTAGAAGAAGCGTTCAGTTCCGGTGAAGGAGAAGTGGTGAGAATGTCTTCTACGGTACAGAAAGAATTGTATTATTATGCACTGCGGCTGGATGATGGAAGTGTACTTCGCGTGTCGAAGACGATGGATAGTCTGATCTGGACTGCGTTGAATGTATTTCCGGTAATGCTGATTCTCTCAGTAGCAGGAATCGTGTTGGCAGTGGTTCTTGCAAGATGGCAGACAAAGAAATTAATGGATCCGGTGATTCATTTAGATTTGGAACATCCATTGGAAAATGTGATTTATGAAGAGATGACACCGTTTTTGGAGGCAATGGATGTGCAAAATAAAGAGAAAGAAGCTGTATCAAATATGAGAAAGGAGTTCTCGGCGAATGTGTCTCATGAGCTGAAGACTCCACTTACTTCCATTTCCGGTTATGCGGAGATTATGATGAACGGTCTGGTGCGCCCGGAAGATATTCAGGGTTTCTCGGAACGTATTTATAAGGAAGCCCGCAGGCTGATCACGCTGGTGGAAGATATTATTAAATTATCCAAGCTGGATGATGAATCTGTTGAGCTGGAAAAGGAAGATGTGGATCTTTATAATCTGACCAGGGAGATTGTCAGCAGGCTTTCGCCACAGTCGACTCAGAAGAAGATTCATGTTTCAGTGTCGGGAGAACCGGTTATTTTCAATGGTATTAAACAGATCCTGGATGAAATGATCTATAATATCACAGAGAATGCGATCAAATACAATAACGATGGCGGCTATGTGGATGTGTGGGTTGGTAATACATTAAACGGTCCGAAAGTCAGTGTGGAAGATAATGGAATCGGAATCCCGAAGGAGCATCAGGAAAGAATCTTCGAGCGTTTTTACAGAGTGGATAAAAGCCATTCCAAAGAACGTGGAGGTACCGGACTCGGACTTTCAATTGTAAAACATGGTGCGATCATTCACGGCGCAAAAGTAAATGTAGACAGTGCTCCGGGACGTGGAACAAAGATTGAGATTCAGTTTCCGCTGGAACCGAAGAAAAAAGAAGCAGAAACAGGAACTAAAGAATAAAAGATTTAGAACGTGTCTGAAAAATCTTACAGAGGACATTTTTTCAGATGGATTCTGGCAATGAATGAAACCGGAGAGGAAAACTATGATTTGAAATAGTTTTCCTCTTCGGTTTTTGTAACAAGTACTTGCTTTACGAATTACGGTAATTGTGCTATTATAAGTAACACAGCAGAGAAAGGAGATGCAGAGTATTATGATAATAGAAGTTGATTTTAACAGTGATGAAGCTATCTATGTTCAGCTTTGCAATCAGATTATTATGGGAATCGCCACATCAGTGATTCACGAAGGAGATTCACTTCCGTCTGTCCGGCAGCTTGCAGATACTGTCGGAGTGAATATGCACACGGTGAATAAAGCGTATAATGTACTGAAGCAGGAAGGTTATATCAGCCTTGATAAGAGACGTGGTGCCGTGATCGCGCTGGATGTGGATAAACTGGAACAGCTGGAACAGATGAAACAGCAGCTGCGAATTGTCCTTGCAAGGGGATGCTGCAAGAATATTTCACGTCAGGAAGTACATAATCTGGTAGATGAGATATTTGATGATTACGAATAAACAGGAGGATATACATGAGTATTTCATATACAAAACCGGCTGAGAATGCTCTGAAGTATGCTGCGAAGACAGCGAAAGAGATGAAGCATCCGTATATTGGAACGGAACATCTTCTTCTGGCACTCAGAGAGGAATATGCCGGAGTAGCCGGGCAGGTACTGGCACGAAACGGTGTGGAGACAGAGAAGATCCTTCAATTGATGGACGAACTGATCGCACCGTCAGAGGAAGGAGTAAAGAGCAAGAAACCGGAGAAAAGCCCGAGACTGCTTTATTTATTACACAAGAGTGAACGCGAATGCAGCAGACTGCATACGACAGAAGTAGGAACAGAACATCTGCTTCTTGCCATGATTCGTGATGTGGACTGTGTTGCGACGAAGATTCTGATTACATTGAACATCAACCTTCAGAAGATTTTCCAGGATGTGATGATGGCAGTCGGGATTGATCCGAAGGAATATCAGGATGATCTGCAGGAAGAGATGCATGGAAATGGTTCCATGATGGAGCAGTTCTGTACAGATATGACAGCGAAGGCAGAAGAAGGAAAACTGGATCCGGTCGTGGGAAGAAATCAGGAGATGTATCGCCTGATGGAGATCTTAAGCCGCAGAACAAAGAACAACCCGTGTCTGGTTGGAGAGCCGGGAGTCGGCAAGACGGCGATCATTGAAGGACTTGCACAGCGGATTGCTTCCGGAATGGTTCCAGAGAAGATGAAAGGGAAACGAATTCTGACCCTGGATCTTCCGGGACTGATCGCAGGTTCCAAGTACAGAGGTGAGTTCGAGGAACGTATGAAAGGACTGATCTCAGAAGTAGAATCCTGTGGAAATGTGATTCTGTTTCTGGATGAGATCCATACGATGATCGGTGCAGGTGGTGCAGAGGGAGCAATTGACGCGTCCAGTATTCTGAAACCATCTCTGGCAAGAGGGGAACTTCAGCTGATCGGTGCAACCACAATTGCGGAGTATCGTAAATATATTGAAAAAGATGCTGCACTGGAGCGACGTTTCCAGCCGGTATCTGTAGAAAAACCGTCCGAGGAACAGTGCCTTGAGATTCTAAAAGGATTGAAAGAAAAATATGAGACACATCACAGAGTTGTAATTAGGCCGGATGCGCTGGAAGCAGCAGTCCGTATGTCTGAGCGTTATATTACAGACAGAAATCTTCCGGACAAAGCGCTGGATGTTCTGGATGAAGCATGCTCTAAAGTGAGTCTGAAAGGCTATGAGATGCCGGATAACTTTAAGGAACTGGAGGAGAGTATTCAGGAACTGATGCGTCAGAAAGAAGAAAGCATCGAAAACGGAGATTTTAATGAGGCATCCCTGCTTCAGAAAGAGCAGGAGGCTGCGGAGAAGAAACTGGAATCTGTAAAGAAACGGTTTGAGAAGAAGCATGCAGCAATGCATCCAGCTGTGACAGAAAATGAGATTGCGGAAGTTGTTTCTGTCTGGACGAAAGTGCCGGTACAAAAACTAGGTGAGAGTGATGCGGATCGTCTGAAGAATCTGGAAAAGGTACTTCATAAGAGAGTGATCGGCCAGGATGAGGCAGTCAGTGCAGTGACCCGTGCGGTAAAACGAGGAAGAGTTGGACTTAAAGATCCGAAACGTCCGATCGGCTCTTTCCTGTTCCTTGGTCCGACTGGTGTAGGAAAGACGGAGCTTTCCAAAGCACTTGCTGAGGCATTATTTGGTAAAGAAGATGCCATGATCCGTGTTGATATGTCGGAATATATGGAGAAACATTCAGTTTCCAAGATGATTGGATCCCCTCCGGGATATGTAGGACACGAAGAGGGGGGACAGCTCAGTGATCAGGTGAGAACACATCCGTATTCCGTCATTCTGTTTGATGAGATCGAGAAAGCGCACCCGGATGTATTTAATGTACTTCTGCAGGTGCTGGATGATGGGCATATTACAGACTCACAGGGAAGAAAAGTGGATTTCTCTAATACGGTGATCATTATGACTTCCAATGCAGGAGCCAAGGCAATCGTAGAGCCGAAGAAACTCGGATTTGCTGCAAAAGAAGATAAAGCCGGGGATTATAAGAAGATGAAACAGAACGTAATGGATGAAGTGAAGCAGATCTTCCGTCCGGAGTTCTTGAATCGTATTGATGAGATCATTGTATTCCATGCGCTTGGAAAAGATGAGATGAAGAAGATTGTCTCCCTGCTTTGTCAGGAATTTACAAAGCGTCTCGCAAAACAGCTGGATATTCATCTGAAATTGCGTGAATCAGCGAAGAATCTGATCGTTGAGAAGGGAACAGATGCGAAATTCGGAGCCAGACCGCTGAGACGTGCGCTTCAGACAGAGCTGGAAGATAAGCTGGCAGATGCGATCCTCAACGGAGAGGTCAAAGCCGGAGATTCCGTGGAAGCTGGCGTGCAGAAGAAAGAGATTCGCTTTATTGTGAATCAGTAAAAGGCTTGAACAGTAACACAGTTATTACTGTTTACAGCTATGTTGTGAACAGCAACATAACCGTTTCATAAAAAGTTCATAATATGAAACGGGAAATGATATGGAAAAACAAAATTATTTAGTATATAATAAGCCATAAGGACTGCGGAGTATCCTCTGACATGAGTGAAGGAAAAGAGCAGAGCCGCAAGACAGGGAAGTTCCCTGTACAACAGAGTTATTCTGAGATACCTAGGAGGAAAATTAAGATGGCAACAGTAAAAGAATTATTGCGTGCAGAAAACGACGGAACACTTAGCTTTGGAGATTACACTCTTACATCTAAGACAAAGAAAGATAACTTCGAATTTGAGGGAGACCTTTATAAAGTAAAGACATTTGCAGAGATTACAAAACTTGAGAAGAACGGAATGTTCGTATACGAATCTGTACCGGGAAGTACCGTTGAGAATTTTAAAGAGACAGATGCAGAAGTAGAATTCACAGTATCTGCACCGGAAGATGTTCAGTTCACTCTGGAACTTGAGCCGGAAAGCGAATATGAAGTATTTATCGATGGCGAATCAGCAGGAAAGATGGGAACAAATCTTAGCGGAAAACTCAGCGTAAGCGTAGAACTGAACGCAGATCAGACTGCTGCAATCAAAGTAGTAAAATGCTAATTTAACCGAATCAAGTAGCGAAGCGGATTGCGAATATCCGCTTGACTTAAGAAATGTTAAACTGAGGGAAAGGAATTGCCTTATAGCACCTTTCCCTTTTCTAATATATAAATGACAAAACCGCTATAGGAGTGTGTTTAATCATTTTTCTGTAATCTGCATGCGTTATTATTTATAGTATTCTGTGACCAGTGGTATATTTGGTCATACAAAAATCCATTTTTGAGATACAATGAAATACCATTTATGCGGTATATGTGATACAGAAAATATTTTCAGATATATTTTGGAGAAAGGAAAATTATAGAATGGCAAAAGGAAAAAAGAGTATCTATTTCTGCCAGAATTGTGGGCATGAAGAAGCAAAATGGCTTGGTCAGTGTCCTATGTGTAAGGAATGGAATACGTTTGTAGAAGAGCGGGTGGACAGCGGGATTACAAAAGGTACGACAGTAGCTGCCAGAGCAGTTCAGGAAGCAAAAGTAATTCCACTGACAGAAGTCTCCGCAGATGATGATACAAGAAATCAGACTGGAATCAAAGAACTGGATCGTGTTCTTGGAGGCGGAATTGTTCCGGGGTCTCTGGTACTGGTAGGTGGAGATCCGGGAATCGGAAAATCGACGTTGTTGTTACAGGTCTGCCAGAGAATGGCACAGTCACAGAAAGTTCTGTATATTTCAGGAGAGGAATCTCAGACACAGATCAAGCTGCGCGCCAACCGAGTGGGAACATTTTCTTCCAATATGCTGCTGTTCTGTGAGACAAATCTGGGAACGATCCGTGCAGTGATCGAGAAAGAAAAACCAGAACTGGTCGTGATTGATTCTATCCAGACCATGTACAGCGAGGATGTATCTTCTGCACCTGGAAGTGTGTCTCAGGTGAGAGAGGCCACACATGAATTTATGCAGCTGGCAAAAGGTCTGTGCATCCCGATCTTTATCGTTGGTCATGTGACGAAAGAGGGAACTGTTGCAGGTCCGCGTGTGCTGGAACATATGGTGGATACGGTCTTGTATTTTGAAGGGGACAGGCATGCTTCTTACAGAATCCTCCGTGCGGTGAAGAATCGTTTTGGTTCTACGAATGAGATTGGTGTCTTTGAAATGCGTCAGAACGGATTGATTGAAGTGGAGAATCCATCAGAATACATGCTCAGTGGGAAACCGGAGAATGCCTCCGGCTCTGTGGTTGCATGCTCCATGGAAGGAACCCGTCCGATCCTGATCGAGATTCAGGCACTGGTGAGCCACAGTAATTTCGGAATGCCGAGAAGAACGGCAGCAGGAACAGATTATAATCGTGTGAATCTGCTGATGGCGGTTCTGGAAAAACGTCTGGGAATGAATCTTGGGAACTGCGATGCTTATGTAAATATTGCAGGTGGAATTAAGATGAATGAACCGGCCATTGATCTGGGAATCGTGATGGCACTGGTATCCAGTTACCGGAACCGTCCGATCGATGAGAAGACGATTGTCTTTGGAGAAGTCGGCTTAAGCGGCGAGGTCAGAGCTGTGAATATGCCGGAGCAGCGAGTGGCAGAGGCAAAGAAGCTTGGATTTGAGACATGTATTCTGCCGGAAGTGTGCCTGAAAACAGTGAAAGATGTGAAAGGAATTAAATTGCTTGGAGTGAAAAGTGTAAATGAAGCGGTGGCACTTTTCTGATGTGAAAGAGATAAGCGATGAACGGTAACGGATAAAGTAGCCTGATATGGAATACTATAAAGTTTCATATCAGGCTATTTTTCGTTTGAGTGTGTCTCTCTTATGATTGTAAAAATTACAAATAAACAGTATATAACAGTTGACAACAGTTAAGTACTGTTATATACTGTTTACAACAGGAGGAAACCTATGAAGATTATAATCAACAATTCATCGATGGTACCAATCTATGAACAGATTATGGAGCAGATCAAGGCGCAGATCATCTCCGGAGAATTAAAAGAAAATGATATTCTGCCATCCGTAAGAGGAATGGCAAAAGAACTGAAGATCAGTGCACTCACAGTCAAGAAAGCTTATGACAACTTAGAGGAAGAGGGCATGACAGTTACAGTTCATGGGAAAGGAACTTATGTTGCAGCTTCAAATACACAGCTCATGGAAGAAGAGCGGCGGAAAGAAGTTGAAGCGGATCTGGAAGCAGCAGTTCAGAAAGGACGACGCTGTGGAATGAAAGAAGAAGAGATCCGTGCATTATTTGAACTCATCATGGAGGATGAAGTATGTTAAAGATTGAGGGAGTAAAGAAGAGTTATGGTGATTTTCACCTGGACTGTTCGTTAGAAGTAGAAAGTGGACGGATCACCGGTCTGGTCGGTGAGAATGGTGCGGGAAAAAGCACGTTGTTCAAAGCAGTTTTAGGACTGATCGCTTATGAAGGCGGCGAGATACAGATTCTTGGCAAATCACCGGAATGTCTGGGAGACACAGAGAAAGAGAAAATGGGAATTGTTCTGGCGGAGTCAGGATTCAGCGGATACTTGAAAGGAAAAGATATTGCAGCAGTTCTTGAAAGATTGTATCCAAAGTTTGAAAAAGAAAAATTTTTACAAATGTGTGGAAAGCATCATATTCCAATGGGTAAATTTCTGAAAGACTATTCAACAGGAATGAAAGCAAAGTTGAACTTGATCATTGCGATGACACATCAGGCAGATTTTCTGATGTTAGATGAACCAACTTCGGGTTTGGATGTCGGGGCGAGAGAAGAGATGTTGGATCTGCTCCGGGAATATATGGAGGAAAATCCTGAGAGAAGTATTCTGATCAGTTCCCATATTTCATCAGATCTCGAACATCTTTGTGATGATATTTATATAATCCATAAGGGAAAAATCGTGCTTTACGAGGAGATGGATCAGATTTTGGAGAAGTATGCAATTCTTAAAGTTAGTGCAGAGCAGTATCAGACCCTGGATAAAAGCTATATTCTGAGAGAGAAGAAAGAATCCTTTGGGATAGTCTGCCTGACGAATGAGAAGCAATATTATATGGAAAATAATCCGGAAATTGTAGTTGAAAAAAGTACATTAGATCAGGTAATTCTTTTAATGACAGGAGGGGAAAGCAGATGAAAGGAATCAGAGGGCTTTTAGAAAAGGATTTTCGGTTGTTTCGCTATCAAGGCGGCAGATTCTTTCTGGTTATTAGCTTGATCGCACTATTTTTCAGCCTGTCAGGTGGTATGGGAGCAGGATTTGTTACAATTTATGTTTCTTCTGTATTGGCAATTTATGGAGGAAGTACAATTAGTTATGACGAGGTTGGACATGGATTCGAGTATCTTTTTTCGTTACCAGTAAGCAGAAAAGTTTATGTCAAAGAGAAATATATCTTTTCGTTGATTATGACAGTATGCGGATGGGTGATCGGAATGATCTGCACAGGAATTGCTGTTCTTGCGAAAAGAGAAGTCTATTATGATAAGGATATGCTGTTGGAAAGTCTGGTTTCGCTGCTTGTGATCATGGCAGTTGCCGGAATTATGATCGCAATCCGGCTGCGTTTTGAAGGAGAGAAGGGAAGACTTGTGTT
The DNA here is from genome assembly GCF_934309415.1 of uncultured Mediterraneibacter sp. Taxonomy (GTDB): domain Bacteria; phylum Bacillota; class Clostridia; order Lachnospirales; family Lachnospiraceae; genus Mediterraneibacter. The sequence goes on from NZ_CAKRDI010000042.1 coordinate 15,343, forward strand.
TCCAATTGTTTTCTTAGCTGTTTTTGCAGTGATTTATTTCTCGATTGATTTTGTGAAATCTTATCCTGCGATAGAGGAAACGTTGGGACGTATGATGAGCGGAATCGGTGATTTTGGAATGATTACAGGAGTTGTGGCTGTAAGTGTTGTTGTTTTGCTGATATCGTATGGATATAGTATGAAAGTGATAAAGGAAAAAGAGTTTTAAGAAACAGGAGAGCTGGTGGAGTTAGAAATTCTGACTTTGTCAGCTCTTTATGAATATCATAGAAATAAAAAGTTAATGTTCTAACTAAAAAATATACAAAAAGTATTAAGAAAATGTGAAAAATGAGAAAAAATATTGACTAACATAAGAAAAAGTACTATATTTTCATTTAGTTAATTAACTAACTAATTAACAGGGACAGGAGGGAGAAACGTATGGAGTTTGATAAGAATGAGGTTCCATTACTTGGAGTGATAGGAAGGGTGACGCATATGATTGGAAAGCTTGCCAGAACAATGTACAGTGAGTACGATCTGAATATGGCGCAATCAAGAGTATTATTTGTGCTTCATGCAGAAAAGTCAGTTTCACAAAAAGAACTTGCAAAACAGCTCAACGTAACGCCGCCATCAATTACATCGATGATTAAGAAGATGGAAAACGATGGATACATTACACGCAAGGTTGATCCGAAAGATCAGCGGGTAATGCGGCTTACCCTGACAGAAAAAGGAGAGTCATTGATCGAGTATGTTTTGAAGACTGCTGATGAAATGGACAAAAAAGTGTTCGGAGGAATGAGTGCGGAGGAGAAGATGCTTTTCCGCAGACTACTGATGCAGATTATTGATAATCTGGAGTAGAACGGAACTTACAGACATTTACTTGGAAAGGAAACGCAGATTATGAAGAATTTATTCAAATACGCGGCATCATACTGGAAAGCAATGATTGCGATTGTGCTGATCCTGATCGTGCAGGCGTACTGTGATCTGTCTCTGCCGGCTTACACATCCGATATCGTCAATGTGGGAATCCAGCAGGGAGGTATTGAGGATGAAGTACCGGAGCAGATTGCAGTTGAGGAAATGGAAAAGTTGCTTCTGTTTGTATCAGAAGATGACCAGCAGACGGTAACGGATTCTTATACGGAAGCTAATACTTCCTATGATAAAGATGCATATGTCCTGAAAGATTCTGTTGCTGAAGATGAGGATGCAATGAAAGATCTAAAAGAGATCCTTCAGATTCCGATGATGATGACGGCAGGAATTGAGTCAGGAAGTGATACAACAAAACAGATGGAAAAGCAGCTCAAAGAGCAGATGAAGCAGGGAATGGCACAGTCTCAGAGCGCGCAACAGAGTGCAGCACAGGAACTTCCGGAAGGAATGACACAGGAGGAAGCGCAGAAAATGGCACAGGCCCAGAGTGCGCAGCAGGGTGCAGCTTCCCAGGCTCAGCAGTCAGCTGCATTGGAAGATGCGTCGATGTTTGATCTTCTGAAGATGCTTCCGGCAGAGCAGAGAAGTGCCCTGGTAGATCAGATCTCAGAGAAGATGGATGATATGCCGGATACAATCCTGGATCAGGCAGCAGTCAGCTTCTGTAAGAGTGCATACAAAGATCTTGGAATGGATACCGATCAGATACAGATTCATTATCTGCTGAAGACAGGCGGACAGATGGCTGGTCTTGCATTACTTGGCATGGTTGCAAGTATTACAGTTGCATTTCTTGCATCCCGCGTGGGAGCCAGTGCAGGACGTGATCTGAGAAGCGGAGTATTCCATAAGGTTGTTGGATTTTCTAACAATGAATTCAATCATTTCTCAACCGCATCACTGATTACGAGAAGTACGAATGATATTCAGCAGATTCAGATGCTGATTGTTATGCTGCTTCGTATGGTTCTGTATGCACCGATCCTTGCAATTGGCGGAGTACTGCAGGTAATGAAGACAAATGTATCGATGTCCTGGATTATCGGACTTGCAGTAATTATTATTGCATTTGTTGTGCTGCTTCTGTTCCTTGTTGTAATGCCGAAGTTCAAGATTCTGCAGAGTCTGGTGGACAAACTGAATCTTGTAACACGAGAGATCCTGACAGGACTTCCGGTAATCCGTGCATTCAGTACGGAGAAGCATGAGGAAGAGAGATTTGATGATGCAAACCGTACACTGACAAAGACGAACCTGTTCGTCAATCGCGCCATGACATTTATGATGCCGACGATGATGCTTGTTATGAACGGCGTTTCTGTTCTGATCGTATGGACCGGAGCGCATGGAATCAGCGACGGTCAGATGCAGGTTGGAGACATGATGGCATTTATTCAGTATACAATGCAGATTATCATGGGATTCTTAATGCTCTGTATGATTTCAATTATGCTTCCGAGAGCTGCTGTGGCAGCAGATCGTGTAGAAGAAGTGTTAAAGAGTGAGACAATGATTCATGATCCTGAGAGAGAAAAGCATTTTCCGGAAGAAGGCAAAGGTGTGCTTACATTTGACCATGTATCTTTCCGCTATCCGGGAGCAGATGAGGATGTACTGGAGGATATTACATTTACAGCGAAGCCGAGAGAGACAACTGCAATTATCGGAAGTACCGGAAGTGGTAAATCTACTCTGGTAAATCTGATCCCGCGTTTTTATGATGTGACAGAAGGAGATATCACACTGGATGGCGTAGATATCCGTGAGGTAAAACAGCATGAATTGCGGGAAAAACTGGGATATGTTCCACAGAAAGGTGTCCTTTTCTCAGGAGATATCGCATCGAATATTATGTTTGGTAATTCTCATGGAAGCGAAGCTGAGATGATGGAAGCGGCTGAGATTGCACAGGCAACAGAGTTTATTGATACAAAACCAGAGAAATACCAGAGCCCTATTTCACAGGGAGGAGCGAATGTATCTGGTGGACAGAAACAGAGACTTTCTATTGCGAGAGCAATTGCAAAGCATCCACAGGTATTTATTTTTGATGACAGTTTTTCAGCTCTGGATTATAAGACAGATGTGACACTTCGTCGTGCACTGGCTGAGAAAACAAGTGAAAGTACAGTACTTATTGTAGCGCAGAGAATCAGTACAATTCTTCATGCAGAGCAGATTATTGTACTTGATGAAGGAAAAATAGCTGGAAAAGGAACACATGCAGAATTACTCAGAACCTGTCCGGTTTACAGAGAAATTGCAGAGTCTCAGATGTCTAAGGCAGAGTTGGAAGCAGCACTGAAAGAACAGCCGGAGACGAATGCAGAGAAGAGAGATGTGCAGAAAGTGAAAGCGCAGATAACAGCTGAACAGAAAACAGATGGAAAGGAGGAACAGTCTCATGCCTAGAGGAAGAATGCGCGGCGGTGCACCCGCTGAAAAAGCAAAAGATTTTAAAGGAACGATGAAAAAGCTGATCCACTATATGTCTGTTTATAAAGTACAGGTATTTTTTGTTGCAGTGTTTGCAATCTGTGGAACGATATTTAATATTGTGGGACCGAAGATTTTAGGTAAAGCAACAACTGAGATCTTTAATGGTCTGGTGAGTAAAGTATCCGGTGGAGACGGCATGGATTTTGGCAAGATCGGGCAGATTCTTCTGACGGTGCTGTGTCTGTATGTGGTCAGTGCAGTCTGCAGTTTTATTCAGGGGTATCTGATGACTGGTGTCTCACAGAAAACAACATATCGACTGAGAAAAGAAATTTCTGAGAAAATCAACCGCATGCCGATGAGTTATTTTGATTCTAAGCCGGTCGGTGAAGTCCTTTCCCGTGTAACCAATGATGTGGACACACTGGGCCAGAGTCTGAATCAGAGTGCAACACAGATGATTACATCCGTTACAACACTGATCGGTGTATTTATCATGATGCTTTCAATCAGCCCGCTGATGACGATCATTGCGGTTTTGATCCTTCCGCTTTCAGCAGGACTGATCGGATTTGTAATGAAACATTCACAGAAATATTTCGTTGGTCAGCAGGAATATCTTGGAAATGTCAATGGACAGGTAGAAGAAATTTATGGCGGACACAATATTATCAAGGCATTTAACAAAGAGGAAGAAGTAATTGCAGAATTTAATGCGACGAACAATAAGCTTTATGATTCTGCATGGAAATCTCAGTTCTTCTCAGGTCTGATGATGCCGGTGATGCAGTTCGTAGGCAATCTGGGCTATGTGGCTGTGGCAATCCTCGGCGGGTATCTGACGATCAAAGATGTGATCGAAGTAGGAGATATCCAGTCCTTTATTCAGTATGTGCGTAACTTTACGCAGCCATTGCAGCAGATCGCACAGGTAGCAAATATGCTGCAGTCTACGGCAGCGGCATCGGAACGTGTTTTTGAATTCCTGGAAGGTCCGGAAGAGGATCAGACTGTGGAAAATCCGGCATCTGTAGAAAATCTGAAAGGAAATGTAGAATTCGAGCATGTTCGTTTTGGATATAACCCGGATAAGATGATTGTAAATGATTTTTCAGCAGACATAAAAGAGGGACAGAAGATTGCAATCGTTGGCCCGACAGGAGCCGGAAAGACAACAATGATCAAACTGTTGATGCGTTTCTATGATGTAAATGGAGGAGCGATTAAGATTGACGGACATGATATCCGTGACTTTAACAGAAGTGAATTAAGAGAAATGTTCGGAATGGTGCTTCAGGATACCTGGCTGTTCCATGGCTCCATCAGTGATAATATCCGTTATGGTAAGCTGGATGCAACGGATGAGGAAGTAATTCAGGCTGCAAAAGCGGCACATGTGTATCGTTTCGTACAGACACTTCCGGGTGGCTATAATATGGAACTGAATGAGGAAGCAAGCAATGTGTCACAGGGACAGAAGCAGCTTCTTACGATTGCGCGTGCGATCCTTGCTGATCCGAAGATTCTGATCCTGGATGAAGCTACAAGCTCTGTAGATACACGAACAGAAGAACTGATCCAGAAGGCAATGGATAACCTGATGAAGGGAAGAACAAGCTTTGTAATTGCACATAGATTATCTACCATCCGTGATGCGGATCTTATCCTTGTTATGAAGGAGGGGGACATTATTGAACAGGGAAATCACGAAGAACTGCTTGCCCAAGGTGGATTCTATGCAGATCTGTATAATTCTCAGTTTGAAAGTACAACAGAGTGTGCGTAGATTAGAGTGTGTCTGAAGGTGATTAAAAAACAGAAATAAAAATATTCATGGAATATCGTCAGTCGAAAACGGCTGGCGATATTTTTGGTCTTATTTATGCGAGTGGGTTCGGGATTGACTTAAAAGAAAGCAATTACTATTATATAGAGGATGCGAGAAGTTATTTACTGATTGATAAAGTAGGAAAAGGAATAAAAGAAATGGAAAAGTTTCAGATAATTCAAATCCGGGAACAGGTATATATGATAAAAGACCGTGCAGGGTGTTGTGTTGATCTTGTGACAGGGAAAGAACATGCGCTGGTTTTTGATACCGGATGTGGAATTGATGATTTATACGGAGAGATACGGAAGATTACAGATTTACCATTATTAGTGATCAACAGCCATGGACATTATGATCATATCGGTGGAAATTATCAATTTGAAAAAGTTTATCTACATAAAAAAGATATGAACCTGTTGAAATGGTATGAGATTCGTGATACCAGAGAAAAACTGCTGGAACTGGGAGAAACATCTGTGGAAGGGCATGCTTCCTTTTTACAGCAACCGTGGGGAAATGTATGTTGCCTTGACTTTAACGAATTTGATCTGGGTGAGCTTCCGTGTAAAATTGTAGAATTAAGTGGTCATACAGCAGGATCGATTGGAATATTGATTCCTGAATTAAGGCTGCTTCTGGCCGGAGATGCACTGTTACCGGTTATTTGCCTGATTTTTCCGAACCATATGTCAAGAGAAGATCAGCTTGAGATGTTGAAAAAAGTAAAAGAACTGGAATTTGATTACTATGTTACAGGTCATTATATAGAAGTGTATGAGAAATCTATGATTGATGAATTGATTCAGTGCATTGAAGAGAGTTTTGAAAAGAAGGCCTATTCTTATCATTATCCGGGACCATATCATGAACCGGGAAAAATCTGTGTTGGAGATGCAGCGCGTGGAATTGGCCTGATTTATTAAAGAGGTACATAGTGCAATCTTATTGTTTCCTGATCTGTCTGCAGGGCAGAAGATGATGCGGAGTGGTCGAAAGTCAGATATGCTTTGGCTTAAATGAATTTGGAATTTTAAGGAAAAAGACACTGAATTGTAGAAATTGTCTGAATTATATAAATAATAAAAAAAACATTGACAATTAGAAACCTGCATGATAAGATATCATTCGTCGCTGATGAACAGCACAAATGCAACAAAACAATCTGGAAAGTAGTTGAAGACGCGGAGGCGGGACATTTCACTATTATAAGGATTGAAAAGAGATTCATAAGAGTTAATTATAACAATTAATAAGAATTTCTAAAAAGTAGTTGACAGAGTTGTTCGGATGTGCTATTATAAATAAGCTTTCGGAAAGATGCGATTGAGAATGTCGAATCTGGTCGAAAAGTAAAAACAAAATAAGAACTTTGAAAAAAGTTAAAAAAGTTCTTGACAAACGAACAAAGCTTTGATAAAATATAAAAGCTGTCGCTTGAAAAGAACGACAAAGAAAAACGAATCTTGATAATTGAACAATAGACAACAAACCCTTGAAAATTTCTTTAAGAGAAAAATTCAAAGAACGGTTTTAAACAAACCAAACAACAGTAAAAAGGGAAGAATTAGCTAGTATGTTGATTCTGAACTGGAAACAAACACTTTTAACGAGAGTTTGATCCTGGCTCAGGATGAACGCTGGCGGCGTGCTTAACACATGCAAGTCGAGCGAAGCACTTAAGTTTGATTCTTCGGATGAAGACTTTTGTGACTGAGCGGCGGACGGGTGAGTAACGCGTGGGTAACCTGCCTCATACAGGGGGATAACAGTTAGAAATG
>NZ_CAKRDI010000043.1 GCF_934309415.1 uncultured Mediterraneibacter sp.
ATGGCAGTAAATAGAGTTCCTGTTCTTAAAAGATGCCGTTCATTAGGAATGGATCCGATTTACCTCGGAATCAATAAAAAATCTAACAGACAGTTAAAGAGAGCAAACAGAAAGATGAGCGAGTACGGTCTTCAGCTTCGCGAGAAACAGAAAGCTAAATTCATCTATGGTGTTCTTGAGAAACCTTTCAGAAATTACTATGCAAAAGCTAAACAGATGGAAGGTATGACAGGTGAAAACCTGATGGTTCTTCTTGAGTCCAGACTTGACAACGTAGTATTCCGTCTTGGACTTGCAAGAACAAGAAAAGAAGCAAGACAGATCGTTGATCACAAGCACGTTCTCGTAAACGGAAAACAGGTAAACATCCCATCTTACCTGATCAAAGCTGGTGATACAATCGAGATCAAAGAGAGCAAAAAAGGCTCCCAGAGATACAAAGACATCCTTGAGGCTACAGCTGGAAACATGGTTCCAGAATGGCTTGAGGCTGACGCAGAGAATCTGAAAGGTACAGTAAAAGAGCTTCCTAACAGAGAAGCAATCGACGTTCCAGTTGACGAGATGCTTATCGTCGAGCTGTATTCTAAATAATAACCGGAATGTAACAGGATTGCGCGGGCATTTATGCAGGGCAATCCTTGTATGCCTAAATGCATGGAAGAATCTGCTGTCTGCAGTTTCTTCACATTCTAAGGTGTTAGATACAGTTTTTGTACCCCCTCAACATATTTTAAGCCCATAAGGAGGGTCTGTGTAGTGTTTGATTTTAATAAACCGAATATTGAAATTACAGATATTTCAGATGATAAAAAATACGGAAGATTTGTCGTAGAACCGCTTGAGAGAGGATATGGAACTACACTTGGTAACTCTCTGAGAAGAATTATGCTTTCTTCACTTCCGGGAGCAGCTATCAGTTCTGTAAAGATCGACGGCGTACTTCATGAGTTCAGCTCTATTCCAGGTGTTAAAGAAGATGTTACAGAGATTATCATGAACTTGAAATCTCTTTCCATCAGAAATACATCAGAGTCTGATGAAGTGAAGACAGCTTATATCGAATACGAAGGAGAAGGCGTTGTAACAGGTGCTGATATCCAGGCAGATTCAGATATCGAGATCGTGAATCCAGAGCAGGTTATCGCTACATTAAGCGGCGGTAAAGACAGCAAGCTTTACATGGAACTTACCATTACAAAAGGCAGAGGATATGTAAGCTCAGATAAGAATAAGACAGATGATATGCCAATTGGTGTGATTCCGATCGATTCTATCTATACACCGGTTGATCGTGTGAATCTGACTGTACAGAACACACGTGTTGGACAGATCACAGATTATGACAAACTGACACTTGATGTTTGGACAAAAGGCACAATGGCTCCTGATGAGGCAGTCAGCCTTGCGGCTAAAGTATTAAGCGAGCACCTGAAGCTCTTCATTGACCTTTCAGAAGTTGCTCAGCAGGCAGAAGTTATGATCGAGAAAGAAGACGATGAGAAGGAAAAAGTTCTTGAGATGAGCATCGATGAACTTGAACTTTCCGTTCGTTCTTACAACTGTCTGAAGAGAGCCGGAATCAACACTGTTGAAGAGCTTACAAACAAGACTCCTGAGGATATGATGAAGGTCCGTAACCTCGGACGTAAATCCCTCGAGGAAGTTCTTGCCAAGCTGAAAGAGCTCAATCTTGAGTTGAATCACGGCGAGGAGTAAAACAATTACTGAGTGCAGTTTACTGTGAATAGTAATTCAAGAGATACTCAAATTTTCGTAAGAGAATAATTAATACAGGATGTCTTCGGATATCCCGCATATGATTAAATATCCTGTTGATAAGTCCGATGAGCACAACAGGAGCATTTGATTAATAAGCCCGAAGATGCATAACCAAATGTTTATAATGGAGGAAATTAAAAATGGCAAAGTATAGAAAACTCGGCAGAACAGCCAGCCAGAGAAAAGCTTTACTCAGAAACCAGGTAACAGCACTTCTTAGCAACGGAAAGATCGTTACTACAGAAGCTAAAGCTAAAGAGATCCGTAAACAGGCTGAGAGCCTGATCGCTCTTGCTGTTAAAGAGAAAGACAACTACGAAGAAGTAACAGTGAAAGCTAAAGTTGCACGTAAAGATGCTGATGGCAAACGTGTAAAAGAAGTTGTTGACGGAAAGAAAGTTACTGTATACGACGAAGTAGAAAAGACAATCAAAAAAGACAAACCAAGCAGACTTCACGCTAGACGTCAGATGCTCAAAGTTCTTTTCCCGGTTAAAGAAGGCGAAAAGAGAGCTATGAAGGATGTTGACATGGTTGCTAAACTCTTCGACGAGATCGCACCTAAATATGCAGACCGTAACGGTGGTTACACAAGAATCGTAAAGATTGGTCAGCGTAAAGGTGACGCAGCTATGGAAGTTCTGATCGAGCTTGTATAATCTGTAATTTACCAGAGATAAAATAATAATGTCGTTTAATCATTTTGATTAAGCGGCATTTTTTATTTTATTGGGAAAATACTCTTTTTGAATATAGAAAAACGTTTGCTAAGATACATTCTTAAGTCCCAAACTCATTTATAAAGAGTAAATTTCTCAAAAATTAAATTTCTATAAAATAAAGCAATGATTTTGTATATATTTACAATAATTCTTTTTCAAAAACCAGGCACAGATCCTCTTTTTTATCTTATAAAGAACATATATAATTACACGCAAAAGCTTGAAAATCAGATAAAGAATCACAAATTTGTATAAATTGCACAATTGATGCTTAAAAAACAATGTTAAAATATTAACAAATACAACATTGACAATTAATTAACAAATAGAGTATACTGTTAACTGTGATCGGGAGAGATAAAAAACAAACAACCCGATAAAAGAGATTTGCAGATCACGACAGTGAAACAAAAATGATTCGTTCAATTACAGGAGGAATAATCAGATGGCAAAGAAAGAAGCGGCAAAGGCTGTAGAGACAAAGACAGTAAATACCGAATTCATCGATAACGTAGAGGCTCTTGAAGCTAAAATGAAAAAAATGCGCGAGGCACAGAAAATCTTCGCTACATATACTCAGGAGCAGGTTGACAAGATCTTCTATGAGGCAGCTGTAGCAGCAAACAAGCAGCGTATCCCGCTTGCAAGACTTGCTGTAGAAGAGACTCAGAGAGGTGTTCTTGAAGATAAAGTCATCAAAAATCACTACGCAGCAGAGTATATCTACAACGCTTACAAAGACACAAAGACATGTGGCGTAATCGAAGAAGATAAAGCTTACGGAATCAAGAAAATTGCAGAGCCAATCGGACTTGTTGCAGCAGTTATCCCAACAACAAACCCGACATCAACAGCAATCTTCAAGACTCTGATCTGTCTGAAGACAAGAAATGCAATCATCATCAGCCCACATCCGGCAGCTAAAGCATCTACAATCGCAGCAGCAAAAGTTGTTCTTGATGCAGCAGTTAAAGCTGGAGCACCAGAAGGAATCATCGGATGGATCGATGCTCCGTCACTGGAACTGACAAACACAGTAATGAGAGATGCAGACATCATCCTTGCAACAGGTGGTCCTGGAATGGTTAAAGCAGCTTATTCTTCAGGAAAACCGGCACTCGGAGTTGGAGCTGGTAACACACCGGTTATCATCGACGATACAGCTGATGTAAGAATGGCAGTAAACTCTATCATCCATTCCAAAACATTTGATAATGGTATGATCTGTGCTTCTGAGCAGTCTGTAACTGTTCTTGAAAGCGTATACGAGGAAGCTAAGAAAGAATTCCAGTACAGAGGATGTTACTTCCTGAAACCAGGTGAGGAACTTGACAAAGTTCGTAAGACAATCATCATCAATGGTGCACTGAACAGCAAGATCCCTGGAAAATCTGCTTACGAGATTGCTAAGATGGCTGGCGTAGATGTTCCGAAGGAAACAAAGATCCTCATCGGAGAAGTTGAATCCGTTGATATTTCTGAAGAATTTGCACACGAAAAATTATCTCCTGTACTTGGTATGTATAAAGCAAAAACATTCGATGAGGCTCTTGAGAAAGCAGCTCAGCTCGTAGCAGACGGTGGATATGGACATACATCTTCACTCTATGTACATCCGGCTGAAACAGAAAAGATCGCAAAACACGCAGCAGCAATGAAGACTTGCCGTGTACTGATCAACACACCATCTTCACACGGTGGTATCGGAGATCTCTACAACTTCAAGATGGCTCCGTCCCTTACACTTGGATGCGGATCCTGGGGTGGAAACTCTGTATCAGAGAACGTAGGTGTAAAACATCTGCTTAACGTTAAGACAGTTGCTGAGAGGAGAGAGAATATGCTGTGGTTCAGAACACCTGAGAAGGTATACTTTAAGAAAGGTTCCATGCCAGTTGCTCTGGACGAACTTGGAACAGTAATGCACAAGAAGAAAGCATTCATCGTAACAGACTCCTTCCTTTACAAGAATGGATATGTAAAACCGATCGAAGAGAAATTAGATGAAATGGGAATCCAGCATACATGCTTCTTTGAAGTAGCTCCAGACCCGACTCTGCAGTGCGCACGTAAAGGTGTAGACCAGATGAGACAGTTCGAGCCAGATACAATCATCGCTCTTGGTGGTGGATCTGCAATGGACGCTGGTAAGATCATGTGGATCATGTATGAGCATCCGGAAGCAAACTTCGAAGATATGGCTATGGACTTCATGGATATCCGTAAGAGAGTATTTACATTCCCTAAGATGGGAGAGAAAGCTTACTTCGTAGCTATCCCGACATCTTCAGGAACAGGTTCTGAAGTAACACCATTCGCCATCATCACAGATGCTGACACAGGTGTTAAATGGCCAATCGCTGACTACGCTCTGCTTCCAAACATGGCAATCGTAGACGTAGATAACATGATGACACAGCCGAAGGGACTGACAAGTGCTTCTGGTATCGACGTTATGACTCACGCAATTGAGGCATATGTATCTATCATGGCTACAGACTACACAGATGGTCTTGCTATGAAGGCTGTTAAGATGGTATTCGAGAACCTTCCGTCAGCTTACGAGAACGGAGCAAATGATCCGAAGGCTCGTGAAGAGATGGCAAACGCTTCTTGTATGGCTGGTATGGCATTCGCAAATGCATTCCTTGGTGTAAACCACTCCATGGCTCATAAGCTTGGTGCTTTCCACCACCTGCCACACGGTGTTGCAAACGCTGTAATCCTGACAGAAGTTATGAGATACAATGCAGCAGAAGTTCCGACTAAGATGGGAACATTCTCACAGTATCAGTACCCACATGCACTTGCAAGATACGCAGAACTTGGACGTTTCGCAGGATGCACAGGTAAAGATGACAAAGAAGTATTTGAGAACTTCATCGCTAAACTGGAAGAACTCAAAGAGAAGATTGGAATCAAGAAAACAATCAAAGATTACGGCATTGATGAGAAATACTTCCTCGATACACTGGATGAGATGTCAGAGCAGGCATTCAACGATCAGTGTACAGGTGCAAACCCAAGATACCCACTCATTCAGGAGATCAAAGATCTGTATCTGAAATGCTACTATGGAAAATAAATCGTATTGCATAGCGCGAAAGTCTGAAAGACTGAAACAGATGTAATACTGCAAGAGAGACAGAGGAGTGTCGAAAGACACTCTTCTGTCTCTCTTTTTTCATATATATTTTAGTGACAAACTGAATATGAAACAGTTCAAATCTATATTGTCTGATGGCATCCGAATAGTGATTTATATAACAAAGTCAGTGTCGAATCCAAACGCTTTGTGAAATATTTACATGGAGAACGATAGTGCAATAAAAATATATGTAACAGGAAGATAAAATGTTTGGGCAAACCTTGAAAAATGCGAATTGTTAAGAAATAGACAATATATTCGAATGAAAAAATCATGTTAAAAATTGCACAAACTTACTCAAAAGGGGTTCCATTTTTGATTTTTATGAGATATAATGTGCTCAACAAAAACAAATAAGCAATGTACATGCTGAATATTTAAAACATTTTAGAAGCTTTAAGGAGGATTACATCATGAAATTAGAAGAGAAAAACATTATCGTAAAACGTACATATAAAACAGTTTATAAATGTGATAAGAGTATCGTAAAAGTATTTTCAGAAAATCATCCGAAGTCAGATGTGTTTAATGAAGCATTGAATACAGCTCGTGTAGAAGAGACTGGACTGGATATCCCAAAGGTACAGGAAGTAACCCAGATTGATGGTAAATGGGCAATTGCAATCGAATATAAAGATGGAAAGACTCTGGAAGACATGATGGAGTCAGATAAGGCCAACATTGAAAAATACATGGAAGATTTCGTAGATCTTCAGATTCAGGTTCAGAGCAAGACATCTCCACTCCTGAAAGGTATGAAAGACAAACTTGCACGTCAGATCAATGGATTGAAAGATCTGGATGCAACTACAAGATATGAGCTTATGACACGTCTTGAGAGTATGCCGAAGCATAATAAAGTATGCCACGGTGATTTCAATCCAAGTAACGTAATTGTAGGTAAGAACGGCAAGATGACAGTTGTTGACTGGGCACATGCAACACAGGGAAATGCAAGTGCAGATGCAGCCATGACATATCTCCTCTTTGCACTGAAAGATCAGGCAACAGCAGATCTGTACCTGAAATTGTTCTGCAAGAAGAGCGACACAGCAATGCAGTACGTACAGCAGTGGCTTCCAATCGTAGCAGCAGCACAGTTATCCAAGGATAATGAGCTGGAAAAAGACTTCCTCATGAAATGGATCGATGTTATTGATTATCAATAGAATCAAATAAATTGAAGCCAGTTTGAATGTTCTTTATGGGAATTGAAAATATATATTATGTGTTTTGGTCTATAAAGCATAAAAAAGAGCTGGAAAATGAATAATAGAAGATAGAAAAGGGACAATCGTATGAAATTATTTTTGATACGATTGTCCTTTTTACAAATCCGCATATTTAGTTGTTTAGCTATAACAAATTACCAGCTTGTAAAGAACACATTGTCCCCGACAACCACTCCGGTTCGGCTTGTAGAGGCTGCGTACAGGAAATAGTAGCAGTCTGCAACAGAAGAAAGTCTGGCACCATTAATCGCATCCTGTGCGACCTGAATGGAAAGGCTGGCCGGTCCATTATTCAGGACACGATCCAGAGTTCCGGTCCATACAGGAGCAAACTGTCCTCCGGAATAAATAACACCTGAGATACCGCTTCCAAAACGTCCACTCTCCACACGATTCATGATAACAGTAGCAACTGCCAGCATGGAATCATAATCATAGTGGGCCTCACATTGAAGCAGTGCTGCCAGTAATGTCACATCATCGGTAGAAGCGGATGTTGAACCACCGTTAATTACGTTACTCGATGAAGAATTACCGGAGCTGTTTGAACTTCCAGAGTTGTTTGAGCTGCCGGAGTTACCTGAACTACTGGAACTGCTGGAACTACTTGAGCTGCTGGAAGATGAATTATTCTTCTTTGAAGCAGCAGCTTTCTGTGCAGCAGCCTTTTTCGCAGCAGCAGCTTTTTTCGCAGCAGCAGCTTTTTCAGCTTCCGCTTTCTTACGGGCTTCTTCTGCAAGTCTTGCAGCTTCTTCCTCTTTCGCTTTTTTCAGTTTAGCGTTGACATCATCCAGATTGGTGGATGTAGCTTTTGCTTTCGCCTGCAGATCCGCTTTCTGAGTTTTCAATTGAGCTTCCAGCTCATCCATAGAAGCTTTCTGTTTCTCAAGGTCTTCCTTCTGATCAGCAATCTGCTGATGAGTTTCTTTCAGATTTTCCAGAGCATTTCTGTCATATTCACTGAGGTTTTCAATAAAGTCAGCTTTATTCAGAAAATCTGACATACTTTCAGCGGAGAAAAGCATCTCCAAAAGTGTTGAATTCCCGTGTTCATACATATATTTAATACGGGATTTCATATCCTGATATTGTTTCTCTTCGTTGGCCTCTGCCTCTTTGAGGTCATCTTCAGTCTTGTCTATATCACCATTCAATATCTCAACCTGCATTTCTGTAGATGAGATCTTTTCACTCAGGTCCAGGATATCCTGATTGATTCCTTTGAGTTCGTTTTCAAGGGCAGAGGTTTGGTTTTCCAGGCTTTTGATATCTTCCGTAGCGTGGGATGGAAAATACGAAAGCACGACAGCAAGAGCACAGCAGAGAGCGATTCCCGACTGAATCCTGCGTTTTTTACAGAGTTCCATAATCTCGATTCCTTTCTTTAAAGGGTTTACAGAGCTATATTCAGAGTAAAAGATATCTTCTCTGAGCAATCAATAAAGCACTTAGATCAATTTGGATCAAGCTTCTTGATGTAGCCCGGTAAATGATGTTTTCAAGTTTTTGTTTTCACTAACAATTACTGTTTGCGGGTTACCTGTGAACAGTAACACAGTGAAAACAAGTCATCGAGGGTTTATTATACTATAAATTGCGTTATTAAGCAAATTCTGATAAAATAATTTTATAAATATTTCAGAAGAAGGTGTTACTGTTCACAGCATAGCTGTAAACAGTAACGTATCTCGCCATTTAGAATCGCCTTTGGCGATGGGCGAGATACATTCAAGACAATACGTGCATCTTTCATGTCAGTCACTTTGCTGATCGATATGGGAGTGAAAAGTAACCGGAGAAACAGTTGCACTGGAAATATACACAGAAAGATGGAGAGGAACGATGAACAAAAGAATCAGAATGGTCGGTCTGGATCTGGACGGCACATTGTTAAACGAGAAGAAAGAGCTGACTCCTTATACGGAAAAAGTAATAGAAGAAGCGATCCGTCAGGGCGTGATCGTACTGGTGGCAACCGGACGCCCGTGGATGGGAGTGCCGGAAGAACTGAGAACATTTCCGGGAATGCGCTATGCTTTGACTTCAAATGGAGCAAGAGTGATCGATACCAGCACCGGAGAGGTACTGGATGAGCATCTGCTTGCAAGAGATCTGGCAAAGAAAACCCTGGAAATCTGTGGGAAATACGATACGCTACAGGAAGTTTATTTTGACGGGCAGGGATATGCGGAGTCGGATAAGATGGAACATGTAGAGAAATATCATCATAATCCGAATATGTGGAATTACATCCGAACAACAAGAATCCCGACGGATGATATCATTGGTCTTGTAGAAGGCGAGACACGGAATCTGGATAAGGTTCAGGCACTGTTTGCAGATATGGACGAACGTGAGAAGGCATGGAAAGAACTGGAGAAAGTCGAAGGCCTGGAACTGGTCGGATCTCTGAAATATAATATAGAAGTAAATGCCGCAGGGGTAAATAAAGGCACCGGACTTGTGAATCTTGGCAAACTTCTCGGAATCAGCCGGGAAGAGATCATGGCCTGTGGAGACGGAGATAATGACACCGTCATGCTCCGTGAAGTAGGACTTGGAGTTGCTATGGCAAATGCAGAAGAACAGGTCAAAGAGGCAGCAGACTATATTACTTTGAGCAATGAAGAAGATGGAGCGGCAAAGGCAATTGAAAAATTTGCGCTCGAAGGAGGAGAGAAATGTTAGAGGTTTTAAAAGTAATCATTCTTGGAATCGTTCAGGGAATCACAGAATGGCTTCCGATCAGCAGTACAGGACATCTGATCCTGGTAGAAGAACTGATTCAGTTAAAACAGAGCGATGCATTCAGAAATATGTTTAATGTAGTGATTCAGTTTGGATCGATCATGGCGGTAGTAATGATCTATTTCCATAAACTAAATCCATTTTCAAAGACAAAGACGCAGAAACAGAAGATGCTGACAATCCAGCTGTGGATCAAAGTGATCATCGGTACACTTCCGGCCATGATCTTTGGACTGTTATTCAATGATCTGATTGAAGCAAAACTCAGCAATGCCTATGTCGTTGCACTGATGCTGGTTGTATACGGTGTACTTTTCATCGTGATTGAGAATCATAATAAGACAAGACAGCCGAAAGTGACAAGAATCTCACAGCTGTCCATCAAGACAGTTCTTCTGATTGGAGTATTCCAGATGATGGCGATGATTCCGGGAACATCCAGATCAGGAGCTACGATCGTCGGAGCGTTGTTACTGGGTGTTTCAAGAAGTGTGGCAGCAGAGTTCACGTTCTTCCTCGCAATTCCGGTTATGTTCGGGGCAAGCGCACTGAAACTGTTCAAATTCGGACTCGCATTTACACCGATGCAGGTATTTTTGCTCCTTTTAGGAATGATCGTATCCTTCGGAGTATCCGTTGTAGCAATCAAATTCCTGATGAAATATATCAGAAATCATGATTTCAAGGCATTCGGATATTATAGAATTGTACTTGGAATTATCGTATTTCTCTATTTCGGAATTTCAGCATTAATGAAATGACAATATTTGTTTCCAGAGCAATCAGTGAGTGACCGATTTGGAGATGGTCGCTTATATTATGATATAAACAGCAGTAAAGAGCATAAATAAAAGTGTTTGTTCTAAAAATAAGCTTGCATTCTTTCTGAAACGTGTTAAAATTATGAAGATAATTGTATTTTTATGCAAAGATAAATCAGGAGGAACGAAAACATGAAAAAGTTTTTAGCAGTGTGTCTGTCAGCAGCGCTTGTAACTGGTATGGTAGCAGGATGCGGAAGCAGTAAGAGCGATGATACAACAGACAGCAGTAAAGACAATGGTACAGTAACAGCAAAAGTAATTGATATCGATCTGACAAACGAAGAGTATGCATTCGGTGTTGATAAACAGCAGCCGGAACTTCTTGAAGAAGTAAACTCCTTCATCAGCGAGATCAAAGAAGATGGAACTCTCGATGAGATCTGTAATAAATTCTTCTCAGACGGAGAGCCGGAAGCAGTAAAATCTGCAAAACTTGATACTTCCAAAGATCAGCTTGTAGTAGCTACAAATGCAGCATTCGAGCCATTTGAGTATACAAAGGGTGAGGATTACTACGGAATCGATATGGAGATCGCTTCTAAACTTGCAGACAAACTTGGAAAAGAGCTTGTAATCCAGAACATGGATTTCGATGCAGTCTGCCTTTCAGTAAGCCAGCAGAAATGTGATATCGCAATGGCAGGTCTTACAATCAACGAAGAGAGAGAAGAGTATGTAACATTCTCTGATTCTTACTATTCAGCTTCTCAGAGACTGATCGTGCCGAGCACAGAGACAGGATTTGATGACTGCAAGACAGCAGATGATGTAGCAGCAAAACTTGCAGAGCTTGATTCATCCAAGAAGATCGGTGTTCAGCAGGGAACAACAGGTCAGTACTATGTTGAAGGAAGCACAGACTGGGATTTCCCGGGACTTCCGGCTGAGTGCGTAACATACAAGAGTGGATCTCTCGCAGTACAGGATATGCTGAACGGAAACATTGATTACGTAATCATCGATGCAGCTCCGGCAACAGCAATCTCTACAGCAATCAACGAAGTACAGTAAGATAATCGAACAAGACGAAACAGAATTTTACAGGAAGGAAAATACAGGCAACTTGAGTCAGCTGCATGCGTTTTCCTTCTTTTAGGAAGGAAAACCGATGGGCAATTTCAGTCAGAAAGTAGATAAGTTTATAGAGATATTTCTGGACCAGAATGGCTATGTAAAAGTGGTTCAGGGCTTACAGAATACACTGCTTATCGCCGTGTGCGGTCTGATTATAGGTATTCTGATCGGAACACTGATCGCGACAGTGCGTGTCATTCCGAAGTATAAAACTTTGCCGAAAGTACTGAACGGTATCTGCAGTTTCTATGTGGCACTGTTCAGAGGAACTCCTATGGTAGTTCAGCTTCTGGTATTTTATTATGTTCTTCTTCCAATCATTGGACTGAAGATCACGGGAGTGCAGGTCTCCATGCTCGTGTTCGGATTGAACAGTGGAGCCTATATTTCCGAAATTATGCGAAGCGGAATCCAGTCCGTTGATCCGGGACAGATGGAAGCCGGAAGAGCGGTTGGACTGAGCTTCGGAACAAGCATGATGAAAATCGTAATCCCGCAGGCAGTTAAAAATATTCTCCCGACACTGGGAAATGAATTTATTTCCCTGATCAAGGAGACATCCGTTGTAAGTTTCGTAGGTGCAGCCGATCTGTACGTTGCATTTAACTACATCGGAAGTAACAGTTACGAGTTCATGGTGCCGTATCTGGTTATGGCGCTGATCTATATTGCACTGGTACTTGTGATCACACTGCTTGTTAAATTATTAGAAAGGAGCCTGAAGAAGAGTGATAGACGTAATTAATCTGAAGAAGAGCTTTGGGGACAAAGAAATTCTTAAAGGAATCAATGTTACGATCAATAAAGGCGACATCGTTGCTGTGCTCGGACCATCCGGCTCCGGTAAAAGTACATTTTTAAGATGTCTGAACTGTATGGAAGATCCGTCTGGTGGAAGTATCATTTTCAATGGTGTGGATATTGCGGACATGCACGTAGACATCAATGTTCATCGTCGTCATATGGGTATGGTGTTTCAGCATTTCAATCTGTTTAACAACAAGACAGTTTTACAGAATGTCATGATGGCACCGGCTTATCTGAGATGTAAAGATCTGAAAAAAGCAAAACGTAAAAATACATTCACTAAAGTAAAGAATGTATTTCGCGGAAATGATAAGAAAGAAGAACTGATTCCGATCACAGAGACAAAAGATCAGATTCAGAAAGAAGTAAAAGAGCAGGCTATGGGACTGTTAAAGAGAATCGGTCTGGAAGATAAAGCTGACGTATATCCGTCTACTTTGTCAGGAGGACAGAAGCAGAGAGTTGCGATCATCCGCTCTCTGGCTATGAATCCAGATGTAATTCTTTTCGATGAGCCGACATCCGCTCTGGACCCTGAGATGGTAGGAGAAGTTCTGGAACTGATGAAGGATCTTGCCAGTGAAGGTATGACTATGGTTGTAGTAACACACGAGATGGGATTTGCCCGCGAGGTTGCATCCAGAGTACTCTTCATGGACGAAGGTCTGATCAAAGAAGAGGCAGCACCGGAAGAATTCTTCGAACATCCAAAGAATCCAAGATTGAAAGAATTCCTGTCTAAGATTTTATAATACCAGCATCTCTGCGGAGCAATCCTGGGGATCAAATGAGTGGTAAAATTGTTACTGTTCACAGCATAGCTGTAAACAGTAACGTATCTCGCCATTTAGAATCGCCTTTGGCGATGGGCGAGATACATTCAAGACAATACGTGCATCCTCCATGCCAATCAGCGGAGTGATTGACATGGGAGTGAACAGTAACGCAAAATTACTTTTTGACACGTTTTAAAATGGAAAGCATAAAGGTATCTGTTCTGTGATATAATACAGGGCAGATATTTTTGTATATATGTGTTAATTGTGGCATTTGTCTGGAGCGGGTCTGAAAATCATGACTGTAATCTGTATGTCCTGCTATGCGAGCTATTTTATCGCCCTTTGGTTGACGTAGCCCGCTACGCCGCACTCATTCAGACAAAATCTCCCATAAATTGTGACATATATCTTGCAGAAAGCATTTTTAAGACACACTCTAGTGGGTATAAAGTGAGAATAGGAGAATTAAAGTTTGATGGAAGATAAAGAGATAAAAAGAGAGGGCGTTTCAGAAAGTTCACGAATGAAACAGACAGTGCAACCTGTTGTGGAATGGTATCGGAATAACAAAAGAGATCTTCCATGGAGAAAGCAGATCAATGCTTACCGTGTGTGGATCTCGGAAATTATGCTGCAGCAGACCCGTGTGGAAGCTGTGAAGCCTTATTATGCCCGTTTCCTGTCAGAACTTCCGGATGTAAAAGCACTTGCAGAAGTACCGGAAGAAAAATTATTGAAACTGTGGGAAGGACTTGGTTATTATAACCGCGCGAGAAACCTGCAGATTGCAGCCAGACAGATCATGGAAGAATACAACGGCGTGTTTCCGGAGACATACGAAGAAATCCATTCTCTGAAAGGAATCGGAAATTACACGGCCGGTGCCATCAGCTCCTTTGTGTATCATCTGCCAAAACCGGCAGTAGACGGAAATGTCTTCCGCGTTGTGACACGAATCCTTGCAGATTCAGATGATATTATGAAGGCATCGACCCGCACGAAAATAGAAACGTTACTGGAAGAAATAATTCCTGCAGAGACACCGGGAGATTTCAACCAGGGACTGATCGAACTTGGAGCAATCGTCTGCCTGCCGGGCGGCGAGCCGAAATGTGCAGAATGTCCGGTACAGGACTTATGTCTGGCACATCAGAACGGATGTGAGCTGGCTTATCCGGTCAAGAAGAAAGCAAAAGAAAGACGAATCGAGAAACGGACCGTTCTCAGATTTTGCGACAATGATGAAGTAGCAATACGGAAACGCCCGGAAAAAGGACTGCTGGCAGGCCTGTATGAATTCCCAAATGTAGAAGGACATCTGAAACAGAAAGAAGTAATTGCCTATGCAGAATCACTGGGATTGACACCAATCCGAATCAAAAAACTCCCAGATGCAAAACACATTTTCAGCCATGTAGAATGGAGAATGAAAGGCTACGAAGTTATCGTGGATGAGCTGGAAAAAGAACTGAAGACTGATCAATGGAAAGAACAGGTGATTTTTGCAGATAAAAAGGAGCTGGATGAAAAATATCCGATGCCGTCAGCATTTGAGGCATATCGGTATCGAGAAGGATAATAGTTGCTGTTTACAGTATCACTGTAAGCAGCAACGTATCTCGCTATTTTGAATCGCCTTTGGCGATGAGCGAGATACATTCAGGATAATACGTGCATCCTCCGTGTCAATCAGCGGAGTGATTGACACGGGAGTAAACAGTGATGAATAATAATCAGAGTACACTCTGTTTTCTTGAAATGGAAGTAAAATTGTGGTATACTGTACCTGTTGATGTGGCGGTCGGAAAAATGCCGTTACATATTCCATTACAGGGAGAGTATACAGACATGGGCGAAAAAATAGAATTAACAAGACAGCAGCGCAAATCCAAGGAGACACGGGAAAAGATCTTTCAGGCTGCCAAGCGGATTTTACAGAAGAATGGATATGAAGATCTGTCTATCAAGAACATCTGTGAAGAAGCGGGGGTATCCAACGGAAGCTTTTACCATCATTTCAAAACAAAGGATGACCTGCTGTCTTATTATATAGAAGATCAGCCAACCATCAATCCGGATCTTCTGGAGACACCGAAAGATGTAAAAGGAGTAAAGGATGGAATCATTCAGGTTTATCTGAATTATGTGAAATATTGCCGGGAACTTGGTGTAGAATTTATGGCAGGATATTATGATACAAAGAATCAGGCACTGAATCCGACTATTCGAACCGAGCGTCCTTATCCGATCATAACAGTACAGACTTATGTAGAAAAAGCACAGGAAGCAAATGTAGTTAAACTAAACGTAGGAATTGAAGAATTTACAACAGATATCCGAATGATCGTAATCGGAAATGTATTTGAATGGTGCCTTCGTAATGGGAATGCAGACTTTGAAGGTAACATGAGCAGATCACTCGGAAAATATCTGGACAGTACATTATGCGAGGTATCAGATTAATCAATGTATGAGATAATTGTAAATCCCAAAGCCCGGACAGGGCAGGGAGGTACGCTGCGCCAGAAGCTGGAAGTAGAATTAAAGAAACGGAAGACAGACTATAAGATTTACTTTACCAATGCGAGAAAGCATGCAGAAAAGCTTGCAGCGGAAATTACAGGAGATGGAAAAGAACATATCCTGCTCGTCCTCGGAGGAGACGGCACACTGAATGAAGTAGTAAACGGAATCTACGATGTGTCAAAAGTCACTCTCGGATACATCCCGGTTGGTTCAGGAAATGATTTCGCGCGTGGAATGGGACTCGCGAAAGAATCCATGAATGCGATCGACCAGATTCTGGATATGAAGCAGGTGCGGGAAATCAATGTCGGTGTGGCCGAACAGGGCGGATGGAGCAGAAGATTTCTGGTCAGCTCCGGAATCGGGTTCGATGCTGCTGTGTGCCATGAAGTGTGCGTCTCTAAGTGGAAAGTGATCCTGAACCGCCTGAAACTTGGGAAACTCAGCTATGCAGTAGTCGCGCTGGACAGACTGCGGAAAGATAAACCAGTCAGAATGGAATTACAGACAGAGGATGGAAGCTGGCAGGAATACCCGAAGACTTATTTCGCAGCATTCATGAATCTCCCCTATGAAGGAGGCGGATTCAAATTCTGCCCGGATGCGTCACCTTCCGATGATCTGTTGGATATAATGGTTATATCAGGATTGACCAAATTTAAAATTCTCTGTCTTCTGCCGACAGCTTTTGTAGGAAAGCATGTTTTGTTCAGGGGAGTACATATATTAAAAGCAAAAGAAGTACACGTCAAAACAGATCAGGCACTTCCAATCCATACAGACGGAGAACCGGCATTTTTGAGAAAAGAGATTCGTGTAAGTTTTCTGGAAAAGAAGATGAAAGTGATAATGACGGAATAGAATAAAAACATAATTTTGATACTGCTTTAGCAAAAGACAGAAAATCCGATTTATTTCAGGAGATTGTGAAATTTGGTTTTCGAAAGGCCTGTTTAGCTATATTCAGTATCATGATAAAGGTGGAAAAAGAGAAAGATATTAACAGACTGCGGAAATTTGTGTGAAAAATTTCCGCAGTCTGTTGACTTTATGTGGATAACTGGTGTATGTTGTGTGTGAAAGCAAGAAATGATAAGTAAGAATGTAGTAGGAGAAGAAGAGATGGTAATTATGTTCATTGTACTTGCATGTGTAGTTCTTTTGATCGGAGGAACCGGATTCCTTCTTGCACCGCGTATGTCAGGAAGAGAACGTGTTCATCCGTTCTTTGGAATAAAGTGGGCACACAGAGGTCTGCATAATATGAAAAAAGGAATACCGGAGAATTCCATGAAGGCATTTCAGGCAGCAGTAGATGCCGGGGATGGAATTGAACTGGATGTACATCTGACGAAAGATAATCAGATCGTGGTGTTCCATGATGATACATTTGAGCGTGTCTGCGGAAAGAAAGGAACCGTAGAAGAGACTACTTACGCAGAGATGAAGAAATATTTTCTGAGTGGAACGAACGAAAGAATTCCTCTTCTGAAAGATGTGCTGAAAACAGTAGATGGAAAAGTTCCGCTTTTGATTGAAGTGAAACTTCCAAGTGCCAATACAAAAGTCTGCCAGCGCCTGGATGAAGAATTACAGGGATACAAAGGCAAATACATGATCCAGTCCTTTAACAGTCTGGTACTCCGCTGGATGAAAAAACACAGAAATGAGATCCCGAGAGGGCAGCTTTCCGAGAATCTTACGAAAAATGACAGGACAACGCATTATGCATTACGGTTCTGCGTAAAATATTTATTGAGTAACTGTATGTGCAGACCGGATTTTATTTCATATAAATGGACAGACCGGAAGAATCCAGGACTTTGGATCAACCGGGTGTTCTTTAAAACTCCGGCAGCAGCCTGGACGTTACATGGCGAAAAAGATGTGCGGGCAGCGAAAAGAAGTTTTGATATGTATATTTTCGAAGTGAATTAACCGAGATGCTTTCAGAGCAAAATATGCATCCTCCATGCCAATCAGCGGAGTGATTGACATGGGAGTGAACAGTAACTAGCTTTGGTCTGAGAAGCAACTAAAAAGTGCACATAGATTGATAAAGTGTCAGGGTTGATCATATGATTTAAAGAGAAATTAAAAAATTTCAAAAGAATTGTTAAAAACTAATGAAGTCGGTTGAGATTTGAAAATAATCGTGCTATAATCTGCCGTGACAAAGAAAATGGCAGCGTGAAAATAGCGTGAAAGAAAAGCCATGTAAGCAAAAAAGAGATGACCAGAAACATGAGGCTGTTTTGAAAAAATTCCAGAAAAAACAGTACGAAAGTGTGTTGGAAATGGTATGAGTCACAGATGAAACAGGATTCATTTATGACAAGAGGAGTGATAAGAATGAAGTGGAAAACAAAATTCACTGAAATAGTTAAAAAATATAAGCATGCATGGGTATTTCTTTATGCATTTATTTATATGCCATGGTTTTTATTTTTGGAAAAACATGTAACGACAAATTATCATGTAATCCAGACCGCACTGGATGAGCATATTCCGTTTATCGAATATTTTATCGTGCCATATTTAATGTGGTTCGCGTTTATAGCAGTCGTATTTCTCTACTTCTTCTTTACAGATGTAGACGGATTTTATAAACTGGCAAAGATTTCCTTTGCAGGAATGACGATCTTTCTGATTATCTGCACCCTGTTCCCGAACGGACAGGATCTTCGTCCGGTTGTATTCGAGAGAGAGAATGTTTTTGTAGATGCAGTAAGAATCCTGTATCGGACAGATACATGTACAAATGTATTTCCGAGCCTTCATGTATTCAATTCTCTGTGTGCATGCATTGCAATTCATGAGAGTGAAGCATTGAAGAAACATAAAGTGATCTCAGGAGCAGCATATGTGCTGGCAGCACTGATTGTACTGGCAACCATGTTCCTGAAACAGCACTCTATTCTGGATGTGACAGGGGCATTTGTGATGGCGATTGTACTGTATCGGTTTGTATATGCGACTGAGAAGAAAAAAGCACCGGGGTATGCGAAGAGAGCAGTGCTGCAGAATAATAAGTGATGGAACATTGTGATAGAATAGAGATATAGATGTGAAGTTAGGTGATTGAGGGACAGTTGGGAGACTGTTCCTTTTTGTATTGTATAGTTACTGTTCACAAGTAATCTGTAAACAGTAACAGTGTATATTCAATGAAGGAAAGAAAAATTTAGTTGTGGAAAGTGAAAATACTGGATATAATATAGAAAAGAAGAAAGGACGTGGTATTATGGTAACAACAGAATCTGTAACTATTAATGTCCCGAAAGGAATGTCAAAATATTTGGTAACTGTGAATCCAGAAACTGAACTTACCAGGAATGCGTTGTTACTGTATCCTTATATATTAAATCAGACGATTTCTCATGGTCGTGCAGCAGAGATTTTGGGCATTAGAAAATCAGAGTTGATTGACTTGTATGATAAATTAGGATACTCGTACTTTGATATGACAATGGATGAATTGGATGAGGAACTGGATACTTTTAGAAGACTAAAAAAGAGTTACAGGACTTGATCAAGGTGAGAGTGAAGCAATTGTTCTGACAGATGAATTGAAAGCGGATATTTTATTGATGGATGAGGGAAAGGGCAGAAGCGTGTCAGCTCAAATGGGATTTAGTGTCATGGGAACAATTGGAATACTTATGGCAGCTTACGAAGAAAAAGAATTGACGTCTGATGAAGTAAGAGAATGTGTCAATGGATTACAGCGTGTAGGACGTCACATTGGGCAACGACATTATCAGATGTTGTTAAACAGATTGAAAGATTAAGAATGTTGTAATATTGTCTTTTGTGGGTTTTTCTCATATCCGATTGCTGGAATAGAATAGGAAAATTAGGGCAATAATACAAATATCAACAGAATAGACAAAAGGGGATGGTTAGCTTGTGGGAGAGTGTGTGAAATTTTTTCTGTAAATTTAGATCTTCTATGATAATTGATGCGGCTTAACAGCAGATTTCTGTGGTTA
>NZ_CAKRDI010000044.1 GCF_934309415.1 uncultured Mediterraneibacter sp.
TGGAATTGTCAATGTTTTTTCTATTATTTATATAATTCAGAAAATTTTTGCAATTCAAACTATTCTGACAATTATTGCATTACTCATAAAATCAATCAAATAAAGGTTAATATCAAAATCCACTCCGATATTAACCCCTCTGTTTCAACCTTCTTCTTTTAACTTTTTAATCTGATACAAAATCATTACACTCCATCCAATCGCACATGCATATGCCGCCCCATTCATTCCACAGACCGGAGTCAAACAGTACACAGCCACTACACGAAGAGTAATCTGAATACATGTGGATACCAGAGTAATTTTCATTTTCTGAACTCCACGGAAATATCCCTGTATTCCATTCGTTATTCCCGGAAGGATATAAAAGATTGCCATAACTTTCAGATATTTTTCTCCAATTCCCGTCATACTTCCACTTCCGAAAATCCGAATAATTGAACTTCGGAAAAAATAGATGACAAGAAAAATCAGAATTCCATATCCTATTTCCAAAATCATACCTTTTCGCAATCCTTCTTTTTTCTTCTCCTCATTTCCTGCTCCATCACTCTGACTGATATAATTCATCATTGCATGACTGATACTCTGTTCCGGAATGCATGCAAAGTCGTCAATTCTGTTTACCGCATTAAATGCCGCAATCATACTGATCCCATACTGATTGATACATCCCTGGATCAGTACTTTTCCAATTGGCTGCATTAACTGCTGAAACGCTGTCACACTCCCGTTTCCAAGAACTTTTTTCAAAATTTCTCTGTTCACCTTCCACTCAGTCCATTTCAGTGATAAAACTGGAACTGTTTTATAGATATAGAACAGACACAATAAACAGGATACAGCTTCCGCAGTCAATGTTGCAATTCCCGCTCCCTGTACTCCCTGCTGCATTTTCCCAACTAATAACACATCCAGTAATGCGTTAATCAGACAGGAAAGTGCAAGGAAATAGATTGGCGTCTTAGAGTCTCCTATACTGCGCAATGATGCTGTCACAAGATTATATAGAAATGTAAAAGGGAAACTCAGAATCACAATCTTTAAATACACTTCTGATAACCGCATGGCTTTCTCTGGTACTTGCATTACAACGAGCATCAACTCCGACAGTCCCATCCCAAGCAAGACAATTACGACTGACATCACCAATCCAAAGATGATAACAGATGCAAAAGCCTTCTTTAGTTCTTCTGTCTTTTTTGCACCATAACATTTGCCCATAAATGCAGATGCACCTATAGAAATGCCTGACGCCCCAAGGATGATCATAGACATAATAGGATTGCTGATTCCCACAGCTGCAAGTGCAGTTTCTCCTGCATATCTTCCGACAACCACCGAATCCACTGCATTATATGTCAACTGCAGTAAATTTCCCATCAAAATCGGAACTGCAAATCCAACTAAACTTCTATATGTATTTCCTTCTGTCAGATCTTTCATTTATTTTGTAAGAACCTCACGGTATTTTTCTACCATCTTCTGATATTCTTCCTCTGATAACGTCTTCTCGCCCGGATTCATTGCGAAAACTCCACCCCACTCATACTCATCTTTATATTTTGGTACAAGGTGAAAATGAAGATGATGTCCTGTATCTCCATAAGCACCATAGTTTACTTTATCCGGATGGAAAATTTCATGCATTGCTTCTGCAACTTTATTAATATCTTCCATATAAGCAGCTCTCTCTTCTGCTGTCAGCTCTGTAATCTCGCTTACATGCTTTTTATGCGCTACGATCACTCTTCCCGGATGGCTCTGCTCTTTGAATAAATATACTTTGGAACTCTCCAGCTCACAAATCTTGATTCCAAACGCTGCAACAAGTTCCCCTTCCATACAATAAGCACAATTCTGATCTTTCATTTCTTTTTTCCTTTCCATATTCATCCTTTTTTTGCAAATCTTCATCGTATATTTACGACTATCTGTCTCTGCATTTTTATTATATCACATTTCCGTGTAAGCGCTTACATTTTTTTGTAAAAATATTTATAAATCACACCGTTTTTCTAACTGCATCAACAGAAGAAAGACAAACCATACCACAAAGCAGGGCTCACAAATTGCAAGGATACTTTTCAGGCACATTCAAAAAAAGAAACAAAACAGAAGACTTTCATCTCAGTTTCGTTTCTTTTTTCAACTTTTTCTTATCAAAAAAAATGTACAGCCTCTTATTCAGGACTTACAATCTTACCTGCTACAGCACAGGAAGCTGCTGTTTTCGGACTTGCAAGATAGATTTCCACCTTGGAAGTTCCCATACGTCCCAGGAAATTTCGGTTATTTGTCGCTACAACACGCTCTCCGTCTGAAAGAATTCCACCGGTTCTTCCACAGCACAGTCCACAGCCAGGATGTGTAATGATCGCACCTGCTTCTGCAAGAATATCAAGAATTCCCTGTTCTGCTGCCTGTCTGTAAATCTTACGGCTTGCCGGAGTAACGATCAGTTTTACAAAATCAGCAACCTTTTTGCCCTTCAGCACTTCTGCTGCCGCTGCAAGATCCTCAAGACGTCCATTTGTACAGGAACCGATAAATACCTGGTCGATCTCTGTTCCTTCCAGCTCACTGACATCTCTGATCTTATCTACCTGAGACGGACATGCCATAACCGGCACAAAATCCTCTGCCTTATATACCAGTGTCTTCACATAATTGGCATCTTCATCTCCCACAAGACTCTTCTGATAGTCATTCAGTTCAATCTCGCAGTATTCAGCTGTCTTCTCATCCGGAGTAAACAGCGCGCACTTTGCCCCTGCCTCGATTGCCATATTTGACATTGTCATACGGCTTGCTACTGACATATTTTCAATCGTGCTTCCTGAGAATTCAAGAGCTTTGTAAGTTGCACCGTCCGCTCTTAAATCACCGATCAGACGCAGAATAATATCCTTAGACATTACATTGTCCGGAAGTTCTCCGTCGATCACTACTTTGATTGTCTCAGGGACTTTGATCCACATAGTTCCTGTTCCCAGAATACTTGCCATCTCTGTATAACCGATTCCTGAAGAAAATGCACCTACACAGCCATAAGTTGTTGTATGACTGTCTGTTCCGAATGCAATATCTCCCGGTTTTACATAACCAGCCTCTGTCATTAACTGATGACAGATTCCGTCACTTCTATGTACATGAGTCAGTCCGTATTTCTCCGCAAATGCATCTCCTGTACGGAAATGTCTTGTATCATCCTGCTGACTTGCCGGAACAAGGTGGTCATAGATCAATACCACTTTATCCGGATCATGCAGTTTTGTAAATCCCATTTCTTCAAATTTATCTGCTACAAAAGGAATGAAGATATCGTGGATCATACATCTGTCCACATTCACTGTTACAATATCTCCCGGCTTTACAGCCTTTCCTGTATTATGTCTGATAATCTTTTCAATAATCGTCTCGCCCATCACGTTTTCCTCCCTAATCAATCCTCAAGTCCATTCAGCTTACGCATAGCCTTTACCAGTCCGCCAGCCTGAATGATACTCATCAGATTCTCCGGCAGAGAAGCGATCGGGTATTCTTTACCATTGTAGTCCACATGCTGATTCATTACGACATCAATTGTGTCACCTTCTTTTATATCATCATGCAGATCTGGCTGCTCGATTAAAAGCAATCCGTTGTTGATTGAATTGCGGAAGAAGATTCTTGCAAATGATTTTGCGATCACACACTGAATTCCCAGTGCCTTGATAATTTCCGGAGCCTGTTCTCTGGAAGATCCACATCCAAAGTTCTTTCCTGCAACAATAATGTCACCTTTCTGAATCTGTCCTGCCAGTTCCGGACGCAGAGGACTAAATCCATACTGTTTCATATCATCAATTGTTTTCAGAGCAAGGTACTCTGTAGGAATGATGATATCTGTATCAATGTCATCGCCCAACACCCATACTTTTCCTGTAAATTTCTCCATCTTGTCACCTCATATGACCGAACATTTGTGTTCTGTCTTCATAAATTATATTCTCAGTTTTATACATTTTTCTTAAAATGCATTTTTATTTTTACTTAACACATAAAGAAACAACTCGAATGTGTCTGAATCATCATTCCTGCAATCTGCATGCCCAACTTTGTGGGAGATGCATCTCGCAGAAATCATTTTTCAGACACACTCTCTTACTGAATCATTAGCTGTTACAGATCACTCGCCAGCGCAATCTCACCCTTAATAGCAGATGCTGTAACTGTCGCTGCTGATCCAAGATATACTTTGGAACTCGGATGTCCTGCACGGCCTTTGAAATTACGTGTTCCTGTACTGATCAGGACTTCATTTTCTCCGATGACTCCCTGGCAGCTTCCCCAGCATACACTACAGTTCGGGTTCATTACAATTGCTCCCGCTTCCATAAAAATGTCCAGAAGACCTTCTTTGAGCGCCTGTCTGTAAATAGTCTGACTTGCCGGAACCACAAGGAAACGAACCTTCTCTGCAACTTTCTTTCCCTTGATTACTTCTGCTCCGACACGCAGATCTTCAATACGTCCGTTATTGCAGGATCCAAGAAATGCCTCGTTGATCTTCACTCCGCGTACTTCCTCTGCCGGGCTTAAATTATCAACAAAATCAGGTTTTGCAACTACAGGCACTACCTGTGATAAATCAATTGTGTACTCTCTTACATAATGCGCATCCGGATCACTGTAGAATACTTCTTTTGGCTCGCGTCCATGCTCTTTCAGATATTCCATTGCTTTCTCGTCTGCCTCAAAAATACCAGTCTTTGCTCCTGCCTCCACTGCCATATTGCAAAGTGCGATGCGGTCACTGATGCTCAGAGTCTTTGCACCTTCTCCTGTAAATTCCATCACCTGATAGTTACATCCGTTCGCACCTACCAGACCAATGATCGTCAGGATCAGATCTCTTGCGTATACTCCTTCCGGAAGTTTCCCTACCAGATTGAATTTTACTGATTCCGGTACAAGTACCCAGGACTGTCCTGTCACCATTCCGTACAGGAAGTCAGTACATCCAACACCTGTTCCGAATGCTCCAAGTGCTCCGTAAGAACATGTGTGACTGTCCGCTCCGAAAATCAGCTCACCCGGACGTACATAGTTCTCCATCATTACCTGATGGCAAACTCCCTTACCTTCCCAGAAATCAATTCCGTTCTCTTTTGCAAAGTCACGCATCTTTTTCTGAGATGCTGCTGTCTTCGGACTGTCAGACGGTACGTTATGATCTACGATGAATACCAGCTTCTTCGGATCAGCAATACGAGGATGCTTTAATTTATTATTGTACATATCTACTGTAAGATGAGTGGTTCCATCATTACTCATCATTCTGTCCAGCGTTACTGTGTGGATATCTCCTGGTTTTACACTTTCCACACCTGCTGCCGCAGCAATAATCTTTTCTGCTATTGTCATTCCCATAACTTAGTCCTCCTCCTTGTTCAGTGAAGCAATCAGGCCACCCTGATTCAGAATGTTCTGCATATACTCCGGCAGTTTTGTACAGGAATAAGTCTTTCCATTCGCCTCTGCTGTTCCCTCTGACATATGAAGAACCATCTCATCACCTGTCTTGACTTCATCCGGAAGATCTTTACAGACAATCACCGGAAGTCCGATGTTGATTGAATTTCTGTAAAAGATTCTTGCAAATGATTTTGCAATGACTGCCTTCACACCTAATGCTTTCAATACACCCGGTGCCTGTTCTCTGGAAGAACCGCATCCAAAGTTTTCTCCGCCAATTACAAAATCTCCCGGTTTTACCTTTTTAGCAAAATCCGGATCCAGTGACTCAAATGTATGACCTTTCATCTCGTCCAGATTCGGAAGAAGCAGATACTGTGAAGCGATAATCTGATCCGTATCCAGATCATTATGAAATTTAAAAATTTTTCCCATTTCCATAATAATAGTATTCCTTTCTGTTATCTTATGGCCGCATAGCTGCTGGCATCCACAATAAATCTAGATCCGGCAACTAAAGACCAATTTATATTGTATCAATTTAACGCAATAAAATCCATGAATTATTTTAACAAGTCTTGCTTGTATTTTATTTTGTACGACACTTTTGCGTTTATCATTTGGTGATATTTTCACAAATTATACCTCAACTTCAAATGGAAGCAGATCCAGAATCTCTTTTTGCACGTCAATTCCCGGATAAACCTCAATCAGTTTCAATCCCTTTGGTGTCAGACGGAAAACACAGCGTTCCGTCACATAGAGAACCTTCTGTCCATTTGCGATTGCGCGTCTCGCAGAGAAACTGACACTCTTTACCTGATTGACAAATTTCGGAACAGATCCTTCTTTCTCAATTTCCACAACACCTTTTTTCTGTGAAACTTCCAATCCTTTCGCTGTAAAACTGAAACAAAATACAACCGTAGGAGTCTTCGCCGTAATATTGGCAAATCCACCAATTCCAGCAAATGCTCCTGGTCCACGATGTGCGTTGACATTCCCTTCCCGGTCAACTTCCAGAGCTCCCATAAAGCAGACATCCAGTCCGCCATTATCATAAAGATCAAACTGGTTGGCCATATCGTAGACAGACGCAGCACCGATCATAGCTCCGAACGCCTCCCCTGACACCGGAAATCCTCCAATTCCACCGGACTCTACAGTCAGTGTGACCATGTCTAGCATTCCGCTCTTTCTTGCATAACGGGAAACCATCTCCGGAATGCCGATTCCAATATTTACAATGTCATCCACACGCAGTTCTTTCGATGCACGTTTTCCAATAATATTGGCAACAGTACTATTCTTTGGCTGTTTCACAGATACAGAATCCAACCGCTCACTCCAGGAATTCCACTCTTCATATGGAATCTCAAAACTTCCGGTCAGTGCCGTGTAAGCCTCATTTCTCTCCTTCGGTTCTACCACTACAATTGCATCCACCAGACATCCTGGAATGATGGCATTTCTAGGTCTTGATGGTGTATCTACGAGACGATCCACCTGCACGATCACCTTGCCACGATTTGCCTTGACCGCCTGACAGATAGATAATGCATCCCCGGACATAAACATATCATCAAAAGTGATATTTCCCTTGCGATCTGCCGCTGTCCCTTTAATCAGAGCGATATTGATCTTTGGCAGCTTATAATAGAGAAATTCATCTCCATCCACTTCTACATGCTTAACTAAAGAATCATCGATTGAGATTCTATTGATTCCCGGTCCTTCTTTCCTTGGATCCACAAAAATATCCAGTCCTACCTGAGAGAGTGCTCCCGGAAGACCTCCCGCCTGTGCACGGATTGCATGCGAAATACATCCAAGCGGCAGATTGTACGCTTCAAACCGATCTTCCAGTACCAGCTTCTTCGTACTGAGCATAGCTCCAAAATGTCCGCAGATCAGCTTGTCCACTGCTCCCTCTCTGATATATCCTTCTGCGTTATGTTCATCATCCCAGACACCGAACCCGGCACTGGAAATCATTGTCAGATGCGTCGGTGACTGCATCTTCTGGTATCTCCGGTAGATTGCCTCGTGAAGTTCGATCGGATTCTCAATCCCGACAAATGAATTCACGCAGATACAGTCCCCGTCCCGAATCAGCCGGATGGCTTCATCGGCAGTCATTATTTCATACATGGTATAGTTTCTCCTTGGTTACTTTAAACATTTTTCTATCTTACAGGAATGTTCCTTCGTCTTTTTATCATAGTTTACCCCACTCAGATGCAGAAACATCTTTCACAGCATCTGCGCCCGGCAATCCAAAATGTTCTTAGATTTTATTATACACTATCACAGGAAATCCATCATCAAAAATTTTCTTTCCACAATTATTAAACATAAAGAATACTGGTTTATGTCCATTCTGTAAGATAACACAAACCGGGCAGGAGATCCTTTATCACTGCTATTCTATGATAAAAGGATTTTCTGCCCGGTTATTACTTTATGATAATCCCAGTTCTTTTAACAACTTCTCCTGATACTCAGAATCCGAAACGGCTTTCTCCAAATCTTCATTTCTTTCCTGTTCCAGCAAATATTTAATCAATTTGTTAATCTGTTCTTTTCCAATTTGCTCACCTTCATTTCGGCCTTCTGCATATGCTTCTTGCCTGTCTAGCTCTTTTTCTTCCCACTTCTGCATATATTTGATCTCCATTTCTTTGTCAGACTTGAGCCTGTTGATACGTTCATGCATCTGATGGATTCGTGTACTTTCACACCCATTCACAACATTGTCAGTTGACTTCTCCATATATTTTAAAAGTTCTACCAATTCTGTACTAACTAATTCCGGATGTTTTCCATGACTGTTTAAAAAGATTCTAGTTGCTCCGTCTTCCAGTTCTAACTCCTGAATTTCCTCACATTTCATTCGAAAAGTATATTGATACAGTTCATGACCAAACAAATCAAACGGCATAATCATAATGACAATTACTGTGTTTAATGCATTAAAGTCAATGCTGCCTGGTGGCAATAAATTGGCATCTATCATCCCCTGATACAGTCTGCTTCTCTTCGGAAGATTTTTGGTATTTGTCCTTTGCGGTTCTGTATCATATACTACATCGTCTTCATCAATTGCATAAACATCCAATCTTACTTGACGCTTTTCTTTAGAACCTCTGCATTCCTTCTCTGTCTGTGGTGGATATTTTAATTGTGTGTCCTGTCCAAGAATGATATCCAGAAGCGTCTTCATATTCTCCTGGTCTTCCATTGCCTCATCAAACAGAAACTTGTCCATCAGATTCAAATCTTTCAGTTTTCTTTTCTCTTTTGTTGCCATAGTTACTCCTTTCCTTCCCAGATAAATCTGCGTTTAGAAAAGAAGTTACACAGCATGTCTTAAAATTCATTCCGGCAAAATCTCCCACAAATTGTGGTATACATCTTACAGAACGCATTTTTAAGACACATTCTAAGCTTTCTATCATTAGATTAACATATACTCTCACTTCATTCCAGTGTATAAAGAAAACTTCACTTCATTTTCTGTTAAATAAGATTCATCTGTCCACTTACCATTACTTTGGAATTAATGCCGATACTTTCTGGCTCCGAAAATAATTGAAATTAATATAGATCCTTGTTGCAGGCGATTAGAACTATCAACTGCGTGTAAATAGAATAACATAATAGGATTTTAAACTCAAGAAATTTTGAATGACCTGGAATAACACTTAAAAAATTACTGTTCACAGCATAGCTGCAAACAGTAACCTTAAAAACTCTGTTACTTGCTTCAATAAATACATTTTTGCAAAAAATCAGACCGTTCCTAAACTGAACATTTTAGAAACAGTCTGCCTTTTTCATTTTTTATTATAATCCAATTATATTAGCAAACACCACAATCATCGGAATCGCCAGAATCGTTCTCTCAAGGAAAATAACCAGCAGTTTCCAAAAATTCAGTGGGATTTCACTCTTAATAATAATCGTTCCAACCTCTGTCAGATAGATAATCCGAACAAGTGACAGGACACCGACTACAAATTTAGTCTTCACAGACACAAGTCCTACCGACAGAAGTGCCGGAATAAACATGTCGGTGAATCCAACCAGTGTTGCAGGTGCTGCCGCAAATGCCTCCGGCACACCAAGTACATTCAGGTACATTCCCATTGGATAAGAGATCCATTTAAAAAATGGTGTGTAAGTAGCAATCATCAACGCAATTGTTCCCCAGGAAACTACGATCGGAATCAAGTCAAAGAACATACCAACCATAACTTCCAGGCCACTCTCTCCAACCGTCTTTGCCGTGAACTTTTCTGCACGTCTGCAGCTCATTTCCAAAGCATGGGCAATCATTCCCTTTTCCTGCGGAATGTCTTCATTAATCTGTTTTCCCACAGCCTCGCGATAAGTATTTGGAACTGTGCAGATTGGTGGAATTCTTGCAATAATCACTGCCAGAATAATTCCCACCAGACAGATACACAGATAAAATGGCGGGAAAATATTTGCAATACCCATTGTATCTGCAACCATCAGACAAAACGGAATCGATACAAGAGAAAAGTTTGTCATAATAAATCCCGCTTCTCTCTTTGTATAGTATCCTTTCATGTACTGCTCACGTGTCAGAATAACCGCTGCATTTGATGCTCCAAACCAGGAAGCAATCAGATCCACAGATGCTCTTCCCGGCACATGGAATAATGGACGCACAACCGGTCTTGCGATCACACCAAGAAATTCCATAATTCCGCAGTCTGTCAGAAATGGTAATATGAAACTGAATGCGATTACAATGCTGAACAAAGTTCCACACAGATCCACGATTGTTGCTCCAGTATCTGCTGAAATCACCTGCTCCGGTCCAATCTTAAATACAACCAGAACCACAAAAACTGCTCCAATGATCTTAGATCCCAGATATAATGGCGTGGTAGAAAATGCTCTGGACAGATAATGATTCTTTCTGATCCAATCCGGCTTAGCAAAATAATCATATAGACTCAGAACTGCTGACACAATCAGCATTACCATAATAATATACGGAAGGCTCACTCCAAACAGCCCTTTAATCCAACTCTTCAAAAAATCCAACAACGTTGTAAATGATTCTCCCTGCGGAATTGGTACCAAAAACATCAGGATACCAAACGCAGAACCTAGTAAGAATTTAAATAAATTCTTAGGTGTTACATATGTTTTTTCCATCTTCTCCTCCTTTATCATTCATATCTGCTCATTTTATAATCAGCAATTTACTTCTTTATTTTAAATCGCTTTCACAGAAAAAACATTTCATTTAAAACATGCTTCTTTCCCACACACTCCAGAGCGTGTCTTAAAAAGTGCTTTTTTCAAAAAACTTTGCAGATTCTCGATAACTACAATTCTTCTACTTTGCAAAATGCATCATATATCATCTCTTCTGTCACTTCATAAGGGATATGTTCCATATCTGGCCCTGTCACAGTCTCTTTCAATACTGCTGCCAGCGCTTCACGCTCCATCGGTGCTCCCATCTCAGCAAGGGTGGTACGGATTCCAAGTTTCTGAAGAAAGTCTTTCATTTCCTTTGCTTTCTCTTCTTCTCCATCCACCATCAACTGAACAAGAACTCCATACGCTACAACATCGCCATGAAGATTTTCCTCTTCAAATTCCGGAAGCAGAACTAATCCATAATAAACGGAATGTGCAATGGCACAATTATACTCATCCAATACAAGCAGAGATACAAGACCGGTGCTCACGATATTGGCAAGAACTGCCTGCTCCAGAGCATCTCCTGCCTTATTTTCTCTGCACTCTTTCAATGCATCTACTGCATACTCTCGAAGCGGAAGATAACACATATTGCTGATCTCACGTCCCAGTGCAGAACTGTGTTTCAGCCTGTCCCCTCTTGCTGCGAAATGACATTCAAAATATTTTCCCAACGTATCGCCAATACCTGCTCTCAGATAACGCTCCGGTGCTGCTGCAATAATCTCTGTGTTAATAAAGCTGTGTCTTGCCGGTTTGTCAAAGAAATAAAAGCTGTCAAAATTTCCATCTTCTTTATACACAACAGACAATGCAGTTGTCGCTGCACAGGTTGCTGCAATTGTTGGGAATGTAAAAACCGGAAGTCCGGCTTTCTCTGCTGTTCCCTTCGCAGTATCAAGAGCTTTCCCACCGCCCATTCCAAAGATCATCTCAGCACCACACTGCTTCGCATACACTGCAAGTTCTTCCATCCGTGCATAAGTACAGTCTGTTCCAAACAGGACCGTATCTACAAGCACAATCTGCTTTTGATTTTTCTCAACTTCAGGCTCGCGCTCATCAACTGATTTTCTACTCACACCGCTCTCATCTGTAATCGAATCACTTTTTATTTCTAATGCCCTTAGAAGTTTTTCTTTTCCTGCCTTAAGCGCCAGTTCACCACCGATCAAAAGTGCCTTCGTTCCATAACGGTTGCATACTTCACTCACATTTTCATATGCGTCTGTCCCAATCGTATAATTTGCAAAATTTACTGAATATGTCATCTTACAGCAGCTCCTTTAATTTCTTCAAACGGGCAAGTGCCTCATCAATTGTTTTCTCTTCTCTTGCAAAATGAAGACGAATCAGGTTGTTCACTTCCTCGCGGAAGAAACTGGATCCCGGAACAGCAGCTACACCGATATTTTTGATCATCCACTCACAGAACTCCAGATCTGTATAGCCTGCAAACTGCGGAAGATCCAGGAATTCCTGAATGTCAATCATAACAAAATATGTTCCCTGCGGTACGTTATGTTTCAGACCGATCTCATCCAGACCGTTCAGAAAATGTTCTCTTTTCTTTGTATACAATGCAAGAAGGTTTTCATAATAAGATTCCGGAAATTCCAGTCCTACAACTGCTGCCTCCTGAAGTGGCGCTGCTGCTCCGACTGTCAGGAAATCATGGACTTTCTTCGCTCCCTCGATCACTTCTTCCGGTCCGATCAGATATCCCAGTCTCCATCCTGTAATAGAATATGTCTTGGAAAGTGAATTACAGGTGATCGTATGCTCATACATCCCCGGAAGAGATGCCATGCAGACATGCTCATTCGGTGCATACACCATATGCTCATACACTTCATCTGTCACAACAAATCCATCATATTTCACAGCCAGCTCACCAATCTGAGTCAGTTCTTCTCTTGTAAATACTTTTCCACAAGGATTAGACGGATTACATACGATAATCGCCTTTGCTCCTGCTTTGAATCCTTCCTCTACCAGATTAATATCAAATTCATAAGTCGGTGGTACAAGTGGAATGTAGATTGGCTCTGCGCCGGACAGAATCGCATCTGCACCATAATTCTCATAAAACGGGGAAAATACCATTACCTTGTCTCCCGGATTACAGATTGTCATCATAGCACTCATCATTGCTTCTGTTCCACCACAAGTCACTACGATTTCTGTTTCCGGATTAATCTCTCTTCCAATTGCTTTTCCCTGTTTCTTTGCAAGCGCTTCTCTGAAGTTCTCCGCACCAAATGTAATGGAATACTGATGAGGTCCCTCATAAGCCACTTTCGCCAGCGCATCTAAAATTTCCTTCGGAGGATCAAAATCCGGAAATCCCTGAGACAAATTGATCGCTCCATATTCATCGCTGATTCTTGTCATACGACGGATTACCGAATCCGTAAATGTATTTACTCTATCACTTAATTTGGGCATAATTTTTTTACTTCCTTTCTTTAGCTCACTTTATAACATTTCATTCCCGTTTACTGTTCACACATTGACTAGCTTAAAGAATACTCACTTTTGCCTGAATATATCTCGTCTCATCATTAAAGACGATTCAAAACAAGAAAATCTTTCTTCTCACAGACACTGTAAACAGTAACGTAACACCTTCCTAATTTCAATTTTTACATTTTCGACTCTTTTTCTTGTTTTCTCTCAAAAACATCTATATAATAAAGTATACCGTTACGGTATAGTCAAGAAAGGAATGAATATTTATGCAGAAATTTAATACTCCATGCATAAAAACAGGGGATTTTGCAAAATTATGCGGAACAAACAAACGAACTCTGATTCACTATGATGAGATTGGAATTTTCAAGCCTGCTTATACAGATGACCGTGGCTATCGTTATTACAGCGAAAGTCAGTTTGACGTGTTTTTTACAATTACCTGCCTGAAAGAACTTGGCATGCCACTAAAGGAAATTGGGAACTTTCTTAATCACCGTAATCCGCAGGCATTAAAACAGCTTCTCCTTGAACAGGAAGAAAAGATTAAAAAAGAAGAGGAACGGCTTCACAAAATTAAAGAAGTTGTTGAAACAAAACTTTCCCTTGTCTCTCTTCAGGAAAATTTATTAAAGGAACAGACTGAAGACATCTCAAAAGAAAAGTATTTCTTTCATTCTGGAAGTACAGACGGAAGAATTTTTCTTGAAAACACGCCGGAAGAATACCTGCTTCTCAGTGAGCCGCTTCATACAAATAACCATGAACAGATTATCCAGACTCTTTGCCGTCATATTGGCTACTGTAATCACCACAATCTGAATGCCGGACATCCTTATGGTGCCATGTTAGACGTTACAGAACTTCGTAAAAAACGTCTGGATACTTATGCTTACTTTTTTATCAAAGTCATTGACCGACCAGAAGAACCTTCTTTTCATATCAAGCCTGCCGGGAATTATGCAGTTGCATACCTGCAAGGGGATTATTACGATTCAGAATACACTTATAAAAGATTATTTGAATGGATTGACCGGAATCATTTTAAGACAGGAGAATACTCATACAAAGAAGCCGTGATCGATGAACTGACCACAGCCTCTTCTGATGAATACCTTACCAAGATATCAGTGCAAATATTGTAAACTGTCACGCTCCTGTGCTATCTTTCTCTGTACTGTTTCTATTACTGTTCACTCCCATGTCAATCACTTCGCTGATTGGCATGGAGGATGCACGTATTGTCTTGAATGTATCTCGCCCATCGCCAAAGGCGATTCTAAATGGCGAGATACGTTACTGTTTACAGCTATTCTGTGAACAGTAACCTGTTTCTGAATTTTCTCGGCGTTACCTCATACCGTTGCTTGAATGCCTTAATAAAATGACTGCAGTCACAGAACCCTGTCTCCTGGCTGATATAAGTCAGATCAAAGTCCGTGAACCGTAGCAGATTTTCTGCCTTTTGCAGTCTTACCGCAAGAATCATCTCCTTACAGGTCTGTCCATAATATTCCTTGAATTTCGCTGCAAAATACGAATAACTCATATGAAACTTCCCTGCCAGCTCCTCCACAGAGATTTCTTCCTGGTAATGCTGTGAAATGTATTCAGATACTTCTGCAAATTTTTCATTCAACGCAGTTTCCTTTTCTCTCTTTTTTATCTGGAAACCATCCTGCTCCCACACGCGGAGGATCTCCGCCATAAGATGACAATAATTCGAATGCAAAATAACGTCATAACCAAATCGCTTTTCTTCTAACTCCTTCATTGATTCCTGAATGAGCTGCTTCACTCTTCTCTGATCCAATTTCTCCTTTTCCAGATAAACAGACACCTCCTTTTCCTCTGACGCCATGGCAATCAGACGCGAAATCGACGGAAATGCCGAACCGGATATATTCAAATGTGCAGGATCAAACTTTAAAACATAGTAACGGATTGGAAACTGCCCTGTTGAATAGATTGCGTGAGTCATCTGCGGATAAAATACGATCAGATCTCCCGGTTCCAATACATAATTCTCTTCTCCTGCCTCTACATACGCATTTCCTTCCACCATATATAGAATCTCCACAAAATAATGCCAGTGTGGAAGAATTGGGAATACGGCAGATGTCTGTGCATCAAATAAAAATGCTTCATATGGTTTGTTTAATGTATCTGAATATTCAAAATAAGGTTTCACTGCTCTTCTCCATCATAGATTTTTACAATTTTTCAATAGATTTATTATATCATCCTTTTTCCATGCATGATATACTTTCACCCGAAAACATTCAGAACCCATTTATTTCAAAAAGACAGGAGGTTTTTACCAAAATGACAATTCAAAATCCACTCGGCTATATCAAAGGAATCACATTTGCCCCGTTTCACAAACGTGGTTCTCTTTCCACACAGACTGCCCGTGACAGTTTTGATTATATGATAGAACATACCGCTGCTGATTTCGTAATCCTTGCCCCTGTCGGGCTGCAGGATCACGCGCACTCAGAAGAAATCTGCTACACTTCCAGCGCCACATTCTCGGATGAGGAATTAATCGATATGATCCGCTATGCCAAAAGCAAGGGGATCCGTGTCGGGCTGAAACCTACCGTAAACTGCAAAAACGGCGTCTGGCGCGCCTATATCAGTTTCTTTGAAAAGGATGTTCCGTGTGAACCCAAGTGGGGCAACTGGTTTGCCTCTTACACAGAATTCCAGACACATTATGCTAAGATTGCAGAAGCAGAACAATGTGATCTTTTTATTGCAGGATGTGAGATGGTAATGACAGAACACCGCAGTGAAGAATGGAGAAATGTAATCGCTGCAATCCGGAACTGTTACCATGGACTTGTTTCCTACAACACAGATAAATATCAGGAAGAAAATGTAACCTGGTGGGATTGTGTCGACCTGATCTCTTCCAGCGGATATTATCCGATTGATCAATGGGAACAGGAACTTGACCGTATTGAAAGGATCGTTCAGAAATTCAAGAAACCCTTCTTCTTCGCTGAGGCAGGATGTATGTCCAGAGAGGGTTCCTCACTGGTACCAAACAACTGGGCAATCCAGGGCCCTTTACGTCTGGAGGAACAGCCTGACTGGTATCGTTCCATGTTCAAGGCCTGCGGACAGAGATCATGGGTCAATGGTTTCGCCATGTGGGAGTGGGCTCCGATTCTCCCATCTAGAAGTACTGCATCAAGAGATACCAGCTACGAGATCTGCAACAAACCGGTTCAGGAGG
The DNA here is from genome assembly GCF_934309415.1 of uncultured Mediterraneibacter sp. Classification (GTDB taxonomy): domain Bacteria; phylum Bacillota; class Clostridia; order Lachnospirales; family Lachnospiraceae; genus Mediterraneibacter. Next base: position 16,424 of record NZ_CAKRDI010000044.1, read on the forward strand.
TTATTAAAGACTATTATGAGAGAGACACAAGAAAATAATAACACACAGCAAACTGCAGAGCAGAATCTCTGGCAGGAAGAAGCAGCCATGATGCACATCTTCCGCCAGAACAGGAAAAGCAACTTGCGCACGCTTCTGTCTCTTTTCAAGGGACACTATGGCGCGCTGGCCGGTTCTATTTTCTTTTTTATCATCAAGCACTCCCCGACCTGGGTCCTGCCGATTGTCACAGCTAACATTATCAATGCAGTAACAGACCACAGCGGGAATATTACAAGAATTCTGATCCTGAATACCATCCTTATGATCGTATTTCTGGTACAGAACATACCAACCAACTACATCCATACCTGGCTCTATGCCAAAACAGTGCGAACAGTAGAGAAAGAACTGCGCGAATCCCTGGTCTGTAAACTCCAGCAATTGTCAATTACTTACCATAAAGAAATGCAGTCTGGAAGACTTCAATCGAAGATCATGCGAGATGTAGAACAGATACAAAACCTTGCATCTCAGATCTTCATCTCCCTTTTGACTATCATCCTGAACATCGGTGTATCCTTCGGGGTTGTTATCTTCAAAAGCCGGATTGTATTTCTTTTCTTCCTCTGCACAATACCGGTTTCTGTTCTGATCATTGTCGGTTTTAAGGGGAAAATTAAAAACCATAACCGTGCATTCCGTAAGGAAATGGAAGAAACTTCTGCCAAAGTAATGGAAATGGTTGAAATGATTCCTGTGACAAAAGCTCATGCCCTGGAAGACCAGGAAGCTCGTAAAATGAGTGAACAGCTCCGTAAAGTTGCTGAAAAAGGTCTTCAACTTGATATGATTCAGACCTACTTTTCTTCCATCAGCTGGGTTGCATTTCAGATCTTTCAGGTATTCTGCCTTGCATTTACAGCCTACATCGCATGGAAAGGAATGATCGGAGTCGGAGACATTACCTTATACCAGACTTATTTCTCCAGTATCGTTGCTCAGATTGCAAGTATTGTCACCTTACTTCCAATCATTGCAAAAGGTCTGGAATCTGTTGAATCGATTGGTGATGTGCTTTGTGCAAATGATATCGAGGATAACCATAAGAAGAAAAAAGTGCCGGATCTGAACGGAGAAATTACATTTCATGATGTATCCTTTACTTATAAAGGGGATGAAAAACCAGTATTAAGTCATCTAAATTTCAAGATTCAGCCTGGAGAAACCGTTGCCTTTGCCGGTGGTTCCGGTTCCGGAAAAACGACAATCCTTAATCTCGCCATCGGTTTCCTGACAGCTGACAGCGGACAGATATTGATCGATGAAAATGATCTGATGGAACTGGATCTGCACAGCTACCGGAAGCAGATTGCCGTCGTTCCGCAGCAATCCATCCTCTTTACCGGAACCCTCCGTGAAAATATCACTTATGGTTCTGAATCCATCTCCGAAGAACAGTTATGGGATGTCATCCGCGCAGCCAACCTGGAAGAAGTTGTGCAGAAGCTTCCTGATGGTCTGGACACAATGATCACAGAGCACGGGGAAAATCTTTCCGGCGGCCAGCGTCAGCGTATCTCCATTGCCCGCGCATTTTTACGGGATCCGAAGATTCTAATTTTAGATGAGGCAACTTCTGCTCTTGACAGTGTCTCTGAAAAGAAAATCCAGAATTCGATACAGAAACTGGTGAAAGGCCGTACCACATTAATTGTAGCTCATCGTCTTTCTACGATCCGTAATGCTGATCGGATTGCCGTGATTGGAAATGGGAATGTACTGGAATGTGGTTCTTATGAAGAACTGATGGAGAAAAAAGGAGCCTTTTATCGAATGGAAAAAATGTAAAAAATCCCGCAGTCGGTTATTCGAAACCTGTCTGCGGGATTTGCCTTACTCTTTCTTCATTCTTCAGTTCTCTGCATAATCAGTAAACGATTACATTCCAGCCTGATTTGCGATTTTTATTAGTTTCCGTTGATCTGTATTGCTACCTATATATAATACAGCTATGTATTTATCAGCACTTTCAAGGAATTTCTCTTTCTAGCTTATTGACGATTGCCGGCGTTCCCCAAATTCTTAAGTTGGGGAATAATTTTAAGCATTTGTTGCTTGATTTCAATTTCATTTTTTATCATTTGGGGAATCCTTTTTATAAAGTTGGGGAGTATTTTTGTTCCCCAACTTTATAATATAAACCATCTATTTCTTCTACTGACAATTCTGTACATTCTGCAATCCCTTCATATGTAAATTTGCCAGTTTCTAATATTCTTTTTGCTATTCGAACAGCCTCTTCATGCATTACCTCTTGTCGCATATCATCCATTATTCTACTCACAACAACCAGCATCCTCCAAGCGATTTTGCTATATCCTTACCACATTATGCTAAACAATCACTTTTTCGTCCAAAGATTTAACTTCGTCTATGGGCAATTCTACTATTTTTGCAATTTCTTCATATGACATTTTTCCTGTCTGCAATATTCCTTTTGCAACTTTGATTGCCTTTGCTCGTTCTGTTTCACATACGGTTTCATTTACCATTACTTCTATCGCTCTACACATAATTATCGTTCCTTTATTCCATCTCTTAGCCAATTTTCCGTATCATCTGCACCATCGGCTGGTTTTCATCCGGAATCCTCGCGACTTCACTAAAATAATTTTCCTTATAAAATTGAATCAATTTCTCTTCATCTCGGCACTCAATCATCATATATCTTCCGCCAACTGCCTCTACTGAAGTTGCAATAATATCACTTGCAAAATCAATCAACTGTTTTCCAGATATTCCTTCCGACTTGACATTTGAATTCTTTGATAATTGCCCAATCAAATAACA
>NZ_CAKRDI010000045.1 GCF_934309415.1 uncultured Mediterraneibacter sp.
CTTACAGACGAGAGCGCAACAGCAGTACTGGCAATGAGACAGGCAAGCAAGAACATTCTCTACACTGTAGCAAACAGTGGATACTATGCAGATGGTAACCCGGCAGCAGGAATGAGCAACATGACAAAACTTTTCGTAACAGTAGACGTGATTCTGGCAGTTCTCTTAATTGCAGCAGATGCGATCGTGATCGTACGTTTCAGAAAGAAAAGAAAAAATGTAGATAACGCAGAAGCATAATATATCAGTGAAGACAGGATTGGACAGATAGAAACAGGCCAATCCTGTTTTTATTTACGCGAGCAACGGGTCAAAATCCGTGCTTGCACGAGATCTTGGCGACTGCCGCGATAACTTGAGAAATTCGCGGAGCGTGTTTCTCATAGTTATGGTAAAATAGCGAGATGTGTTACTGTTTGCAGGTTACCTGTGAACAGTAACTTGTTCAGAGCCAGTAACAGGTAAATCTTATTATATGACTTGTGACAGATAAAAAAATCCTTTATTATATAGAAAGTGGGTAAGATGTTACTGTTTGCAGGTTACCTGTGAACAGTAACGGCAGGATTGTGGGAGTGCATTGCACGAAACAATCCGTAGGTATCATAGTAGGGGCACTTGCCTCTAATGTTACACACGACGATGAAAAACATACGAGAGGAGAATTCCAATGATCAATATTGCGATTGTAGAAGATGAAGCAATGTATGCGAAACAGCTGGAAGAATTTCTGCATCAATACGAGGCAGAAAACCACGAAGCATTTGATATCACAATCTATTCAGACGGAGATCAGATTGTCAATAAATACAAATCCCAATTTGATATTATCCTTATGGATGTTGAGATGAAATTCATGGATGGAATGTCTGCTGCGGAAGAGATCCGCAAGATGGACAGTGAAGTTGTGATTATCTTTATTACGAACATGGCACAGTATGCGATCAGAGGCTATGCGGTAGATGCACTGGATTATGTATTAAAGCCAGTATCTTATTTCGCATTTTCACAGAGACTGAACCGTGCGATCGAACGCATGAAAAAGCGAGAGGCAAAGGTCATTATGGTAAATATAAAAGGCGGTATGGTGCGAATCAATATCGCAAATATTTACTATATTGAAAGCCAGGGGCATACGTTGATCCTTCATACGATTCTTGGAGATTATGAGACGACAGGGAAAATGAAAGAGATGGATGAAAAGCTTTCTGGAATGAATTTCTGCAGAGGGAATAAAGGATATCTGATCAATCTGCAGCACGTAGACCGGATTCAGGACAGCTGCGCGGTCGTAAAAGGCGAAGAACTGGTATTAAGCCGTGCACGTAAGAAAGAATTCATGGAAGCTTTGACCAGATATTGGGGAGAGGTGATAAAATGATCGATCATCTGATGCCGGATATCCCAAGACTCTATTCGGCAATCGCAGAGTGGATGGCATGTATGATATTTATCCTGCCGTTTCAAAAGAGATTTTCAAAAGTGAAGACAGGCATCATCATGGCAGTAATGCTTGTTGTACAGAGTGGATTCATGGTCCTGACGGAAGATGTCAGCCTGTTCTTCTGGCTTCCGTGTATGATCGGAGCCGTACTTCTTATGTTATTTTTCATTTATGCATCGTGTTCCATCGAAGTGACAGGTGCAGTCTATGGAGTATTGATCGCATTTGTTGTGGCAGAATTCATGGCTTCAATCGAATGGCAGGTTGTTTGCTACTTTGGTATAGCACAATCGGGAGTATGGTGGAAAGAATGGTCAGCTCTCATTTTGGGATACGGATTGATCAGTGTGATTCTGTACAAGATCTTTCATGTACATTTCCCGGAAGACGGACAGATGGAGATTGGCTGGAAAGAATGTTTGTCAGCATTTTTGATTGCGATATCCGTGTTCGCTGTCAGCAACATCAGTTATCTCACGGTAAATACACCATTTTCCGGAAGGTATTCATTTGAGATAGCAAATATCCGTACAATCGTAGATCTTGCCGGAATTGCAATTCTGTACGCACATCTTATGCAGTGCTGTGAGATGCGGGCAAGAAAAGAGCTTGAAGCAGTTCAGAATGTACTTCAGAATCAATACACACAGTATATGCAGTCAAAAGAAAGTATTGAACTGATTAATTATAAATATCATGATCTGAAACACCAGATCGCAGTATTGAGAAGTGAGGAAGATCCTAAGAAAAGAGAAGCATTTCTGGATCAGATGGAAGCAGAGATCCGTCAGTATGAAGCACAGAATAAGACCGGAAATAAAGTTCTCGATACCGTGCTGACAAGCAAAAGTCTGTACTGTAATAAGAATGGAATCACATTTACCTGTGTGGCAGATGGAACACTGTTAGATTTCATGGACGTTATGGACATCTGCAGTATCTTTGGAAATGCGCTCGATAATGCGATTGAATGTGAGATGAAGATACCGGATAAGGAGAAGCGACTGATTCATGTCACAGTGTCAAGACAGAAGGCATTTCTGATTCTCAAGTTTGAGAATTACTGTGAGGAAAAACTGCAGTATCAGGATGGAAATATTGCTACGACAAAGAAAGATAAAAAGTATCATGGATACGGAATGAAGAGTATCCGTTATACAGTAAATAAATACGGCGGGGCAGTCACAATCGATACAAAAGAAAACTGGTTTGACCTGAAAATTCTGATTCCAATCAAAGAAGAGCAGGGAAATTAAGATTGTATACAGTTCCTGGTTTGAAAAACCGGGTTGCAGTTTATGCAGAAAAAGTGCAGGTTATGTAAGTGCAGGAGATGGAAAGGAAATCCATGTTAGGATATAGATACGAAGTCCGAGAAAGGACAAGAGAATCTAGAATCTTAGAAGAATGGAGAATGTAGAATGAATAAGCTAAACAACATATGGAATCGTTTTGCCGAGAAACATCCGAGCGCTTCAAAATGGATAAGAGAAGGCGGATTGTTCGTAATCGTAAGTAATCTGATCACTGTACTTAAATATGTGCTGCTGCTGTTTTTGCCGATGGCATTTGCGGGACTTCCGAACATTGATTTCGGTTTCCCGGGAATCGACATTACATTATTCGGTGAGACATTTAAATGGAACATTATCGGATATGATGCGGCACATGGTGGTCTTCCGTACTTTTGTGCATACATGATTGCAATGCTCGTTGGTGAGTGTATCAACTTCCCAATCCAGAGAAGCTTCGTGTTCCGCAGCAAAGGAAAGATCTGGTATCAGGCATTCTGGTATCTGATCGCATTCTGTATTGTTACATGTATTGTAAACTCAATCAATTGTATCTGGGTTGCAGTTGCCGGGATGTTTGTGCCGGGATGGCTTTACAATATCGGAACAACCGTGTTGAACGGAGGAGTGTCGATGGTGGTATTCTTCTTTGTGAATAAGATTATTTTCCCGGAGGGAGAAGCGAAATAGAATAGAGAAAAGAAAAACAGGGCAGTGCGCATCAGCGTGCTGTCCTGTTTTCTTTTAACATGAAAATCATTTCAAATTCATCTTGACAATAAAATTTTTTGCGTTAAAATAAAAAATGATTTTTTGATCGATTCGATATGAAAGGAGAAGCATATGAAGACAAATAAAAAAAGATATCTTGCAGCACTTATCTGTGTTCTATTTCTTGTTGTGACACTTGCTTCTTTTTTCTATATTGCGAAAGAGGCAAATCATAAATGTACAGGAGAAGACTGTCCGATCTGTGCCTGTGTACATCAGGTGGAACAGAACCTGAAGAATCTTGGAACCGGTTTTGCGGCTGATTTCTGTGCCATTTTTTCAGTGCTGTCGATAGTTTCAGTGATTTGCTGTCAGACAGAAAATCTTTTTTGTACTTCATTAGTCAGTCAAAAGGTAAGACTAAACAATTGAATAAAACTTTTCAGAAGAAGTAGTAAGAGGTATAAACGTGTACCTCTCTTTTGTGATGCATAAAAAATGGAGGTTTTATTCATGAAAAAATATATATCAATTCTATTAGTTACAATTATGATCATTTTGGGCGTTTCTGCCTGCGGACAAAAGAATTCCGCTAATACCACAACAGAAGTAAAAAAGAGTGATGATTCTAAAATAAAAGTTGTTACAACGATTTTCCCGGAATATGACTGGGTGAAATCTATTGTAGGAGAGGACAATTCCAATGTCGAATTGACAATGCTGCTTGATAACGGAGTTGACTTGCACAGCTATCAGCCGACAGCAGCGGATATTATGAAAATTTCAGATGGCGATCTGTTTATTTATGTAGGAGGTGAATCGGATTCCTGGGTAGACGGAGCATTAAAAGAGGCTGTGAATAAGAATATGAAAGTAATTAACCTGTTGGACGTTCTTGGCAATACAGTCAAAGAGGAAGAAGTAAAAGAAGGAATGGAGGCTGAAGAAGAGGAAGAAGGAGAAGAAAGCGAAGAAGAACCGGAGTATGACGAGCATGTGTGGCTTTCATTAAAAAATGCAAAAGTTTTGTGTAAAGCGATTGCTGATAACTTAAGTGAGATTGATCCAGAGAACAAAGACGTTTATATTCAAAATGAGAAAGATTATGCAGCAAAACTGGATGCGCTGGATCAGGAGTATCAGACAACCGTGGATGCATCAACACAGAAGACATTGCTTTTTGGCGATCGTTTTCCATTCCGGTATCTTGTAGATGACTATGGTTTGGACTATTATGCAGCATTTGTCGGATGCTCAGCGGAGACAGAAGCAAGTTTCGAGACAATCAAATTTCTATCAGAAAAAGTAGATGAACTTGGACTGAAAAATGTGATGACAATCGAAAAGTCAGATCAGAAGATTGCAAAAACAATTATTGAAAATACAAAAGATAAGGATCAGAATATTCTGACATTGGATTCCATGCAGTCGACAACATTTGATGATGTGAAAAATGGAACCACTTATCTGTCAGTTATGGAAAAGAATCTGGAAATATTAAAAGAAGCATTACAGTAGGAGGAACTATGGCGCAGTTAATTTGCAAAGATCTGGCAATTGGATATGAAGGCAAAGCAATCGTGCAGAATATAAATCTTACTGTAAATCAGGGAGACTATCTGTGTGTGATCGGAGAAAATGGAGCAGGAAAATCAACGTTGATCAAAACGTTGCTCCATTTAAAACAGCCGGTAAGTGGAGAGATTCAGTTTGAAGATGGAGTAAAATTAAATGAAATCGGATATCTTCCACAGCAGACAGTCGTTCAAAAAGATTTTCCGGCATCTGTGAAAGAAATTATTCTCTCCGGATGCCAGAACCGTTGTGGTCTTCGCCCATTTTATAATAAAAAAGAAAAAAAACGGACTCAGGAAATGATGAACAGATTGGGAATAACAGATTTATCAAATTGTTGCTTTAGAGAGCTTTCAGGAGGTCAACAGCAGAGAGTATTGTTGGCAAGAGCGTTATGCGCAACGAAAAAAATATTACTTTTGGATGAACCGGTATCTGGTCTTGATCCTAAAGCAACAGAAGAGATGTATCAACAAATTCAGTCACTTAATGAAGATGAGAAGATAACAATTATCATGATTTCACACGATATTAAGACTGCGATAGATTATGCAAGTCATATTCTTTATATCGGAGAAACATTTTTTTACGGGACGAAACAAGAATTCTTACAAAATCAGATCAGTGAAAAATTTCTGGGGAGAAAAGGAGGAGAAGGATGGATAAATTAGTATTTTATTTTCAGTATCCTTTTGTACGGTATGCTATGATTGTCGGAATACTGATCTCATTATGTTCTTCGCTACTTGGAGTGACACTTGTTCTGAAAAGATTTTCATTTATTGGAGACGGATTGTCTCATGTGGCGTTTGGAGCGATGGCAGTTGCAGCGGTTTTGAACATTACCCATAATATGTTGTTTATTCTTCTGGTGACAGTGATATGTGCAATTCTTCTCCTTAGAACAGGACAGAACACAAAAATCAAAGGTGACGCAGCGATAGCAATGATTTCTGTAGGAGCACTTGCAATTGGTTATCTTCTGATGAATATTTTTGCAACAGGACCGAATCTTTCCGGTGATGTCTGCAGTACTTTGTTTGGATCGACTTCAATCCTGACACTGAAACTGGAAGATGTGCAGTTGTGTGTGGTTCTGTCTATAGTAGTTATTGTTTTATTTATTTTGTTTTATAATAAGATTTTCTGTGTGACCTTTGACGAGACCTTTGCAAAAGCGACTGGAATTAAAGCAGACCGTTATAATCTTCTGATTGCAGTGATCACAGCGGTGATCATTGTGCTGGCAATGAATCTGGTCGGTTCCTTGTTGATCTCGGCACTGGTTATATTTCCGGCATTGTCGGCAATGCGTATCTTTAAGACATTTCTCAGTGTGACGGTGTGTTCAGTTATCTTATCTGTTTTCTGTGCGGTTACAGGAATGTTATTGTCAATTCTGGCAGGAACTCCTGTAGGATCAACAATTGTGGCAATGGATATTGTGGCATTTCTAGTCTGCTGTATGATCGGGAAAATGGCAGGAGGAAAATAGTATGAACAGAATGAAGGTATGGTTTGCAGCAGCATTAATGACAGTATGTCTGATCGGATGCGGAAAGTCTGAAAATATTGTGAAATCCGTCGATTATGATCTTACGGAAATGAACAGTGATATGGTCTACGCAACTGTTTATCAACTGATGATGGATCCGGACAAGTATATTGGAAAAACATTTAAAATTGATGGTTTGTATTATTCTGGACAAGACGAAAATACAGGTACCGTTTATCATTATTGTGTGATTCAGGATGCGTTAGCGTGTTGTGCCCACGGCCTGGAGTTTGTTGTAGAAGACAAGGCAGCTTCAGATACAGTGGAGTATCCGGAGGAAGAGACGGAGATTGAAATAAAAGGTACGTTTGAAACTTATAAGGAATCAGGGGATGACACACTATATTGCAGAATTGCAAATGCTGAAATGAAAATAAAGTAAAAAGTAGAGAAGTGAAGAAAAGAGTGAAAACAGACTGTGAAAAATGGTGGAAAATTGATAATTGAATTTATAAAAAAGAGCCGAAAAGGAAAACTATATTGTGTTTTTGGCGTTTTATATCTTCTGGCTATTATATTTGTTACAAATGATGCATGGCTGTACAGCACTCCGATTGCAAAACTGACAAAGGTAGAAACCAGTGTGTCAGGAGAAGAGACGGGAACCAGAGGAACGAAGGAGAAAAAATATAAGCAGAACATCCAGGGAGTGATCCTAAATGGAGAAAACAAGGGAAAGACAATAAGTTTTACGAATGAGTACACGTATACTGGAATGATGAAACAGCCATATCATAGAGGAGATAAGGTCCTGCTCAATGGAACAAGCAAGAGAATGGGTTCTGGAATTCGCGGACTGAAACGAGATACAGAGCTTATGATACTTGTAGGATTCTTAATGTTTGTATTAATTACCATTGCAGGAAGACAGGGTGCGCTTACGATAGTGACCGTTATTTTCAATGTTGCTGTTTTTGCAATTGGTTTTTGGAAAGCGGGAGATACATCAAATGTGCTGGAAATGTGCAGCAGGCTGGTGATCCTTTTTGCGGTTATTACATTGGTTGGATTGAATGGGATTCATAAAAAGACATGGGCAGCACTTTTTACAACATTGATTGTTCTTGTAATGATCATGGGAATCTTTGATGTTGTAATCCATCATGCAGAAGATCTTGATTATTCGACCATGGAGTATCTCGGAAGTATTGATAATCCGGATGAAATTTTCCATGCAGAAATCTTGATTTCAGGATTGGGAGCAATCATGGATGTGGCGGTTGCCATTGCTGCATCCTTGAGTGAAATTGTTGAAAAGAAGCCGGAAGTGACATTTTTGGAACTATTTAAATCAGGAAGAGAAATTGGATATGACATTATGGGAACAATGATAAATGTGCTGCTGTTTGTCTTTGGCTGTGGACTGATTCCAATGTGTCTGATTCGAATGAATAATGATGTGAGCTTAATTACTATTATTAAGCTGCATATTCCATGTGAATTGTGCAGATTCCTGGTTGAAAGTATAGGAATTGTTCTGGCAATACCGATTTCTATTTTGGTTACTTCTGTGATGATGAAGGCCTCAGGAATGTTTCATAGACAGAAGAAAGCAGGAAAGGTGCAGGGAGAAGGAAAATGCTGATAACACTTGGATTGATTTTATTGATTTTAATTATGGTCGTTGGCGGAGACAGAGGCGTCGTTTCGCTTATTGCCCTGTGTGGAAATCTGTTGATCTTAAGTCTTGCAATCTGGCTTATGGCATCAGGAGTTCCTGTTCTTCTCGTTACGGTTTGCGTTGGTGTTGTCATTTCCTGTATTACGTTGTTCTATCAAAATGGTAGCAATAGAAAGACATGGAGTGCATTTCTGGCTACTATGATCACAATGCTGTTGCTGTTTTTCTTTATATATATCGTTGTATGGAGAAGTGAGGCGGGAGGTCTTAACGAGATACAACAGGTTGGAGAAGATGTATTTTATTATAATATAAACCTGAATATCAGTATGAGAAATGTTGCTGTCTCTGTTATACTTCTCAGTACTCTTGGAGCTGTTCTTGATATGGCACTGACAGTTACCACCTCTGTTTATGAAGTGAAAAGCCATAAAGCAGATATGACTTTTAAAGAACTGATTCACAGTGGAATGCAGATAGGAAAGGAAGTGACCGGAACAACGGTGAACACACTTCTGTTTGCATATTTAGGTGAATCACTTCTGCTTTTCTCCTATCTGCGTATGCAGGGATATTCGTTTGAACTCCTGCTGAATTCTAAAATCATGTTTGAAAACTGTGCCTCAATGATCTTCGGAGCAATCGCCTGTGTGATTGTAATGCCGGTGGCAGCGGTTGTAGGAGGTTATGTCTTCTTTCGATTTAAATAAATATAAAACCCAACATTTAATATAATTCCAACAGCTGTAGACACCGGCTGCGTTCATGTGGAACCCCGCAACAAGTATCAGATCACCGAAAACATACAAGATAACACGTAAGTTATAGTAAAATAAATAAAAACTTAGTATAATGTAGTAAGAAAACGTACAAGATAACAAGTAAGTTATATGAGAGGGAAATGATATGAATACTTATACACCACCATTCAAGCTTACGAATACGATGCTAGATCTAGTCGCATCGATTTCTGAAAAAGTAGGAAGAATCACTACAGGAAAAAATCTGGAGTCAAAGCCACATTTGAGGAAAAATAACAGAGTTAAATCAATCTATTCTTCTTTGAAAATCGAGGCAAATTCATTGACAATCGGACAGGTAAGAGATGTCATAGATGGAAGGCTTGTACTTGGAGAACAAAAAGAAATACAAGAAGTAAAGAATGCATACGAAGCATATGAGAAAATAAATAAGATTGATCCATATGATATTGAAGAATTAAAGCATATGCATGGGATTATGACAAAGTATCTGGTAGATGAATCAGGATGTTTCAGACATGGAGAAGAGGGTGTTTTCGATGGAGAGAAATGCATCTTCATGACACCGCCGGCAAGATTCGTCCCACATCTTATGGAGGAACTGTTTGATTGGATGGAACGAGAAAAGGAAGAAGTTCATCCATTGATCCTGTCCTGTGTATTTCATTATGAATTCGTATTTATTCATCCATTCGCAGATGGGAATGGACGTATGGCAAGGCTGTGGCATACTTGTCTTTTAGCAAAGTGGAAGCCTTTCTTTCAATACATTCCAATAGAAAGTCAGATTGAGAGATTCCAGGAAGAATATTACAATGTGATCGCACAATGTCATGTAAATGGTGATTCAAATCTATTTATCGAATTTATGTTGCACCAGATTGATCAGATTTTAAAAGAAGTTCTGTTACAATCGGAGGGACAAAGGGAAGACATATCAGAATATGTAAAACGATTATTAGATGTTATGGAATACGAAGTTCCGTACACCGCAGTTACTTTGATGGAGTTGCTGGGGCTAAAGTCAAAGGAATCATTTCGAAAGAATTATCTGAATCCGGCAATAGAACTTCAATTGATACGAATGACAGTTCCTGACAAGCCACGTAGCAGAAATCAGAGATATGTGAAAAGATAGATGTTGCTGGGCAAATAAACTGAAGATAGAATTCTATGAAGAAATCGATTATACTAAAAAGAAAGAAATTAAATGAAAATATGCGAGGAGGTGACAGCACAGATGGGAAGTTATCTGAATCCGGGAAACAGCGGTTTTTCGAATATGAGAAATGATGTTTATGTCGATAAAACAGAAATGATAAGTCTGATTAATCAAACAATCAATACGCCACGGAATCTGACATGTATCAGCAGACCACGGCGTTTTGGGAAATCTTTTGCTGCCAAAATGTTGTGTGCATATTATGATAAGACTTGTGATTCCAGGGAATTGTTTCATGATCTTAGAATTGCAAAAGATGATGAATATTCAAAATATCTGAATCAGTATGATGTGATCTATCTGGATATGGCGAGTGTTCTTGGTGTGACATTACCGGAAGATGCAGTCTCCTATGTGAAACGAAATATAACAGAAGAAGTTTTAGATATTTATCCGGAAGTGAAAGAAGCAGAAGAACTATTTGATACGTTGGCGAATCTGGTGACTTATACAGGAAATAAAATCATTATGATTATCGATGAGTGGGATGCACCGATTCGTGAGAATGGTGGAAATGAAAAAATCCAGAGAGAGTATCTATTATTTTTACGGTCATTATTTAAAAATAGTGGAACAACGGATAAGATTTTCGCAGCAGTATATATGACAGGAATCCTGCCAATCAAAAAGACGGTTCACAGTCTGCAATTTCTGATTTCGAAGAATTTACAATGGTAAAACCAAGAAAGTTTGCGCCATATGTAGGTTTTACAGAACAGGAAGTAAAGGATTTGTGTAGCGAATATCAAATAGATTTTTCAAAGATGAAGTTATGGTATGATGGATATTCATTCCCAAACGCAAAATCAATTTATAATCCAAACTCTGTAATGAAAGCACTTAGAAATGATGATTTCGATTCCTACTGGACACAGACATCGGCAGCAGAGAGTTTAATGGAATATATTAGTCTTGATTATGACGGACTTCCCAAGACGATCGCTGAACTGATCGGTGGTATTGAAGTAGAAGTTGATACAAGTGGATTTTCGAACGACCTTGTGACTTTCAGAGAGAAAGATGATGTACTGACATTGTTGATTCATCTGGGATATCTGGCTTATGATAAAGAAACGGAAAAAGTGCATATTCCAAATGAAGAAATCAAGCGGGAATTTTCAAGGACGATCAGGGGAGTCAGACGGAACGAGACAATTCAGCGTGTACGTGAAAGCGACCAGATCATCTCGGATACGGTACATATGAATGCGGATGCAGTAGCAGCACAGATTGAGAAGATCCATACAGAGGAGACAACGGCTCTTTTCTATAATAATGAGCAGGCATTACGAAGTGTGATCAAGCTGGCATATTTTAGTTATCGCGATTATTATCTGAAATTTGAAGAACTTCCGTCAGGAAATGGTTATGCAGATATTGTATATTTTCCAAAGAAAACATCGAATCTTCCGGCATTAGTAGTTGAAATGAAGTGGGACAAATCAGCAGAAGGAGCGATTACACAGATTAAGAAACGGAACTACCCGGCGGAAATCAAAGATTTTGGTGGTGAGATTCTGCTGGTTGGAATTAATTATGATAAAGATGCTCCGGTGGGTGAACGGAAGCATACGTGTGTGATAGAAAAATATCAAGTGTGATATATTAGTGCATGAGGAGGCTGTCACTGAGTGTGACTGCCTCCTCATATAAGGGCTAAAAACTGTAAAAAGTGAATTGGCTTTTATCTATTATTTTGAAAGACGAACGCGTTCATGTGCAATCTGTTTGTCTTCCATCTCCTTGTTGTTGAATGGAGTTACGCGGAAGTCAATTGTAAAAGCTTCGTTCTTTGCACGGAATTTATCCAGCTGCCACTGACCGCAGGAGTATGATCCAAGTGCATTCTGTTTGTAGTCAATGTTGAATACAACATAGTCACGTTTCACAAGATCACATGTATGTTTTGCGTCATCCAAGTCTTTCTCCTCGTAGAAGGAAGCACTGAAATTGAAGCTGTTTTCTGTTGATGCAACCATACCCATTCCTCTGTCATTTGTCAGAGATACCCATTTGCAATCCATGTGGTTTCCGTTTGCCTGTGGCACAACATAGTTTGTGAACAGACCGTCAACTGTATTTTCATATACACCCATAAGTCCGGCCTCTTTAGAGTCAGAGTAGTTCTCTCCAGGTCCACGTCCGAAGTAACGAACATTTTCCATAGACTCATCTAAGTGCATTGTTACACCGATTCTTGGGAACATATCAGGAGCGCATCCTAATTTGCCGCCCATTGCCATGTTTGCGGAAGATCCGTTTGCAGACATTGTTGCGCCAGTGTCCTCACGTTTTCCACCCGGAGTACCGGATACACGGATCATAACATCTCCTGTCGGGCATACAATGTATTCGTATGTTGTATCGAAATGCCAGGCACTGTTTGTTGTTCCATTGATTGTCTTAACAACCATCTTAAGGAAATGTCCATCTTCTTCATAGTTGATATCCATAACTACTTCATGCTCTAAGTGTAAGAAGTATACCTTCTTCAGCTGATCGATGATTTCCATATCGTTGCTGATCGGAGCTCTCCAAAGTGTCAGTCTTGGTCCTTTGCTCATGATCTGCATTCCATCACGAACGATACTTGTGATGTTACCACGTACAAGATCGAATTCTACGGAGAAGTTTGCACCTTCTGCACGAAGTGTTGTGTGCTCTTTTGTTACCTTTAATGTTCCTTCCGGAATTACTTCGATTCCTTCTTTGTAGATAGGAAGCTTAAACTGTGCTGTTGCAAGCTCATGTCCTGCCGGTGCATATGGTGTTGCATCTTTTAACTGATAGGAAATATTTAAGTAATACTCAGCCCCCGGTTTTGCCTGAACACCTTCTAATGTATAAGGAACAGTGATGTCTTTGCCTGCTCTTGCCGGAATTGACGGAAGATCAAAGCTTCCACACTGAATCATTACATCATCTTCCGTTACCTGATATACAAGACGGAACTGATCCAGATCCGCAAAGTCATAGCGGCTTAACAGATGAATGATTCCCTTTTCAAGATCTACTTCTGTAGTTGTGATCGGCTCAACAACTTTCTTGTATTCATATAATCCCGGTGAAGGAGTACGGTCTGGCATTAACATTCCATCGATACAGAAATCTTTGTTACTCGGATCATCGCCGAAGTCTCCGCCATAACGGTAATATTTTTCACCATCTTCTGTATATGTTTCAATACCGTGATCGAACCACTCCCAGATGAATCCACCCTGAAGTTTGTCATGTGCGTAGAACAGATCCTGATATTCTTTCAGGTTTCCAGGTCCGTTACCCATTGCATGACAGTACTCACAAAGCAGATGTGGGTGCTTGCTGTTTGCAATAACATCTTTCATAAGGAAAGGCTTCGCAGGGTTCTCAAGCCATGTATACATTGTAGAGTAAACATCCGCATATTCCATATCGAAGTCACCTTCGTAGTGAACCAGTCTTGTCGGATCCATCTGATGTGCAACTTCTGTCATCTTGAAGAAGTTACATCCGGAAGCAGACTCATTTCCAAGAGACCACATTAAGATAGATGGATGGTTTTTATCGCGCTCGATCATTCGAACCATACGTGTTACATAAGCTGTTTCCCATGTCGGATCATCTGAAATCCAGGCATAGTCTCCTGTTAATTCGAATCCATGGCACTCAAGGTCTGTCTCGTCAATGAGATACATACCATATTCATCACACAGATCATACAGGTAGTAAGAATCCGGATAATGACAGGTACGGATTGCGTTTACATTGAACTGCTTCATTAAAATGATATCTTTTTCGATTTCTTCTCTTGCTACAACGCGTCCGTTTCTTGGGTTATAATCATGACGGTTCATTCCTTTAAATTTGATTGCAACACCATTTACAAGGAATGTATCTCCGTTCAGACGAATGTTACGGAATCCTACATTCTGCGGGATTACTTCAATCACTTCACCATCTTTTTCTACTGTCATGAGTAATTTATATAAGTAAGGTGTTTCTGCTGTCCAATGCTCAACCTTTTCAATCTCAGCTTTGATGCTGACTGAATGACCTTCAGATGCAGCTTCGCCTGTCCATACACAAACTCCCTTAGCATCTAATAATTCATATTTTACCTGAACTGTATCTTCTGTTCTAAGGAGCGCATCTACAGAAAGAAGACCATTCACATATTCATCATCAAGATCTGCAACTACTGCAAAATCATTGATACCTGTTGTCGGAACTCCGAGAAGTTCAACATCACGGAAGATTCCGCTTTCCCACCACATATCCTGATCTTCCAGATAAGTTCCGTCAGACCACTGATATACACGAACTGTCACTTCATTTTCTTCTCCGACTTTCACTAGATGTGTGATGTCGAATTCAGCTTCATTTCTTGCGCCTTTGCTGTATCCTACTTCTTCTCCGTTGATCCAGAGGTGGTAAGCAGAGTCAACGCCGCAGAAACGAATGATGATCTGTTTTCCACGGAAACTCTCATCTACGTAGAAGTTACGTTTGTAGATTCCTGTCGGATTCTCTGTCGGTACATACGGCGGATTGATCGGGAAGTTGTACCACAGATCAGAGTAGTGCATCTTTCCGTATCCCTGCAGCTGCCAGTTACCCGGCACTGTGATATCATCCATAACAGATGTATCAAATTCTGTACTTTCAAATCCTTCCGGGCTATATTCCGGAGCATCGAGGAACATAAATTTCCAAATTCCGTTTAAGTTTTTAAATGCATGAGTATATCCGTTGCTTCCTAATAATGCTTTATCTCTTGTAGGAAATGTTAAAAAATGTGCTCTTGCCGGCATTCTGTTTATATGATCAACCTGATGATTTTCCCAAACTTTCATTTCTAAGATCCTCCTGCTTTATATGTCGTATCAGGCGTTACACTGACACCTGATACGATGAATTTCTAAATTAATGTTTCAATTTCAAAATTATTACTTCGCTGCAGATTTCATTTTCTTTTCATAATGATTCCAGCAGACCCATGCAATTCCCATGAATATTACAACACCTAATACGTTGTATACTAATGTTCCAATCGGATTTGCTACACCTTCCGGTAATGTTCCGTTAATCGCCTGCATGATCAGTGTTGGCTCTGGAACTGTTGACATAAAGAATACGAAAACGAATACTGCTAATAAAAAGATTCCTGCTACGATACCGAATGTACGGTTACCAAAGTGGAAATCTCTTTCCATATTATCTTTCTTCCAACGAAGCCCAATATAAGCTGCAAGTAAGAACAGCACCGGAAGAAGAGATGTCGCTGCTGTCATGTTGATCAGCATTTCAAGGAAACTGTCAATATTTCCAATTCCGAGTGCCGGGATGATCAGCAATACTGTTACAACGATTCCCTGTACAAACAGAGCATTTGTCGGGTTTCCTTCATCGTTTGTCTTAACAAGCCATTTTCCGAATACACCTTCCGGAATCTCTGAGAAGAATACTTTAACAGGTGCTGCTGTCCAGAGTGCAAGTGAACCAAGGTTACCGAGCAACAGAATCACACCAACGAGACGAACAATCACTCCCTTAGGGATTCCAAAGTGTCCACCAAGAATCTGGAACACATCAAAGATACCGTTTGAGAAGTTACCCGAAAGAACTTCGCCAGGAACGATCAGCCCAACTGCAACAGCTCCAAGAACATACATGATTCCAACGAATACTGTTGACATAACCATTACTTTAACAAATGTTTTATTTCCGCCTTTAACGTCTTTTACATAAACTCCGATACTTTCACCGCCGCCTACAGCCTGAAGTACCCATGCCATTGTCATGAAGAATGTCCAGTTAAACTTCGGTGTAATTGTCTGCATTGAAAATTCCTGTGCAGGAGCTTTGCCAAATCCGAATACAACTACGAATGCAAGGAACACAAATGCAATTCCCATAAACAAACGCGCGCTTCCTGCAAAACTTGTTACTTTTGAAATCCAGCTGACACCTTTAATGCAAACATAGGTAGCTAACCAGAATAACAAAATTGAAATAATAGCAATAACTTTTGTTCCGTTGGCACCGCCAAACACATTCTTACCTACAAATGCATATGAAGCATAAATCAATGTCTGTGGCAGAAGCGAACAGAAGTAGAATAAGTTTACAAAGAAATATGCCCAGGCACCTAAGAAAGCCCATTTTGCTCCAAGGACACATTCTAACCAACTGTGGACTCCCGATTCTTTTTCAGAGTTTGCAGAAGAGAATTCTGCAATCATCAGAATGAATGGGAGAAAGTAAAATACCGATCCGAAAATATATGCCGGTATCGTTGCTAATCCGATCTGGATACTATTGTTAATGATACTCGGGAACGCAAACACTGCTGAAAATGTCATCATCATAAGTGCAACCGAACCCAACCGTTCTCTTGAATTTGTGTTTTCCATGAAAGGTTCTCCTTTTCTAAAACTGTTTTCCTTTTTTTAGCATTGGCCATCTGCTTTGTGACTATATTGTAGCATCCTGAAAATCCGAATTCTATAAATAATGTTGACACATTTGTAACTTATGTTGCCAATACGATAACTGGCATTTGTTTTACTTTCAATGTTACAGATTCCTTTTATGAGTGAATATTATTATCTCATTCTTTTTAA
The DNA here is from genome assembly GCF_934309415.1 of uncultured Mediterraneibacter sp. Classification (GTDB taxonomy): domain Bacteria; phylum Bacillota; class Clostridia; order Lachnospirales; family Lachnospiraceae; genus Mediterraneibacter. Next base: position 16,784 of record NZ_CAKRDI010000045.1, read on the forward strand.
TCCACTTATTTTTGTGCATATAGCACAGTTTTTGGCGCCTGCTTTATGGCATAATTACTTTTTGAAATATATCAGAAATGTTGAATGTTTATATATATGTTGACTGGATATGCGTTAAACTGTATAATAGCAGTAAATTAAGCGATTTGTTCCTGTTGTTTTCAGACATAAAATAAAAAAAGGAGTACTACTATGCCAAAATTTTTCGAAAAAGAAATTGGGATTTTAGTTGACGATGATCCAATCTTCAGTGAATTTCAACTATGCGAATCAGGGTTTGAAGAATGTAAACCCACAAAACCATATGAATTTATAATGATTGATTATTGGGTAGTGCATTACTGTATCGATGGAGAAGGATATTTCGGAGTCAAGGATAAACAGAATCATATCCATCCCGGTGACATTTTTATGATTCCTCCAAATACAAAGAATAAATATTTCCCGGATGTGGTCAATCCCTGGTCTTATCTGTGGATTGGTGTAAAAGGTACTCTTGCAGAACGGGTTCTTGAATCTTGCGGTCTTACATCGGATAACTATATCCTGCATCATAAGGTAGATTCACGGCTGCAGAACTTATTCGAAACCACCTATGATGAGATGCAAAGGAATCATAATCTGAAAGCGTTAGGAAGAGCGTTCCAATTGTTGGATTATATCCAGCACAATGTTCATAATGATTCTTCTGATCAGATTACTTCTGGAGAACTTTATTTTAATAAAGCAATTCATTTTATAGATAAAAATTATTTTAATAATATTACGATTTCAGATATTGCAGCAGCTGCGAATATCGACAGAACTTATATGTTTAAATTATTCCAAAAATTTTTAAAACAGAGCCCGAGTCAGTACCTGCAGCAGTATCGCCTGGACAAAGCGGGGGTTTTGCTTCGTAAGAGTGCTTTAAGTATCACTGATGTAAGTTATGCGGTTGGGTTTCAACACCCGCCATATTTTACAAAATTGTTTACACAGTATAAAAAGATGACTCCGTCAGAATATCGAAAAGGATTCCTGCAATGATAATGAAACGAATTGATTTTGAACATGGAACAGTTACAGGAAATATTTTGGGAGCAGCGTTACCGATGCTTGTGGCTCAGATACTGAGCCTTTTGTACAACATTGTGGATCGGATTTATATTGCCAGGATTCCATCAGTAGGAACAACTGCGCTTGGAGCAGTGGGATTGTGCTTTCCGATTATTGTGATTATCACTGCATTCAGCAATTTATTTGGCAGCGGTGGAGCTCCGCTATTTTCAATCAACAGAGGGAAAGGAAATATAAAAAAAGAGGAAATGATCATGAATACATCATTTTCAATGCTGTGTATTTGTGGAGTGGTATTGATGGTGATCGGAATGCTGTTCGCAAGTCCGATTCTGGTGTTGTTCGGGGCGTCAGAAGAAGGGCTGTCTTACGCATATCCATACATGATGATTTATTCTTTTCCATTTGTGAGTCTGACACCACAGGCTCTGTCTCCATCTTGTTTGTAAATGCTTTTAATCCGGTCGGGAGTACAAGATCTGTTTTTTCGGGAACAATCAGATGAAACAGATTTTTTTCTACATGCCATTTCATTTTCGCATCATATTCCTGAAATAATTTTCTTACTCAGATTCATAATCCTGAAATACGTTTAAAAACAGAATTTCATTCTGATGTTGAGTGCGAAGAAGCATTGTATCAAGGAAAAACAGATGCGGCATTTCTGGATTAGCCGGAATATTCCGATGATTATGATACGTATCTTGTTGTGAAGAGTCTTCTTGTTGCAGTAATGAGAAAAGATCATGTACTGAGCCGGAAAGAATCCATCAGCATGAAAGAACTTGCCGGGATGAATGTTTATATACCAGATGACAGCCATCGTATGACCCAACGTTTTATCCAACACTGGCCTGAATTTTATAAGTCAGTTATTATAGATTTTACTACGAATGAATATGAATCTTTTTATCGTGATCTTCCTAAAAGTAACGATGGAATAGCACTCACATTTCGCTTCCTTTGCAAGGAAAAACTCCTGTGATTTGGCAGTTTCAAATCACAGGAGTTTTTTTCCTATCTATTCAGTTACTTCCAGACAAATTTCTTTCGTATCAGTTCCAACTCTGCGGATCCCGGCGAATAAAGAGCCTGATATATTATGCCATACACTGAAGATCGCTCCCGGAAGCGTTGCCAGTGGAT
>NZ_CAKRDI010000046.1 GCF_934309415.1 uncultured Mediterraneibacter sp.
AAGACACAGTCAGGTGCTGTATGGCTTGACCCGAACAAGACATCCCCATTCGATTTCTACCAGTACTGGAGAAATGTAGCAGATGCTGATGTTCTGAAATGTATCCGTATGCTGACATTCCTTCCGCTTGAAGAGATTGATAAGATGGATTCCTGGGAAGGTGCACAGCTCAATACTGCAAAAGAAATCCTTGCATTCGAGCTGACAAAGCTGGTTCATGGCGAAGAAGAAGCAAAGAAGGCACAGGAAAGCGCACGCGCACTGTTCAGCCAGGGAAATGCTGATAATATGCCGACAGCAGAACTGACAGAAGCAGATTTTGCAGATGGAAAGATGGACATTCTTACAGTTCTTGTAAAAGCAGGACTTGTATCTTCCAGATCAGAAGCAAGACGTGCTGTACAGCAGGGCGGAGTTGCTGTTGATGGAGAGAAAGTAACAGATATTGCAACAACTTATGAGCCGGCATCCTTTGATGGCGATGGAGTGATCGTTAAAAAAGGAAAGAAGAACTTCCGCAGAGTTGTAGTGAAATAAATCTGAATGTGATATTATAAAATATGTAGAATTTAGAATAGCGGTCTGTGGAGAGCACAGATCGCTATTGCAGAATTGGAGAAAAGAATTATGGCATTTAAAGAAGTTAAGATTGGAGAATTACAGTTTAATCCATTTACAAAGATCAGCAAAGAATGGATGCTGGTTACAGCCGGAAATGAAGAGAAACATAATACAATGACTGCAAGCTGGGGTGGTGTTGGAATTATGTGGGCAATGAATGTTGCTACTGCATATATCCGCCCTCAGAGATATACAAAAGAGTTTATTGACGGAGAAGAGATGTATACACTCTCTTTCTTTGGAGAGGAATACCGCAAGGCGTTAAATATCTGCGGAAGCAAATCAGGACGTGACTGCGACAAGGATAAAGAGGCAGGACTGACACCGTATTATACAGATGGAACGACTGCATATGAAGAGGCGGATATGATCTTTGTATGTCGTAAACTGTATGCTCAGGAGATGAAACCGGAGTGCTTTACAGTAGAAGGACCGGACGAGAAGTGGTATTCGGACAAAGATTATCATACAATGTACATGGGTGAGATCGTCAAAGTGCTTGTAAAAGAGTGAGATAAAAATGAAAATAAGATTGTTTGAAGTCGGAGTCAGTGCGAGTTTGTTTGCGGTGGATGAAATCTTGAAAAGCCGTGTGGAAGAAAAGATGGAAACCGGGACAGAAATGCAACTGACAGAGCAGATCATGCTGAGAAAGGTACATAACAAAGGAATGAGCCTGAATCTTTTATCGGAGAAGCCAGAGCTTGTGAAATGGCTTTCAACGGGAGTTACCCTGATTGTCTCCGGGGCACAGTTAATGTTGTGCAGAAAGAAAGGACATTCTCTTGAAAAGGCAGGACTGACACTAGTATCAGCAGGAGCATGGAGTAATACATGGGATCGATGGATGCGCAGCTATGTAGTGGACTATATCGGATTTGGAAAAGTGAAGGAAAAATTTAGACACCTGACCTATAATCTGGGTGATTTCTTTATTGGTGCAGGATGCCTTTTATGGCTGCTTGGCGTGAATGGAGATCACAGGGTTACTGTTCAGACCATAGCTAATCACTTTGCTGATTAGCTATGAGGATGCACGTTTTGGACTGAATGTATCTCGTCCATCGCCAAAGGCGATTCTAAATGACGAGATACGTTACTGTTTGCAGCTATGCTGTGAACAGTAACATCACAGGGAAGAGTGAGATGAGACAGATTTAATCAAATATATAGTATATTGGCAGATGTATAGAAAGTAATTTGTTAAAATAAAAAACGGAAGTGAATCAATTTTTGAGTCGCTTCCGTTTTTTATTTTTATAAAGCGTTTGTTTAAAAGAAGTGAGTGTGTACGATACAATTATTCCAGAGAGCTTTTTTCTTATATAAGATGAGAGAATTTTGTCAAGAGTAATTTTATCGATGCAATAAATTCTGGAATCATAATTAATGGTATAGGTATAACACTAATAGTTTCTGTATAAGAAAATAAAAAGAATCTATACTAAAAGTATCACAGAATATCTTATGGAGGACTTCGGTATGGACTGGAATGAAGTTGGAAGAAGAATAAGAACAAAAAGAAAAGAGAAGAAACTCAGACAGGAAGATCTGGCAGAAATGGTCAGCCTGAGTACATCTTATATAGGAATGATAGAGCGTGGAGAGAAGATTCCAAGTCTGGAAACGTTTGTTTATCTCGCCAATGCACTGGATACGCCAACAGATGATTTGCTTTCCGGTGTGTTGGATAATGGATATAAGATCAGGATTTCGGAATATGCAAGAAAATTTGATGACTGCAGTGAGAAGAAACGCAGAGTTATTTATGATGTGGTAGACGTTATGCTGAAGGGAATATAAAAATAGTGTTATTGTTTACAGCTAACAAATAAAGGGCATTTCCAGAAAGAATCATTTGTGTTATGATAAAGATGCTCTTGTTCACAGTACACTGTGAGTGAGAGTGAAGCGTTACTGTTTACAGATTGCCTGTGAACGGTAACAGTTAAGTTTTTTAGAAACTTTGTTGAGAGAAGGAGTACAAAATGATTCAGGATATACAGCCACATAAATATGACAATCAGTACAGACCATGTCCACCGGACAGAGAAAGTTATGCATTGTACTACGAAAATCACGTAGCTCTTTTAAAAAAGCAGCCGGATCGGATTGATTTCCCAAGATTTAAAGATTTGGAACGTCTGAACGAAGATATTTATGAAGATGCTATTTACTTGTTTATGATCGATGGAGAAAGATATTATCTTGTGAAGGATATTAATCGAGAACGTCTGTCAGAATATACGATGGAGAATACGGAAATCTTCCGTTTCGCAGAACCGCAGTATCTGGCATTTGCAGGAATCACAGGGTATCAGCTTTACAATTGGTACAGAACCAGAAAGTATTGTGGCTGTTGTGGCAGCAGGATGCAACACGATGCGAAAGAGCGAATGATGTATTGTGAGAAATGTCATAATATGGAATTCCCGAAGATCTGCCCGGCAGTAATTATAGGTGTGACAGACGGAGACAGAATTCTGATGTCCAAGTATGCAGGACGTACTTATAAGAAATATGCATTACTTGCAGGATTCACAGAAATCGGTGAGACGATTGAGGAAACTGTACAGCGCGAAGTGATGGAAGAAGTCGGGTTGAAAGTAAAAAATATCCGTTACTACAAGAGTCAGCCATGGTCGTTCAGCGATACAGTTCTGATGGGATTCTATTGTGATCTTGACGGAGAAGATCAGATTGAACTGGATCGTGAAGAACTGGCACTGGCAGAATGGTTTGAACGTGATGAGATACCGGTAGAGCCAAGCAGAGACAGTCTGACGAATGAGATGATCATGAAGTTCAAGAATCATGAGGTGTAGAGAGTAGCTGAAAATGCTTCCCATAAGATGTATGTTGCGAATAGCAATCAGTGAGACCGAAACAGAGAGACGGACAGAATAGATTGAGATTTGCAGTTTGCAAGATACAAATCGAAGATAATGAATAAAATGAAAAGATTGTTATTTATAAAGTGAGTTCTTAAAAATTCATTTTACAAATAACAATCTTTTTGTTTTAAGCGGTTACTTATTTCCCTGGACAGGTAATCTTCAGTACCTGTTCGATCATAATATGAAGCAAATGGCTTTCTTCTGTATCGGCTGCTCTATAGTATACTTCTTTTCCTTCTCTGCGGCTGACAATGAGCCCCGCGCTTTTTAACTGGCGCAGGTGATGGGAGACAGCAGGGCTGCTCATATCCATCATGGCAGAGATATTAATGACACATTCTTCGCAATGACATAAAGCCCAGAAAATACGAATACGTGTGGTGTCTCCTAAGATTTTAAATGAATCGGCGACAATCTGAAAATTATCTACCTTTGAAATTTCATGTATGATCTGATCAGTATTCAGATGTTCTTCTCCATGATGATGCGGAAAGATATGTTGTGCCATGGAATCGTCCTCCTGTAATTGTATATGAGTTACCGTTCACTCCCATGTCAATCACTCCGCTGATTGACATGGAGGATGCACGTATTGTCTTGAATGTATCCCGTCCATCGCCCAAGGCGATTTTAAATGGTGAGATACGTTACTGTTTGCAGCTATGCTGTGAACAGTAACGTATATGATTTATATTGAGATATAAGTTCATAATAATAGTTAGTGATTCTATTCTATCACATAATGTCAAGTTCTCCAAAAACAAATGAAAACTTTTCGCAAACAGATTGACATTTTGAAAAAAGTTATTATAATAAAAATATAACAATTAAACAAATGTTTAATTGAAAAGAAAGCGAATTAAAAAGGAGATCAAGACTATGAAAAAGACTTACAAAATCGAAGTAGACTGTGCAAACTGTGCAAACAAAATGGAAGATGCTACAAAGAAGACAGCAGGAGTAAAAGATGCAACTGTTAATTTCATGACACAGAAGATGATCGTTGAGTTTGAAGAAGGACAGGATGTAAAATCTGTTATGAAAGAGGTTCTTAAGAATTGTAGAAAAGTAGAAGACGACTGCGAAATCTATATGTAATAGAAGAAACAGTTCGCATTTATTGTGAGAGGACTGAGAGGTATGACGAAGAAACAGAAAAAGATGCTGACCAGAATTATAGCAGCGCTGGTTGTATTAATCGGTGTGAATCTTTTACCGGTTCAGGGCATTTTAAGACTTGCTTTATTTCTCGTATCCTATCTGATTATCGGGTATGATATTTTGAAAAAGGCATTTAAAGGAATCCTGAATCGACAGGTATTTGATGAGAATTTCCTGATGGCAGTAGCGACAGTCGGAGCTATAGCCATTGCAATCTATGATAAGACAGGAGATTTTAACGAAGCAGTATCCGTTATGCTGTTTTATCAGGTTGGTGAATTGTTCCAGAGCTATGCGGTTGGAAAAAGCCGTAGAAATATTAGTGAACTGATGGATATCCGTCCGGATTATGCAAATATAGAGCAGGATGGAAAGCTCGAACAGGTGGATCCGGATGAAGTGGAAGTCGGAACTGTGATAGTTGTACAGCCAGGTGAGAAAGTGCCGATCGATGGTGTGATCGTGGAAGGTGCGTCTACATTGAATACGAGTGCGCTGACTGGAGAAAGTCTTCCAAGAGAAGCGAAGACAGGAGACGAGATTATCAGTGGCTGTATCAATATGACTGGTGTACTGAAGATACAGACAACGAAAGAATTTGGTGAATCCACAGTATCAAAGATTTTGGAACTGGTGGAAAATTCAACATCCAGAAAATCAAGATCCGAGGCATTTATTTCCAAATTTGCCAAGTATTATACACCGGCAGTCTGCTACGGAGCAGTTGCACTGGCAGTTCTTCCACCACTGGTACGGATGCTGGTAATGGGACTTACACCGGAATGGGCCAACTGGATCTACCGTGCACTGACTTTTCTTGTAATCAGTTGTCCGTGTGCACTTGTAATCAGTATCCCGTTGAGTTTCTTCGCAGGAATCGGTGGAGCCAGCAATCAGGGAATTCTCGTAAAAGGTTCCAACTATCTGGAAGCAATGTCACAGACAAAATACGTTGTGTTTGATAAAACAGGTACATTGACACAGGGTGTATTTGAAGTAAGTGGTATCCATCACAGCGAACTGGAAGATGAAGAACTTCTGATGTATGCAGCGCATGCGGAAAGTGCTTCTTCTCATCCGATCAGCCGGAGTATTCAGAGAGCTTATGGAAAAGAGATTGACCGTTCCAGAGTTACTGAGATTGAGGAAATCGGTGGAAATGGTGTGACGGCCAAAGTGGACGGAAAACTGGTAGCAGCAGGAAATGACAAACTGATGCGTCGCCTGAATGTTCCGTTTAAAGAGTGCCACAGTGCAGGAACGATCATTCACATTGCGATTGATGGAAAATATATGGGTCATATTCTGATCTCCGATCTTGAAAAGCCGACTTCAAAAGAGGCAATCAAGGCTTTGAAGGCAGCAGGAGTAGAGAAGACGGTGATGCTGACCGGAGATGCCAGACGTGTGGCGGAGCAGGTGGCAGCGGATCTTGGAATCGATGAAGTGTACAGTGAACTTCTTCCGGCAGACAAGGTTACTCAGGTTGAAAAACTTCTGGGTGAGAAGCCAGAGAAAGCAAAGCTTGCATTTGTCGGAGATGGAATCAATGATGCACCGGTGCTTGGACGCGCAGATATTGGAATTGCCATGGGCGCTATGGGTTCTGATGCAGCGATTGAAGCAGCGGATGTAGTTCTGATGGATGATGATCCAATGAAGATCGCAAAAGCGATTAAGATTTCAAGAAAATGTATTGGAATCGTATATCAAAACATTATATTCGCACTGGCAATCAAGGGAATCTGTCTGATCCTTGGTGCTCTTGGTATTGCGAATATGTGGGTTGCGATTTTTGCAGATGTAGGAGTTATGGTTCTGGCAGTACTGAATGCGATTCGTGCGCTGTCAGTGAAAAATTTGTAATAGGAGCAGAAGATTACAGATTTCGGAAAGTTTGGAGCAGATGAAAATTCAGGTGAGTCATTATGCGAAATATGAGTGACACATTCTAGAGCGTGTTTTAAAATGTAAGTAATAAGTATATAGTAGCGATTTATAAGAAATATAGAAACTGATACAAAATGAAGGATTTGTTTTGTATCAGTTTTTTTGTCTGAAGAGGATAACGAGGTTTACATTGTGGAAAAAAGATGATATGATTCAGCTTGTTGTGGAAAAATGAGAAAACAAGAGAGAAAGTGATGGGGAAAGGAAAATGATTACATTTTTAATTGTTTGTCCGCTGGTATTTCTGGCGGGATTTGTAGATGCAATTGCAGGTGGCGGCGGTCTGATTTCTCTGCCGGCATATATGTTCGCAGGAATTCCGGTACATAATGCGATTGCAACAAATAAATTATCATCAGCAACGGGCACATTTGTATCAACGTTTCGTCTGGTCAAGAATAAGCATGTTGACTGGGGGCTGGTTCCGGGAACAGTCATATGTGCATTGTTTGGTTCTGTGATCGGAGCGAATCTTGCGCTTGTAATCAGTGACAAAGTTCTGAAGACAGTTCTTGTACTTGTATTACCAGTGGTTGCAGTCTGTGTTCTGAGAGACAAAGATTTTGAGACAGTAATTCCGGAAGGCTTTACAAGAAAGAAACAGTATCTGATCATGGCAGTATGTTCTCTTGGAATTGGAATCTATGATGGATTTTATGGTCCGGGAACAGGAACATTTCTTTTACTTGTATTTACAAAATTAGGAAAGCTGAATATGGAGAAAGCAACAGGAAATGTAAAAGTTGTAAATCTGTCTTCGAATATTTCAGCGCTGGTGACATTTATTCTGGCAGGGAAAATCCTGTGGGGACTGGGACTTGCTGCATCCTGTTTCAGCATTGCAGGTCATTATGTAGGAGCAGGAATGGTTGTGAATAATGGCGTGAAGATTATCAAACCGATCATTCTGGTTGTGTTGGTGCTTCTGCTGATTAAGGTTGTAATGGGACTATAGGTTACTGTTGGTCGTTGTACTATGATATATAGTATGGAAATATTTTAGTGAATTGTTAAAGATGAAAGAAGGAGTACTGTGAAAAAGATGATAGTTCTTGTAATTTGTACCATATTGGCTGTAATCTGTGGAATGTATGGAATGACAGTCCTTGCAACTGGATCAGGCACAGGATTTTTTCTTGTATGGTTTGGCCTGGCAGCAGTGTGCCTTGGAATGGGTGTCGCAGAATATTTTGGAGTATGGGGAATTTTACCGGTTACTTTGAAAAAAATCATTCTGATTCTGGCAGGAATTGTAATTCTGTCTTTTGTAATCATCGAAGGCTGTGTGATCAGCAAGATGAATGAACAGGGGGCAGAGCGGTTAGATTATATTATAGTTCTTGGCGCACAGGTGAGAACAAGTGGACCGAGTAAGGTGTTACAATACAGACTGGATCGGGCGGCTGAATATCTGGAGGAAAATCCGAATACGGTATGTGTTGTATCTGGCGGCCAGGGGAAAAATGAACCTTATCCGGAAGCGAAAGGAATGGCAGACTATTTGATTCAGAAGGGAATTCCAGAAGATCGGCTGATCCTGGAGAAGAAATCAAAGACGACAGAGCAGAATATTTCCAACAGCATGAAACTGATGAAAGAGGATGCATCTGTGGGGATTATCACGAATGATTTCCATGTATTTCGCGCACTGCAGATTGCAAAAGGACAGGGACTGGATCAGGCCTGTGGAATTGCGGCAAAGTCAAATAATAAATACCTGCCGAATAATATGCTCAGGGAATATCTTGCGGAGATTAAATATCTGGTGAGAAAAGTGGTACATTTAGCATAAAAAGAGCAGATCCGCTATTGTTTGATTGTCGATGTAGTTCACTAGAATGTGTCTGAAAAATGCTTTCTGCAATCTACATGCCCCACTTTACGGTATATTTTGCAGAAAGCATCTTTAAGACACGCTCTAAGAAGTAGAAATATATGTTACAGGCAATAAATATTTGGAAAACTGAATTAATAGAGAATATTATTAGAAAACCAGAACAGTTATGTAAGAATGGAAATTCTTATACAAGCTGTTCTGGTTTTCTTTCATTTCAAGTTTTTCAAATATACCTCAGAAGTTGTCTGAAAGCATATTTGAAAAATTAATTTAGTACTTTATTGTGAAATTCAAACCGCCTACTCAAGAAATGTCTCATGGATTGCGCGCATAGCCAGGTCTGCGTAATCTTCATTGATCAGAGCTGTGATACGGATCTCGGAAGTTGTAACCATTTCTGTATTGATTCCTGCATTTGCAAGAGCACCGAACATCTTAGCTGCAACACCGGAATGAGAGCGGACACCTGCACCGATGACAGATACTTTTGCTACTTTATCATCAGAAGTAAGTTTCTTGAATCCAAGAGAATCCTGATGTGCATTCAGAACATCCAGTGTGCGGAGCAGATCTGTCTTTGCAACTGTGAAAGAAACAGATTTTGTATTATCTTTACCGATGGATTGAATCATAACATCGATATTCAGATTGTTCTTATCCAGAAGATTTAAAAGTTTAAATGTGCTGTTCGGGTCATTGTCCAGACCTGCAACACGGACACGAGCTACATTTTTATCGGCTGCCACACCGCTGATCAACATTTTCTCCATTTTGGTTTTCTCCCTTACGATTGTTCCGGAATTTCTGTTCAGACTGGAGCAGACCAGAAGTTCCACACCATATTTTTTCGCGATTTCCACACATCTGCTGTGAAGTACTTTTGCTCCGAGAGAAGCCATCTCGAGCATTTCATCATAAGTAACTTCCTCCATTTTACGCGCATTTGGTACAATACGTGGGTCAGCAGTGTAGACTCCGTCAACATCAGTATAGATTTCACATACATCTGCGTGCAGTTCAGCAGCCAGTGCTACGGCTGTTGTATCGGAACCGCCACGGCCCAGAGTAGTGATATCATCGTATTTGTTGATTCCCTGGAAACCTGTTACAACGACAATCTTATTGGCATCCAGTTCTTTGCGGATACGTTCGGAATCAATTTTTTTGAAACGGGCATTCTGATAATCAGAAGTGGTGTGCATAGGTACCTGCCAGGCATTCAAAGACACGGCACTTACGCCCATCTGGATCAGAGTCATTGCCATCAGAGACACAGAAACCTGTTCTCCTGTGGAGAGCAGCATGTCCATCTCTCTGCGTGAAGGCTGTTCAGTGATCTGCTTTGCAGTGGCAATCAGTCCGTCAGTTGTCTTTCCCATTGCGGAAAGGACAACAACTACCTGACTTCCAGACTGCTGTTTCTCGATGCAGCGTTTTGCTACATTGCGGATGTGCTCAAGGTCGGCCACAGAGCTTCCGCCAAATTTCATTACTGTCAGCATAGTTTTTATCTCCCTTTATTATGTTTGCACAGCAGCTCCCGGCAAAATGCAGAACAGAAAAGCAGGAAAATCCAATATTTTCTGTTCTGCTTTTGTACGAGAACTGTCGCACAAAATCTTTAACGGTATCAGTATAGCGAAAAATGGAGAGAAATGCAACTTTTGAACAGTAACAGGTATTCTAGGAACATTGCTGTATCTTAATGAACAGCTTCCGCTTTATATTCTAGAGCGTGTCTGAAAAATCATTCCTGCAATCTACATGCCCCAATTTGCGGGAGATTTTGTCTTCATTCGGTTGACGTAGCCCGCTACGCCGCCCTCATTCAAACAAAATCTCCCACAAATTGTGACATATATCTTGCAGAAAGCATTTTTCAGAAACACTCTAGTGAAATATCTTTATCCAGTAGAAGAAAAAGGAGATATTACATAATCTCCCTTGCCTCAATATAATATCTCTTTTCCAGTGCATGTCCCATAGAAAATGTTTTTCTTGGCAGAACACCATCTTTGATAATCCCCTGGAATAAATTGTCTTTCTCAATCGCAGAGAGAAGGAATCCGATGGTATCAGGTTCCTGGCTTAGTTCCTTTAACACTTCGTCATCATGAATATAATCCATGGTGCAGGAATGCCTTTCTGCATAGTCGTCTAAAAAGTTCTGTAAGATTCCCACTGGTAATTCGCCAAGTCGTTCATCTAAATATAGAGTACCGTATTCATTTTCGGCGTAGTACTCAATCTTATGCCGGCTCTTTGTGACACATATTTTCTCTTTGATTTCTTTTAACATCTGGTCTGTGCTGACTTGCTTTACCAGTCTGTGTATCGGCTCAAACTGCTGTGATTCATCCTGCAAATTTTCCAGTTCGACAAGTGCATAACGTGCCTTTATCCCAGAGCCAGATTTAGCCTTTTGATGTTCATAACATTCTTTCGCCGTTGCCAGAGAGTGATTGCCATCTCCAACTGCAAAATACATTGGTGCTTCCTTCAATTTCCAGTATTTTTCTTTTGTCTCTTTCAGATATTGTTCCAACGCTTTATCAAAAATTGCTGCATGCGCTCCTGTAACCAGCCAGCCGGTAATATGACCGCCGTTTTGCATTAAATCAAAATCATATAATACAGGTAATGAACTCTTTAGGTCTCTTACAGAATCGATCAACTTCTGTCTGGGATCATCACACAAAAGTAAAATGTGTGGCAATTCAAGCCTTGCATTCTCGCGAATCCGAACCCTTGGAGGAATGCGTTCAATAACGGTTTTTTCTGTTGCACGGATTCCAGAAGCTGCATCCAGGTTATAATCATAGTCCTCCAGGTCAATTGCACCAATAATACCTTTCCGGATCATTCCATTTTCCAATTGTCTTTCTACATAGATATAGGAATCCTTGTAACAATTGAACACACGGTCTTTCAGGTATTGTTCCATTGTTGTATTGATGTCAGCAATTCTGGCATCGTTATTTTCTGAAAGTTCTGCTTCCGGTAAAATTAAATGGAAAGTGGAGAGACTGTCTTTTACAGATTCCTGAATCTCTTTCCAATAGTCCGGCTGTGATGTGAACTGGTCGCAGGCAATGACAGCCCATTTCCTGTAATCTTCTATGTTCGGAAGTAAAATATCTGCTTTGTTAAAAATCATTTTATGTTCTCCTGCTTTTCACTCTCTATTCTACAACAGTTGTCGCGTTCAATCAGCTGATGCGGCACGATGATCTTTGTCGCAATAAGATTCGGATTCTCAATATGATTGATCATCTGTGATGCCGTCTCAATTCCCAACTGCTTGGAATTAATATCGATCGAAGTAAGCTGTGGCCAAGCTGATAGAGATACTCAGTCGCATCTTCTCAGGCCAGCAGGTTATGTCTCTGATTACAATAGTGGCTGATACCGCGAATTGCCTGAAAATAGTGTCAGACACTGTTTTTCTTCTATTTTAGTGAAAGAACGCAATAATGTCAAATTTGTTGCATGACTTTTTGCATAGAAATGTGAGAATCGTTACTGTTCAGACCATAGCTAATCACTTTGCTGATTAGCTATGAGGATGCACGTTTTGGCCTGAATGCATCTCGCCCATCGTCGCAGACGATTCTAAATGGCGAGATGCGTTACTGTTTGCGGCTATGCTGTGAACAGTAACGAGAATCCGGAGTATCAGAAGTTCGTGAATGAGACAGTTATTTATGAAACGATATACTAAAGCATTTTTAAGACACACTCTAGCGTGGAAAAATATGCAAAACATAGAATCCCTAAATAAATCAGAAAATGGGATTGAAATTCGCAGAAACAGTGACTATAATTTTCAATTGGTAATAGAAGTAATGAGTGGATGAAAGATGTCTAAGGAGTTAGATATGAGCAATCAGGAAAAAGTAGTTGAATCAATTTTAGCACCTATGACCGGTACAGCAGTTGCAATCACAGAAGTGCCGGATCCTATTTTTATAGAGAAGATTCTTGGAGACGGAATTGCAATCGTTCCGACAGAAGGAAAGGTTGTAAGCCCGCTTGACGGAACTGTATCAAAAGTGGCAGAGACAGGACGTAATTCCATCACACCAATCGTCATCGGTTCAAACCTTGAAGGTAAGGAACTTGTATGCGAAGAGGGAGAAGTTCAGGCCGGAAAGAATGTTATTATGGAAATCAAGCAGAAATAAGGATTCTGCGGATATTGTTCCAGAATCGGTTTAGCTTAGAAGGAAGGTTATAGTATGAAAGAAGAAAGATATTCAATCATATTCAGCAGCAAAACAGGAAATACAGCAGAGCTGGCAAATGCGATCCGTGATGCATTGCCGCGGGAGAATTGTGATTATTTCGGAACAAGCGAAATTGAAGAACCGGTATCAGAAATGCTTTATATTGGTTTCTGGACCAATCAGGGAAATGCAGACAAATCCGCATTGGAATTATTGCAGAAGATAAAGAATAAAAAAGTCTTTCTGTTTGGAACAGCCGGATTTGGTGAGAGTGAAGAATATTTCCAGAAAGTCCTGAATAATGTTAAGAGTTCTATGGATAAAAGCAATCAGGTGGTTGGTGAGTATATGTGCCAGGGAAAGATGCCACAAGCGGTGAGAGACCGTTATGTGAAAATGAAAGAGCAGCCGGATCATATGCCGAATCTTGATCTGCTGATCGCAAACTTTGACCGGGCACTATCACATCCGGATAAGGATGATCTGGATAAATTGAAAGAGCTGGTTAGAGGGCAGAAATAGTAAGAGGAAAGAAGAAGTCTTCAGTACATGAGTATTGAGGGCTTCTTTTTTGATAGGAATTATGGCTATTATAATACAAACCCTATGATTAAAGGTACTTTTGATTTTCTAAAATTGGTTGTTGACAACTGGTTTAAGACTGTGTAAAATATATAGCACATAGAAAAAGTTTAACTTTTGCAGAGCGGCATTGTGAAAACGATGTTAGCTCTGTTTTTCTTTTTATGATAAATATAAGTGGAAATTAGAGTGAGAATCAAAGACTCTGAACGTACCGTTGGAAAGGAGGCAGGAAAGAATGAGTGAAATAACAATTAAGGCACCAAAAGTGAATCATTGGATTTTTGTGTTAAAAGACGGAAAATTTGTATTTGACAAAAAAACATTAGAAGCTATTGACAAGGTATATGCAATATTAGAGGCTGTTGAGCCTTGTGGAGAAGATAACCGAAGAGAACTATGGCTGAAAGCAGAACGTGGAACCATAGAAGATTATGACGACTACGAAAGGCTAAAGGATGAAGAGGTCATAGAGAATTATGAAGAGTTTGAGAAAATGTGGCATGATGAATATCCGGACGAAATAAGCTGGTATCATCTTGTGACAATAGAACGGAATGATTACAGGGCAATGTTTCTTGGAAGAGAGCTAATCTATCAGTCCAGGATTCTGGAAGCGCACTCTTCATATGAGTACAATGTTGAAGAACTATTTGTATGGATGCAGGATGCAGTTAAGAAATGTATTGTTCAAATGCAGGAAGAAACCTATAATGATGAAGTGAATAATAATCTGAATGCCAGACAGAGAACAGGTACAATATCAAGAAAAGATTACTGGGATATATTTCCTGAACGAAAAGATTCTTACCTGTCAGATATTACAGATGCGGAGGTTAAGAAATTTGTATCTTATATATCAGAGCAGCATGGCAATAAGCCTGTGGGAAGTTATCTTGATGAGATGACAGCAGGAAAATTTTATGAGTTTTGCTCAATGGGATACAAGGCAAATAAGTATGAGCATCTGGAAGGTTTAACAGCCAAGGAACAGTATTACAAAATGGCAGATGGCAGGGATAATGGATTGTCAGAAATAGATGGCGATTCACCCACAGAATTTGCAGACTGGTTAAATGACTTACAACGGCATGGAGGTCATCCGTGGGAGGTATGCAGAGGTGGCAATTCAACACATGTCGGATTGTATGTACATCATAATGAAAATGGATACTATCTTGCGGTTGCCGGAAAGTCATGGTCGAGATCTGTTGAAGCAATTAAGTTCTATAATGTTCTGCGGGATAGTGGAACAGCTGTTTATTTATATGAAGCAAAGGGAATTACTGACAGATTGCTCGGTCAGGATATTATTGGTATTGTGCCAGAGCATGTTATTCCTGTATATTGTGAGCAATGGTTTCCTGAAATGAAAATATTAGATTTCATGAACCTTCCATACGAGAATGAGCCTTATGAGAAGATGCTGGAGAAGATTGTATGGCTGCCAGAGGAAAAACAATATTTGAAAAAATAATATAAATATCGGAGTATACAAAGGGGTCTTATATGAAAATTCTGTTTGACTCTTCAAAAAACAGGAAATATAATAACTACAAACGAGTAGCAAGTAAGCGTAAATCCAGTTTACCTGCTACTCGTTTTCTTTTGTTAAAATAGAATATCGCCATGAAAAAGTGTGTAGCCTGTCAGCGTAAGTCCAGCTTATAAGACAAGGTGCACACTTTTTTTGTGCGGAAAAGAGAGGAGTTAAAACAAAATGGCGGAAAGCAACAAAATGAAGGATATGCCGGTAAATAAGCTGATGGTCCAGATGGGAATACCGATGATCTTATCTATGGCACTGCAGGCAGTTTACAACATTGTAGACAGTGCATTTGTAGGAAATATGAGAGTGGGCAGTGAGGCCGCATTAAATGCATTGACTTTGGTATTCCCGGTTCAGATGCTTATGGTAGCAGTGGGAATCGGAACGGGTGTCGGAACCAATGCACTTTTGGCAAGGACACTTGGCCAGGGAAACAACAAAAAAGCAGCAAAGGTAGCAGGAAATAGCTTGTTTCTCGGTGTGATCATTTATGTGGTCTGCTTACTGTTTGGTATCTTTGGGGTGAAAGCATACATTTCATCTCAGACAGTAGATGCAGAAGTACTTGAGATGGGAGTCAGTTATCTACGGATATGCTGCGTGATTTCTTTTGGTATTATTTTCTTTTCTTTATTCGAAAAGTTATTACAGGCAACAGGATGCTCCCTTTATTCTACAATCGGTCAGGTAGTTGGAGCGGTTGTGGGATATATATTCTTGAAGAAAATCAGAAAAAATAAAGTTGATGTTTTAAGTTAAGGAGGAGTAGAGATGGCAAAAAGAATCATTACAATCAGCAGAGAATTTGGAAGTGGCTTTAGAACTGGCTGATAAGGAACCATGTGTAATTATTGGAAGAAATGCCGATTATATTCTGAAAGATCGGGATGATGTGCTGAATGTGTTTATTCATGGAGATGCGCCGGAAAAAACGCAGCGAATCCGTCAGATATATCATGTCAGTGAAAAAGATGCTGTTAAAATGATGGCAGACACAGATAAAAGACGTATGGCGAATTACAATTTTTATACAAACCAGAAATGGGGGAAAGCTGACAATTATACGCTGTGTCTGAATAGTTCCAAGCTCGGGTATGACAGATGCGAGAAGATAATTATGGAATGCTTATAAAGGCGAAAAAGTTTTGAAAAACAAGAAGCTTTTCAGGTTAAACCAGAAAAACTTCTTGTTTTTTTATGCATAATCTGGGTATTATAATAAAAAAAGAAAGAAGTAAGCATTATGTCATTAGAAAAAGCAAAGAAATATCTGGAAGAAAAAGGTTATGCAGATCATGTCATTGAACTGGAAGAATCAAGTGCAACGGTTCAACTTGCAGCAGAAGCACTCGGTGTAGAACCTGGGATGATTGCGAAGACGATGTCATTTCTGACAGAGGCTGGTCCAATTCTGATCCTTACGGAAGGAACAGCAAAGATTGCGAATCGTAAATATAAAGATTATTTTCATGAGAAAGCTAAAATGATTCCTTTTGATGAAGTAGAAGATTATATCGGACATGCTCCGGGTGGTGTATGTCCATTTGGAATTAAAGACGGAGTCAAAGTATATCTGGATGAGTCACTAAAAAGATATGATACCGTCTATCCGGCAGCCGGCAACGATCATAGCGCGGTAAAACTGACGATTGTGGAACTGGAGGAAGTTGCAGGAGCATGCGGATGGATTGATGTATGTAAATAGATACCGATAGACGGTTAGTCCAATATATGATTTGACAAAAATTGCCGCTTAGTTTAGCAAGAGTTAGTATTGCTATTGTGCAGATATTCGCAAGGATTATGGTTTAAGATATATGAAGTAGAAGTATCACGCCACACAAAAATTCGTTGATTAACCAGGTAAAAGTGATATACTGAATGCTAGAGTGTGTCTGAAAAATCATTCCTGCAATCTACATGCCCCACTTTGCGGTATATTTTGTCTTCATTCGGTTGACGTAGCCCACTACGCCGCCCTCATTCAAACAAAATCTCCCACAAATTGTGACATATATCTTGCAGAAAGCATTTTTCAGACATACTCTAGAGAGAAAAGAAACCGTGTGGAATTACAGTTTTGTTTTCACACGGTTTTTTAGAAAATGCGAGTTAGATGCAACTAATACGCTAAAAATTTATTAGACCATGTAAAAGAGGATAGACAATGAAAGAAAAAGTGAATATGACAGGTGTGCCGGAAACGATGGTACAGACTTTGTATGCAAGAGCAAAAGAAACAAGAAGACAAAATGCTAAAATCAAGGATGAGATTGCAGTAGAACTTGTGGAGAAGCTGGACTATGACTTTTCCAAAGCAGATAAGGATAAAGCCATGAACTGTGGCGTGATTGCGAGAACAATTGTATTAGACCGGATGGTTAAGCAATATCTGGAGAAGCATGCAAATACAGTTGTTATAAATATTGCATGTGGACTGGATACCAGATGCTATCGAGTGAAAGAGAAATATCTGCGTTGGTACAATGTGGATCTGCCGGAAACGATGAAGATAAGGAAACAGTTTCTTACAGAAACAGGTCCGATATATCAGATTGCAAAGTCTGCAATGGATGATTCCTATATAGATGATATCGATTATCACTGTGAGAATGTTCTGGTAATAATCGAAGGGCTTACAATGTATTTGTGTGAAAAAGATATCAGAAAGATGTTTTCTATTATTGAAAAATCATTTCAGGAAGTAACCGTAATGGTCGAAACCATGTCGCCCTTTGTTGTAAAGCATGTAAAAGAAAAATCCATAGAGGGAAGCAATGCAAAATTTACATGGGGAGTTAAGAACGGAAAGGAGCTGCAAAGAATCATACCGGCATTTTCTGTTCGGCAGGAAGTCAGTCTTGTTGAAGGAATGAAAGAACTTATGCCTGTTTATTGTGTAATAGGTAAGATTCCGGCTGTTCGGAATATCTCAAATAAAATAATAGTTTTGGAGAAACGTAGCTGATATTAAGGAGATGATACAGATGAAGAAAAGGCATTTTGATGTGGAATCAGATGGATTTTATGGTGCATATTGGAAATGTAAATCAGATTCAGACTGTGCGATGATTGCCATGATCGGGGATGATTCAGAGGATTATCTGGCACGTACATCTGTGAAATGGTTACATAAACTCAGTGTGAATGTGATGACAATGTCACCTGGAAAAAAGGATTATGGACATCATAATTATCCGCTGGAACGTATAGAGAAA
>NZ_CAKRDI010000047.1 GCF_934309415.1 uncultured Mediterraneibacter sp.
GCTTCATGAGAACTTATGCCATGAACTGCCTGCCACCGGAGCGCGGTGCTGCAATGCAGAAGTGGGATTAATTCAGAAAAATTTTCAATCAATAGATACCTAACCATAACACTAGCCATGTTTATTCCCATGCGGGGAACAACACTCCCTCTCTCCGTTCCCCGCATCATATACCGTGAAAAAACAGCCCTCCTATTAAAGTGTAGAAGCTTTGGCAGGAGGGTTGTTTTTGACAGAATATCGGTCAATTTGAATTAAAAAGAAAGCCTTACAGGAGATTCAGACATTCTCTCCCATAAGGCTTAACTAAACTTTTCTCTAATACAATTTAGATTAAATCTTTCATCTGATAAATCATTCATTTATTGTTTATAACACTTAAACTTCCTTTATATCTCTTATACAGTGCCAGCAATACCAGTATAACCAGTACAATTCCAACACATCCTCGGATCGGTAACATTACATTGATCAGGGTTGAGAACGGAAGAATTCCACCCAGCACAATCCCGATCAAGGTAAGACAGACTTCAAAAGCAATACATTTCTTTGACTGGTCTTTCTGACGGAATACCATCTCCACGATTGCAGACAAATATCCCGAAATTGTGGTAAAGATTCCAATAAAGCATAAAATCGCATAAGACCATGCTGCTGACGGCATAATCTTTTTGATTGCAGCAAGCGTCGGGAACGAATTCATCTTCCCTGTAATCGGATTGATCATGCAATCAAAATTGAATAACAAGATTACCATGACTACACAGATGCAAAGCATAAAACTCAGATTTGCGACAACTGCACTGCATGCTGCTTCTTTTCTGTTCTTGCATCTCTGTGCCAGCATAATCTGAAAAGGAAATGAAATAAATAAAGCTTCTGCTCCATATAATGCACCGGTAAAAAATGCAGTATTCTGTTCTTTCAGTCCCGGGATCCAGCTAAACGGTGGCAGCGTAAATAAATTAATCTGAAGGATTTTTCCTTCTGCTACGGCCTGTGTTGCACCTGCTGCCTGTTCCGGTCCTGAAGATGGATTTAACAATGTTAACACACCAAAGAAAATCATATACGCCAGCACAATAATTCCTGCGTATCCCAGAATCTCCTGTAATGTCTTTTTCCCCTTCAGAAGAGCCAGAACAGACACGATTCCTATGCTCAGTGCACCTACCCAGTGCGGAATTCCCAAATGCTGATTCATCAGACTTCCCGCACCTGCAAACATAGTAAAAAAATTCAGCATAAGACAGACTCCTGTAAAGATCTGTACTGCTCTTCCAAACTTTTCACCACCAAAGTAACAGTATCCTTCTTTACTTCCTTTAAACTTCTGCTCTGCTCCTACTACATAGATTCCTACACTACCTGCCGCCAGGACTAAAACTGCTCCTAAAATCGCCCAGACAGACTTTCGTCCCCAGGAACCAAACACCTGAAGTACCTCGTTGCCCGAAGCAAATCCTGCGCCGATCAAATATGCAATCAATGCTCCGGTAATTGTTAAAACTGTTCTGCCATTAACCCTGTTCCCGCTGCTTTTCACTTTTCTTTTGCACCTCCGTATGAAATTGAAAACACACGATTGTTTTTCATTCCATAAAACGCGCCTGAATTCTTTCGTATTCCTTTATCTTTTCTAATTATTTCCCACAGAACATCTGCACCTATAAACAGTAATTTTTTCTGTTTTGTTCTTTATATTCTGTTTTCTAAATCTGGTATTTCTCTATTTTTCTGCAAATAAAAGGCGACACTTTGCAGAAAAAATTATCTTATGCACGCTTTTACAGAACTGAAAAACAACAGACGAGAGCGCACCTGAAAAATGAATTTTCAGATGCGCTCTCACACCACAACATTTTTCGATTTAATAATACTCCTTCTTCAGGAATTTTGCCACACCATCGTGGTCACAGTCTTCTAACACTTCTGATACCATTTCTTTGATATCCAGCACTGCATTCGCCGGTGCATAACTTCTGTCGGCGATCTCGATCATCGGCACATCATTGTAGTTGTCACCGAATACAACAAGTTCATCAGCTCCCAGCATTTCTTTCAATTTCAGCAGAGCATTTTTCTTACTTGCCCTGTCACTGAAAATTTCCAGACAGTACATCTGATTGTAAATATTCAAGTACAATGCACAGCTGACTCCTGCAATCTCATCTACCAGTTCTTTGACCGGTGTCAGTTCTTCCTCTGTTCCTGTCAGCGCAAAATAGAAGACTTCCCCGTTCTTGATGCAGGCCGCATAATCATCCGTCTCACAGATTTCTTTACATTCTTCCAGTGCACGGTCACTGTAATACTGCGTCTGCTCTTCCAGAGCCTTGTCCCCATAATAAATGCAGATCTGATTCTCTCTGAGCACATACATAAAACATTCTTTTCCATTCTTTTTGAATGCATCAACTACTTTCATTGCAGTTTCCTGATCGATCGTCTCTGCGTGCAGATATTCTTTTTTATTAAAATCATAGATAAACACACCATTTGTAAGAATTCCCGGTGTAGTAAGATTAATGGATTTCAGACGGTAATCACATCCATATGGCATACGCGCTGTTGCCACTGTAAATTTCATTCCTTCTGCAATACAGCGATTCAATACAGTTGTGCTGTAATCACTGATTTTTTTCTTACTGTTAAATAATGTTCCATCCAGATCCGAAACATATAGTGTTTTCATTCGTTCAAATCTCCTTCGTAACTTATCCTTATCATACTTTCTGCCATATTAATATTTTCCAAACTCTTAATATTCATTTTTCAGAACATCAAAATAGTCTGTCGCTTCATCTTCTGTGATTTCGCGGATCACACGGCATGGAACTCCTGCTGCCACAACATTGGACGGAATATCACGTGTAATCACGCTTCCTGCTCCGATGACTGTGTTGTCCCCAATCGTAATTCCATGATCCATGTGCACACCACCGCCTACCCATACATTGTTGCCAATCTTAACCGGCTTCGCATAGCATGCTCCTGCTGCTCTTTCCTGTGCATTAAACGCATGACGGGAAGTATAAATGGATACTCTTGGTCCAAACAAAACATTATCCCCAATTATGATTTCACCCGGATCAAGTAACACACATCCAAAGTTCGCATAAAAATTTTTTCCCAAAGTTATATTAAAACCAAATTCACAGCGAAATCCCGGTTCAAAAAACGCACCTTCTTCTGCATGCTTTACAAGCTTTCTCAAGATAGCTTCTCTCACTTCCGGTGACTCTCCATAACTTGCGTTATACGCATCAGTAAGATCCACCGCTCTTTTTCTTGCATCCACCAGTTCCTGTGTAAGATCGTTATACATTTTACCAGATAAAATTCTTGCTTTCTGTTCTTCAAAAGTCATAAAATTCGCCCCTTTCTGATTAATTATCCGGCAAACACTAAAAAAAGTGCCGGAGTTCTTTATACTGTAAAGTATATCTTGTCCGACACTTTTCTGCGATTATGTAAATTGATATTCGCATTACATATCTTGCTATATTATCTGCATATTCTGATCTCTTCCATTCTTGTCAAACAGAAAAATGTTACTGTTCACAGCAAGCTGCAAACAGTAACGCATCTCGCCATTCAGAATCGTCTGCGACGATGGGCGAGATGCATTCAGGTCAAAACGTGCATCCTCATAGCTAATCAGCAAAGTGATTAGCTATGGTCTGAACAGTAACAGAAAGATCCCCATCTGCTCTATCTATTTAAAATTCCATTATGGCATAGAATCATTCCTGTTGTTATTACTATTGTGTCACTTTCGTCAGTGATTCTGCACCAAGTTCATACCAGGTCGGATCCAGATCAAATCTCCGGTTATCACCAAGGTGGATCGGATGTGTCGGATCTTCTGAAAGATAAGCTCTCTCAGTCGGAATCTTCCACTGTGCATCCCAGTCGATCTTTGATGCCGCTCTGTCATAATGTGTGCTTGCCCTGAAGCTGTCCTCTCCCTCATCAGACTGTCCCTGACGGATGATTGCCTGAAAATCTGTGTGATGTGCAAATGCCGGAATCTGATACAGATCTTTCAGATATTCAGATACATTTTTCAGATCCTGAATTCTGTATTTGACAGGTCCCAGATATCTGGAATAATAGCAGTCAAATCGTACCAGAGAGACATACAGCTGCACATCTGCCTCTGTCACAAAATCTCCCGCCAGAAATCTTGTATTCCCCAGATCTGTTTCCAGTTTCTCCAGTGCACCGTAGAATCTCTGTGCAGCTTCTATATATTTCTCAAGATCTACAGATCCCAACAGCTCATCAATTGCTTCTGTAATATGCGTCTTTACAAATTCCTTCACTTCTTCCAGTTTCTTTGCACAGAATGCAGGCGCAAGTTGCGGTCCGTCCGGAAGTTTATTGAGTTCCTCAATAATAGCCTGTGCATCTTCTGCTCTTGTATCTTCCAGCACCGGCAGTTTTGCAGGATCTTTTCTTGTCGGCAGTTCTTCCTCCGTATATTTTGCAATCTTTGTACTTGGAACCGCATGGATCTGTGCATAGATTTTACTGTCCTCAGTCACAGGTTCTGCTGCCTGCTCTTCTGTCCTTGCTGTTCCTGCATCTGTCTCCGCTTTCAGTTTGTTTTCCGGGTCTTTGGAAAGAGCGGAACGATCCACCGGTTCGCCCCAGTATTGATCAAAATCAATCTGTTTTAAAAATCTATAATTAAAGCTTCTCTGAGCACTTCCTTTTACATCTACCGGAGGTACTGCAAAATCAGCGAAAAATGTATTATTTCTGAATGCCGGAATCTCCCATAATTCTCTGGCATATCCCCACAGATTTTTGTAAGTATAAAGCGGATGTTTTGTCTCGCCCAGCTGGAAGGTATAACGGATATCCAGACGGGACAGGGTCACGTAAAGTCTGATATCTGAATCTGTTACATAATCGCCAAACAGGAAACGGTTGGTCTCCAGCCTTTTCTCCAGACAATCCATCGCCGCATAAAATGTATTTACTCCGTCAAAATGTCCTTCGTTACTTCTGGAAAAGGAGCTTCTGTACACTGCATTGTTGATATTATCAAACAGCCAGAGATTCATCTTGTCGATCTCTTCTCTCAGCTCTACAGGATATAATTCCGGTGCCCCTTTCTTATGCCATGGTCTGAAATTCACTTCCAGATAATTCGTCAGCCAGTTGTAATCATTATTTACAACTTTTCCGGTCTTTGTATCGATCAGTGCCGGTACCGTTGTTCTTCCCTGATAATCATCGTCTGCACGATAGTACGCTTCTGAGAGGAACTGATCTCCCAGTACTGGATCTACGTGATCCTCATTGTAGACATATTCCCATCCGAGATTCTTCTCATGCGGCGCCTGACTGACCATATTCACAGAGATCTGATCTTCCAGACCTTCCAGCTCTCTGACGATGGAAGCACGGTTCGACCAATGACAGAGCTTCGCCCAGATCAGTCTGTACCGGTTATTTCCTTCTGCTTTCAGATTATTTTCTCCATCGCCAAACGGCTGTGTAAAATGATTCGGCTGTCTCCTGAAATATCCATTCACTTCAATCTCTGATACTGTCTCTCTTGGTCTTACTCTTATCTTTCTTCCATTTACTATTTCGTAATCATACTCAGCCATCCTGTCATGCCTCTCTTTCTATATAAAATACTCCGGCTCGCGTTCCAGAGTATGCATTTTCTCAAGGAATTCTTTGGTTCGTTCATTCTGTGGATATTTGAATACCTGCTGTGGTGTTCCGTCTTCCACAATGACTCCTTTATCTACAAAAATCACTCGATTGGAAACATTTCTTACAAATGCCATCTCGTGAGACACGAGGATCATGGTAAGTCCTTCTGCCGCAATCTGTGTGATAACTTCCAGTACTTCTCCTACCATCTCCGGATCAAGTGCTGAAGTAGGTTCATCCAGAAGTAACAGCTGCGGTCTCATTGCCAGTGCTCTTGCAATCGCGACTCTCTGCCTCTGTCCACCGGAGAGATGTCTTGGATAATGGTTTGCCCAGTTCAGCATTCCTACTCTTTTTAACTCATCCAGTGCAATCTGACGTGCCTCGTCTTTTGATTTTTTCTGTACTACGATCAATCCTTCTTCTACATTCTGCAATGCTGTTTTTCTCTCAAACAGATTAAACTGCTGAAATACCATTCCTGTATTCTGTCTCAGTTCCAGAATGGCTTTTTTGTCTTTCTTATTGGACAGATCTGTTACCTTTCCGTTGATCTCGATACTTCCTTTTTCCGGTACTTCCAGCTGATTGATACAGCGCAGGATCGTAGATTTTCCTGTTCCGGAAGGTCCAATGATTCCAATGACATTTCCTTTTTCAATTGACAGATTGATTCCATTCAGTACCACGTTATTTTTATATTTTTTATGTAGATCTTTGATTTTTATAAAACTCATCGTATCTCTCCCATTGCTCAGACTTCATTTTCTCCGGCGTAATTCTCTACCTGATCCGGAATCTCCAGTTTCTTCTCTGCAATCTTCAGGATCTGTTCGATCACAACTGTAACGATCCAGTAAATGATTGCCAGGGAACAGTACACTTCAAAGTAACGGTAATTTCTTCCGCCGATGATCTTACCCTGAGCTGTGATCTCTACCACTGCACAGGTAAATGCAAGTGATGTTCCTTTGATTGCTGAAATCAGTGAATTTCCAATGGTCGGAAGTGCCACTGTCAGTGCTTCCGGAATGACGATTCGTCTGAGTGTCTGTCCATAAGTCATTCCAAGTGCATGTGCTGCTTCTAACTGACCTTTGTCTACACTTAACAGTGCAGAACGGATCATCTCAGAACTAAATGCTGAAGAGTTCAGTCCCAGTGCAAGTACTGCGTAGACAAATCCCGGAATGTCTGCTACGGCAAGGTTCGTTCCGTATTTTGCATTGATCGCTTTGAAGAACATCGGAACACCGAAATATACAATATAGAGCTGTACCAGAACCGGCGTGCCTCGCACGATCGATACAAAAAGGGCGGCGATCTGTTTCAGAACCGGTACCTGTCGGATCTTAATGATTGCAAGAAGCAGTCCGAGAATTAATCCCATCAGCATCGCCAGAAATGCAAGTTCCAGTGTCACCGGAAGTTTCTGGAGAAGTTCCGGAATATTTGTGAAGACCTGTTTGAAATCAAATAATTTTGTCATTGGTTTATCCTTCTTTACCTAAATATTTTTCTACAAGAACACAGCTGAATCCCAGATCCTCATGTTCTTCTTTTTCTTCCTCCGGATCTCTTGGGGGATGATTCTCATAGATTTCAGGATCAACACCCGGAACCAGCTGATACCCGCATTTTTCATAAAATGCTGCTGCCCGGTCCTGTGAATTGATTACGACATGTTCATAACCTCTTTCATGGATCCATTTTTCTGCCTCTTCGATCAGAATATGTCCGACGCCACTTTTCTGTCTTTCGCGGATCACACAGACTCTTCCAATCTTTCCAATGTCTGTCCGTGGATATGTAATCCTGCATCCTGCGACCGGTTTGTGATCCTCCACAAGCACGATTGCCTCCAGGTCCTCTTCTACTTCATCCTGACCAAATTCTATTTCGATTGGAATGTTCTGACCATATACAAATGCATCGGTTCTGATATAGTCATAAGCTTTGTAAAGCCAGCTTGCAGCACTGCCTTTTTCAATTCTGTACACTTCCATAGTTCCTGTTCTCCATCCTGTCCGAATTTTTATTTATTCTTACTTACATTTTTTATTCTTTCCATAATCAACTTTCTTTTTTTATATCTTCCATGACAAATATCTGACTCTTGTCTTCTTTTCTGATTATCTCTGATTTTCTACAATTTATTTTTATAGACTTCTCCATCCTTCATAACCAGAAGAATCTTTTCCGTATCTCCCAGTATATCGAGATCTTCCACCGGATTTCCTTTTGTAATCACGATATCGGCATAAGAACCTTCCTCAAGCAGTCCAATCTTTCCATCTGAATATGGATTCTGATAGGTTGTCAGTTTTGTAATCTCATGAAAGTTACCGGTCGCTGCCAGTAAACCTTTATAAGATCCAAACCGTTTCTTATATTCTGTGAAATCCAGACTTGCTCTTGGCTCATAACCATTGTACATGATCATCAGATCGGTTCCGAAGAGAATCTTCAGGTTGTATTGATTGATCAGTTCTGTTGTCGTTTCCATCTGTGCCATAATCTTATCGCTGCCGGATTTTTTCTTCTTTTTCTTCTGGGACGGCTGGTCGGAATATTCATCCATATGGTTCCACTTGATTTCCTCTAATGTAAACTGAGGACAAGGACTTAAGAACACTTCCTGATCCTGTATCATCTTTGCAGTCTCTTCATCCATCCAGTGACCATGTTCCAGACTCTTTACTCCTGCTCTGATCGCCCGTTTCATACAAGCCGGTGTATATAGATGAGCCAGTACATAACTTCCGTAATCTTCTGCGGTCTCTACAATCGCTTTCATTTCTTCCGGTGAAAACTGCAATGTCTCAACCGGATCACAGAGGGAACTCATCCCACCCCCTGCCATGATCTTGATCTGAGATGCTCCCAGATAGAACTGTTCTCTCACCGCTCTTCTACACTCCGCGATTCCATCACACAGCGCAACGCCTCTTGGATTTCTGTACTGAATGTCCCGGTTGATATGAGCTGCATCACTGTCTCCGTGACCACAGGTCTGAGACAGGTAATTCATACTTGGGTAAATCCTCGGTCCTCTGATCACGCCTTCATCAATGGCTCTTTTCAGTCCTGTTGTCACACTGCCCGCATCTCTTACTGTCGTAATTCCATGGTCCAGAAGCTTTCCTGCCACAACTGCTCCTACGATTGCATCGTAAGAAGCAGTTGCTCCATCTATATGTGTTTTGCCCAGATGCACATGAGCATCTGTAAGCCCCGGAATCGCATATTCACCTTTTCCATCAATGATCTGCTCAAATTGATCTGTCGCATAATCTCCTGAAAAAATCTCTGTGACCAGATTGTCCTCAATGACAATATTCTGATACTCTTTGATCTGGGAATTCTTCCCGTCAAATACATTTACATTCTTGATTAGTTTTTTCATACCTGTATCTTTCCTCTGCTGTCCGTCAGAATATTCTCTAGTTTGGAGTTGCTTTTAAATCCTCATCTGCCGGACTTGTGTCTTTACCGAAGTAATTTGTAAGAATCTCTGCAAGAGTTCCGTCTTCTTTGATTTCCAAAAGTGCCTCATCTACATCTTTTCTCAGAGCGTCTCCTTTTTCATTCTTCTGGAAGAGGAAGTAGGAGCTGTTATGAGGACTGATGAATTCCTGTGTATCAGCATCGATTGTATTTCCTGCCAGATCATTTTCCAGTCCAAATTCTCCAACCAGTGTATCGAGAATCGGTCCATCATCAATGGCAACATCTGTCTTTCCGTCTACAATGTTCTGGAATTTCACCTGAAAATCAGAATCGGAATATACGATATTGATCTGGTGATCTGGATTTTCTTCATTCCAGTGTTCTAATGCAAGTGCTTTATTGCTTCCTGCTGATACTTCTGTCTTATATCCTCTGTCTGCAAGATCCTGAAGACCTGTCAGCGGTTTATCATCTTTTCTCTGGATATATACGTCATATCCTGTTTTATACGGCAGGCTGTAGTAGTATAACTCTCCACGCTCATCTCTCCATGCATAGTTATTTACTGCCAGATCATAGAGATCACTTGTCAGTCCTGTCAGTGGATCATCTGTCTTGATGATGTCCAGTTTATACTGTGGAAGCTTGTCAAAGATTGCTTTCAGGATTTCAATATCACTTCCTCCAATCTCACTGTTCTCATCTACTACCATGTATGGAGCCGGGCTTCCTGTTGTGGCTACTCTGACTGTAGTAACATCGGAATCTGCTGATTTATCTGTATCAGATGCTGAAGCTGTAGATCCGCATCCTGTCACACTGGAAATCAATGCTGCTGTTACTCCTAAAGTTGCGATGGCTCTCTTTAAAATCTTATTTTTCATAATGTTGTTCCTCCTCAGTCTTTCTTCCAATTCTTTTCTTCTTTCTCTCTTTTCTTGTAATTCTTTTTTATAATTTATCTTTCAGTGGATTAATGGATGCATCCACAGATAAAGTTCCGTTTTTCGGATTTCTGTCTTCCCAGTTCGGACTATTCCAGATTGTCTTTGAAATTTCTCCTGCATATTCTTCATAGGTCTCTCCCTTCGGGTGGCGAAGGAATAATTCATCCGGTGTCTTGCTGAGTTTTGCTCTCTCTCCGTCATATGCCCAGAGCTTTTCAAAATCAACTTTCGGAAGGATTCTTTCATGATATGGTCTGAAGAATTCTCCGTCCGGCACTTTATCTGTCTCGGCAAGTGTTCTTGCATTACTGTTATTATGGAATGCCGGGATTGTATTCAGCTCTCTGATGTATCCCCAGATATTCTCATACTCACGAAGTGGACGGATCGGACCTACATTTCTGTAATATCCCACATCCCAGCGGACAAATGTTACATATGCTCTCACATCACTGTCTGTAATGTAATCTCCAAAAAGGAATCGGTTCGTTGCAAGACGCTGATCCAGTTTTTCAAGAGATTCTTTAAAATCTTCGTAAGCTTCATCATAGGCCTCCGGTGACTGACAGAATGCCATACGGTAATGTGCATTGTTGATATGTGGAAACAGCCAGTCATTGAATTCGTCGATCTCTTTTCTGAATTTCTTCGGATAAAGATCCGGTGCATCTTCCGGCTGAAATGGTCTGAACTGTACTTCCAGGTAATTCGTCAGTCTGTGGTAATCATTGTTTACGGCTTTCTTCTCTTTCAGGTCTACGAATGTCGGTGTGGTTGCTCTTCCGGTGAATTCCGGATTTGCACGTTTGTAAAATTCACTCAGGAAATGAACTCCTGTCAGCGGATCTTTATGTTCTGGCTGATTTCCAAATCCATGTCCGTAAATATTATTTTTCCCTGAATGAGATGTTTTCTGATCTTTGATCACATTCTGTAATCCAAGCAGATCTCTTACGATCACCGGACGGTTGGACCAGTTACATCCTGTTGCCCAGTAGATTGCATATCTGTCGGTCTCTGCTTTCAGATCTCCTTCCTTATCTCCAAACGGCTGGATAAAAGCGTTTGGCTGACGGATAAATGCTCCTGTCTCATCGATCTCTTTGATCGTCTCATTTGGTCTTGGATCAACTCCCGCCTCTTTTGCGTATCTTTCAGCTTCTTCATCTGTGTATAAATCCAGTAATTCCTCCGGACTATATTCTATTTTGCAGCAACTCATATTTCTGTACCTCCCTGTATTTCATCTTTTCTTAATTTCGTTTTTCTTATGTTTTCATTTATGTGAACAGAGCTGTTTTCCTGTATCTGATTCTTTGGATGTTCTGGAAAATCATGCTCTGTATCATCCTTGATTGCTTCTGAAAAATTATTGTTGCAATCTGCATCTCCTGCTTTGCGGTGTATTTTAATTTTTTCTGATATATAAAAGACCAGAGGCATACCTGCGTAATATTTTTACGCTTTTGGTATAACCTCTGGTCTTTCCAGTCAGTTATATATTCGATCTTCTCACCTGACCCTTTCAGGTCATTCGATATTTTTCAGTTTTTTCAATTTGTACGATCTTTCCATCCTGCATGAAGATCGTCACACTGCCATACTTTACATTCTGTAAAATAGATTCCAGTTGTTTGATATTAGTGCTGTCCAGAATCTTCTTTTTAGTTTCTTCATTCATCCTGCGACACCCCTCTTCTTAATTTCATACTATTTTGATAGGTTTTGTTTGTTTTGTATGAGTTGCATTATACGCTCTGATTTTATGGTTGTCAATTACTTTTTCATATTTTTTACTTTATACAATAATTCAGGCAAATCCTGGCATCTAAAAAAGCCATCACATTCAACAAGCTCTTATACAAATTTGCTGAATGTGATGACCTCAAATGTACCGATTATCTTATTTCTTTTTACTTGTTATTATCGTATTCCTACTGCTGTTTGTAGCTATGAGCCTCCCCCTCATGTTCCTTTTTCTCTCCTGCTTCTTTATAATCCTGTAAATGCAGAAGCTGCTCACAGATATTCTGCAAGCAGCTCCCGCATAAGGAAACTATGATTTTGTTATTGTTTTAGAAATGGATTACTCCAAGCAGTACACCTGCGATCATACACACAATACTTACGCCCCAGATCCAGAAGAAGGATGCCTTGATGTGGTCCTTGATCTCTACACCTGCAAGTCCGACTCCAAGGAAGGTAGCCGGTACAACCGGGCTGATGAATGTTGCACAGTTTCTACATACAACCATTGCGATTGCTGTATGTGCCGGGTTAACACCGAACTGATTTCCAATGCTGATCAGAACCGGCAACAGTCCGAAGAAGTAAGAATCTGTACAGAACAGAAGTGTCAGCGGTACAGACAGAACTCCGATGATCAGTGGGAGGAATCTTCCCATAGACTGTGGAATGAATGTGGCAAGTACATTTGCCATGTGGTTCATGATCTCAGTCTCTTCAAGTACACCAAGAAATACACCTGCTGCAAGGATGGTAGATGCCATCATCAGTGCAGGACCTGAATGTGATTTGATGATCTTATTCTGAAGTTTTGCTCCCGGATAATTCACAAGAAGAGCAATCACACAACCTATCATAAAGATATAATAGGATGGTACTTTCACAAAGATCAGACATACGATTACAGCCAGTGTAAGGATTGCGTTGAATGCAAACAGTTTCGGTCTTGCAAGTTCATTTGCAGGAACTTCTGCTGCCTCTTCTGTTTCTTCTGCTTCTTCCTCTTTTACAACTCCCTGAGGAGCTGAAACAGCACCAGCGCCACGTTTTTTCTCTACGAATCCCCAGAATACTGCTGTGGCAAGTGCAATCACTACTCCTACAATCTGCATTGGAAGAAGCTGTCTCCAAAGTTCGTTCGGGTCAATTCCGAGAACTGTTGCAGAACGCATTGTCGGTCCTCCCCATGGAAGCAGGTTCATAACACCCATCGCTGTTACACAGATCAGAAGCAGTGTTGTCGGACGCATGTTCAGTCTCTTATAAACTGGAAGCATCGCCGGAATTGTGATCAGGAATGTGGAAGCTCCACCTCCGTCCAGATGTCCGATCATCGCGATGATACATGTCATCAGCGCTACTCCTACTACATTACTGCCCACTTTCTTCATCAGGGCATTGATGATGCGGTCAAACATTCCCACATCTGTCATAATACCGAAGAACAGTACGGAGAAGATAAACAGCGCAGCTGTTGAATGTACTCCTGATACACCAGAAGCAATAAAATCTCCCATCTCTTCTACAGTAAATGTTCCGGTCGCAACCAGAATCAGTGATGTAACTGTTGATACCCCCACAAATGCAAGTGCCGGTACAGTTACGTTTCTCAGCAACAGAACAATAATCATGATAATTGTTGCAAATCCCAATACTGCAAGCATCGTTTCACTCATTGTTTGTTCCCTTCCTTTCTCTCCTTTTTTGTTTCGATGAGTTTATTATAGAAGGGCAAGCTTACAGACTCACATGATTCACCTTACATTTTGTTAAGATAAACCTTTATAAACTTTAGGTTGCATTTGATTCATTACTCTGCCGCACTGCTTCCAGTAACGTTGTATCAGACACCGGCTTCTCCACGTATCCGTCAATCACACCATGCTGTCTGGCTTCCGCCAGTTCTCTTGTGATATGATCTGCCATCACAATTTTCTTCATATCCGGATATTTCCCTGCAATCGACATACAGAATTCCACACCACTCCCATCTGTCAGAGTTTCATCAATAAACAGGATATCTGCCTCCTGCTCCTCCAGATGTTCCTTTATCTTTTGGATACTCATGCAAGTAATAATCTCCAGACCAATCTTATTGAAATTTTTCTCCAGTAATTTCAGTACTTTTGCATTATCATCCGCCACTATAATCCGATAATTTCTCTGTTCTTCATGAGGCACAACCGACTGTTCTGTATCCATCGCCGGAAAATAAAGATAAAATGTTGTTCCTTTTCCCACTTCACTTTCTGCATAAACATACCCCTTGTGTGACATCATGATCTGCTCTGCCAGAGCCAGTCCAAGTCCAGTTCCTTCCCCGCCTTTTTTCGTGGTGAAGAACGGATCGAAAATATGCTTTAATGTCTCCATATCCATTCCGCATCCATCATCACGGATCTCAATCTTCACATAATTCTCCCAGGACTCTCTCAGTTTCGATGCAATCTCCGATGTTAGTTCTTTACGCATTACTTTATCCGCCGTTATAGTAATCGTACCTTTCTTTTTCCCGATGGCATGCACTGCATTGACACTGATGTTCAGTAAAACCTGATTGATCTGTGTAGAATTTCCCAGAATCCATGTCTCTTCCAGATGAATCTCATCGTTCAGATTCACCTGTGGCGGACACACTGAGGAAATCATCTTCACAGCTCTTGTCATAAGCTTCTGTGCCGGAATGCTCTTATATACTGTTTCCACATTCTTTCTGCTCAGCGTGGAGATCTGACGCACTACTTCTTTTGCCTTTTCTGATGCCTCATAGATTTCTTTCACACTGTCATATTCATCGGAATCTTCTGAAAGTTCCATCATCAGAAGCTCTGCATAGCCCATAATCGGTGTAAGGAAATTATTAAATTCATGGGCAATTCCTCCGGTCATCGTTCCCATAATCTGAAGTCTCTGCTGATGTGCTATATTTTCTTCCGACTGATGTACTTCCTCAAGCAATGAATTCAACTCCCGCAGATATACAATCTCTGCTGCTGACTTCTGACGATCCATCATCAGTTTTGCCACAAAGACAAACAGGAGTAAAAAGAGAATCAGAACCCCTGTCATGACAAGCAGAATTCCGGTAAATCCCTCCCGAATCGGAGCATACATATCATCATAATCAATAACTGCACTGACTACCCAGAAATCTCCGCCCAGATCTGCCGGTGCATAAGCACTGACCTTATGTACACGTGGAAGATCCGGCTTCGTCCACCAGTAAGAATAATATTCCAGAATTCCTTCTGTTCCTTCTTTCTGCTTTTCAATCATGTGCTCCAGACTGCTCAGATCCAGATCCGGATACATCTCTTTCCGGTCATCAATGACATCAATCCCCCACTGATCATCATTCGGATGCATGATAATCTTCCCATCAGAGTTCTTGATCATAACATATCCGTTCGTTCCAACTTTAATGTCTGAAATGAGATTCTCGTAAAATGCTCCCTCATCTACTACCATGTAAAGCTGTCTTTCTGCATCCTCCATCTGGCGCAACCCCAGGTATTTCTTTCCTTTTTCATCTTCAATCTGATGAATTCCGATCCCGGTATCTGTTTTCGTAAACAAAACAGGATTCCTGTATTGCTTATCATTAATACTTTTTGTAAAATTACCATCGATATCCCGCCAAAAGATGTCGCAAGTATAAGTTGTATCCTGGGCAAGATACTCTTTAAACTGACGAACCTGTTCTTTTAGTTTCTCCTCCGTGTCAGTATCATATTGAGCCTGAAGCATATTTTCAATACTGCATAATATCTGATAATCCCATTCATATTCTTTCATGGAAGTCTCCAGACTCCCACTTAAAACTTTAGAAGAATTGCTCAGCTGGTCATATTGATTCTTCATCAGATCTTTACTGTATTGTTTCCAGACTCTGAATCCAAGAACACCCAATCCGGCCAGCATCAGTAAAAACAGAAGGCTCAGCATGATTCTGATTTTTCTGTTTTCTTTTTCTCTCTGTTCTTTCGTCTTCCATTTGATTTTTTTCGTCTTATCCTGCATTTTCATCATAAGATAACCCTCACCATCCTGTGATATTTTTGCTTTCTTTCTAGAGCGTGTCTTAAAAATGCTTTCTGCAAGATATATGTCACAATTTGTGGGAGATTTTGTTTGAATGAGGGCGG
>NZ_CAKRDI010000048.1 GCF_934309415.1 uncultured Mediterraneibacter sp.
TCCTTCTGATAAACTGCGGAGCAGTTATTCGGTTATGAGCAAGTAGCGAAGCGGATTGCGAATATCCGCTTGACTTTGAAACACTCCCTGTAGAGTATACATTGTAACTCACGAAGGCAGCTGTTATCATCACATATGTGGCCCGTAAACAGTAATAAATAATTTTCAGATATATTCTATATTGTAAATTGATTTTATAACTGATCGTTTATAGAAATCAAAAAAACAGGTTTTTTCAAAACAGATATCAAGATTACCCTCCTCTGTTTGAAAAAACCTGCTTTTTAATTTATAACAAAATATACCGCAAAGTGGGGCGTGCAGATTGCAGGAATGATTTTTCAGACATGCTCTAGATCAGACCATAATGCTTCATAGCGTGCGCAATCCCATCTTTTTCTACTTCTTTTGTGATAAACTCCGTATACGGTTCAAGCACCGGGTCATGATACCCCATAGCCACTGTATGCTGTGCATACTGGAACATTGCAAGATCATTGCTGCTGTCTCCGAATACATAAATCTGATCCATCGTGGCTTCAAGTCTCTTTCTGATATATTCACAGGCGGTTCCTTTGGTATAGCCTTTCTGAATCACTTCATATGTATTATTTCCACGGTCGATCGCTTCCAGTTCATCTTCTACATATTTTTCAAATGCTTCCATGTCACTGTTCTCGTCTTTATAGAGGAAAAACTTGTCATAAACAATCTCACTGCTCTCCAGATAAGCACTCAATCCCATGCCTTTCTCGTGGAAATTCTGTCTTGACCGTTCCAGTCCCACGAATCGGGTTACCTTCTCCGGGTAATAAATATCTTCCTGTCCTTCAGCAAATGCAGCCATGTTACATTCTTCAATCTTTTTCACAATCTCTGCACCGCGCTTTTGTCCAATCGAACTGGAAAATACCACTTCACCTTCATAGATCAGATAAGTTCCACATCCACACAGATAACCGTCAAATGGAAGCTTTTTGATCGGTTCCGGAATACTGCAAATAGTTCTTCCTGTATTGATAAACAACTGGTGGCCTGCTTCATGTGCTTTCTGTAATGCTTCCACGGCGCTCTGCGGCACTTCTTTTGTTTTTTCACTTAAAACGGTTCCATCTATGTCAAAAAATAAAACTGCTTTTTCCATTCTATTTCTCCATTCATAACAAGTATCGTTACTGTTTACTGTTCACACATAACCTGTAAAGAGCAACCAGGTGACGTCTTTTAAACTTTATCACTGTTCTTTTTTCTTGTCTATTGACGAATAGCTTCAGAATTTGGGAGTTCAAAGGGTATCTGCACAACAAGTTTCACAATTTTTCGGCTTTTCTTGATTTTTTCATCATTTATCGGCATAATAAAGTCGGCTTTAATTATATCTCCATCGAGTTTACATAGATTTTCTTTTAATCTTTCCGCCTTAAAGCATATTTGAAAAAGATTTTGTTTCAAACTATTTTAAAGAAAGGATTTTCCTTATATGTATCATTATTATATGTTCCATAAACCTTTTGGCTGTGTAACCGCCCGCCGTGATGACCTGTATCCGACCGTCATGGATTATTTCACCGGACTTCATAACGACAGACTCAATCCGGTTGGTCGACTGGACCGCGAAACGACCGGGCTGCTCCTGATCACCGATGACGGTGTCTGGAATCAGAAGCTCACGCATCCTTCTTTTCATAAAGAGAAAACTTACGCATTTACTGTTCTCGGAGATCTTACTTTTGAACGTGCTGATACATTAGAAAAGGGAGTACTTCTGAAAGGGGCATCCACACTCACCGCACCTGCCAGAATCACTGTCACCGGACACAGCTGCCTGAAAGATACTCTGCCGTCTCTTCCGCAGGAAATCCAGGAATCGATCCGCCACAATCTTCCTTCTCATCCCGTCACTTACGGAATCATTACAATCACTGAGGGAAAGAAACGTCAGATCCGGCGAATGATGAAATCCGTACACTGCTGTGTCATCGAATTAAAACGGCTTTCCATTGGCGATATCGTTCTGGATGAAACCCTGAAACCGGGAGAGTGGAAAGAGATTTTTCCTGTTTAAAGCTCCTTAACAATTTAAACCTAAAACCCACATCCGCCATTTTATAGTTGAACCATCAGAAGGAAGAATGTACTTTCCCCTACTCTGTCATTCGCAATGACTGCGTGTTACTGTTCACAGGTAACCTGCAAACAGTAACGTATCTCACAGAATATGTTAATATATTCAGAAAAGATATCTTTTGAATATATAAAAACAGACAGAAATTTCTATCCTTTACTTCGGATTTCATTTTCTGTCTGAATTTTATTTTTCTTTCATTCTATTATCTATCTATTCTGTACACTCTGCTGTCCGGCCTGCATTCCCATCTTCTTGAAGACAACTACCAGAACTTTTCCAATCGCCAGCACAAGGATTGCTGCTGCAATCGCCTCCGGAATACCGGATGCTGTTACAGTTCCCATTACAAGGCCAAATACAGCTGTCAGAGCTACATCTTTTGCCTCTGCATATTGCTGTGCAAACAGAAAATAAATGCTTCCCATAACTGTGACTGTGTTCACCATAGATCCTACAAATCCAACGATCGGAAGTGCAATGATCTGGTTCAGCTTCACCTTCTCAAAAAGGATCCACAGCCATCCTGCTGCCACACCAATCAGAATTCTGCAGCCTACGGAAATCCAGATTGCTTTTAATGCTCCAGGAATTCCTGTTGTACTCATAAATGGTGAAAATGCAAAGGATAAAAGTGTAGGTGCCATCGTGTTGCTCACAAGAGAACAAATGCCAAATACGCCTCCAAGAATTGCTCCGGCTGCCGGTCCTAACAAAACCGCACCTAAAATAACCGGAATATGCACAGTTGTTGCCTTAATAATTGGAAGCTGGATCATACCAAGCGGTGTGTTCGCCAGTACGATGATAATTGCTGCCATAAGTGCAACACTGACCATCCAACGAGTGTCATGTTTCTTTGTATTCATTTTTTCTTCCTCCTTGTTATCATTCCCCAAAAGGATACAATACAATTACTGGTTTAGTATATCATCTGCACCTCGCCAGAACAAGTACAAAAACAAAAACAATCCTATACCCTATAACATATTTTATTCGTTATCATCATATATTTTTATAACTCTTCCAGATCAGGTAACTATATGAAACTTCCTTCCACCAAAAAGCTTCTCGCTTTTCTGAAATGTAACCTGACTCCGGCCAAAGTCGGACTTCTTATACTGATCACTGCTTATTTTGCAGGAACCGGTGCCGGTGTCGTTGCCAGGCACTTTTCAGACAGCCTGGCCTCCAAAACAAAAACAAATGCTTCTGTCGAATCCGCAGCCTCCTCTCTTCAGGACTCCGTTGCAGACTCCGCCACTTTGCTAACTTCCATCTCCTGTGCCCTGCCTGACCGGACACTTTTTTCAGAAGGGAACTGGGGGTTGAGTTTTCAGGGGGAAGGACAGACTCCTGTCGGAAATGCATCCATTCAGGAACTTGCCGGATATGATGCCTACTATGCACAGCAGACCGACGAAAAAGTCCTTTATCTTACCTTTGACGCCGGATACGAAAACGGGCATATGCCAGCTATCCTTGATGCCCTGAAAAAGCATCAGGTAACTGCTACTTTCTTCGTAGTCGGAACCTACATAGAATCTGAACCAGAACTGATTCAGCGAATGGTAGATGAAGGTCATACCGTAGGAAATCACACCTGGCATCACCCGGATATGTCCCAGATTTCTTCACTAGAAACGTTCCAAAAAGAACTGGGAGATGTAGAGAATGCCTACAAAGAAGTAACCGGGCAGGATATGACAAAATATTACCGGCCGCCACAGGGCAAATACAGCACTTCTAATCTACAGATGGCAAAAGAATTGGGATATAAAAGTTTCTTCTGGAGCCTTGCCTATGTAGACTGGTATCAGGATAATCAGCCTTCAAAGGAAGAAGCCTTTGAAAAACTGCTCGGCCGTATCCACCCAGGCGCCATCGTTCTGCTCCACAGCACTTCCAAAACCAATGCAGATATCCTTGATGAACTGCTGACAAAATGGGAAGAGATGGGGTATCAGATCCGACCGCTTGAAGAACTTACAAAATAGTGCATGCAGATTACAGAAAGGATTGTCACAAACACAATAAGACGAAAAAGAGACAGAATTCTAGCCCGGCATTTCTGCCATTTATGCAAGATTTCTGTCTCTTTCCTTCCTATTTCAAACAGATCGTCAGGATCCATTTTCTTTATATTTACAATCAGACAGCCGCTTTACAGAGGTTCCATACAAGCCCTGTTGCTTTTCTTAAACCACCTGTAAACAGCAATCTATCTTGGCTTTTACTGAATATACAGATTCGTATATCCCATCAGGCTCTCATCCACTTCTCTTGCTGCCTCACGGCCTTCGCGGATTGCCCATACAACCAGTGACTGGCCTCTGTGCATATCTCCGGCTGTAAATACATGCTTCACATTCGTTGCATATTTACCAGGCGCTGTCTTCACGTTTGTACGCTCATTTACTTCCACGCCAAATGCCTTTGTCACATAATCCTGGCTTCCAAGGAATCCTGCTGCAATCAGTACAAGATCCACATCCACTGTATACTCACTTCCGGCGATCGGAACCATCATCATGCGTCCGCTCTTCTCGTCTTTCTTGCTCTCAAGTTTGACAAGTACAGCCTTGCACACATTTCCCTTTTTATCCTTGATGAATTCCTTCACTGTTGTTGTATACACACGCGGATCAGAACCAAATACCGCAATCGCCTCCTGCTGGCCATAATCTGTCTTGCAGACTCTCGGCCACTCCGGCCATGGATTGGCAGCGGTTCTCTGATCCGGAGCTTTCGGCATCATCTCAAGCTGAAGCACACTCTTTGCACCATGACGGATGGAAGTTCCCACACAGTCATTTCCTGTATCTCCGCCTCCGATGACCATAACATTCTTTCCTTTTGCAGAAATATAGGTACCATCTTTCAGCTTCATATCATTTGCCCAGAGTGCCTTTGTTGTTGATTTCAGAAAATCTACTGCAAAATAAATCCCCTGTGCATCACGTCCCGGCACCTTAATATCTCTCGGATTAGATGCTCCGCAGGCAAGAATCACACGGTCGTAATTCTTCATCAGTTCTGCCGGTTTTACATCTTTACCCACATTACATCCAGTACGGAATTCCACACCTTCTTCTTCCATGATCGCAAGTTTACGGTCAATAATCTGCTTCTCCAGCTTCATATTCGGAATACCATAACGAAGCAGTCCACCCGGCTTATCCTCACGCTCAAATACAGTCACCAGATGTCCACGTTTGTTCAGCAGATCTGCAACTGCCAGTCCGGACGGTCCGGAACCTACAACAGCCACTCTCTTTCCTGTGCGGACTTTCGGTGGATTTGCTTTTGCATATCCCATCTCATATGCGTTCTCTATGATCGCATACTCATTGCTCTTAGATGCAACTGCTTCCTGATTCAGGCCACAAGTACAGGCATTCTCACAGAGTGCCGGACACACACGGGAAGTAAATTCCGGGAAGTTGTTTGTCTTTTTCAGACGTGCATAAGCTTCTTTCCAGTTTCCGTTATAAATCAGGTCATTCCACTCTGGCACCAGATTGTGCAGTGGACATCCGCTTGCCATTCCCGCAAGCATCTTTCCTGACTGACAGAACGGAACCCCGCACGCCATACAGCGTGCGCCCTGCAGTTCCTGTTCTTCTTTCGTAAGAGGCGTATGGAACTCATTGAAATGTCTGATTCTCTCAAGAGGTGACTCCGCCATCTTATCCTGTCTTTCATAATCCATAAATCCTGTCGGTTTTCCCATTTCTCTTACGCCTCCTATCTTCCGTTTTTGATCATATTAAATGCTTCGATCTTTGCTTTTTCTCTGCTCAGTCCCTTTTCTTCCATCTGGATGATCGTGGACATCATTCTCTCATAATCCTCCGGAATGATCTTCTTGAATTTTGGAAGATACTCTTTGAAGTTATCAAGAATCTTCTTACCTACTTCAGAATTTGTATAGGAAACATGTTCCTGAATCATTCCCTTGAGTTCCTGTACATCGTATTTATCTGTCACACGCTCGATATTGACCATCGCTTTGTTGACTTTCTTATACAGTTTGCTATCCAGGTCAAGTACATAAGCGATACCACCGCTCATACCTGCAGCAAAGTTCTTTCCTACCTGACCGAGAACAACAACGCATCCTCCTGTCATGTATTCACATCCGTGGTCTCCCACACCTTCAACAACTGCTCTTACACCAGAGTTTCTTACACAGAAACGTTCTCCTGCTACACCGCCGACAAATGCTTTACCACTTGTTGCTCCGTAAAGTGCAACGTTTCCGATAATGATATTCTCATCTGATTTAAATTTTGCAGCTTTCGGCTGGCATACAACCAGCTTACCACCGGAAAGACCTTTTCCGAAGTAGTCATTACTGTCTCCTGTCAGCTCCAGTGTCAGTCCCTTCGGGATAAATGCTCCGAAACTCTGTCCACCGGCACCTTTACACTGAATCACAAAGCTGTCTTCCTCAAGACCTTCCGGATATCTTCTTGTGATCTCAGATCCAAAAATTGTTCCGAATGTACGGTCTGTATTGGTAACATCTACTTCAAGACCTCTCTTCTCGCCTCTCTCAAGAGCCGGAAGGAGCTGTTTCATCAGTACTTTTTCATCCAGAGTCTTGTTCAGCTCGAAATCATAAACTTTCTTCGGATTGAAAATCATGCCTTTCTTTTCTTTTGCATATGGGTTGTACAGTACACTTGTCAGATCCAGTGTTGCCGCACGGTCAGAAGTCGGCGCGTCTTTCACTTTCAGAAGATCTGTACGTCCTACCAGTTCATCTACTGTGCGGACACCCAGTTTTGCCATATATTCTCTTAACTCTTCTGCGATGAAACGCATAAAGTTTACAACATATTCCGGTTTACCTGTAAAACGTTTTCTCAGTTCCGGATTCTGTGTTGCCACACCAACCGGGCATGTATCCAGATTACATACACGCATCATGACACATCCCATTGTTACAAGCGGAGCTGTTGCAAATCCAAACTCCTCTGCTCCAAGTAATGCAGCGATTGCAACGTCACGGCCGCTCATGAGCTTACCATCTGTCTCGATGCGGACACGTTCACGCAGACCATTCTGGATCAGTGTCTGGTGTGTCTCTGCCAGTCCAAGCTCCCATGGAAGTCCCGCATTCTGGATGGAACTTCTCGGTGCAGCACCTGTTCCTCCGTCATATCCGGAGATCAGAATAACTCCCGCACCGGCTTTTGCGACACCGGCTGCTACCGTTCCGACACCTGCTTCAGAAACAAGTTTTACAGAGATTCTTGCATTCTTATTTGCGCTCTTGCAGTCGTAGATCAGCTGTGCCAGGTCCTCAATCGAATAAATATCGTGGTGCGGCGGTGGTGAGATCAGGCTTACACCCGGTGTTGAATGACGTGTCTTCGCAATCCATGGATATACCTTTCCTCCCGGAAGATGTCCACCTTCACCTGGTTTTGCTCCCTGTGCCATCTTGATCTGAATCTCCTGTGCACTTACAAGATATCTGGAGGTTACACCGAAACGTCCGGATGCTACCTGTTTAATTGCAGAGCATCTATTTGTATCCAGACGTTCAATATCCTCACCGCCTTCACCGGAGTTAGATTTTCCATGAAGCATGTTCATAGCGATGGCCATTGTCTCGTGAGCCTCTTTGGAAATAGATCCGTAAGACATGGCTCCTGTCTTAAATCTTGTTACGATGGAATCTACACTCTCTACTTCCTCAAGCGGTACACTCTTCTTCGGATAGTTGAATTCCAGCTGACCTCTCAAATTGATCTTTTCGCCTTCCTCATCTACCATCTGTGTGTACTGTTTAAACATCTCATAATCTCCGCGTCTTGTAGACTGCTGAAGCATGTGAATGGTCTGTGGATTGTACAGATGTTCCTCTCCGCCACTCTTATATTTATGTTTTCCCACACTGTCAAGAGTTGTATCTACTCCAAGTCCAAGCGGATCAAATGCTTCTGTATGGAATGCAGTATAATCTGCTGCAACCTCCTCGATGCCGATACCACCCACACGGCTGACTGTATCTGTGAAGTAATGATTGATGAAATCACTCTTCAGACCGATTGCCTCAAAGATCTTGGCTCCCTGATAAGACTGGATCGTTGAGATACCCATCTTAGAAGCGATCTTGATGATTCCGTGGATGATTGCTGAGTTGTAATCATCTACTGCTGCATAGTAATCTTTGTGAAGCAGATTGGATTCGATCAGCTGACGGATGGACTCATGTGCCAGGTATGGGTTGATTGCACATGCACCGTAACCAAGCAGTGTTGCAAAATGATGTACCTCTCTTGGCTCACCACTTTCCAGGATCATCGCTACAGAAGTTCTCTTCTTTGTACGAACCAGATGCTGCTGCAGTCCGGATACCGCCAGAAGAGACGGGATTGC
This sequence comes from uncultured Mediterraneibacter sp., assembly GCF_934309415.1. Lineage (GTDB taxonomy): Bacteria > Bacillota > Clostridia > Lachnospirales > Lachnospiraceae > Mediterraneibacter. The sequence continues at coordinate 8,519 of NZ_CAKRDI010000048.1, forward strand.
CACATGGTATTCATCCACATCACGGTCTGTCAGGATCAGGATGTTTGCTCCCTCACGGATCACTCTGTCTACTTCGATAAACAGATACTCGATTGCTTTCTCAAGGCTTGTGTTCTTATAATATGTGATCGGGATTTCTGCAACTTTGAATCCGTCAACATTCATATTTTTAATTTTCAGAAGGTCTGTGTTTGTAAGAATCGGATTGTTTACGCGAAGCATCTTACAGTTCTCCTCCTTCTGCTCCAGAAGGTTTCCGTCTGTTCCCACATAAATTGTAGTAGATGTTACAATCTCCTCACGGATCGCATCAATCGGCGGGTTTGTAACCTGTGCAAATAACTGTTTGAAATATCCAAACAGCGGCTGACGCTTCTTGGAAAGTACGGACAACGGAGCATCCATACCCATGGCTGCGATTCCTTCTGCACCGTTCTTCGCCATATTTAAAATCGATGTCTTTACATCTTCATAAGAATATCCGAATGCTTTCTGAAGCTGTGTACACTCTTCCGCAGTATATTTCGGGATATCTTTGTTCGGGATCTTCAGATCTTTGAGCATGATCAGGTTGCTGTCCAGCCATTCACCATATGGATGCTCATTTGCATATTTCTCTTTCAGTTCCTCATCATCAATCACACGGCCTGCTACTGTATCTACCAGAAGCATTTTACCCGGATGAAGTCTTTCTTTCACGAGGATCTTGGAAGGATCGATATCCAGCACTCCAACTTCTGAAGAAAGGATCAGGTTGTCATCATCTGTAATATAGTATCTGGAAGGACGAAGACCGTTACGGTCAAGCACTGCTCCCATCACATCTCCATCGGAGAAGAGGATAGATGCAGGTCCGTCCCATGGCTCCATCATCGTTGCATAATACTGATAGAAATCTTTCTTGTTCTGGGACATCTCGTTATTGTTTACCCATGGCTCCGGAATTGCGATCATAACTGCCAGCGGAAGTTCCATTCCACTCATTACCATAAATTCCAGTGCGTTATCCAGCATCGCTGAGTCGGAACCGGATGTGTTGATTGCCGGAAGAACTTTGTGCAGCTCTCCTTTCAGGCATCCAGCTTCCATTGTCTCCTCACGGGCACGCATCTTATCTGCGTTACCGCGGATGGTATTGATCTCACCGTTGTGAACCATAAAGCGGTTCGGATGCGCTCTCTGCCAGCTTGGCGCTGTGTTTGTACTGAAACGGGAATGAACCATAGCAATTGCAGAAACGAAATCTTTATCCTGCAGGTCTTCAAAGAACAGTCTCAGCTGTCCTACAAGAAACATACCTTTGTATACGATGGTTCTGCTTGAAAGAGACACGACATAAGTGTCATCGCTGCTCTGTTCAAAGATTCTTCTTACCACGTAAAGGCGACGGTCAAATTCCAGACCTTTTGCGTATTTTGCAGGACGCTCGATGAAAGCCTGCATAATACAAGGCATACAGTCTACTGCTGTCTTACCGAGAATATCCGGATGAATCGGTACTTCTCTCCATCCGAGGAACTTCAGTCCCTCTTTCTTTACGATGACTTCAAAGATCTTCTTTGCCTGATTTTTCTTCAGTTCATCCTGTGGAAGGAAGAACATTCCCACACCGTAATCTCTCTCGTCTTTCAGTTCAATTCCGAGTGGCAGACAGACTTTCTTGAAAAATGTATGCGGAATCTGAGTCAGAATACCAACACCGTCTCCGGTCTTTCCTTCTGCATCCTTTCCGGCTCTGTGCTCCAAATGCTCAACGATACTCAGTGCTCCTGCCACTGTGTCGTGAGTCTTCCGGCCCTTGATATTTACAATTGCACCGATACCACAGTTGTCATGTTCAAAACTTTCGCGGTACAGGCCCTGTTGGGGTGTTTCCATTTCTTTCCTCATAGTCGCTTTTCCTTTCTTTTGCATTTCTATATGTTCCAGATCCATGATTTTTAATCTTGAAAAACATTTTTCTAAAATATACACCAATTCTTTTTCCCTGTAAATAAAAATTTTTCATGAATTGTCTGATAATTTGAATTTTTATTTATTTTATTTAAATTATCAGATTTTTTCACTTTTCTATACACTTTAAGAATAATTATTAGAATGTGCTCTTTTTTCTTTATTTTCCTATAGTTTTGGTCTGTTAATAACAAAAAATGCGCAATGGGATACACGCCCCATTGCGCACAATTTCAAATTGTATTTTTCTTAGTACAATTTATTTTATTCTGTTTTTTCTGTTGATTTTACTCTTATATATTGACCAGCTCTGTTTAAGAACAGGTTTGGGGTGATTTCTAATTCAATCCATTTACATGCCAAATGGATTAGAATCATTTCCATTGTCTTCAGAAGACGGTTTCTGCATGATCTGCACCGGTCCACTTACCTTCTGGATACACACGAAAGCAACGGAACATACAAACGCCGCACCAATCACAGCCAGAGCCATCCGCAGCCAGGCTTCTCCCAGCCAGTGAAATACACCAATCTCTGTAAACACAACTGATCCGATATTCAATGTCATGTGAAGCAGAATCGGTGCTTTGATGGAAGCAAACTTCTCATACACATAACAAAGAAAGATTCCAAGCAAAAAGGTATAAATCATCTGCACGGTATTCGTATGAAGCAGCGCAAAGAATACGGAAGACCAGACCGCTCCGTAATAGAAACTTTTCGTCTCTCTGTAACGCCGGTACATCACTCCACGGAACATCATCTCTTCCGCAAGCGGAGAAATAATCCCAAACACAAGCAGCTCAACAAGAACTGTTGCAGAATACATACTTTCTGCTGTCTGCTGATATTCTGCACTCGCAAAAGCCACCTGTGCCATAGCTGACAGGCAGGTAACAGCGATGCTTCCGACCAGTCCCATTATCAGAACCATCCAATATTGACTGACTGGTACTTTTTCCCGCACTGCTGCACCCATAAGCTGCTCTTCTTTTCTGTCCTTACGGAATAAAATCACAGTCAAAATCAAAGTGAACAATGCAGAAATTCCTGTAATCTGCACCTGATAACTCAAGATCTCGTTAAACGCCGGACTTAAGATCTGATAATACTGGTTCATCAGTTCCTCATAACTCAGCGTCTGTGTACTTCCGGCGATCTGCCCGTAAGCCTTTCCCATATACGGAATCAAAAGTAAAAATTCCAGTATAAACTGAACGGTCATCTCGATGCCCCAGTATCCAAACAACGGGCCTGCCACTCTCCAGAACGGGTTTCTTCTTCTGTTATTGTTCATTCTGCAGCTCCTCTGCTTTCTTCAGAATCCACCCTCTCAGTTCTTTCTCTGTTCCCTTTAAAGTTCCCTGAACCATCTCCGGCTTGCCGCCTCCGCGTCCTTCAAATGCCACATTCATCTCTTTTGTCACCGGACGAAGATCCACCTTCTTACTGCCGATCACATAGCGATAACCATCACTGTCATTTCCGTAGAATACCGCACATAGGAACCGTTCCTGTTCCATCACCGCATTCATCATCAGACGCATACCGTCCCCTGCAAGATCATCCGAGAAGATGCACACCGTCTGCTCTTCTGCCGGAATCATCGATGCCTGCACTGCGATCAGCTGTCTTTCTTTCTCAGCAATCCGGCTCTTAAGCTCTGTTATCTCTTCCTTCAGATGTTCCACTGCTTCTGCAGTTTCATTTTCCTTTGCACAAAGGGATGCAGATATCTTCTTCGTCTGCTTCTGCTTCATGGCATAATCTGCAAGTGCTCTTACACCGCAGAGCATGGTCACACGAACACCGCCCTTATATCTCTGTATATTCGTCAGCTTGATCAGGCCGATCTCTCCAGTAAATGCCACATGCGGCGCACAGCAGGCACAGCTGTCATACCCTGGAACTACCACGACACGCACCTGTCCTTCTATCTCCAGCTTGCTTCTGTAGTCCATCTCCGCCAGTTCTGCTTTGGATGGATACAGCGTCTGAATCTCAAGATTCTGCCATACTGCACTGTTTGCTTCCAGTTCAATCTCTTCCAGCTCTGCCGACGGGATCTCCCCGTCAAAATCCATCGTACAGTCTTCACTGCCCAGATGAAATCCCACGTTATTATATCCGTAACGGGCATGCACCAGACCGGAAACAATGTGCTCTCCTGTATGCTGCTGCATTTTCATAAAACGTTCTTCCCAGTCCAGCGTTCCTTCTACCGTCTCTCCCGGTGTCAGAGGACCATCTGTAATGTGCAGAACATGGCCGCCACGCTCATGCACGTCCAGGACATGAACTCCGCCGAGAACTCCGCGGTCTGCATACTGACCGCCTCCTTCCGGGAAGAAAGCCGTACGGTCAAGAATCACTTCATAGGTTGAAGCTGTACTCTTGACTGCACCTGTTCCTGCCTTCTCGCTGTCAGCAACATCCAGTATCTGTTTTTCCTTTTTTTCCTGCTTCTCTTGTTTCCCCTGCTTTTCTTTCTCTTCCGCAGGTCTGCATTCTAGAACTGTGGCGGTAAATTTCTTCAGATGACTGTCGTTATAAAAGAGCTTTTCTGTCTCGCTGCTTTCCATCAGTCCATTTTCTGTCATTTTTGTATTACATCCTTTCCGGTGCTGTAAATCCAAGAAGATCAATACATGTCTCAAGTACCTGTTTTGCAAGTGAAAGCAGCGCAATGTATCCGCTCTTCTTCACTTCATCTTCCTCAGAAAGAATCTTTGTCTCATGATAGAACTTGTTAAATTCATTTGCCAGATCATAAATGTAAGCACACAGCTTATGCGGTGCAGTCTCAGCGTATACATTGTTGATTACTTCATTGAATTTCAATACCTGAAGCATCAGTGCTTTCTCTGCTGCATTCTCTGCCGGCTGAATCTTTCCTGCTGCCAGATCTCCGCCATTCTCCACATATTTCTTTAAGATAGACTTAATACGAACAATTGTGTAAAGGATATACGGTCCTGTATTTCCCTCGAAAGATGTAAATCTGTCTACATCAAAGATGTAATCTTTAGATGCCTGGTTGGAGAGATCTCCATATTTGATTGCTGCAAGTCCAACTTCTTCTGCTGTACGTCTCGCATCTTCTTCCTCTACTGTACGGTTGTCCATAATCTTCTTATACATCTCATCATTGATCTCGCGGATCAGATTCTCAAGACGCATAACACCGCCTTCTCTTGTCTTGAACGGCTTTCCGTCTTTTCCGTTCATTGTACCGAATCCGAGGAATTTCAGATCTGTATCTTCGCTGACGATTCCTGTCTTCTTTGCACAGCGGAATACCTGAATAAAATGCAGTTCCTGACGTTTGTCAACGACATAGATAACCTGATCCGGATGATACTGCTCTTCACGCTCAACCAGTGTGGCAAGGTCTGTTGTATCATACAATGCCGCTCCGTCTGATTTCAGAATCATACACGGCGGTACTTCCTTGTTGTCTGTCTCTTCTGCCACATCTACTACAAGCGCACCCTCATCATAGTGTGCAAATCCTTTGTCTTTCAGCATCTCAACCATGTCCGGGATGTATTTCTGAGCATCAGACTCACCCTTCCAGAGGTCAAATTCCACATTCAGTCTCTGATAGTTCTTCTTTAAGTCTGTTACAGATACGTTCATGATATGATCCCAGATAGCACGATATCCTCTGTATCCATTCTGCAGAAGGTAAGTTGCATGCAGAGCTTCCTCACGGTAATCATCATGCTCTTTTGCATATCCGCTGGCTGTCGGATAAATCTCTTCCAGCTCACTGATGGTAAATGGTGCTTCCTTCGGATATTCTCCTTCAAAGTTTTCATCGAAATACGGAAGTTCCGGTTTTCTCTTCTTCAGCTCTGTGATGATCAGCCCCATCTGGTATCCCCAGTCACCAAGATGAATATCACCGATGACTTTATTTCCTTTATAACGGATGATTCTTTTTACACTCTCACCGATGATCGCAGAACGCAGATGTCCGACGTGCAGCGGTTTTGCCACATTCGGTCCGCCGTAGTCAATCATGACTGTCTTCGGATTCTCTTCTTTCTCTACACCAAGATTCTCGTCTGCTGCCATCTCATTGAGATATCCGGCTACATACTCCGGATTCAGTTTCAGGTTGATAAATCCCGGTTTTACAGCCTCTGCTGATGCAAAACATGTGCTGTCCTCCAGATTTGCAACCACTTCCTCCGCGATCATGATCGGAGCTTTTTTATACTTCTTTGCTCCTGCCATGGCACCATTACACTGGTACTCGCACAGGTCAGGTCTGTTTGAAAGAGTCACTCTTGCAAGTTCTTCACCGTAGCCGGCTTTTACAAATGCCTCTTTCATCTCTATTGTGATCAATTCCAGTAATGTTTTCACTTTCTTCCTACACTCCTCTTCTTGAATCTTCTTATGTCTCGTTAAATCTTAATTTGCAAATAACGTCAACTGTTATTGTAACATGTATAGACAGGAACGGCAAGAACGCTTTTTCGGTTCTTGCCGTTATATGTCCATGACACTTTGTTACTGTTCACAGGTAACCTGCAAACAGTAACCTTTTCCTAAAGAAGATAAAGGATGGTCACTTATTTGACCATCCTTTTTCATCACGGTACTTATATTCTACCGTTTACATATTTTTTCTTTACACTGAAAAGTTAATTGGTGAATACCCGATAATTTTCTTCCTTATCGTAATCCTTATGGATTCCATCATCCTCATACATCGTATAACTGCTGTTTTTATATCCGATAAGCTGCAGATGTTCGGTATCAATATCTTT
>NZ_CAKRDI010000049.1 GCF_934309415.1 uncultured Mediterraneibacter sp.
TTTACAGACTGATAAAATTCATATCCGTCTATATACATTTTATGTGATAAAACTTCATAAATAATGGGCTTTCCATGTCTTTTACCAACAGTGATTGCTGTGTTTTCGTTATCTGATAAATGGACATATAAGCGACTTTTCGAAATTAGTCCGTTTTCCTCAATGGATGAAACGTATTTTTCTCCTGTCCCGTGATATAACACTGCAGGAGGTTCTTTCTTGAGAAGTTCGACATCAACAACAATGGAATGCCCTTGATTTGCCCGGATTAGAGTCTTATCTCCATTGAATGAATATCGCTGCTTATTATCTGTTTTAACAATTTCTTCCAGTGTATCCATGTCGATAGGATGTGTTTTTGATATACCGATTAAAAGTTCTTCGACAGAAGCCCAGCCATGTGTATCCAATGTGATTCCAATCTTTTCTGGATGATGTCGTAAAATCAAACTCAAAAACCGACTTGTTTTATTTAGATCCATTTGTCATACCTTCTTCTAATTTGACGTTTGCGTTTCTGTTTGCTTAACTGTATAAAATTTATTATACTATTCTTACAATATTTTTCGCAATAAAAAGGATGTGTATGAATACAATGTTTGATTTATCTTACGGAATCGAAGAGCGCGGTATAGAAAAAGGTATAGAACTAGGACGTTTGAGCCTTATTCGGCATATGCTTTCGCAGCAAATGCCAGTAGAGGATATCAAGAAGTCTGAAGAAATGTCATAACTTTCCTCTGATTCTCGTGGTCTGTCATATCATAATTTATACTTGAGCAAAAAAAGCACATCATTGAAAAATTGTCCTTTGCTTGCTATAATGTTAGCAGTTTTAATTATTATGAAATACAGGTGAGTTATCAATGAAACAAGCTCTAAACGATAGTATTCTTTTTGTAGTTTTAGTAGTAATAATAGTAGCTTTAGTTATAACACTTATAGTTTTAATAATACAAGCAATCTGCAGGTCTGTGGCTGATAATTATATAGATAAGAATAGAAGAAGCTTATTTAATAAAACAAGACCCTTATCAGATAAATGTGTTGAGGCAGAAAACAAGTTGTTAAATGAACTACGGACTTATTGGGCATATATAGATGAATTAGGACTTGATCAAGAATATACATGTTGCTTCCTGTTTGCTTTAGAATACATTGTCATCAGGGTAATGTGTCATAATATCTTCGACATTACATTTCAATATATTACACAGTTTGTCAATTGTGTTTATTTGCACATTCTGATTATGTCTTAATCTATTCAACTGGAAACGGTTCATATGATGTTAATGAAAAAACGCCTCTTTACAAGTGTGATGCAGTAAAGAGGTGTTTAAGTGTAATATAACATGTTTGTTGTTGTGAAAAAAGAGGAAAAGTAATTGTTAAAGTTATTTTGTCTGATATTATTTTACATATAGAAACTCAATGAATTTGCAAAATATCTGGAAAACAGAACTTATAGATTTACAGGAGCGAGAAAAAGATGGAATTAGTAAATGGAAGACCACAACACACGGAAGGAAGATTGGATAAGGAGATTCGGGTATATGATTTTCTGGATGCTCTGGGGATTTCTTACCAGAGGATTGACCATGAAGCGGCAATGACAATGGAAGCATGCGAGGAAATCGACAAGACATTGGAGGCTACAATCTGTAAGAATCTGTTGTTATGCAATCGACAGGAAACGCAGTTTTATTTACTTATGCTCCCGGGAGACAAAGTGTTTAAGACAAAGGATCTTTCAGCGCAGATTGAATCATCCAGGCTTTCTTTCGCAAAAGCCGAATATATGGAAAAATATCTGGACATCACTCCTGGATCTCTGAGCGTACTCGGCCTTATGAATGATAAGGATAAAATTGTGCGTCTTTTGATTGATGAAGACGTACTTGCAGGAGAATATATCGGATGTCATCCATGCATTAATACATCAAGTCTGAGATTTCGGACAAAAGATCTTCTGGGGAAGATCATTCCGGCGATGGAACATGAGATGACGGTTGTGAAATTATAATGTGAGTAATAAAAATTAATTACATTATTGTTGAACAGGATTTTGTTTCACAATTAAGGGAAAATAGCAGAGAGTGAGAGCAAAATAATGAGTGAACTAACAAATTTACAAAAACAATTATTTGAATTACAAGATTTGAAATACAGAGATTTTCATGCTCATCTGATTCCGGATATAGACAAAGAAAAGGTGATAGGAATCCGTACACCACAACTGCGGAAATTTGCGAAAGAGTATGAAAAGACAGAAGGGGCGGAGAAGTTTTTAACGGAACTTCCGCATACATATTATGAGGAGAATAATTTACATATGATGATCATCAGTGGAAGAAAAGACTATGAGGAATGTGTAAAAGAAGTGGAAGATTTTCTCCCGTATGTGGATAACTGGGCAACATGTGACCTTCCGGCACCGAAGTGTTTTGAAAAACATAAAGAAGAATTGCTTGTAAAGATCAGAGAGTGGATCAATTCAGAACACACTTATACAATCCGTTATGGAATAGGGATGCTGATGCGTCTTTATCTGGATGAAGATTTTTCACCGGAGTATCTGGAACTTGTGGCAGGAGTGGAATCCGAAGCGTATTATGTGAACATGATGATTGCATGGTATATGGCAACTGCTCTGGCAAAACAGTGGGAGGATACAGTTCCATATATTGAGGAAGGAAAATTGTCTCCGTGGGTACACAGAAAAACGATTCAAAAAGCAGTGGAAAGTTATCGGATTACAAAAGAGCAGAAAGAATATCTTAAGGGATTCCGAAAGTAATAAATGATAGGAATGGATGTAGTAAGAGACGCCTCATAGAGGGTGTCTTTTACTATATTGCGTAAAAATGTAAGAGTTTGTCTGAAGCGTTTCTACAATCGACAGGTTTGCATTTTATGAAGGTTTGTTAAAAAAAAGAAATATGTAGTATTAAAAACCATATAAAATGGTAAAAAATACAATATTGATTGACATGATCCAGGAAATGATTTATAGTTAAAATAGTTTGAAAATCAAAATAAATAAAACTCAGACATAAATCAGGAGGAAATCATGAATTTAACAGAATATAAAAACAAGCTGAAAGCATTACAAATTGGGGAGAAAACAGCTGAGATCCCAATCATTCAGGGAGGAATGGGAGTAGGAATCAGCAGAAGCAGTCTGGCAGGAGCGGTAGCGAAAGAAGGAGGAATCGGTGTCATCTCTACAGCTCAGATTGGATATGATGAAGAGGGATTCGAGCAGGATCAGGCAGGATGTAATCGCCTGGCAATCAGAAAGCATCTGCAGAAAGCAAAAGAAATTGCCTGCGGAAATGGTCTGGTTGGAGTAAATATCATGGTTGCATTAAAGCATTATGCAGAGCATGTGAAAGAGGCAGTTGCAGCAGGTGCAGATGTGATTATCAGTGGTGCAGGACTTCCAATGACACTTCCATCACTGGTCAGTGAGGAATGCGGCACGAAGATTGCCCCGATTGTATCTTCGAAAAGAGCGGCACAGTTAATCTTGAAGATGTGGTCTCATAAGTATGACAGGACAGCAGATTTTCTTGTCATTGAAGGTCCGAAAGCGGGAGGACATCTTGGCTTTTCCAGAGAGCAGCTGGATCAGATTAATACACTTGATTACGATGAAGAAATCCGTCAGATCATTGCCTGTAAGGAGGAATACGAGCAGCGTTATGAAAAAAAGATTCCGGTGATTGTAGCAGGTGGAATTTTTGACAGAGAGGATATTCATCATGTATTGGATCTTGGGGCGGATGGTGTACAGATCGCAAGCCGATTTGTGGCAACCAAAGAATGTGATGCATCCGAGGCTTACAAACAGGCTTATCTTGATGCGAAAGAAGAGGATGTGCAGATTATACAAAGCCCGGTTGGAATGCCAGGAAGAGCCATTCGAAATGGTCTGATCAGGCAGGTAGAGACAGCAAAACTGCCAGTGAAAAAGTGTTATAACTGTCTGGAAAAATGCAATCCGGGGAAAGTTCCGTATTGTATCACAAAAGCATTGATTGATGCGGTAAAGGGAGATGTGGAAAATGGTCTTGTGTTCTGTGGAAGTAATGTTGGCAGAATTCGTGAGATAGTGACAGTGCATGAGCTGATGATGGAGTTATGTGGGGAGTAACAGTTCAGCCATGAAGTTTACTGTTCACTCCCATGTCAATCACTCCGCTGATTGGCATGGATGAGCTGTTACAAAATTACTTCTGTAATCTTTCAAAATAGGAACTCTCATGTTAGAATAAAAGACAGATGTATGAACTACAACAACAGAAATTTTAAAGTAGACTGAAGATAGTTTCTGCAAGATATGTATCACAATTTGCAGGAATGTTTTTCAAATCTATTTTGAAATCACGGAATAAGAGGAAAGTATAGAGAGAGAAAACATATGGTACAACATGAGTTGAATTATCGGGTAACATTAATAAATTGCAATGGAAAAGAATTACAGGCCGCAAAGTATTTGCAGATTTTTGCAGGAATGGAAGAGCTGGATGCCAGAAAGATAGTTTCCGTTCTGCCGCGTGTATTATTTGACAGTCTGGATGGAGAGGCATGTTCTTACATAGAAGATGCATTTGATTTTTATGGGATCAAATACAGTCTGGAACAGGTGGACGAGACCTATGATATCCCGGATTATCCATCAGCACAGGTAATCGCACTTGGCAGTATGGTGGATTACTTCGGGCAGAGAACAGAGTATTCCAATATTGGAAGAAAATACGGATTTAAGGTAAGAGGCAGTCTGAATGATACTCCGTTTCTTGTAAAAGACGGTCTGACAGAGCAACAGGCAGAATCGTTAAAAATGGAATTAAGAAATATGGGAATGTCAGCACAGGTGATGCGTAGTTCAAGTAAAGTTCAGGGTGTGAAACGCATGGGACTGCTGGAGAGCATCTTTTCGAAGAAATTTTGACGACACAGACTTGAGTGAGTCGATGCAGGATGTCTATGAAGAAAAGAAATGTCCGTTTATTGTTATTGTAGATGAATGGGACTGTATATTTAGAAAATTCCGACAGGATAAAGAAGCGCAGGAAAAATATCTTGATTTTCTGAGAGATTTATTAAAAGATAAAGAATGTATTCATTTAGCATATTTGACTGGAATTTTGCCGATAAAAAAATACGGAACACATTCTGCCCTGAATATGTTTGATGAATTTTCTATGATCAATCAGGGACTTTTGGCCTTTTATGTGGGATTCACAGGGGAATGACCATCACTAAATTAGCATAGTGATGGTCATTATTTCTGTTCCTGTTCAATTTACTGCAGATGTGACTTTGAGGTTGAGTCAGGGAAGAACAGGAGAATTTTATAATTTTATTTTCTCCAGATAATCAAGCAAGATAAAAGAATATTCATAGGCAACCATCGCTTCTTCTTCCTCAATATCCAGATCAAAAAGCTCTTCCATTTTATTTAACCGGTAAAAAAAAGTACTCTTATGAATATGCAGTTCTTTAGAAGCGCGTACAGCATTTCTTCCGTTCATCAGGTAAGCTTTCAGTGTATTGGCGTAGTCTGTATTCTGCGCCTGGTCATGGTGGACAATCTTGTAGATATCCGGATGAATCGTTGATTTTAAAGTCGTAAAGTCCCTGCACAAAGAAAACGTGTGTTGTAGAAAATGTTTTTTGTAGTAAACAATGTAGTCTTCAGGAGTCAGTGCATGTTCCGAATAAAAAGAACATAAAAAGGCAGCCTGTCTGTAAAAAATATGACTTTCTGTAATATTTTCATATGGAAAACTGACATATGCATATAACTGGTGAAACTGAAGGAATGCATAGAATTTTGTCAGAGTCTTATCATTAAACGGACGGTATGAATCACATGGCAAAAGTACCGTCAGTTTTCCGTAGAAAAATACAGCCATACTGTTCGGAAGAATCGTTAAAATCTGTTGGTACAGATTTTTCAACTGCCGTTCAGAAGCAGGACTGGTCGGGGCTTCATCAATTACCATCAGAAAATAATATTTTCCGGGTTTATGTCCTAACTGAACCATATTATTTAAAATATAGTCTTTCTGACTGAAATGGCCTTCCAGAAGTTCGGTTAAAAAATATTCATAGTTCAGTCTTGTATTTGTCTGGAAACTCATTTCACGTTGCATCTCAATTCCAATCACATAGCAGAGCATATCAATATATTCCAGATCTTCTTCTACAAATTCTCTTTGAATCTCACGGACACAGATATATCCGACAACAGAATGCTGGATTCGGATACTCTGATAAATCCATTTATAAGAATATTCTTTCATATATGTGATAAAAGGTACTGTTGTAGAATAAATCTTTTTAACTAATTCTTCATCCAGCATATTCTTCAATCTGGAATCTTTTACGAAAAAACGCCCATCTATTTCCTCAAGATCATTCGTATTAGCAACCTGTGGACTTGCAGCCAGTACGGAAAAACTTGTGTCACAAATGGTAATTGGATTATTTAAGTGCATGTATGCGATATTGGTAATTCCCTGAAGTCCACTGTTATGCTGTAACGTCCGAAACAGTTCTTCTTCTTTGCATTTTAATAAATGATGTTCAAGAATTACTGTCTGACATACGTTAAATACATCGTCCAGAGAAGCTTTTTGTGGAATACAAAGGCATCTGGAAGGAAGTTCACAATCCGGATAGTTTACAATCAGCAGATATTCATCAATAGGAGCACCCAGAAAATGGGCAGCATCGCACAAATACAGGATATTTCCTCCGGGATGCGGTGAGTGACTCTGTTTTGAATTCCAGAATAAAACGGAATCAATCCCGGCACGGGAATGATAAGTTCCATGGATCTGAACATTTAAACTGGTTTCAAGACGTTTGATTATATTTTCTAAATAAGCCATATCTCCTCCATCAGACAAATGTCTGAAAATCAATTCAATATCGATAAAAAATTTCGATTGCTGTAGCGTGCTTGTTAAAAAAATAACTGATATAGTTATATTAATAACAATATAGCAAGAATTTTGTAAGCCTTCAATGGAAAAATGAAAAGAAGGAAAATTTCAGACAAAATTCGATCTGCACAGGAGGAAAATATGAGCTACAAAGTAATGGGAATTACCGCAGGAAGAAAGAACAGTAACAGTGAAATTTTGCTGAAAGAGGCACTTTTAGTCTGTCAGGAGGCGGGAGCCGAAGTCACAATGATCAATCTGAAAGACTATCATATTGAAGACTGCACGGGCTGTACATCCTGTACTGCAGGAATGGCACAGGGCAAAAATGTGGGCTGCGTTCTGGATGAGAAAGACGATAAGAAAAAGATTATGGACGTAATGTTAGATCAGGATGCAGTGATTATTTCTGTTCCGACATATGACTTAATGCCGAGCGCACAGTATCTTACATTTGCGCAGAGAAGTTTAAGTTACGAGACAGCGTTCCTGGAGACGATCGGTGCAATTGAGCACAAAGACCGTGTGGCAGGACTGATTTCTGTCGGTGGTTCTACAAGAGCATGGCAGTCTATGGCTCTGGAAGGATTACAGGCAACAATGTTCACAACAGATATGAAAGTGGTAGATATGCTTCTTGCTACAAGAGTTCCGGGAGCAGCGCAGTGTCTGTTAGATGACGAGCTGATCGCAAGAGCTCATAAGATGGGGGAGAACATTATGAAAGCAGTGGCAACTCCGGCAGAGGAACGTACATGGCTTGGTGAGGAAGATATGGGATGGTGTCCGAACTGTCACAGTAATGCACTGGTATTAGGTGAAAAACAGTGGGACGGACTGCACTATCCGGTAGAATGTCAGGTGTGTGGAGCCGGTGGTAATCTGGAGCAGACAGAAGATGGAAAATGGAAATTTGTAATTCAGGAAGATGGCCTGCTCAAAGACCGCACAACCGTAGAAGGCAGAGCCAAACATCTGGAAGAAATCGGAGCAACACAGGGTGGATTCTATGCAAATCCGGATAACAGAAAGATTGTTCAGGCGAAAATTGCAAAATATAAAAATCTTCAGTTCAAAACAATTTAAGGGATATTGATGTTGAGCTATACCATGAAATGGAGCGGACTACATTACTGATGACAGTATGTTTTAAACAGTAATTGAATTTTTAATACGCTCTGGTATTTGAAAAAAAACAGAACGGATAGAAGTTCTGAGAAATTTGTAAGGGAGATTTTATGATTACAATAACAATTGATGGAAAGCAAATTCAGACAAAAGAGGGAACCAGTGTACTGGAAGCTGCGCTTCAGAATAATATCTATATTCCTCACATCTGTCATCATCCGGATCTGAAAGATATCTCTGCATGTAAACTGTGTTATGTGCAGGTTGAGGGACAGGATCAGCCGGTGACATCCTGCATGTTAAAAGCAGAGGATGGAATGAACATTGTTACAAAAAATGAGGAAATCCAGCATTTAAGAAATGTTGCGATGGAACTGATTCTTGCGGCACATCCGGAAGACTGTTCTACCTGTCCGAAATATGGAAACTGTGAGTTACAGAATCTGATCCAGTACATGGGGGTATCCGCAGCCAGAATGCGTACAAGAGTCAAAGGATTCGCATGTGAAAGTGGAAATCCACTGTATGATCATGATATGAACCGCTGCATTTTATGCGGACGTTGTGTAAGGGCATGTAATGATCTGAGAGAAGTGAAAGTGCTGCAGTATCAGAAAAAAGGCATGGAGACTTATGTCGGCACATTACATGAAAAATTATTGAAAGATGCAAACTGTCGGTTCTGTGGAGCGTGTGCGGAAGTCTGTCCGACCGGAACGATCAGAGACAAGATCAATTATCCTGCAACAGAGCGCAAAGAAAAACTTGTTCCATGCAGAAGTACTTGCCCGGCTAACACGGATGTACCGCGTTATATCCGCTTTGTAAAAGAAGGAAAATACGATGAGGCCGCAGCAGTGCTTCGGGAAAAAGTACCATTTCCACTGGCACTGGGGCATGTCTGTTCCCATGTCTGTGAGGCAGAATGCAGACGTTGCGCAGTGAATGAGCCGATTTCTATTCGTAATATTAAGCGATATGCAGCAGAGAAGGACACTGGAAAATACTGGAGAAATAAAGGCAAGCAATTGCCGGATACAGGGAAGAAGATCTGTGTGGTAGGTGCCGGTCCTGCCGGACTGACAGCAGCTTATTATCTGAGAAAACAGGGACATAATGTAACGGTAAAGGAAGCACTTCCAAAAGCCGGAGGAATGCTGCAGTATGGCATTCCTTCATACAGAATGCCAAGAGAAGAACTGAATCAGGAAATCGGATATATTCTGGAATCAGGAATCAGACTGGAAACAGGAGTCAGAGTTCAGAATGTAGCTGAGTTGAAAGAACAGTATGATGCAGTGCTGGTTGCAATCGGAAACCATGAAGGGACTTTACTTCCGATGGAAGGAAATGATGCGGAAGGTATTTTACTGAATATTGATTTTCTGAGAAATGCGTCTATGGGAAATGAGACCGGAATCGGTAAACGTGTGATCGTACTCGGTGGAGGTAATGTTGCGTTTGACTGTGCAAGAACGGCCAAAAGACTTGGTGCCGAAGAGATTCATGTGGCATGTCTGGAAGCCAGAGATAAGATGACGGCAGATGAGGAAGAAATCGAGCAGGCACAGGAAGAAGGAATTCAGGTACATCCTGCACAGAGCTTTGAGAAGATTCTGAAAGGTGCTGATAACAAAGTAAGTGGAGTTGCATTCAGTGATATCCTGTCATTTACTTTTGATGAAAACAGAAGAGCGATCATTGAGAAAGCAGAAGACTCCTATCATGAGATCGAAGCAGATACGGTTATATTTGCAGTAGGACAGAGATGTGGTCTGAGTCCGGAAGCAGGGATGGAGCGAGGCAGAGCAAATTCAATCAAAGCGGATGAAAAAACACTTGAGACAGATATCCATGGAGTATTTGCCTGTGGTGATGTAACTTATGGAACGAAATCAGTCATTCTTGCAATTGCAGATGGAAGAAAAGCTGCAGAATCCATCGACAAATATCTTGGAGGAGATGGCGACATTTCTGAAGTTCTGGCACCGGTAGAAGTACATCCGACAGCAATCGGTCAGGTGGATGGATTTGGTTATGAACCGAGAAGAAAGCCACAGATTTTAAGTGCCGAAGAGCGAAAAGATAATTTCAAAATGGTAGACCACGGAATCTGTGATGCGGATATCTGTGGAGAGGCTTCAAGATGTCTGCAGTGTGATCTGAGAATGGATATTACCAGATCAAAGATCTGGAGTGATTATGACGGAGAGGAGGGAGAAAAGACATGTTAAAGTACATAAAAAATAAAGAGGCAGAAGAGAAGATTACGGAGATGAGTGCAGAACAGCTTCTGAGCAAAATTACAGAAATAAAAGATCCGGTTACAAATATGACAGTCGGAGAAATGATTTCAAACTTAAAAGCTACTGTTCAGAATGCAAAAATGAATGTCGTTGTTTCTTTGGCAAATGGCGATATCGACCAGATGCTTGCCTGTCTGTATCAGGACAATGCACAGGGAGTCATGCAGGGGGCAGAAGCGCTGGCAAAGATTCTCGGAGCGGAAAAAATTGTGTTAATTCTTCCAGAATCCTTACAAGAACAGGAAACAGAAAAGAATTTCAGTTGTCATGCAAATGACAAAAAGGAATGTCCGACAGAAATTTTATATGGAATGTGTTCACGCATGGTCTATACAACAGATCTGCTCGTACATCCGATCACCTGTGTGAAATGTTTTGAGGCATTGAAGGACGAGGATGTTCATAAAACAATTATTTCCGTAAATGGACAGGCACCGCAGGAAGTAGAGTATGGAACAACATTAGATCAGATAATTCCGGAAGCAAAGGCAGTCAGAATCGGAAACAGAATCTGGGGAGCAGAAGTAAGAACACAGAGATTAGATGAATCATTTCCAATTGAAAATGGTGTCATTGAGACATATTCGGATCAGGAATGTGTTGTGAAAAAAGCGGAAGAGTTTGTCGGAAAACTGCGTGAAAAGTGCTGTGGAAAATGTGTGTTCTGCCGGGAAGGTCTGGCTCAGATTCACGAGGGATTAAAAGATCTGACAGATGGAAAAGCGAAGCTTACGGATATTGATCTGATGAAAGAATTAGCTGAGATTATGAAGAGGCAGAGTAACTGCAGCTTAGGACAGACAGCACCTGGAATGATACTTGGACTGCAGGAATATTTTGCAGAAGATATCAAAGAACATCTGGCTGGAAGATGTCATACTCTGGCATGTAACGCACTGGTTCACTATTACATTGATCCAAAGAAGTGTAAAGGTGATGGTCATTGTGTGGAAAACTGTCCGAAAAAAGCAATTGACGGCGGAAAAGATTTTATCGGTGTTGTAGATGAGTTTGAATGTGATAAGTGCGGCAAATGTATGGAAGTCTGTGCAAATGGTGCCATCAAGTGTGTAACCGGAAGATTACCAAAATTACCGGATGAACCGATTGCATTGAAGAAATCAGATGATACAGCAGAGACAAAGGAAAGAAAAACAAGAAAACGTGTAAAACCAAAAGCTCTGTTATACAAGAAAAAAGTAACCGGTTTTACAGAAGATCCCAACAGTCAGACAGTGAAAGTGAAAGGAAATTTACCTATGAAAGAAATGAATGCAGATGTTATTATCGTAGCAGCCGGACCGGCAGGACTTGCAGCAGCAGTTACAGCCGGTGAGCATAATTTATCCTCCATCGTATTTGAAAAATCAAATACAACAGGCGGAGCAGCCAACATGGGAATGGGACCACTTGGTATTGATACGAAAGTACAGAGACGTGGATTCAACCAGATTACAGTGGAAAAAGCACTGGATCTTCATATGGATTACACACACTGGAGAGTCGATGCGGATCTGGTATCTACTTATTTCCACAAATCAGCAGATACAATTGAATGGCTGGAAAGCATGGGTGTAGAGTTTGCCGGAGCATTTAAATATTTCGCAGAGTCCGAGGCAACATGGCACATCGTAAAACCGGAAAACGGAGTAATCGGACCACGTGCGGCAGGTGGTATGATCAAAGCACTGACCAATCGTGCAAAAGAACTTGGTTCTCAGTTTGAAATGGAAACAAGTGTTGTAGAACTGATCAAAGAAGGGGATAAAGTCTGCGGAGTAATCGCAGTAGATAAAGATGGACAGCAGATCAAAGCAACGGCTAAAGCTGTCATTGTTGCAACAGGTGGATTTGGAAATAACAAGGAAATGCTTGCAAAAGAGTTTAACCTGCATCTGTGCGAAGACTTCTATCCATTTATGGTTCCGGGAATCGTCGGAGATGGTCTGAACATGATGTGGAAAGCAGGGGCTATGAAATACGGTGCAGGAATCGAAGCGATTTACCAGCTTCCGGATAACCTGAACTGGTTCTTACTGGATGCAGTTCTCCGTCAGCCGAACCTTCTGATCAACCAGCTTGGAGAACGTTTCATGAACGAGGACCGCATGGGTAATACAACATTTACAGGAAATGCACTTGCGTTGCAGCCGGGCAATTATGCATACTGCATCATGGATGGAAATATCCTGAAACACTATAAGAAAAACGGACCGGATATCGAGGATATCGTACATCCGCAGGAAGCATTCTTTGGATTCGAGCAGCAGGCAGCACTGGCTGTAGAACAGGGATATGAGGCTTATTTTGAAGCTGAGACACTGGATGAGCTTGCAGAGAAACTGCAGATGGATCCGGAAGTGCTGAAAAATACAGTGGAAGAATACAATGAAATGTGTGATCTTCATTGTGATACACAGTTCAATAAGAATCCGAAATTCCTTCATAAGCTTACAGGAAAAGGAAAATATCTGGTTGGTAAGTTCTATCTTGGAGCATACGGAACAATCGGAGGAATCCGCATTAATAAATATTGTGAAGTACTGGATGATAACTTTATGCCGATTGAAGGTCTGTACTCAGCTGGTTCTGATGCAAATACGATTTATGGTGATAGTTATAACTTTACACTTCCGGGAAATACAATGGGATTCGCAGTAAACTCTGGAAGAATGGCCGGTGAATCTGTGGCTGAGTATATTCAGGAGCTGTAGGATGTGAGCTGGAAAATTATTCTGAGGTTATCAGGTTGGAATAATTAAAACTATAAAAGAATAAAAATATAAGAAAGGACAGGAGATGATAGAAAAGACGATCATCTTCTGTTTTTTTGTTGCCAGACATATGACAAAAAAGTCTGGTGGATCTTTTTAGTATTCTTACTTAGCAATTTTACATGATGTATGTTATATTCCCATCTTTGACAGTTGGAAAGATAAAAAGGGGCTGTTGACATCTAATAATATGTTACTGTTCACAGCATAGCTGCAAACAGTAACGCATCTCGCCATTCAGAATTGACAGCATTTTAAACCGCCACCCACTGCATTATACTTATTAAAATTTATTTGCCAAATCTTCTGCCTGTTTACAGC
>NZ_CAKRDI010000050.1 GCF_934309415.1 uncultured Mediterraneibacter sp.
TTTTTCTTTGTCGTTCTTTTCAAGCGACAGCTTTTATATTTTATCAAAGCTTTGTTCGTTTGTCAAGAACTTTTTTATTTTTCTGTTTCGCTTCGTTGATCACTTCCGTGTCTTCCTCAGCGATAGCTTATTTAGATTATCACATCCAGACTGCTTTGTCAACAACTTTTTTATTTTTTTCAAACTCTTCCAACTTTCCGAATTATTCGGATTGTTTCCAGCGTCTGAAACAGGAATCTTTTCGTCCCGGCAGCTGTTCCGCCTCCGCGTCTCTGCATGGTACTCAATCGTTCCTTATTTTCTGTTGTTTTCTCGGCTGTTCCTCAGCGACTTAGCTATCATATCATCCCTGCCTGGAATTGTCAATGTTTTTTCTATTATTTATATAATTCAGACAATTTGTACAATTTCTTATTTTCTAGCAGTTTACTTCTCTGTTTTTCTTACTTCTTCTATTATTTTCACAAAAATTTTCTTTTATACAGATTAATAACAAAACATCGCTCAGACCAATTGCCTAAAATCTGAGCGATGTTCTATTTCTGCTTATTATTAAAATTATTAAAATCCTTACACTATAACTAAAATCTATATAAATCTCTTCTTATTATTTCTCTTCCGATTTCAGAACACGTTACTGTTCACAAGCAACTGGAAGACGACCATAGATCTTCGTCATACGCGCCATCTGTTTCACAATCTCTTTATCAAACTGGCCTTTCTTCATTCTCCATGCCCAGTTTCCGCCAAGTGTGGACGGCATATTGATTCTGGCCTCTCCATCAAGATTGAGGAAATCCTGCATTGGAGTAATACAGAGATCCGCTACGCTTCCCATGGCAACACGGATAAAATCCCACGCCAGATTATCTTCATCCATACGCTGTACATTCATATATTCCTTGGCAAAATCTCTCGTTGCCTTAGACTCACTGTGATACCATCCTCTTGTCGTATCATTATCATGTGTTCCTGTATACACAACACAATTCTTTGGATATGTATGAGGCAGATAAGCGGACTCTGCACTTGGGTCAAATGCAAACTGAAGCACTTTCATTCCCGGGAATCCACTGTCCGCCAGCATCTTCAGTACACTGTCTGTCAAAAATCCAAGATCTTCCGCAATGATATTCGGTCTGCCAAGTTTCGCTTCAACTGCCTGGAACAAATCCATTCCCGGTCCCGGCATCCATTTTCCATTTACAGCAGTCTCGTCTCCGTACGGGATTGCATAATATTCATCAAATCCACGGAAATGATCGATTCTCACCACATCATATAATTTGAAACAATATCCGATTCTTCTGATCCACCATTCATATCCGGTTTTCTTGTGGTACTCCCAGTTATAAAGCGGATTTCCCCATAACTGTCCTGTTGCTGAAAACGCATCCGGCGGGCATCCGGCAACTGCAACCGGATTATTCTCTTCATCAAACTGGAACAGCTCCGGTGCTGCCCATGCATCCGCACTGTCAAATGCTACATAGATTGGAATATCTCCCACAATCTGGATTCCCTGTTTATTGGCATAAGCACGAAGCTTCTTCCACTGTCTGTCAAATTCATACTGCTGGAACTTATAAAAGTCAATGGCATCTTTCAGTTCTTCTTTTGCCTTCACAAGTGCTTCCGGCTCACGGTTTTTGAGTGAATCCTCCCATACATTCCAGCTTGCTCCGTCTTTGCTGTCCTTAATCGCCATATACAGGCTGTAATCTTCCAGCCATTCTTCGTTCTCTTTTACAAATTCCTGATACTCTTTATCCGGTTTAAAACGCTGAAATGCTTTTTTCAGCACTTTAAATCTGGAGTAGTAGATTTTCTCATAATCAATCTTTGTCTCCTGATCTCCGAAATCATACGCTTTGCATTCCTTCTTTGTCAGCAGACCTTCTTTGACCAGTGTCTTCAGATCAATAAAATATGGATTTCCCGCATATGTGGAGAAAGACTGGTACGGGGAATCCCCGTATCCAGTCGGTCCAAGCGGCAGGATCTGCCAGTAACTCTGTCCGGCCTCTTTTAACTGATCGATAAATTTATACGCCTCTTTTGAGAAACAGCCGATTCCGTATTTTGATGGCAATGAAAATACCGGTAATAATACTCCGCTCGCTCTTTTCACGTTCTTTTCCTCCTCTTACAGGTGCCAGATATCTCTGTTGTACTCTTCAATGGTTCTGTCAGATGAGAAATATCCTGCTTTTGCAATATTTACAAGTGCTTTCTTAGCCCATGCTTTCTGATCTGCATATGCTTTGAGAGCCTCTTCTTTCTTCTCTTTGTATGCATCAAAGTCAAGCAATGTCATGAACCAGTCTTTGCTGATGATCTCATGCTGCAGTCTTTCCAGATTTTCTTTCTGTCCTACTGCCAGCACTTCTTTGCTTGTAATGAAATCTACTGCTGCCTTGATTGCCGGATTCTTCTCGTAGAATTCTTTTGATACATAATCTGCTTTCGCATAATGCTCGATTACTTCATCACTGGAAGCTCCAAATACAAAGATATTGTCTTCTCCCACCAGCTCATGAATCTCTACATTCGCACCATCTTCTGTTCCAAGTGTCACTGCACCGTTCAGCATGAATTTCATATTTCCTGTTCCGCTGGCTTCTTTTGATGCCAGAGAGATCTGCTCGGAAATATCACATGCCGGGATCAGCTTCTCTGCTTTTGTTACATTATAGTTTTCAATCATAACTACTTTCAGATACGGACTTACTTCCGGATCATTATTGATGATTTCCTGCAGGCAGAGGATTAGGTGAATGATATCCTTTGCGATTGTATATGCCGGAGCTGCCTTTGCACCAAAGATTGCTGTCACAGGTGCTG
Organism: uncultured Mediterraneibacter sp.; assembly: GCF_934309415.1. Lineage (GTDB taxonomy): Bacteria > Bacillota > Clostridia > Lachnospirales > Lachnospiraceae > Mediterraneibacter. The sequence continues at coordinate 2,845 of NZ_CAKRDI010000050.1, forward strand.
CCGGAATCTTTCCTGCTTTGATCTCCAGATATTTATCAATGATATATAATGCATTTAACTGCTGACGCTTGTACTCATGCAGACGTTTGATCTGAATATCGAAGATTGTATCCGGGCTTACTTTCACTCCCTGTGTCTCTTCCAGGTATTTGCAGAGAGCTTCTTTATTACTGTGTTTGATCTCAACCAGACGGTCAAGAACCTTCTCATCCTCTTTATATTTCAGAAGTTTTTCAAGTTCTGCCGCATCTTTCTTGTATCCTTCACCGATCAGTTCATCTAAGAGCTCCGTCAGTGCCGGATTGCAGTGGAGCAGCCAGCGGCGGAATGTGATTCCATTTGTCTTATTATTGAATTTCTCCGGATAAATCTTATAGAAATTATTCAACTCTGTCTCTTTGAGGATCTCTGTGTGAAGAGATGCTACGCCGTTTACGCTGAATCCATAATGGATATCAATGTGAGCCATGTGAACTGTATCATTTCTGTCAATGATGGATACGCTTTCATCCTCATATTTTCTTCTTACTTTATCATCCAGCACTTCGATGATCGGCATTAACTGTGGAACTACTTTCTTCAGGTAGTATACCGGCCATTTTTCCAGTGCTTCTGCGAGGATTGTATGGTTTGTGTAAGCACATGTCTTTGAAACAACTTCGATTGCTTCATCCATATCAAGACCTCTCTCAACAAGGAGACGGATCAGTTCCGGAATTACCATTGTCGGGTGTGTATCATTGATCTGGATTACTGCATACTCCGGAAGATCATACAGCTTGCATCCTTTTGCAACACACTCGTCAAGAATGAGCTGAGCTCCTGCACTTACCATGAAATACTGCTGATAAATTCTGAGAAGTCTTCCGTTCTCATCACTGTCATCCGGATAGAGGAACAGTGTCAGGTTCTTTTCAATGTCCTCTTTATTGAAATCAATGCCATCTTCTACGATGCTCTCGTCTACAGAATCAATGTCAAAGAGATGAAGTTTGTTTGTCTTATTGTTATATCCTGTTACCTCAACATCATACATTCTTGCATTTACATTGAGCCCTTTAAACTGTACCGGATACACGACATCTGTCTTTGTGAGCCAGGATTTCTCTTCGATCCATGGGTTCGGTGTCTCTTTCTGAAGATTGTTTTTGAACTCCTGTTTAAAAAGTCCCAGATGATAGTTCAGTCCAACACCATCTCCTGCAAGTCCCAGTGTTGCGATAGAATCAAGGAAACATGCTGCCAGACGTCCAAGTCCTCCGTTTCCAAGAGACGGCTCCGGCTCGATTTCCTCGATTGCTGTGATATCTTTTCCATTCTGAGCAAGAATATCTTTTACTTCTTTATAGATTCCAAGGTTGATCATATTATTAGAAAGTAATTTTCCGATCAGGAACTCTGCTGAAATATAGTAAAGTTTCTTTTTGCTGTCTGTGCGCTCTTTTTCTGCTGCCATTTCCTGTACAATCGCAAGAAGTGCATCATAGATCTCTTTCTCTGTTGCCTCTGCAATTCCTTTTCCAAGTTTCTGAGTCAGTTTTTCCTGAATGTTCATGATTCTGTTCTCCTTTCAAATCAATCAGTTCGTTGTATCTCATTTTAATGTGTTGCTTTACCTCTTATCAGTGACTGTTCGCATCTGTCTTTCGAACAGTTACATCTTATTGCTATATTATGCATTTTAATACTTTTTTTCTTCATTTTCTTGCAATATACTTTCATATTATTGTACAATACTATCATTATAGATGTTTTAAAGACTGAAAAAACACTTTATGAAAACAGACTGTAAAAATAGGTTACTGTTCACAGCGTAGCTGCAAACAGTAACGTATCTCGCCATTTAGAATCGCCTTTGGCGATGGGCGAGATACATTCAGGCCAAAACGTGCATCCTCCATGCCAATCAGCGGAGTGATTGACATGGGAGTGAACAGTAACAAAAATAGTGTCACTGTTCACGGGTAACCTGAAAACAGTTTCCACATAATAAACCGTAATACAAGGAGATTTTTATGAATCTGACAGAATATCAAAACTATCATGAAGATAAAAAACATACTCTCACTGAATTTCCATATAACCTTTATCCCTGTTCCATACCGCTGGACTTTACTTTTGTGCCCCTTCACTGGCACTCCGAACTTGAAATTATCGTTATAAAAAAGGGAAGTGGGATCATCTCTGTGGATTTTCAAAAGCAGACTGTCACGAGCGGAGATATTATTTTCATTCTTCCGGGACGTCTTCATTCCATTGAACAGGATGGCACAAACTCTATGGAGTATGAAAATATCATTCTACAGCCTGAGCTGTTGATTACCGGTGAAGATGATCTATGTGCTGAACGGTTTATCCATCCACTTATGAACAATCAGCTTCACACAGAGACCTTTTTTTCACCCTCTCTCCCTTATTATGCACAACTCTCTGAGTGTATCCGCCAGCTTGATTTTGTATGTTCATTAAAAAAAGAGGGATGGCAGCTTGCGGTAAAAGGCTGTCTGTTCCAGTTTTTGTTTCTGCTGATTACAAACAGAGCCGTTTCTGAAAATTCATCACCTGTAGGGGAAAAGTCTCTGGAGAAGATGAAAACTATTTTGAAATATGTAGAAGATCATTACAAAGAACATCTTACCATTGAAGACATGGCAGAACTGACATTTTACAGTAAATCACACTTTATGAAATTTTTTAAATCTCACATGGGAACCGGATTTATTGACTACCTCAACGATTACCGCCTTGTCATGGCCGAACGTCTTCTTCGTTCTTCTGACAATTCAGTACTTGAAATTGCAGTACAGAATGGATTTGATAATCTGTCGTATTTTAATCGCATCTTTAAAAGAAAATACGGTACCTCCCCCGGGAAATACCGTAAACAGTTTTTATAATATATCTAAAAATTGCAGGCGTGATTTTGTTACTGTTTACAGGCCATCTGTGAACAATAACAGGATTCCTGAGACCTTCTCTAAGAGTGATAATACAATTCAATCGGATCGATCGGATCAAATGGATGTTCTTCCTCCATTTTTTTATTTCTTCCGTGTCGCTTGAGCAACTCACCACTCTTGTTATACACCCAGAAGGAATATACAAGGAACTTATTCACTTTTCCAATCTTTTCTTTTGTCGTCTTGTTGTAAAGTACACCACCAGCTTTCAATGGTGTCTTCTTATGAATCAGGGAGATTAGTTCCGTCTCGCAGGTAACCGGCTCTGGAAGAATCGTATAGGCTCTTCCGACACAATCCGGTTTATGAGAGTCACTTCCTCCTGTTGTCAGCTTTCCATATTTTTTCGCAAGTCGTGCAGCTTCTGTATTTGACTCTACCGGCTCACAACTGTTAAATGTCTCCATAAAATCGAACCTCTTAGTGATCTCCGGGGACAGATAGTAACGTCTCGCATGAGTGAAACTCATATATTTCTCACCACACGGATGTGCCGGTCCAAGAACACCACCATTTCTGTGTACCAGATCGATCAGAAGCGCCAGTGGCATTCCTCGCATCTCCAGCAGACGCATCTTGACACCTTCCGGCATAATTACGAGAATATGACCTGCATCTCTCGTGTCATATTCGATTCCTTTTAATACAACAAAATCTGTATGTTTCTTTCCTTTTATATTCTTTTTCCAGTAACGGTATCCATTATACGTGTCATGATCCGTTATCACCATTCCCTGAAATCCATGAGATTTCAAGATCTCGATATACTCTTCAATTCCAACCCGGCTGTCGATGGAACCTTCTTTTACATGACAATGCATATCTATCTTCATACGCATGTCCTCCTTATCTGCAGCATTCCTGTTAAAACACAACCGCTCTCTGACACACTCTGCATCTGTAGTAATTGTTTCGTTACTGTTCAGACCATAGCTAATCACTTTGCTGATTAGCTATGAGGATGCACGTTTTGGCCTGAATGCATCTCGCCCATCGTCGCAGACGATTCTGAATGGCGAGATGCGTTACTGTTTGCAGTCATGCAGTGAACAGTAACTATTTACTGCTGCTCTTTTATTTATTATACCGCGTTCACGCTCCACTGACAACAAAGGACGGGCATTTTAAGAAAATCCAAAGTTACTTTCACTCCCATGTCAATCACTCCGCTGATTGGCATGGAGGATGCACGTTTTGGCCTGAATGTATCTCGCCCATCGCTGTAGGCGATTCTAAATGGCGAGATACGTTACTGTTTGCAGGTTACCTGTGAACAGTAACAATCCAAAGTTTTTTCAGACTTTTTTCATAATCTGGTTTTTCCATAAACTGAAAGTGGATGCTCATCAGTCAATTCTGATCAACATCCACTTTCAATTCGATATTTCTATCATTTTCTTTTTCCACTTTCTCTATCTTTTTGGTTTGATAGATTTTTCAACTTACGTTACCGGTGGTCTGTACCTCCTTTTCATAAATTCCTGTGGACTTATGTACTCCTGATTCTTTCTGATCGATTTTTCTTCATCATAACTTTCTCGTCATTATGATCTTTCTCTATCTTCTGTCCTCTTTTTCCATCTTCGCTATCCATCAGGTTATAAATAAAACTCTTTGAACTTTCTTATAAGGAAGATCTGTTTTCCAGATCTTTTTTATTTGATTGTTCTGTTTGTTTTATTTGTTGACTTTATATTATCATTCTTTTCTCTATATATCAATATATTTTTTGTATTTTATTTATATTTTTATAAATTATCTGTTATTTTATTTGTTTTTTCATCGTTATCTGAAACCACAACCAAAAATAGGAATTTCCAACCGTTTTTTCTAAAAGCTTTCTGTCAGATCTATCGCACAATCTGTCACAGATTTCTCCAAAACAAAAGGACAACATAATAGACCACATCCATTTTTTTCCAGACATATAGCGTTACTGTTCACAGCATAGCTGCAAACAGTAACCATATAGCTGCCTATTTTTTCGATTGACTTCTAAAGATGCACACATTAAAATATATCTTGTGTATATGGATAACAAAAGAAGTTTTCTTTCGCTTTTCCTAGAGTGGGGCTTAAAAATGCTTTCTGCAAGATATATGTCACAATTTGTGGGAGATTTTTGGCACAATACTACTCTTTTAACACGAATATTACATATATAAGGAGACATACTAATGGAACATTTAAAAATTCCTGCCGGATACACTTCTCCACTCACAATCCGTGAAACAGAAGTTGCTATCAAAGAGGTAAAAGATCATTTTGAACGCGCACTGGCTAAGAACTTACATTTGACCCGTGTTTCCGCACCTTTATTTGTACGTCCGGAATCCGGACTCAATGACAACCTGAACGGTGTAGAGCGTCCGGTTTCTTTCGGAATCAAAGAACAGGATGATGCTAAAGCTGAAATCGTACACTCCCTCGCAAAATGGAAACGCTACGCATTAAAGCATTATGGTTTTCATTCCGGTGAAGGTCTGTACACAGATATGAGCGCAATCCGCAGAGACGAAGATACCGATAATATCCATTCTCTCTACGTGGATCAGTGGGACTGGGAAAAAGTAATTTCCAAAGAAGAACGTAATATGGAAACTCTGGAATACACAGTCCGCAAAGTATATGCTGCGCTGAAAGACACTGAGGATTACATTTCCAGAAGATATAATTACATCGAGCCACTTCTTCCGGACGAGATTTCTTTCATTACATCCCAGGAACTGGAAGATATGTATCCGACTCTTACTACAAAAGAACGTGAGACAAAGATTGCCAAAGAAAAAGGTGCTGTATTTATCGCCAAGATCGGTGGAGTGCTCGCTTCCGGAGAAAGACACGACGGACGTGCCCCGGACTATGACGACTGGGATCTGAACGGTGACATCATCGTTTACTATCCGGTACTTGACATGGGACTGGAACTTTCCTCCATGGGAATCCGTGTTGATGAAGTTTCACTGAAAAATCAGCTGAAAGAAGCCGGATGTGAAGAACGTGCGGAACTTCCATTCCAGAAAGCTCTTCTGAACGGAGAACTTCCATATACAGTCGGCGGCGGTATCGGTCAGTCCCGTATCTGTATGTACTATCTGCGTAAAGCACACATTGGTGAAGTACAGTCTTCTATCTGGCCGGATGAGGTTATGAAAGAAACTGCTGAACATGGCATTCACCTTCTGTAAGGCAGGATCGCAGAAGTAAACTGCTCACTCTCATATGAATTGTCCGATCAATTAGTATGAGCGATTTACTTTCAAGAGCCGCTATAGAAACAAATGAAGAATTAAAAAGTGGAAGATCAGCTTTTCTGATAGTCTTGCTGATCTTCCACTTTTTTCTCTCTTCATGATAGCTGAAAGCAACTACACCGCAAAGTGTAACATACAGATTACATGAATAATTTTAAACTGTAATCAAAAATCCATTTAAACCATTCTACAATCTACACACTCTGACAATCAACTTCTACCAGGATCATCCATTTCCTCCCGGATCACTGCAACTGCCTGAAGCATCTGTGCTTTATGCCGGTTTTCTACGAGCTCCTTTTCATAACAGATCACTCCATGATTTCCATGAGGATCGTTGAAATAGAATCCTGTTTCATCTTCGCCCACAAGCAGCAGGCAATGTTCATTTGAAATCCATGTAAATGTTTCTCCTGTTTCTTTCAGTTTCCATTCCGGTCCGATGATTGGTTCTCTCATATCAATACATGCCCAGAAAATGACAGGCATCCCTTTTTTCACGTATTGTTCCACAAGCTGCTGAGCCGTCTTTCCCGTCTCATCTACCACTCGATACTTTAAATGATTTCTCTCAGCGCTCTTTTCTTTCTCGCTTTCTTCAAAAAATCGATTCAACGCTTTTACGATAACCGGAGAATAACATCCAAAAGACTCCTCATCATAAGGTGATCCACAGAACATTTTCCTTGGATCCGGTCCGTACTGCTCCCCACGCCGCTGTTCAAACGTATCCTGCTCCAGATAGTTTTCAATAAATTCATCCACACTGATCTTATACCCCAGATACTGCAGCAACATCACCGTAGATACACTCTCACAGCCTGTTGGATATTTTACGTTCTGATCAATGTATGGTACATCTAAAATCATTTCATTCTCTCACTTTCGTTTCAATAAAATCTTGTTGTTGCTAACCAACAACCTGTACATAGCAATAAAATCGTTACCATTTACAGTATCACTGCAGACAGTAACGATTTTTCCCGTGCTTTTATTTATTTTATTGTTTCCTGCTTCTTTCCCAGAACTACTTTCATTCCAAACAGTACTGCAAGCAGGAGCAGAAGGCTCACACCAAGAGTCAGCCACCATATTTTTGTAAGTGCTGCAATGATATAGCCAATCATACACACAACTGCTACAATCGCCGCATACTGCATCTGTGTAGACACATGGTTCAGATGATTACTCTGTGCTCCGGCAGATGACATAACCGTTGTATCTGAAATCGGTGAAACATGATCGCCACATACAGCCCCCGCAAGAACAGCTGAAACAGAGATGATCATCATTTCCAGATTCGCATGATCTGCAAACATTGCGGTTGCAATCGGTACAAGAATGGCAAATGTTCCCCAGGAAGTTCCTGTTGAAAATGAAAGGAAGATTGCCACTGCAAATAAAATTACCGGAATAAAAATACTTGCAGACGCATTATCCCCAACAATTGTACCTACGAACTGGGCAAGTCCCATCGCATCTCCGATTCCCTTCAATGACCACGCAAAGATCAGGATTGTAATTGCCGGGATCATCAGCTTAAATCCTTCTACAAGGCTGTCCATGAATCCTTTGAATGTAACTACTTTTCTTGGAAGATACAGAAGCATCATAAAGAAGATCGTGATCATTGTTGCAAAGATCAGACTTGTCTCTGCATCACATCCTGCAAAAGCTGTAACAATGTCTGTTGCTCCGCCAAGGAATCCTGTATAAATCATTGCTCCAATCGCAGATATGATCAATACTGCAACCGGAAGCACAAGATCCATTACTTTTCCACTTGGATTTACTTCATCTTCAGATACGCGGTCAAACTCTTCAGCTCCTGTAGTGAACAAATCGCCTTTTGCCGCATTATCTTCATGTTTCTTCATCAGACCAAAGTCAAATCCGCTGACACAGATAAAGAATACCATAACCAGCGTCAGAATCGCATACAGATTATACGGGATGGTGCGCAGGAATAACTGGAATCCGCTGATTCCCGCATCTGCAGGCACATAAGAATTCACTGCTGCCGCCCAGCTGGAAATCGGTGCGATAATGCAGACCGGAGCTGCTGTTGCATCAATAATATAAGCAAGTTTCGCTCTGGATACTTTATGTCCATCGGTTACCGGTCTCATAACTGATCCTACTGTCAGACAGTTAAAATAATCATCAACAAAGATCAGAATTCCAAGTCCCATTGTTGCCAGCAGGGCACTTTTCTTCGTCTTAATCTTTGTTCCAGCCCATTTTCCATAAGCTGCAGATCCTCCTGATTTTGCCATCAGGACAATGATCATTCCAAGAAGAACATCAAAAATAAGAATATTCAGATTCATACTGTTCTTCATAATGTCAAAAAAGCTGACAAAGGCGTTCCACGGATGAAATCCTGTGTAAAGAAGCGCACCTACAGCAACTCCTATAAAGAGCGAGCTGTATACTTCCTTTGTTATAAACGCAAGCAGAATTGCCAGCAATGGCGGTACTAACGCCCACCAGGTTCCTACAAAAATTGAACCTTCCATTATTTTTCTTTCACTCCATTCCTTTTTTTCCAGATTTCTAAAAATTTCTTAAAAATCTTTATTTCTTTTGACTTGTTTCTCAGAATCAGAAATAAGTTCCTGACATATCCCTTTTTAGAGTGTGTTTGAAAAATCCTTCCTGCAAATTCTGACATACATTTTGCGGAATTTTTTTCAGACACAATTAGGCATACACTTCATTCTATCGAAAGCTTACTTAATTGACAAGTACTTTTTTAGATGATTTTAAATGACGGAATATATTAGTTACTGTTCACTCCCATGTCAATCACTCTGCTGATTGGCATGGAGGATGCACGTTTTGTCCTGAATGTATCTCGCCCATCGCCAAAGGCGATTCTAAATGGCGAGATACGTTACTCTTCCATCGTCTCTTCTTCTGCCACGCGATTCCAGAAACTGTCAAAATCATTCAGATCCGGAAGGTATATCTCTGCTGCATTCCAGATTTCGGCCAGATCACGATCACTGCTCTTGTCATATACCGCAACAGTCCTGAATCCGGCAGCTTTTGCCGTACGCAATGCATGAAGTGTATCCTCAAACACCCAGGTCTGTTCCGGATCTGTATCCATCTGTAATGCTGCTGCAAAATAGATATCCGGCTGATCTTTTCCGCTTCCAATCTCACTGCATGTATAAATTCCCTGAAAGTAAGAATAGATCTTCAGACGTTTCAGAGCCGCCTCTATATTCCTACGATCTCCCGAAGTTGCGATTACCATCGGAATCTTCCTTGCGCGAAACTCATTCAGATACTCTCTGACTCCCTCTTTCAGCGGAACGCGTTCTTCATAAAATTCCTTCACTGCTCTGACAAATCCACTGACTACCTCTTCCACTGACTTGTCCAGATTATATTGACTGATCAGATATTCCGCCGCCTCTTCCATACTCAGTGTAAATAATTTTTTGCCCAGATTTTTTTCTGCCTCAATTCCAAGCTCTTGCAGATAAAGTTCCCCAAGATTCTCCCAGATCGGCATAGAATTCAACAGAACTCCATCTACATCAAATATTACTCCGTTTATCATCTTGCTTTTTCTCCTTTTCATATAGAAATTTAATACTGCATCTCGTTTTTGTCAACTATTTGTTACTGTTTGGCTGGTTATTCGTTACTGTTCACGTTACTGTTCACTCCCATGTCACTCACTCCGCTGATTGGCATGGAGGATGCACATATTATCTTGAATGTATCTCGCCCATCGCCAAAGGCGATTCTAAATGGCGAGATACGTTACTGTTTACAGCTATGCTGTGAA
>NZ_CAKRDI010000051.1 GCF_934309415.1 uncultured Mediterraneibacter sp.
ATCGGAACAGGAAAGACAGCTACAACAGAGCAGGCTGAAGAAGTTTGTGCAGGAATCCGTGCTTGCATCGCTGAAGTTTATGATGAAGCTACAGCAGAAGCAATCCGTATCCAGTACGGCGGATCTGTAAACGCAGGTAACGCAGCAGAGTTATTTGCACAGGCAGATATCGACGGAGGACTTGTAGGTGGAGCTTCCCTGAAAGCTGATTTCGGAAAGATCGTAAACTACAAATAAGATAGCTGTGCACAATATAATGTGACCGAATATAGTATATTTCGCCCATCGCTTTTTGCGGTGGGCGAAAGTTATATATAGAATAAAAACAGGAGACAAAACAAATGATAGGAATTATCGGTGCAATGCAGGAAGAAGTCTGCGAACTGATCGCAGATATGGAATCCTGTGAGATGAAAGAAATTGCTTCTATGAAATTTTATAAAGGTGTACTGTATGGAAAAGATGCGGTTGTAGTGCAGAGCGGAATCGGTAAAGTGAATGCCGGCATCTGTACACAGATCCTTGCCAGCACTTATCAGGTAGACCAGGTGATCAATACAGGTGTGGCAGGTTCTCTGGATGCTGAGATTAATATTGGAGACATCGTTGTATCCACAGATGCGGTAGAGCATGATATGGATGCAAGTGCCGTAGGGGATCCGGTAGGACAGGTTCCGAGAATGGATGTATTCGCATTCCCGGCAGACGCAGAACTGGTAAAGAAAGCAGTTGCAGCCAATGAGAAAGCAAATCCGGATATCAGGACATTTACAGGCAGAGTGGCAAGTGGAGATCAGTTTATCTCCAAAAAGGAAGTAAAAGACCGCATCACAGAACTGTTCGGTGCAAAATGTGCTGAGATGGAAGGAGCAGCCATTGCCCACGGTGCTTACCTGAATCAGGTGCCATGTGTGATCATCCGTGCAATTTCCGATAAAGCAGATGGAAGCGTACAGATGGATTATCCGACTTTTGAAAAACAGGCAATCGTACATTGTGTGAGATTGATGAAAGAATTAATTCCGACATTATAAAATAGCGAAGAAACAAATTATTGTTCACAGGTAACCTGCAAACAGTAACAAAAGGTTTTCTGTAAGAGGATGTCTTACTTTGTGGTATATTTGTGATTTTCACTCTATTAAAAGGCAAATTGTCCATATTTTTCGGGCATATTTGCCTTGTTCTCTGTCTTGCAAAATTGTGCTAAAACTAGTACAATAGTTTACGGAGTTAAAAATTTGACAAACTGTAAGAATCTGTGATAATGCGAAATACATTCAGATTAAGATTTGTATTTTTATGATGCTTGATTTGAGACATGATAAGAAGACGGATCGTTACATTCTGTGTATAGTATGCTATGACCGGCACGGATTCATTACAGCATAATCTAAACGCAAAGGAGATATTCTGATGAGTAAAAAACCAACCGTATTGATGATTTTAGATGGATATGGATTAAGAGAGAATAAAGAAGGAAACGCCGTTGCACTGGCGAACACTCCTGTTATGGATAAACTGATGGCAGAATGCCCATTCGTAGAGGGAAATGCCAGCGGACTTGCTGTTGGTCTTCCGGATGGACAGATGGGAAACTCTGAGGTAGGACATATGAACATGGGTGCAGGACGCATCATCTACCAGGAGCTGACAAAGATCACAAAAGCAATTGAAGATGGTGTATTCTTTGAGAATAAAGCACTTCTTGCAGCATGTGAGAATGTAAAGAAGAACGGTTCTGCACTTCACCTGATGGGACTTGTATCTGACGGTGGTGTACACAGCCACATTACACATATTTACGGAATCCTTGAACTGGCAAAGAGACAGGGAATCGAGAACGTTTATGTACACTGCTTCCTTGACGGTCGTGACACACCGCCGGCTTCAGGAAAAGAATATGTAGAGCAGCTGGAAGCTAAGATGAAAGAGATTGGTGTAGGAGAAGTAGCATCCGTATCCGGACGTTACTATGCGATGGACCGTGATAACCGCTGGGATCGTGTAGAGAAAGCTTACAGAGCACTGACAGCAGGCGAAGGTGAGACAGCAGAATCTGCAACAGCAGGAATTCAGGCATCTTACGATAAAGAAGTAACAGACGAGTTCGTTGTGCCATTCGTTGTAACAAAAGACGGAGCACCGACAGCTACAATCAAAGATAATGATTCTGTAGTATTCTTCAACTTCCGTCCTGACAGAGCAAGAGAGCTTACAAGAACATTCTGCGATGACAGCTTTGAAGGATTTGCAAGAGGAGAAAGAGTTAAGACAACATTTGTATGCTTCACAGAGTATGATGCTACAATCGAGAATAAACAGGTTGCATTTGTAAAAGAAGAGATCACAAATACATTCGGACAGTTCCTTGCAGACAACGGACTGAAACAGGCTCGTATCGCTGAGACAGAGAAATATGCTCACGTAACATTCTTCTTCAATGGTGGAGTAGAAGAGCCAAATGAAGGAGAGGACAGAATCCTTGTAAAATCTCCAAAGGTTGCTACTTATGACCTGAAACCGGAGATGAGTGCTTATGAAGTATGCGACAAGCTGGTTGGAGCAATCAAATCCGAGAACTATGATGTGATCGTAATCAACTTCGCTAACCCGGATATGGTTGGACATACAGGTGTTCAGGAAGCTGCGATCAAAGCTGTAGAAGCTGTAGATGAGTGTGTAGGCAAAGCTGTAGAAGCTCTGAAAGAAGTAGACGGACAGATGTTCATCTGTGCAGACCACGGAAATGCAGAGCAGCTGATCGACGAGGAGACAGGTGAGCCATTCACAGCTCATACAACAAATCCGGTACCGTTCATCCTTGTAAATGCTGATCCGGCTTACAAATTAAGAGAAGGTGGATGCCTTGCAGACATCGCTCCGACACTGATTGAGCTGATGGGAATGGAACAGCCAAGTGAGATGACAGGAAAATCACTGTTAGTAAAATAATTGAGTTGTATTTGTTGTAAAGGACAAACATTATTATCCTGAAAAAGATAAAATTGATTAGCGTCCAGCAGAAAAAAATTAAGCCTTGAGATATGGGGAGATCTCCCATATCCCAAGGTTTTTTTATTTTCCCACATAGTAAAAACCCTGAAAACACGGCGATTTTCAAATAAAATATTGGTTTTATTTAGTTCCTGAATTGCTGAAATCAGCAAAGGGAGCAGATTTGAGAAAGTGAATAAGGATAATACGAACTACCTTTTTGACAATAATAAACTTTTACAAAGACATAGAGAAATTTCCCAAATCCATTTTTGGGAAGCTCAAAATCCTTGAAAAATGGCACTTTTCTACAAATCCATTTCCCAAAAACAACTCCCAAATTCATTTTGGGGACTCTCAAATCTATTTTTGGGAAATTTTTTGGGAACTAAGTAAAATCGGGAAAGGTGGGAGAAAATGCGGAAAAAATCATACAAAGGACGCTGCGAAAAACGTATGCTTTCCAAGTGCAGCAGCATATGTCGTACTTATGATCCAATCCAAACTAGCTATGCGGAAATTCTTGAAAACGATCCCGACATAGTAGAAATTCAATGTAATGTTATTTTGGAAGATTTAGAAGACGGAGTGTACATGTCTGACTTCCTATGTACAAAAACCAATAGCGAAAAAATGATAAGAGAGTGTGTGCAAAGAAAACACTTAATGAAGCCATTAACAGTGAAATTACTGGATATATCAAGAGACTATTGGTTAGAACATGGTATTGAGGATTGGGGGTTAGTAATAAATGAAGAATAATTGTCTTTTAAGAAACGACAACAACATCATAAGAATACTGGATCAGCAGCCAGACAAAAAACTGATAATTGACTGCATAAAACAGACAATGCCAAAATGGGTAAACGCTGAAAACATCAGCTCATTTTTGTCTTGTACAGAACAAGAATTACTCAGTATCACAAATAAAAATATCAAATCTATGGGATCGTTTGATGCGAATAGTCGAAAATTCATTCATGCACATTTTTCTTTGATTGCCGGAATCTTACCATTCATTGCAGATAACACAAAGAGAAATCAGATGATTGAGAATATCTCTGAAGAAATGCATGTAAGCAAACAAACGATACGTCATTATTTATGTCTGTATTTAATATACCAGGACATATCTGTATTAGCACCCAAACAGAAAAAAGAAAAAGAGCTTTCCAGAGATGAGAAAAACATGCGGTGGGCACTTAATAAATTCTTCTATACCAGAAATAAAAATAGCTTACAGACAGCATATACCTTAATGTTGAAGCAGAAGTATTGTGAGGCGAACGGGGAACTGCTGTCAGAATATCCGACATTCAATCAATTCAGATACTTTTACAGGAAAACAAAAAGTATGCAGACCTATTATATTTCAAGGGATGGGCTGAAAAGCTATCAAAGGAACAACCGCCCACTAACCGGCGATGGTGTACAGCAGTTTGCACCGAATGTCGGAGTAGGTATGTTAGATGCAACCATTTGTGATATCTACCTTGTAGATGATGCCGGAAACCTTGTAGGAAGACCAGTGCTTACAGCATGTATAGATGCTTATAGCAGCTTGTGTTGTGGTTATTCGTTGACCTGGGAAGGTGGTATGTATAGTTTAAGAAATCTGATGATAAATGTTGTCACAGACAAGGTGGAATGGTGCAAAAAACATGGAATCATCATAGATAAAAATGAATGGAATAATAGCCAGCTTCCGGGTGTATTGGTTACGGATATGGGATCGGAATATAAATCAGAGAACTTTGAGCAATTGGCAGAGTTGGGAGTTACAATAACGAATCTTCCACCATACCGACCAGAATTAAAAGGATCAGTGGAGAAATTCTTTGATTTGGTGCAAGGATATTATAAAAAGCATCTCAAAGGAAAAGGCGTTATAAACCCGGATTTCAGGGAAAGAGGATCGCACGATTATAGAAAAGATGCATGTTTGACCATAAAAGATTTTGAGCGTGTAATATTGCGTTGCATCATCTTTTACAATTCCAAACGTATTATAGAAAATTTCCCATATACAGATCAGATGATTGCAGAAAATGTATTGCCATATGCGAATCGTATATTTGAATGGGGCAAAAAGCAACCTGGTGCAAATATGATTTCCGTTAAAAAGAACGAGGTTATTTATTCTCTGCTGCCTAGAACAATCGGTAAGTTTACCCGGTACGGTCTGAAGGTCAATAAAATGAGATATCATTGCGAAGGATATGCAGAAGAATATTTGAGCGGTGGCGAAATCAACGTAGCATATAATCCCGATGATGTAACAACAGTGTGGGCATTGATTGACGGTCAGTATGTGGCGTTTGACCTTGTAGAAAGGCGATATAACGGCAAAAATATAGAGGAAGCACAAATACTCAGGAATAGTCAAAAAACGCTTATATTGGGCGAAAATAGAAAGAATACGCAAGCCCAGATTGACCTTACACGATATATAGAAACCATTGCAAATAATGTGTGTTATAAGTCAGATGTAAAAGTGAAGGATGTTCGCCAGACACGAAGACATGAGACTCAAAGGACACATATAAACTTTGTAAAGGACGGTGAATAAGATGAGAAAAATTGAAGATATCACAGACAATTTACCGCCTATGTTATCAGGAAAAGAGCTAATATCCTCTTTAAGTGTTTTGCCTGAGTATGATCCAGAGATTGTAAATGCAAGTGCAGCAGAGCGGCTAATGGCATTATCTGATATATATAGAATCTATGTTCCGTCAAAGATGTCGCAGGAAATATACAGTAAGTTATATCTTGCTTTAATACGATCACTGCAGAAAAAATGTACAAGTGCTGTTATGCAGCAGCAAAGAGAAAATTTCAAGGCAATGCAGCATAAATCCTATAACGGTGGGATTATTGGCGGTTCAGATTCATTTTCAATTATTGGAAGTTCTGGTATAGGGAAAAGTGCATCTGTTTTCCGGGCGATTCAGTTAATGACGGATAGCGAAGTAATAGAAACGGAAAATCCATATGCAAAGATTATTCCTGTTTTGGTCGTGCAAACTCCGTTTGATGCATCTACAAAAGGGCTAATGCTGGAAATTTTGAGAAGAGTTGATGAGATTCTGGGATCGAAATACTATGAAAATGCGCATAGAAAGAAATCAACAACAGATACTTTGATTGGTTGTGTAAGTCAGATTGCATTGAATAATATCGGTTTATTGATACTTGATGAAATACAGAATGTGTGCAATTCAAAGAATGGAAGAAATTTGGTTGGAAGTATTACGCAGTTAGTCAATAATTCCGGCATTAGTATTTGTTTTGTCGGCACGCCGGAATGCAAAGAGTTCTTTTCTAAAGCGATGCATCTAGCCAGAAGAACAATGGGGCTGCAATATGGCTCTATGGAATACGGGGTAGAGTTTATTGCGTTCTGTAAGATAATCTTTCAGTATCAGTACATGGAAAGGCGTGTAGAAATCACAGATAAAATTATAGAATGGCTGTATGAGCATTCAAACGGTAATGTATCTATGGTAGTAGCGATTTTACATGATGCACAGGAAATCGGCATTCTTGCGAATGAGAAAGAGCTGACATTGGACTTAATGGAAAAAGCATATAACAACCGTATGGAGCTGCTGCATGATTATGTAGAATTTGCAACGATACAAAAACCTCAGAAAGCAACCAGAAAGAAAAGGAATAAACAACAATCAAACGGCGATTTCTCCACAAACAATAACATCAAAATTGCAGATCTTGTCAAAGAAGCAAAAACGAGTGGAGCAGATATAGTTGAATTGCTAAAGAAAAATCTGACAGTTGTGGAGGTGTCTGTATGATCTTATATTTGCCGGAAATATATGAAGATGAAACAATGTTCAGTTATCTTTCAAGGGCATACGAAAAAGGCGGTTATATATCACAGATTCAGGCGTTGGGAGAATTTCTGAAAAATCCGAATGAGAGAAGACTGGAATTTGTATTTTGTAATAATCTGTCTACAGAGATTATTGATTATCTGACAAAAAATTGTAAGTGGGAAACCTTTTTACGGAATCATACGTTATGTAATTATTATGGGCGATACTTAAAAATTGCAAAAAGAAGGGAAGCAATGCAAGCACTTACGCTTCTCAAGGGAAATTATGTTAATTTGTTTTCGATTACTCCTATTCGGGACAGAACGGAATATTTAAAGTATTGTCCGATGTGTGTCAAGGAGCATAGAGAAAAATATGGAGAGACATACTGGAATCGAATTCATCAAGTGCCGGAAATTAAAGTATGTCCAAAGCATAAATGTAGATTGCTCAACAGTACAGTTGTGTATGACAAGCATAAAGTGTCTGGTTTTGTTACGGCTGAATCCGAGATCACAAATTTGGAATCAGAGGAAGGAACAGAATTAGAGTCAAAACTTGCAAAATATATTGAAGCAATGGTTCGCACTCCTATAAAAATATATGCTAATTTGCAGCCGGGCGAATTTCTTGTATCTCAAATGAATAACACGCCGTATTTATCTAATAGAGGGCAAGTTATAAACATAACGATACTGTATGAAAAAATGACGGAATTTTATGAAAGTCTGGATAACGGGATTTCTATGAAGTGGCAAATTTCAAAGGTGTTGCATGGAGAGAGAATCAATCCATATGAAATAATTCAAATAGGTGTATTTTTGGGTATTCCGGTAAAGGAACTAATGGAATGCAGATTACCGTTTAAAAAGCCGGAAGAGGATTTTGACGATAAAGTTATTGAAATGCTTTGTAGTGGTGTAAGTGCATATCGGATATCAAGAGATTTGGGGGTATCTAATGCACTTATCAATTTGATTAGGAGCAAACATGGGATTCCAAATTTTAAAGATGATAGATATGTTACGAATAAACAGGACAACAAAGATCGGAAGGTTACTGAATTAAGAAAAATATGGATTAAAACTATGGCACAATATCCCGGATATTCGTATACACAGATATGTAATATGTCAGAATACAAATCAGAGTTACACTGGTTGAGAAGAAATGATTATGAGTGGACGGAGAGATTTTATCCGAAGATAAAAGAAAGTCGGGCAAAAATGGAAAGACTTGAAAAATTGGACGATGAGTATTATATCCAAATAGAAGCTATTATTGCTGAATACAAAGAAAAAGACGGAGAAATGCCGAAACGAATCACAATAGGAGCGATAAATAGGGCAGCAGGATTAAGCAATCGAGATTTATACAACATGAAAAAATGCAGAAAAGTAGTTGAAAAATATGAAGAAACTCAGGAAGATTTCTGGGTTAGAAAAATACTATGGGCAATTTCTGTTATTGAAGAAAAAAGAATAGCATTGACATGGAATCACTTGAATAAAGAAATACACATAAGCAAATCAAATTTTCACATCCATGAGGAATATTTCAGAGAAAAGTTAGGTGATGAAATTTTTAAGCATATTTGTCCGAGTTAAAAGTGAAAAAGTAAGGCTGCAGATTTTGTTCTACAGCCTTATTAAAGTGAAGTATAATCATTGATTTACATGTGAGTTTGTAACGGAGATAAGAACATTTAATTCTTTTTGTAATCTGTGTTGCAGTAAAATTTCAGCACTTTTTGATAAAGTCGGTTGTTTCATAAGCTGGTCGGCAGCAGCTTGTGCATTAGTACCATAGATAATCGTTTCGCCGAAATTCGGACTGGGGATTTTTATAACATCCTCTTCAGCTTTTACTGCAATTTGCTCTAGTTTATTGTTACGTTCTTCACTGGCAGGAAAGTACATTTTCCGATTGCGAGGAATGAATTCTACGGAATATCCTAAAAGTTCTGCAATTTCGACTACTTCTGAAAATTTTATTGTTTCCCTGGCAAGTTTATTTGTTATGTTTTGAGCTGTAGTAGGAGTATCTGGGTGGTTTGCATTCATCTTTTCTACAACCTCTTTTAAAGTACATCCATTCATGGCAAGGAAAGATTTGATTTTTTGTCTCGTCCTATTTTCTGTGTTCAAATTTTTTCCCAAGAAACTTCATCTCCTTTCAGGATCATTATATTATTAAATATGTGAAATGTCAATTAAAAAACACTATAACAATATAAATATAACTGCAAAGTGTTTTTACGATTGACAAATATAACGATATAGTGTATTGTATAACCATAAAGAAATAACGTATGTTGTTAAATAAAAATGAATTACATTTGAAAGAATGGGAAGGAGATTGGCTATGGACAAGCCCAAGATGATTACTCAGTCAAAAATAATAGGTGAATATGGATGGACGAAAAGTTTAATTAACAGGTTTCTTCCAGATCCTATATTGAAAAGAAATCCTCATTATAGCAAAGCTGCTCCAATGAGGTTATGGGAAGAAGATACCGTCAAAAAAATAATGGAAACAGAAGAATTTCAGAAAGCAATGAAGAAAGCATGTAAACGAAAAGAATCCGCAAATAAGGCAGTAGATACTAAGCGTAGAAATATGCATCACAGTATTGAAGAGTTTATAGAAGCAATTTCCATAAAAATTTTACCGGACGATGAATTACGTAGCAGAACTTTACAAGCAAAACAAATATGGTATCAAAAACATCCCCATTATGACGAAGATTATGATGAAGATGTAATTGCCAATGTTAACGAAGCGGATGAAGATACTTTGGTTCGTTGGGTAGTAAATTACGTTAGACACAATTTAGTAGATTACGATGGTTTCCTTTATAGAATTGATGGAAAAGTTGGGGCTGCAGATGCTTACCCTGAATTTAAAATAGAAGTATTAAAGAAAATTGCTGTTGCATATCCAAAATATTCGGATGAGTGTGAGCGACAAATATTTTGGGTTGAGCTTAATAACCGATATGTCGGATAAAATATTTACACAGGAGATGAAAAGATGATTACAAGCGTAAAAGATACTCAATTGAGAAAAGCTGCAAAAAGACGAGGAATATTATTGAAAAAATCACGCAAAGGTGTAATAGACAATCGTGGAGGTTATATGTTGGTTGATGTAAATAACACAATTATAGCCGGAGAAAAATTTGAGCTTATGCCGGAAGATGTAAGAAAGTGGTTAAATCAATCAAAAAATACAAAAGATTTATAACGGTTATGATTCATCAGAGGTATCATCCATATTGTCTAATGAATATTGGATCATTTGGTTA
>NZ_CAKRDI010000052.1 GCF_934309415.1 uncultured Mediterraneibacter sp.
GATACAAGCAAGTCCCCACCCACTGCTTATTGCTTTTCGCAATTGAAGCAGGGGACTTACTTGATTCGGTTAAATCATATCTGCGCTGTCGAAGAATGAAACATCAGCAGGATATACATAGCTGTCTCCGATGGAATGGAGAAGAACTACATTCAGATGATTATTCAGATTCTTCTTATCCAGTGAAATGGCATCTGTCAATACATTCATCGGAAGATTGCAGGCAGCTGGAAGTCCGTAGATTTCCAGTGCTTTGCGGATGTCCTCGGCACATCCAGCTTCTGTCAGACCTTTTGCTTCTGCGAGTTTTGCAATCTGATACATACCGATTCCAACTGCTTCCCCATGGCTTTCGCGCTCGTAATTGAAATGTTGTTCAATGGTGTGAGCCAGTGTATGACCAAAGTTCAGAAGCATACGTTCTCCTGTATCGAACTGGTCTGCTTCTACGACTACGCGTTTGATATCCACGCAGCAGGCAATAATCTCAGTCAGTTCCGGTTTCAGATCTTCAAAAGAACTGTGGGCAGTCAGTTTCTCAAAAAGTGATTTGTCTTTGATACATCCGTATTTGATGACCTCACCCATACCATCGCTGATGAAATGTTCTGGTAATGTGTTCAGTACATCCGGATCAATAATGACTGTTTTCGGATGGAAGAAAGCACCCACCAGATTCTTTCCCTGCGGAAGGTCTACAGCTACTTTTCCACCGACGGAGGAGTCTACCTGAGCCAGAAGGGAAGTAGGGATCTGCACCAGTTTTATGCCACGGAGATAGCTTGCGGCAGCAAATCCGGCAAGATCTCCGATCACGCCTCCGCCCAGTGCAATGACAAGATCACTGCGTGAGAGCTTTGCATCAAGCAGGGCAGAATAAATCTTTGGCAGAGACTGGAAACTCTTCGTTGGCTCTCCGTGAGGGAGAACCAGCGAATGGCATTCGTAATCAGACAGAGAATCCAGCACGGTCTGTCCATAGAGAGGAAATACATTGTCATCGGAGATGATCATGATTTTCTTTCCATGGAACACATCCTTAATATAAGTACCTGCATTTGCAAGAATTCCGTTTTCAATATAGATCGGATAAGAATTTTCTCCTAAATTTACTGTTAATTTCATTGTCTGTTTTCAACCTTGTTCCTTATAAAGTTTTTCCGACTACTGCTGCGATCTGGCGAACCTGATTAAGCAGTGTGTCATATTTTTCAGGTTTCAGTGACTGTGCACCGTCACACAGTGCAGCTTCCGGATTATTATGTACTTCAATCATCAGTCCGTCAGCTCCGGCAGCGATGGAAGCTTTCGCCATTGGTTCAACAAGCCACCATTTTCCACCGGCATGGCTTGGGTCTACGATGACCGGAAGGTGTGTTTTACTGCGAAGAACCGGGATACACTGAAGATCCAGAGTATTTCTTGTGAATGTTTCAAATGTACGGATACCACGCTCGCAGAGGATGACATTCTCATTGCCGGATGCCATGATGTATTCTGCGGACATGATCCACTCTTCATAAGTAGCGTTCAGACCTCTCTTTAAGAGAATCGGACGATCAACCTGTCCAAGCTCTTTGAGAAGATCGAAGTTCTGCATGTTACGTGCACCGATCTGGATCAGGTCTACTTTTTCATTGAAGGTATCCAGATATTTTGGTGACATCAGTTCAGTAACGATCGGAAGTCCGACTTCTTTTTTTACTGCACAGAGAATGTCCAGTCCTTCCAGTCCCAGTCCCTGGAAAGAATATGGGCTTGTTCTCGGTTTGAATGCACCACCGCGAAGCATGTTGGCACCGGAAGCTTTGGCTTTCTGTGCAATCTCAAGAACCTGCTCGAAAGATTCTACAGAGCAAGGTCCGGCGATCAGAGCCAGATGATCTCCGCCGACCTTGACACCGGATACATCGATGATGGAATCTTCCGGATGGAATGCTCTGTTGGCCAGTTTGTATGGCTCCTGTACATGCATTACTTTATCAACGGAATCATCAATCTCGAACAGTCTTGGATCGATCAGAGTTGTGTCACCGATACATCCGATAACGGTCATTCCTGTACCGCGAACGATGTGAGTATCGAGTCCTTTATGTTTGATCATATTCTGAACTCTTGTTATATTTTCTTCTGTTGTATTTGGTTTTAATACGATAATCATTTAGTATGGTCCTCCTGAATTACAATCACATTCGCACTGTAAAATTTTAGTTGTTTAAAGTGTGAAAACATTATGTATGATAAAGCATATAATGAAAAAAGTCAATGTTTTTCGGGAAAATTGTCTAAATGAAATGAAAGAAACGGAAAAAAATTCATGGGAAACTTCGTTGACTTGTAAAAAGGAGAGTGGTATCTTATTTGAGGTATGCCTTATATGACATCATCATAATATACATTAGAAAAGAAGGTAAAAACAATGAAGATTTTGAAACAGTTTGGAATCATATTCGGTGTCTGCTGGATCAGTATTGTGATTGAGCATTATCTGCCGTTTTCATTTCCGGCAAGTGTAATTGGGATGATACTGCTCTTACTCTGTCTTATGACAGGAGCCCTGAAGATCGAGCATGTGCAGGAAAAAGCAGATTTCCTTCTGGGAAATATGGCATTTTTCTTTGTGCCTGCGGGAGTGAGCATCATCAATTATTTTGATGTACTGAAAAGCTCGCTCCTTCAGTTAATCGTGATCTGTGTTGTATCAACAGTCATTACATTTGCGGCAACAGCATACAGTGTTACACTGACTGTCCGCCTGCTGGAAAAGCGTAAAGGAGGCAAAAAGAAATGAAAGAATTAATGGAATCTCCTTATTTTGGAGTCGCGCTGAGTGTAATCGCATTCTGGTTTGGTGAAAAACTCCAGCGTAAGTTAAAAACACCGATCTGTAATCCACTGATCATTGCGATCGTACTGATTGTGGGAATTCTTCTTATATTTGATATACCATATGATACATATAATGTAGGAGGAGCATTGATCAATATGTTCCTTGCACCTGCGACTGCATGTCTTGCGGTAGCAATTTATACCAAGATCGATATTTTAAAACAGTACTGGCTTCCGATTTTGGTAGGATGTACAGTCGGATCTGCGGCATCCATGGGAAGTATCTATGTAATGTGTAAATTGTTTGGTCTGGATCATAGCATGACAGTATCTCTGCTTCCAAAATCAGTAACGACACCGATCGCAGTCAGCATTTCCGAGCCGGGAGGCGGAGTGGTGCCGATTACGGTTGTGGCTGTTATTTTCACCGGAATTCTGGGAAGTATCTGTGCACCGATGCTGATCAAACTGTTTCATGTATCAGATTCTGTTGCGGCAGGTCTTGCAATCGGAGCCTGCAGCCATGCCGTTGGAACTTCCAAAGCAATTGAGCTCGGGGAGATTGAAGGTGCGATGAGCGGGCTGGCAATCGGAATCTGCGGAATTATTACCGTGTTGTTTTCTATGATTATTATCTAATAATGACAGAAAGTAATATATTTTAAAGCTTTTCAGCTACTGTTCACTCCCATGTCAATCACTCCGCTGATTGGCATGGAGGATGCACGTTTTGTCCTGAATGTATCTCGCCCATCGCCAAAGGCGATTCTAAATGGCGAGATGCGTTACTGTTTACAGGTTACCTGTGAACAGTAACATATGCATGACAAATCAGAAAACTTATGCTATACTTCATTTTAGGGTATTTAAAGAGAAATTAAAGGAGCTATACAATTATGAAAAGAGTATTGTTAAAGCTGAGCGGTGAGGCTCTTGCCGGTGAAAAGAAAACTGGATTTGATGAGGCTACCTGCATTGGTGTTGCGAAACAGGTAAAACAGCTTGTAGATGATGGAATTCAGGTTGCAATCGTAACAGGAGGAGGAAACTTCTGGAGAGGAAGAACAAGCGAGACGATCGACCGTACAAAGGCAGATCAGATCGGAATGCTTGCTACAGTTATGAACTGTATCTATGTATCTGATATTTTCCGTCATGTAGGAATGAAAACAGAAGTATTTACACCGTTTGTATGCGGCGCATTTACAAGTCTTTTCTCCAAAGATGCTGCAGTAGCTGCACTGGAAGAAGGAAAAGTAATCTTTTTCGCAGGTGGAACAGGACATCCGTATTTTTCAACAGATACAGGAGCTGTATTACGTGCCATTGAGATTGAAGCAGATGCAATGCTTCTTGCAAAAGCCATTGACGGAATCTATGACAGTGATCCGAAGGTAAATCCGGCAGCGGTTAAATATGATGAGATCACAATTCAGGATGTGATCGACCAGAAGCTTGCAGCAGTAGATCTGACAGCATCCATTCTCTGCCTTGAGAATAAGATGCCGATGCTTGTATTCGGACTGAATGAAGAGAACAGCATTGTCAATACAATGCAGGGCAAATTCACAGGAACAAAAGTAACAGTGTAGGAGGACTTACAGCATGAATGAAAGAATTACAGCATATGACACAAAGATGACAAAGACAATCAACAATCTGGACGGAGAGCTTGCAACAATCCGTGCAGGACGTGCGAACCCGCATGTACTGGACAAGATTGCCGTAGATTACTACGGATCACCGACACCGATCCAGCAGGTAGCGAACGTATCCGTACCGGAAGCCCGTATGATCCAGATCCAGCCATGGGAGAAGAACATGCTCAAAGAGATCGAGAAGGCAATCCTGATCTCTGATATCGGAATTAATCCGACAAATGATGGAACATCCATTCGCCTGATCTTCCCGGAACTGACAGAGGACCGCAGAAAAGAGCTTGCAAAAGAAGTTAAGAAAAAAGGTGAGGATGGCAAAGTGGCAATCCGTAACATCCGTCGTGATGGAAATGTAGCTTTCAAGAAACTGAAAGGCAGTGAAGTATCAGAGGATGAGATCAAGGATCTTGAAGATGAACTTCAGAAAATTACAGACAAATACATTGCACAGATCGACAAAATGGTAGAGACAAAGTCAAAAGAGATTATGACTGTTTAATCGGAGAGAATGTTTATCCTGCAGGACAGACTTATGTAATGTGGATGACAGATTTTGCGGACAGAGTTGTCCAGAGTCTGACGAAGATGCAGGAGAGCAGTAACCGGAAATGTGCATGTAAGAGATCGAGCAGGGGTTTCATCCTGCTCGATTTCCGTTATAAACTGAGAGGGTATGTCTGAAAAACCATTCCTGCAATCGATATAGTGTATCTTGTGATTTGAAATTATTATTGGTGATGGAACGGGATACATGAAATGGGAAATAGAGTTTGCAGAAAGTATATTTCGGACATGCTCCAAAGAGAGGAATATAAGAATGAACGTACCACAGCATGTTGCGATTATTTTAGATGGAAACGGACGTTGGGCGAAATCCAAGGGGATGCCTCGCAATTATGGACACGCTCAGGGAAGTAAGAATGTTGAGAGAATCTGTGAAGAAGCATGGAGAATGGGAATAAAATATCTGACAGTCTATGCGTTTTCCACAGAGAACTGGAGCAGACCGGAAAGTGAAGTCAGTGCGTTGATGACACTTCTGCGTAATTATATGAAGACCTGTCTTAAGACGGCGGCAAAGAATGATATGAAGATCCGTGTGATCGGAGACATCACACCACTGGATGACGATATCAAGAAACGTATCAGGGAACTGGAAGAGGCAACCGTGAATAATGGCGGATTGAATTTTACAATCGCCTTAAATTACGGAAGTCGTGATGAGATGGCAAGAGCTGCGAAGAAGCTTGCAAAAGACTGTGTGGATGGCAAGGTTGATCCAGAACAGATCGATGAGTCTGTCTTTGCGTCTTATCTTGACACAAGAGAGATCCCGGATCCGGATCTTCTGATCCGTACCAGCGGTGAACAGCGTCTTTCAAATTATCTGCTCTGGCAGCTTGCATATTCAGAGTTTTATTTTACAGATGTTCCGTGGCCGGCATTTACAAAAGAAGAACTTAAGAAGGCGATTGATGAGTTCAATCACAGACACAGACGTTTTGGCGGTGTTGAGGAGGAATAAAGGATGTTTAAAACACGCTTGTTGAGTGGAATACTACTGGTGATCATTGCATTGATAACGGTAATCACGGGAGGCAATCTTCTCTTTGCAGTACTGTTGCTGATCAGCCTGATCGGTATGACAGAGCTTTATAAAGTATTTGGAATTGAGAAGAAAGCACCGGGGATTGTGGGATATATTTTTGCAGTCGCTTATTATGCGCTGCTGTATTTTAAACCAATTCTTCCGGGAGAATCTTTAAACTGGTTTATGATGCTTTTTATGGTATCTCTGATCTGTCAGATGGCAGTGCTTGTATTTGCATATCCGAAGTATAATACACAGCAGATCATGGCAGCGTTCTTTGGAGTATTTTATGTAGCGGTGATGCTGTCTTACATTTATCAGACACGTCTGCTTCCGGGCGGAGTGTTCACAGTATGGCTCGTTTTTGTATGCTCCTGGGGCTGCGATACCTGTGCGTACTGTGTGGGAATGCTGATCGGAAAACACAAGATGGCACCAATCTTAAGCCCGAAGAAATCCATAGAAGGCGGTATCGGAGGAATTGTGGGAGCTGCGCTGATCGGAGTTCTTTATGCACTGGCGATTAATCACTGGGGAAATGCAGGAGCTGAGATCACACAATATGCGATTATCGGAGCCGCAGGTGGTGCAATCTCCCAGATCGGTGATCTGGCGGCGTCTGCGATCAAACGTTATCATAATATCAAAGATTACGGAAAACTGATTCCGGGACACGGCGGAATCCTGGATCGTTTTGACAGTGTGATTTTTACAGCTCCGATCATCTTTTATCTGGCGCTGTTCCTGTAGGAAAGAGATTATGTGGTTACTGTTTACAGGTGACCTGTGAACAGTAACGTTATGTTTCAGACGGAGAAGTAACGAGGTAATAGAATATGAAGAAAATAGCAATTCTGGGATCTACAGGATCGATCGGAACCCAAACATTGGAGATAGTAAGAACAAATGGAGATATAGAAGTGACGGCTCTTGCAGCAGGCAACAACATAGATCTGCTGGAAAAGCAGATTCGTGAATTTCATCCGAAGCTTGCGGCAGTGTGGAAAGAAGAACGTGCGGCAGAACTGAAAAGCAGAATTCAGGATCTGGATGTGAAAGTTGTGTCCGGGATGGACGGTCTTCTTGAGGTTGCAGCGCAGCCGGAATCAGAGATTCTGGTGACAGCAATTGTGGGAATGATCGGAATCCGTCCGACCATTGAAGCGATCAATGAAGGAAAAGACATTGCGCTTGCCAATAAAGAGACTCTGGTTACAGCGGGACATATCATTATGCCGCTGGCAAAAGAAAAAGGAGTGTCCATTCTTCCGGTAGACAGTGAGCACAGTGCAATTTTCCAGTCGCTTCAGGGAGGACAGAGAAAAGCACTTCACAAGATTCTTCTGACTGCTTCCGGTGGTCCGTTCCGTGGAAAGAAACGGGAAGAACTGGAGAAGATCCAGGTAGAAGATGCACTGAAGCATCCGAACTGGGCGATGGGACGGAAGATCACCATTGATTCTTCCACGATGGTAAATAAAGGACTGGAAGTGATCGAGGCGAAATGGCTGTTCGGAGTTTCTGTGGATCAGATTCAGGTGGTAGTACAGCCGCAGAGTATCATCCATTCTATGGTAGAATATGAAGATGGCGCCGTGATCGCACAGCTTGGCACACCGGATATGAAACTGCCGATCCAGTATGCCCTGTATTATCCGGAGAGAAGATTCCTTCCGGGAGACAGACTGGATTTTGCAACATTGAGCCAGATCACATTTGAGAAGCCGGACATGGAGACATTTTATGGTTTAAAACTTGCATTTGAGGCAGGACGCACGGGTGGTTCCCTTCCGACTGTGTTAAATGCAGCGAATGAAAAAGCAGTTGCGATGTTCCTTGACAGAAAGATCCGTTATCTGGAAATCCCGGAGATCATCCAGGCCTGCATGGAAAATCATAAGAATATTGAAGCTCCTACTGTAGAAGAGATACTAAAGACAGAACAGGAAACATATGAATTTATTAAAAACAGGTGGTAATGTATGGGTATAATTTTGGCAATCCTGCTTTTCAGTGCGATCATCATCATTCATGAGCTTGGTCATTTCCTGCTTGCGAAAGCAAATGGAATCCGTGTGGATGAATTTTCGCTGGGACTTGGACCTACTATTTTCGGTAAGCAGATCGGAGAGACAAAATTCAGCTTAAAGCTTCTTCCTTTTGGCGGAGCCTGCATGATGGGTGAAGATGATGTGGAGGATCAGTCAGAGGGGAGTTTTAACAGTAAATCAGTGTGGGCGAGGATGTCGGTCATTGTTGCCGGTCCTCTGTTCAATCTGCTGCTTGCATGGATTCTTTGTATTATCATGATCGGCTGGGTAGGATACCGGGCGCCTGTAGTCAGCAAGGTGCTGGATGGATATTCTGCACAGGAGCAGGGAATTGAAGCGGGCGATGTAATCAGGAAGATTGGAGGAAGATCCGTACACATCTGGAATGATATCAGTCTGTATAATCTGACGCATTCAGGTGAAGAGACAGTGGAAGTGACTTATGAGCGTGACGGAAAAGATTACACGACGGTCTTAGAACCAAGACAGAAGGAAGAGGATGCGCTGCCGCTTCTCGGTGTATCCGGTGGAGAGATTGTAAAACCGGGCGTGATCGGAAGCGTACAGTATGGTGCTTATACGGTAAAATACTGGGTTGTGTATACGATAGACAGTCTCAAAATGCTGATTGGTGGTCAGGTTGGAATGAAAGATCTGTCCGGTCCGGTCGGAATTGTCAGTGCGGTGGATAATGTGTATCAGGAATCTGCTCCGGCAGGGCTTTCAGTCATCATCTTAAATCTGATGAATATTGGGATTCTGGTGACAGCAAACCTGGGAATTATGAATCTGCTGCCGATTCCGGCACTGGATGGCGGAAGACTTGTATTTCTGATCATCGAAGCGATCCGTGGCAAGAGAGTCCCACCGGAGAAAGAAGGCATGGTTCATTTTGCCGGATTTGCATTGCTGATGGCACTGATGGTATTTGTCATGTTTAATGATATTATGAAACTGATTTAACCGAATCAAGTAAGTCCCCTGCTTCAATTGCGAAAAGCAATAAGCAGTGGGTGGGGACTTGCTTGTATCA
>NZ_CAKRDI010000053.1 GCF_934309415.1 uncultured Mediterraneibacter sp.
CCAAGGGAAAAGTCTACCCTTTTTTAGGCAAAAAATATTTTTTGTTTATCTATTGACATTTATTAGCTGGACTTTCTATACTCTCTCGGTGACATATGATATCTCTCCTGAAATACTCTGTTAAATGTTCTCTGACTCTCGAATCCCGCATGAATGCAGATATCCAGAATTGTCCGGTCACTGTGCAGCAGAAGATTGCAGGCGTAATCCAGCCTTGCTTCATTTAAATATCGGTTAAAATTCATATGAAAGGTTCCTGAGAACACACGCGATAAGGTTGACTGACTCACACCCAGATCATGTGCCATTTTCGGCAGTGTAAGTTCTTCCGTATAATGCGCTGCAATATAAGAAACCGTCTGGTAAATAAGATCCTCACTTCCCACATTGCTTTTTTCCGTCAGTTGAAACAGCGGAATTGTCCGGGCAAGAATGATCTGAATAAAGGACTGATGAAGCACATGTTCCTGTGCCTCTGCCGGGTAAACCAACATACTTCTCAGCGCATAATTTACATCCGGATGTACATCTTTGGACTGAATGACCGGATTAATCGGACATAATTGCTGAAGTTCTCTTGTATAACTGCTGCCAAGAAGCGGCGATGCCAGTGCATAGATTGCTTTACATGTCCCACTGTCAAACACCTGATAATGATGGATCATCTCCGGAAATACCACAGCAAAATCTCCTTTTTCCATATGATAAAGTTCCGTTCCGATTCCAAGTTCCAGCGTTCCTTCCGTCACAGATACAAATTCCATCGACTTATGAAGATGTGGCGAAATATGACTGGAAATTTGTTCCTCTATTTCTAAAGTTTCCTCATTTTCCTCGTAAATTGGTCTCATTTTATATTCCCCTTGCAGAATTTGGCTACTTTTTAGCCGGATTTGGCAAGAATTATAACGCAGAGTCGACTATAATGCAAGTGTAATCGATAAGGAGGTGACAAACATGATGAACAAAATCAGAACATGGTTTAAGAACTGGTTTAAAGAAACAGTTAACTTCTATGGTTCAATGTATCATTACGGATCTTATTACAGATAATCCGTGACCGGTAGAATCAGTAATCCAGCGAATCCTTGATAAATCAACGGATTTCACATTGCAAAGTCAAAAAACAATTTATTTAAAGAAAAAATATTTACAGGAGGACAAAAATAATGAAAAAATTTAAAGCAGAATTAAAAGCATGGATGGAAGAAGTTATTAAATATTATGGAGAATTATCTGAACTTGAGCTTCGTTACAGAGGAAGACTGTAAACTATGGAGCACTCAGAAAATTTCATGAAAATGGCTAATATAAAATAAAGGGCTGACATCTGAAAACTAAAAGATGCAGCTCTTCTTTTTTTAATTTCTTCAGTTCAACCATTCTTATATTTTTCTTTTCAAACACACTTTGATCTATATATCAAAGGTAACATCAAACATAAAACATCCTCTATTCATCCGCAATCATAACTCCGATATCTTTTCTTCATATTCTATAAATAGATACAAAAAACAGAGGAAGAAAACTCTGTTCAAGTCCTCTCCCTCTGTCAGTTTCCACATCACAATCTGCGAAATTTCTATTACTGTACTTTCGCAATATCGATCAATGTCAGTTTCTGAATATCTGTATTCTCAAGACTGGTGATCAGTGCATAAGCCGTATCAATTGCTGTCAGTACATTTACACCTGTCTCGATGGCATTTCTACGGATTACAAATCCGTCTTTGGAATGCTCTGCTCCCTGTGCCGGGATGTCGATAACCAGATCGATCTTATGTCCCAGGATCAGGTCAAGAAGGTTCGGTGATTCCTGCTCAATCTTACGAACCGGAGTTGCCTTTACACCTGCTTCATTCAGTGCACGTGCTGTTCCGCTTGTTGCAAAGATATGATATCCGATATTGGCAAATCTTCTTCCGATCTCCACTGCATCTGCATGATCTTCATCACGTACGGTCATGATCATGTTCTTGAACTTCGGCAGCTTGATTCCTGCACCGATGAATGCTTTGTAAAGTGCTTCATCAAATGTCTTCGCAATACCAAGACACTCTCCTGTAGACTTCATCTCTGGTCCAAGGCTGATATCTGCGCCTCGGATCTTCTCGAAGGAGAATACCGGCATCTTAACTGCAACATAATCTGCTTCCGGCTGAAGTCCCGGTGTGTAACCAAGTTCCTTGATTTTCTTTCCTGTGATCACCTGAGTTGCCAGCGGAACGATCGGGATACCTGTTACCTTACTGATGTATGGTACTGTACGGCTGGAACGTGGATTTACCTCGATTACATATACATCCTCTTCACCGCACACGATGAACTGGATGTTGATCATACCGATAACATGCAGTGATTTTGCAAGTCTTCTTGTGTACTCAGCAATCTTCGCTTTCGCACCTTCTGTCAGACTCTGTGCAGGATATACAGAAATACTGTCTCCCGAGTGGATACCGGCACGCTCGATATGCTCCATGATTCCAGGAATCAGGATATCTGTACCGTCACATACCGCATCAACCTCGATCTCTTTACCCTGAAGATATTTATCTACGAGGATCGGGTGATCCTGTGCGATACGGTTGATGATTCCGATGAATTCATCAATATCATCATCACTGATGGCAATCTGCATTCCCTGTCCACCAAGTACATAAGAAGGACGAACCAGTACCGGATAGCCCAGTCTGTTTGCAACTTCTTTTGCTTCTTCTGCTGTAAATACAGTTCCTCCTGTCGGGCGCGGGATCTGGCATTCCTCAAGAATCTCGTCAAACAGCTCACGGTCTTCCGCTTTATCTACATTTTCTGCAGATGTTCCAAGGATCGGAACTCCCATCTTCATCAGAGCTTCTGTCAGCTTGATAGCTGTCTGGCCACCGAACTGTACAACTGCTCCGTCCGGTTTCTCAATATCTACGATACTTTCCACATCTTCTGCAGTCAGTGGTTCAAAATACAGTTTATCTGCAATATCGAAGTCTGTACTTACAGTCTCCGGGTTATTATTTACGATGATTGTCTCATAACCGTCTTTCGCAAATGCCCATGTACAGTGTACAGAACAGAAGTCGAACTCGATTCCCTGACCGATTCGGATCGGACCGGAACCAAGGACCAGTACTTTCTTCTTCGCACTTGTCTTCTCTACTTCATTCTCGCTTCCATATACAGAGTAGTAATATGGTGTCTCTGCCGCGAACTCAGCTGCACAGGTATCTACGATCTTATAAGCTGCCACGATTCCGTTCTCATGACGCATATCGTGAATCTCCTGCTCTGTCTTTCCTGTCAGCTCTGCAATCACGTTATCCGGGAACTCGATTCTCTTCGCTTCTTTCAGAAGTTCCGGTGTAAGTTCCTGAGTCTTTAATGCAGTCTCCATCTCTGTGATGATCGCAAATTTATCAATAAACCACTCATCTACTTTTGTAATCTCATGAATCTTCTCGTAGCTGATACCTCTTCTGCATGCCTCGGCAATTCTCCACATACGCATATCATCTACGATCTCAAGCTGTTTGAGCAGTTCTTTTTCTGTAAGATCTGTGAAATCATAGGACATCAGGCTGTCTACATGCTGCTCCAGAGAACGGATGGCTTTCATCAGAGCGCCCTCAAAGTTATCACAGATACTCATAACCTCTCCGGTTGCTTTCATCTGTGTTGTCAGTGTTCTCTTGGCACTGATAAACTTATCGAATGGAAGTCTCGGGATCTTAACGACTACATAGTCAAGCATCGGCTCAAAACTTGCATAAGTCTTCTTCGTAATTGCATTCTGGATCTCATCCAGATTATATCCAAGTGCGATCTTCGCAGCTACTTTCGCGATCGGGTAACCTGTCGCTTTGGATGCAAGCGCTGAAGAACGGCTTACACGCGGGTTTACCTCGATCACACAGTACTCAAATGTCTCCGGGTGCAATGCATACTGAACGTTACATCCACCTGTGATATTCAGTTCGCTGATAATATTCAGGGCAGAAGTACGGAGCATCTGATACTCTTTATCTCCCAGTGTCTGGGACGGTGCAACTACGATACTGTCTCCTGTATGAACTCCGACCGGATCAATGTTCTCCATATTACATACAGTAATACAGTTTCCATTGCCATCACGCATTACTTCATACTCGATCTCTTTCCATCCTGCGATACAACGCTCTACAAGAACCTGTCCCACACGGGAAAGACGAAGTCCATTTTCAAGGATTTCTACCAACTGTTGGGAATCATGTGCGATACCACCGCCGCTTCCTCCCAGTGTGTATGCCGGACGAAGTACAACCGGATAACCAATCTTGTTTGCAAATGCAAGTCCATCCTCTACGTTCTCAACAACCAGGGAAGCCGCAACCGGCTCACCGATTTTCTCCATTGTAGCCTTGAATTCCAGACGGTCTTCTGCTTTCTTGATCGTCTCAGAAGTTGTACCGATCAGACGAACACCATTCTCTTTTAAGAATCCTGCTTCTTCCAGCTCCATGGCAAGGTTCAGTCCTGCCTGTCCTCCCAGAGTTGGAAGTACGCTGTCCGGCTTCTCCTTCTTGATCAGCTGTTCTACTACTTCTACTGTCAGCGGCTCAATATAAACGCGGTCTGCAATATCTTTATCTGTCATGATCGTAGCAGGGTTTGAGTTCAGAAGAACTACTTCAATTCCTTCCTCTTTCAGTGAACGGCAGGCCTGTGTTCCCGCATAATCAAACTCTGCTGCCTGACCGATGACGATCGGACCGGAACCAATTACTAATACTTTTTTAATACTATTATCTCTTGGCATTATTTCGCTCCTCCCATCATCTCGATAAATCTGTCAAATAAATAACCTGAATCCTGTGGTCCCGGGCATGCTTCCGGATGGAACTGAACTGTGAAGATGTTCTTTCCTGTATAAGCAAGACCCTCATTCGTTCCGTCGTTGACATTCTTAAATGCCGGAACAGCAACTGCCGGGTCAATCTTTTCTGCATCTACCACATAACCGTGGTTCTGAGAAGAAATGTAGACACGTCCTGTCTGGAGGTCTTTCACCGGATGGTTTCCACCACGATGTCCGTATTTCAGTTTATGTGTTGTCGCACCTGTTGCCAGTGCCATAAGCTGATGTCCCAGACAGATCGCAAAGATCGGAATATCTGTATCATATAACTTTTTGATCTCTTTAATGATCTCTGTGCAGTCCGCCGGATCTCCAGGTCCGTTCGAGAGCATGATTCCATCCGGATTGGATGCAATGATCTCTTCTGCACTTGTACCTGCAGGATATACTGTAACTTCGCATCCACGCTCGTTCAGTGATCTTGCAATGTTCTTCTTTGCACCGAAGTCAAGGAGAGCAACTTTCTTTCCTGTTCCTTCCAGTACATATTTTTCTTTACATGTTACTTTGGAAACTACATCTCCTACTGTATATGCCTTCAGCTTCGGAAGAATCTCCTCAAGATTGTAGTTCTCATTTGTTGTAATCATGCCATTCATAGTTCCTTTTTCTCTCAGGATCTTTGTCAGTGCACGTGTATCAATTCCTGCAATTCCCGGAATATCCTGTTCTTTCAGGAAATCCTGAATTGTGCCTTCGCATCTGAAATTGCTCGGCATACGGGATAACTCCCTCACAATATAGCCGTCAGGCCATGCTTTTAATGACTCCATATCCGGTGTGATACCATAGTTACCAATCAGCGGATAAGTCATGACAACTGCCTGTCCCGCATAAGAAGGGTCCGTCAGCACCTCCAGATAACCTGTCATTGAGGTGTTAAATACGATCTCACTGATCATATCTCTCGTCGAACCAATGCTTGTTCCTGTAAACACAGTACCGTCTTCCAATATAAGAAACGCTTTCATCTGTTCACCCTTTCCCTTCGTAAAATTTATCTTTTTTAAAAGAAAGGCACTCATGGAGTCTTTCGTTCCAGAGCGCCCTCTTTCTCAAATTGTAAAGATTATACTACAATCAGAGACATAATTCAACCGTATTTTTCATGTATAATTTATCTTTTTTCTTATAAATAATGAGTATTTTTACTTATAAAAGGATTTTTATGCATTTTTCTTCTATTTTATACATTTTTTATGCATCTTATGTGGGCTCTGTTTCCTGATATTTCCTAAAACCCCTCTATTATTCGTTATAATTCCAGAAAACCGAAAATATATACTGCACTTTATCTTCTGCATAAGTATACCTTACCTGCTCAAGTCCATAACGCTCTGCCAGATTCTGTGCCGCCTGTGGCAGCAGCTCTTCGATCATCTGCTGTACAGCCTGACTGTAGACTTCCTCATCTTTAAAACTGCAGACAAACATTTCCTGTCTGTCAGCAATTCCTTCTTTCATTTTTCCAAGGATTTCATCTGGATCAAATGTTTCATAATACATCCCGTTTCTTTTATAATAATTCAGATCATCCGAATCACAGACCGGGTATTCTGCTCCTTCATCCGGGATATGATCCCTCTGAATCTGCTCGTCTGTACAGCAGAGATACTCATAATTGATCATGTACTCCGGAAGATCTTCCCTGTTTTCATTTTCAAGAAACAGCGGATCTCCAAAAGTCACATCCATCTGATAGTATGCATCCTCGCATTTTACGATATTCCAGGCATGAGCACCTCTTTTTCCATCTGCTGAAATCACATCTCCCGTTACATAAATACATTCTATCCCCAGACTCTTTAGCAGATACTGCGCAGATCTTGAGTATCCAGCGCAGACAGAACGATGATTTACAAGCGCACTGTATATATTCTGATTATCGGATGCAGTTTCATCATATTCTACTGTATTTACGATATATTCAAAAACTGCCTTTATCTTCTCATACTCTGAATCTGTTTCCGGCATCTGACCCCAGCACTCCATCTCCGCCTGGAGGATTCGCTTCTGCCGTTCTTCTTTCTGTTCCGCTGTGCAGCTGTAGGACGGGGAAAACTCTGTATATTCCGAATATACTGTCATATGAGAATCCCCGGTACACCAGAACAGTTCTGGTCTGTCATACAGAAGTGCTTCATAGATCTTTCCTGCATCTTCCTCTTTGCCGACATGAAGCGTAATGTTCTCTTCCATTTCCCGCACTCCCTGTAACAGTTCTTTATATGCTGTTTTTTCTTTTCCATTTAACTGCTGATAATAGAAATCTGTCTCTACTTCCTCTTCTTTCAGAGTCAGTTCTGATGCCGCATTCTGAATTTCACTTTTCCCGCTGATTCTGCCAGCGGTTTCTGTTGCACGCATCGCAATTTCCGGAAATACCTGCCACGCTCCAAATGCTGTTGCCATTAAGATGATAATCAGACAAACCTTTAAGCCAACGCCCTGTTTCTTTGCTCTGCGTACTCTCTTTCGTCTTCTTTTTCTTTCCATTACAGCTTCCTTTCACTCTTCCAACATCACCATATAATTCCGGTATTTCAAATCGTCTTTGACGATGGGCAAAATACATTCAAATATATCTTACACAAGTTCTGCGATACGTGATACACCCACGTAAATCTCTGAGATTTTATACCAGGTTCTGTAATCTACCGTTCCTGTCACCGGCAGGTTAAATACCTGCTGAAATTTTCTGACGGAGGCTTCGGTCGCAGGTCCGTAGATTCCGTCCACAGTTACCTTCGGTATTGCCGGATATGCCCCTGCAATTACATTTAACTGTTCCTGCATCTGTCTTACTTTCTGTCCGCTTGAGCCGATCTCCAGTGTATATCCAGGCCAGGAAGACGGAATCCCGGAGATTTCCTGCGCTGTATTAATGTACATGTCATCCCCATAATAATATCGCAGGATCTCAATCGCAGAATATCCCTGATCTCCGAGAGACTTACTTCCCCACTGTGTCATCCAGTTTGGACAGCTTACCCTCTGTCCATCACAGTACTGCGTCAGAATCGGCTGTCTCACATTCGGACGGGAAAGATAATCAGCAAACAGTTCATCTACCACCTGCGAAATAGACTCAAATATATTACGCTCCGGGATCCATTTATGATCAAATGCCGTAGATGATGTAATTGTAAAATCATATCCTTTATTGCGATACCACTCCGTGTAAACCCGGTTCAACGTAAACGACATAATCGCCAGTACATTCGCCCGGATCGTATTCTCCGGCCAGGTTGCATAGATCTCACTGGATGCTACATTTTTAATATAATCCTTATATTTCACATAATAATTTGTTGCAGTTGAATCCCGCGGAGATCCATCATGCACCACAATATACTCCGGCACAACGACTCTGCTCAGAACAATCTCTCCCGTCTCATTGACCGGCTTGATTTCTTCCTCTGCGATCTTCGGCGGATAATCCCCATATAAAGTATGAGCAGGGATGACAAACACATTTTCCTCTTCCCTGCCCTGATCGCTCGGTCTCATCCTCACGTTCTGTATAGCCTTTGTATTTGCCAGAATCTCCGTGCCGGAAATACGGACCGTCTCAAATCCGGGTGCACTGATATCCAGCGTATATTCCGAATAAGGCTGTCGGTCATTTTCCTGATCCAGACTCCACTCCTCCGGCGGAGCATTCAGTTCAATACTTTCCGTCTGTCCCGAAGAATCCGTCATAACCTTTTCCAATGTGCTCTCCGGAACCCCTGTATAAGAAATCGATATCTCTGCTTCTGCCACCGGAAATGCATTGATTGAAGAAGTCACATTGATCTGCAGACTTCCTTTCTCTGTCATTTCCTGCTGCATCATTCTCAATGAATCCATGTCTGTCTCTCCATAAAAATAGCTCTTTCATTTATATATTCAGAAACTCTTCCATGTGTCACTCTTTCATTCAAAGCAGTCCTTTCTCAATCTCCTTTTCCACCCAATCCCCATAACTTCTTGGAGTATTTCTGGAAAATGCTTTCTGTAAGCTATCTGCCGTAAGAGAACAAAGAATGTGCCTTGGCACATTCTAGCGCCTGCGGCGGTCGCTTGCGACATCTTCCTTGTACGCCGCAGTGC
>NZ_CAKRDI010000054.1 GCF_934309415.1 uncultured Mediterraneibacter sp.
AAGATAACAATGGAGCTGAATAACAAATATCATACAAAAGAAGAAATTGTACAGCTTATGTCAGAACTTACCGGACAAAAAATAGATGAAAGTTTTGGAATGTTTCCTCCGTTTTATACAGACTGCGGACGAAACATCCATATAGGCAAAAATGTTTTTATTAATGCAGGATGTAAGTTTCAGGATCAGGGTGGTATTTATATAGAGGATGGAGCCCTGATCGGACATAATGCAGTATTGGCAACAATCAATCATATGGAAGATCCTGAGAAAAGAGCTGGTATGATATTTCAGCCGATTCACATTGAAAAAAATGTATGGATTGGAGCAAATGTAACGGTTCTTCCTGGGGTTACGATTGGTGAAGGTTCGATCATTGCAGCCGGAGCAGTTGTAACAAAAGATGTTCCGGCCAATATGATTGCGGCAGGAGTGCCTGCGAAAGTTATACGGAAGGTTAAAAAAGACGCTGAAAAAGGAGAAATTTAATTATGGCAAAAAAAGTATTGATCATATCTACAAGTCTTCGAGGAGGCAGCAATTCTGATATACTCGCAAAAGAGTGTGCAAAGGGGGCAAAAGAAGCAGGGCATGATGTGGAACTTCTTTCTTTGAAAGGAAAAGATATAAAATATTGTGTCGGGTGTCTATCCTGTCAGAAGACGGGAATGTGTGTATTGAAGCAACTGCCGCTGAAAATGATGAAAGCGCATTTGAAAAAGCCTACAATGGTCTGCAAGGCTGGGTAGACTGTTTTGAAAAGGCTTCCTTAAAAGGCATCGTAAGTGGCGGTGGAATTGATGCTGCAAATACAGCTGTAAGCCATGTGGATGTGATGAAGAAAGCATATGAACTTGGAAAGGAATTATAAGTTTGAAAAGAGTACTATTACTTAGTCTGTGTGTATTAATTTTATCTGAGCTTGTAGGATGTAGAGAAAAAAGAAGTGTTTCATTTGAAAATGATATATCCGAAGAAATAATAGACAATAGTACTGAATTTCAAAATTCAGCCGGAGAATTAGAGAAAACAGAAATTACCGACAAATCGGCAATTGATGATGAGAAGGAATACATGAAATTATATTTTAATGACACTGAAATCCCGGTTATATGGGAAGATAATCAGACAGTACAAGAACTTTTGGAGGAAGCTGGCAAAGGTGATATCGTAGTGCAGATGTCTATGTATAGCGACAATGAGCAGGTTGGTTCTCTGGGAAAAAGTTATACAAAAAATGATGAGCAGATAACTACTTATAGTGGAGATATAGTTCTATACAGTGGAGACAAAATAGTAGTATTTTACGGATCAAATTCATGGGCATATACCAGACTGGGAAAAATGAATATTCCAGAAAGTGATGTAACAGAACTTTTGTCAAATGGGGATATCACTTTGAAAATAGCAATTGTGAAATAGTGAGTAAATCAGAATGTTGTTTTTTATTGCAAGGAAATCGACAACTCAAGTTTGCGAGGATGATAATCAGTCATACTATGATTAGAAAATAAGATAATTACAATTAATAACGCCGATACAGGATATAATAAATCCTATTCGGCGTTATTGATTTTTGCATAGCACTTTTTACCATATAAGAAGTGTGCGTTGCATAAAACATTACTTGGAAGACTACCCCAATTTAAGTAAATGGTAAATAGTAGGAAGCAAGTAAAAATGCTGTTGTACAGGCAGTTAAAACAGGTTATCGCCTGATCGATACCGCGGCTGCTTACGAAAAGGCAGGGAGGTCTATGACCGCTTGCGCCTGTACTCGTTTGGAGTCATGCCAAACTGTTTTTTGAAGGCAGTCTGAAAGTGGCTCTGGCTGGAAAAGCAGAGAAATTCGCTGATTGTACTGATAGATTTATCGGTATACTGCAGTAATTCTCTACCTTCTTCCAGTTTACAGCGCAGGATAAATGCACTGACAGAGAATCCAAGTGTTTTCTTAAAATAGGCAGAAAAGTAGGATTTGCTGAATCCGACGTAATCAGCAACATCTCCAACGGTGAGGTGCTGATTCACGTTCTGCTGAATATAGCGAATTGCTTTCTGCATGCGCTCGTCTGTAGAGACGGGCGTTTTTGATTGGGCAACTTTCTCTGCAAAAGTATAACTGACTTTTCCAAGAAGGTCAGTCAACCGGTCTGCACTTGTCAAGCGTTCAGAAGACTGGATGAAATAATCGGAGAGCTGATATGCCGTGTCATAATCCAGTCCCCCTTCGATCGCAGCTCGGGTACATAGGGTCGTTGTGATAATAATATTATTCTTTAACTGACGCAGAGCAGTGGAACCGGTAACACCGATATGAAAGTTACTTTCACTATAGGCAAATCTTTTGAAACCTTCACAGTCACCGGTGCGGACAAGCCTTAGAAGCTGTTCTTCCAGAATATAAGTCTGGTTGTGCTGTTCATTTTCCTTTTTCTGATAAGTTTCTTCCAAAAGAAGAGAGGCATCTGATGTAACATCATTTCCAGACACTGCCTGTCCGACAGAAGTAAGATCTTCCAGTGAAAGCTGCTCTTCGTGCAGACAGTAGTTGAGGAAGATACATTTCTTTAACAGAGAACTTAAGGACAGGCACGGAATCTGACGGAGAAAGGACTTGAAATCAGAGCGGTTGTCGTTCGATACCATGTAGTCTTTGTATAAATGCTGCAGATCGGAATCAGAATAAGGTACAGTTGTGACCGGACCGAAAACAAGATGCCTGTTTTCAGAAGAATCTACCTTAAGAGAACAAAACATGATTCCATATTCGGTCGTGCAGTAAGTAATACGCTCGGAACCGGAAAAAAGCTCCTGAAGATATTGGAACGGTGGATAAGTCAGTTCATTTTGCTCCGGCATGCAGAAAATACATTTTTCATCAGAAAAAAGATACATCGGGATATTTGAATCCGGGTAATAAGCTTTCATGAAATTGATCAGGGAGTAAGTTTTTTCCATAAATATTGCCTCTTTTCTTTGCGTAAAAATGTTTTGCATGTTTTTTCTATCTATCAGCGTAATCGAATGTATTTCCCAAGTCAATAGAAAAATAGTAGTAAATGTTCAGAGCCAACCTCCAAAATGCTATGCATTTCGGAGGTGTGGCGTATCCGCCAAATAAAATTTCAAAAACAGTCTAAAAAATGCAAGCATTTTATACCTTTTTTTGAAATTTTGCTTGGCTCTGAACAGTTACAAATAAAAGTATAAATATATAAATAAAAGTTTAAAAATGAAATAAAACACACGATTTTTCGGATATTATAAAGCCATGATGAA
This sequence comes from uncultured Mediterraneibacter sp., assembly GCF_934309415.1. Classification (GTDB taxonomy): domain Bacteria; phylum Bacillota; class Clostridia; order Lachnospirales; family Lachnospiraceae; genus Mediterraneibacter. The sequence goes on from NZ_CAKRDI010000054.1 coordinate 3,283, forward strand.
GAACCGATAGAACAAAGCAAGAAGTAAGAAATCATAAAAAAATGGAGGTAACAACATGGAGAAAGAAAAGATTCAGAATCTGATTTCACAGATGACATTGGAAGAAAAAGCCGGAATGTGTTCCGGAGCAGACTTCTGGCATCTGAAAGGAATTGAGCGTCTTGGAATTCCATCCGTTATGGTAACAGACGGACCGCACGGATTGAGAAAGCAGGCAGAAGAGGCAGATCATCTTGGACTTAACGAAAGTGAGAAGGCAATCTGCTTCCCGGCAGGATGTGCGACAGCATCCAGCTTTGACCGTGATCTGATCCGCAGACAGGGGGAACTGCTCGGTCAGGAATGTCAGGCAATGGATGTCAGTACAATCCTCGGACCTGCAATGAATATCAAACGTTCCCCACTTTGTGGAAGAAACTTTGAATATTATTCAGAGGATCCACTTGTATCCACAGAGATGGCAGCAGCACTGATCGAAGGCGTCCAGAGCAAGAATGTTGGAACAAGTGCAAAGCATTTCGTTGCGAACAATCAGGAAAAACGTCGTATGACAAACTCTTCTGATATGGATGAAAGAACATTAAGAGAAATCTATCTTGCATCCTTTGAAGGCGCAGTAAAGAAAGCAAAACCATGGACAGTCATGAGTTCCTACAACCGTATCAATGGCGAATTTGTAGGAGACAGCAAAGAGTATCTGACAGAGATCTTAAGAGAAGAATGGGGATTTGACGGATATGTCGTTTCTGACTGGGGCGCAGTAAATGACAGAGTATCTTCACTTGCAGCAGGACTTGACCTTGAGATGCCACCTGGAGATTATGAGAATGACCGACTGATCGTGAAAGCAGTTCGGGAAGGAAAACTCGACGAAAGCGTTGTTGACCAGGCCTGCGAGAGAGTACTTGATGTGATTTTCCGTTACACAGAGAACCGCGACACAGAAGCTGTATTTGATTATGAAAAAGATCATGAAGCAGCAGCTGAAATCGAAGCGGAATGTATGGTATTATTAAAGAATGAAAATAATATCCTTCCGTTAACTTCTGATAAGAAGATCGCATTTATCGGAAAATATGCAAAGACACCGAGATATCAGGGCGGTGGAAGTTCCCATATCAACAGCTGGAAAGTGGAATCCGCACTGGAAGCTGCAAAAGAGATTCCGGAACTTGCGAATGTAATTTTCGCAGAAGGCTATCAGGACGAGAAAGATGAAGTTGTAGAAGAACTTCAGAACGAAGCAGTAAAGGCAGCGAAAGAAGCTGACGCAGCAGTTCTTTTCCTCGGACTTCCGGATAACTTTGAATCTGAAGGATATGACAGAAAGCATATGAACCTTCCGGATTGTCAGAATGAACTTGTACAGAAAGTGCTTGAAGTACAGAAACATGTAGTTGTTGTTCTTCACAACGGTTCTGCAGTTGTTATGCCTTGGAAAGATCAGGTGGAAGGTATCCTGGAAGCTTATCTTGGAGGCGAGGCAGTTGGAAAAGCTGTTGCTGAAGTACTTGCAGGAAGAAAGAATCCAAGCGGACGCCTGGCAGAGACATTCCCACTTCGTCTGGAAGATACACCTTGCTATCTGACTTATGGAAAAGGATATGATAATTCTGATTACAGAGAAGGCGTGTTTGTAGGATATCGCTACTACACATCCAGAAAAATGGAGACAGCGTTCCCATTCGGACATGGACTTTCTTATACAACATTTGTGTACAGTGATCTTCAGCTCGATAAGAAAGAAATGTCTGATAAAGATACTGTAGAAGTAAGTGTGAAAGTAAAGAATACCGGAAACTGTGCCGGCAAGACAGTCGTTCAGCTTTATGTAGAAGCACCGGAGACAGAAGTGGTACGTCCGGTCAGAGAACTGAGAGGATTCGAAAAGATTTCCTTAGAAGCAGGAGAAGAGAAGACAGTCACATTTACACTGGATGAGAGAGCATTTGCTTACTGGAATACACTGATCCATGGCTGGTATGCAGAGGAAGGCACTTATAAAGTAATGATTGGTGAAAATGCAGATCAGATGTGTGTGGGTGAAGAAATCACAGTACATCCTACAAAAGAGCTTCCGAAAACATATTCCTTAAACACTTGTCTTGGAGAACTGATGCGCGATCCAAAGGCACAGGTTGTGATGGGACCTTTCATGCAGGGAATGGCACAGAACAGTGCGGCTGCAGATATGGCAGAAGCACAGGAAAACGATACATCAGGAGCAGTAAATCAGGAAATGATGGCAGCCATGATGGAAGGTATGCCGCTTCGTCAGCTTCTTAGCTTCGTTCCGGGAATCAAGAGAGAGATGCTGGAACAGATGGTAGATGCACTGAATCATTTATAAAATGAAATGGTAAAAAGTTGATATTTACAAAAAGGTGTAACTAGTAGTACAAGGAAAAATAAGAGAGGGACAAAAATGGCTAAAACAAAAAAAGAACTTGGTCTGGATTCCATGGGAATTCAGAAGACAATGAGACTTACAGATTATCTTGGTGATGGTCTCGGACAGTTACCGCTGAATATTATGAGCTGTCTGTTTGGACCAATGGTAAATAACTGTGTTGAGTACAATGATTACAAGTTCGGAAAACGTATCGTAGGTATGACAAACAGTGCAAATTCTTTCGGAATGAAGATCGGATCAGGTATTGGAGCATCCTTGATCGGATGGCTTCTCGCAGCAGCTGGATACAATGCAGCACTTGCATCTCAGCCGGCATCTGTAGATACAGCAATCTTCGCATTTGGTATCTATATTCCGCTTGCACTCTTTGTAATCATGTTCCTTCTTCTTATGAAAAATGACCTTGAAAAGAGATATCCTGAGATCATGGCAGAACTGCAGAAGAGAGAAGCAGCAAAATAGATAATAGATAGTAGGATGAGGGGACGGAACTGACACCAAGGTTCTGTCCCTTTTTGGCTAAAATGATTTTTAAAGTTAGAATGAAAGTTGGAGGTAAATGATAGATGAAATTATATGATTTTAGAACGGAATACAGAGAAAACCCAATCGGACTTACAGACAAGGCACCAAGATTTTCATGGAAAATGGAGTCAGAGGAGAAGGATACTTTACAGACTGCATATGAAATTAAGGTAACAGATGAGAATGGTAACGTTATCTGGAACAGTGGGAAAAAAGTATCAGACCAGTCCGTTCTGATCCCTTATGATGGTGAAGCACTGAAAGATGAAATGCTCTACAAAGTAGAGGTATCTGTTGCAGATAACCATGGAAATGTTGAATCTATCGAAGGAACATTTGAGACAGGAATTTTTGACAATACAGAGTTTATCGCAAAGATGCTCACAAGTGATTTTCCTGATGAAGAGACAGCATGCCCGGTATTTGGAAAAACGCTTCTTATGTTACAGGTGAGATTCTTTCTGTTGATGGAGCAATGAGAACTTGATTTAGTTTTTGAGTCTTTGGCAGAAGTGCCGGGAAACATGGGGACAGTGGAAAGAACCACTGTCCCTTTATGCTTGGTGAAGCTTTTTTTGAGAAAAGCACATGTTTATTCGATCTTATTTTCATTCCGCCAATTGTTACTGTTTGCAGCTTGCTGTGAACAGTAACATGGTAACACAGTTACTGTTCACAGGTAACCTGCAAACAGTAACGTATCTCGCCATTTAAAATCGCCTACGGCGATGGGCGAGATACATTCAAGCTAAAACGTGCATTCTCCATGTCAATCAGCAGAGTGATTGACATGGGAGTGAACAGTAACGTAACACACCCCATAACAGTTCATACTCTGCGTTAAAGGTTGACTTTTTTATGAGATACAGATAATCTATATATAAGTTTATATCCCATTTTTGACAGTTGGAAAGATAAAAAATGGCTACAACCCCAGTAAACATGGGATCTGTAGCCGTTTTTCTTT
>NZ_CAKRDI010000055.1 GCF_934309415.1 uncultured Mediterraneibacter sp.
AAAATACTGCCCGTTGTTTTTTATTTTCAAATAGAATTATAATGCCCATATAAGAAATAAGCAACCTAAGTTGCATAACGAAAATGTAGCATGGTTGTAGATAAAAGTCAAGAAAATAAAAATATATGGAGGTAGTAGTCGTGGAATATATGTTACTGTTTACAGCTATGCTGTGAACGGTAACGAATATATAGCATGGAATATTGGCAGAGGAGAAAGTAATTATGAGTAGAAATGAAGAAGCAACAGTTTTGCAGGAAAATGAAATGGGGACGCTTCCCGTGGGAAAACTTTTACGAAAAATGGCCCTTCCATTGATTTTTTCCATGTTCGTGCAGGTACTGTACGGTCTGGTAGACAGTATGTATGTGGCACAGCTTGGTGATTCAGCACTTACTGCAATCTCTCTTTGTATGCCGGTACAGTATCTGGTACTTGGTGTCGGAATTGGAATCGGTGTGGGTGTCAATTCGGTTTTGTCGAAGAAGTTGGGAGAAAAGGATGAACATGGCGTGAATCGAGCTGCTGGAAACGGCTTTGTACTGGTATGGATTGTATCGGTTCTCTTTATCTTTATGGGGCTGTTTGCAATAGAACCGTTCTATCGGATACAGACAGATATTCCGGAAGTGCTGGATATGAGCATTTCCTATAGTCGGATTATCAGTATTATTTCTTTTGCGGCGTTACATGAGGTACTTATGGAACGGCTTTTGTCAGCTACCGGAAAAGCAAACCTTACGATGATACCGATGCTGACAGGTGCGGTAACAAATATCATTCTTGATCCAATCATGATTTTTGGGTGGTTCGGATGCCCGGCCTTTGGTATTGCAGGTGCGGCTTATGCAACCGTTATCGCACAGGCAGTTGCTGCATTGGTTGCTTTGTCGTTGAATCTGAAATTCAATAAAGATGTGAAGTTCGAAGCCGGTGGCTTCGTCCCGAATGGCGGTATTATTGCCGAAATTTTGAAAGTAGGAATCCCGGTTGCATTGTCACAAAGTCTGATTTCAGTACTTGCTTTTGGCATGAATAATATTCTGCTTTCTCTTTCAGCAGTAGCACCTGGGATATATGTCATTTATATTCGTTTGCAGAGTTTTGTGATCATGCCGGCGAGCGGTATGAGTACGGCAGGTATTTCTATCATTGCTTACAATTATGGTGCAGGCAATAAAGAGAGAATCATGGAAACCTTAAAAAAGAGCATCTTGGTAAATCTGATTGTTGCTGTTGTAGGTATGATAGTCTTTCTGGCGGTGCCGGAATTGCTGCTTGCAATGTTTAACGCCTCAGATGCTGTTTTGAAAATCGGTGTTCCGGCACTCCGCATTATTGCAGCTTCCCTGCTTTTGACTACTACAACACAGATCCTGACAGGTTTTTTGCAGGCGTTGGGACGTGGCACGGACAGTTTTGTCATTGCAATTACGCAGGCAGTATTTCTTCTGCTTGCAGCGTGGCTTTTGTCATTGACGGGCAGTGCGGTATTGGTATGGCTGGCATTTCCGATTATGGAGGTGCTTCGATTTATCATAGGAGTATTCCTTGTAAAAAGAACATATAAAAATCAGATTATGAAATTGGAGGCAGCAGAATGGACAAGAAAGTATTGATAGCGTATTTTTCACACGAGGGAGAAGCTTATGCAGGAGGAAAAATTGTCACCCTGGAAATCGGTAATACAAGAGTGGCAGCTCAGATGATGGAGGAGATGACAGGAGCTGATGTATTCCGTATTGAGACCGTAAATCCTTATCCATATAACCACATGGAAACTGTGACGCTTGCACAGGAGGAGCAGAAGGAAAATGCCAGACCGGAACTGAAAGGAAATGAGATCAATATAGAACCTTATGATACCATCATCCTTGGTTATCCGAATTGGTGGAACACTATGCCAATGGCTGTATTCTCGTTCCTGGAGAGCCATGATTTTGCTGGAAAAACGATTCTTCCACTCTGCACTCATGAGGGAAGTGGAATGGGACGCAGTGAAGTAGATATCAAGGTGGTGTGCCCGGATGCAAAAGTAGAAAAAGGTCTTGCAATCACTGGCTACAAAGTAAGCAAGGCAGGGAAAAATATTGAAAAATGGCTTACCTCGGCAGGTCTAATGTAACAAAGTACTTTATATAAACAACTAACATATAAAAAATGGAGGAAAATAACATGAAACAGACTTATGTAACTTTGAATGATGGAAACAAAATCCCGCAGTTTGGTCTTGGAGTTTATATGATTCCAGGTGACGATAACACGAAGGAAGCATGCCTGGAGGCATTTCGCGCAGGCTATCGCCATATAGATACCGCGCATGCTTATCAGAACGAGCGTGGTGTAGGAGCGGCTGTGAAAGAAAGTGGAATTCCACGCGAGGAAATCTGGATTACCACAAAACTGTGGCCAAGCGAGTATGGTGAAGGAAAAACAGCAGAGGCAATCGATAAAATGCTGTCCCGACTGGACACCGGCTACATCGATCTGCTCCTTCTGCATCAGCAGTTTGGTGATTATATCGGGGCATGGAAGGATATGGAGAAAGCGGTTGCCGCAGGCAAGGTAAAATCCATTGGAATCAGTAATTTTGAGTCAGAACGTTTGGAGGAGCTTCTTGCTGCCGCAACAATCAAGCCGTCTGTCCTGCAGGTGGAGTGCCATCCGTATTATCAGCAGACACAGTTGAAAGAGCGAATTGCAAAATATGGGACAGTGATCGAAAGCTGGTATCCGATCGGACATGGTGATAAAGATTTATTGAATGAGCCTGTATTTACGGAGCTTGCAGAAAAATATGGCAAAAACAATGTACAGATCATCCTGCGTTGGCATATTCAGGAGGGAACGGTTGTATTCCCGAAATCTACAAATCCGAAGCATATTCAGGACAATATCGACATTTTTGATTTTGAACTGACAGCGGAGGAAATGGAGCGTATCCGTGCTTTGGACAAGGGTGTTCGCTTCTTCAACATGAGCCTTGAGGAGCAGGAGGCACATTTGAGTGGATTTACTCCTGCAGATTAACCGAATCAAGCAAGTCCCCTGTCTCAATTGCGCAAAGCAATAAGCAGTGGGGTGGGACTGAGCTAAATACAAAAAATCTTCCCCGATAATCCTATTAGCACATGACGGAAGGAGAAACTTTTTTATGATGAAAGAAGTTATGATTTGGGCAGGTGCCGGGCAGATTGGAATGGCGATTGCCAGAAGAATGGGCTACGGTATGAAAATCGTGGTGGGCGATAAGAAGATAGAAAATGCCCGGGCGATAGCAGAAACGATGGAGGCGGCGGGATTTGATGTCCTGCCTATGGAAATGGATCTGTCAAGCAGGGAGTCTATCCTGCATTTTATAAATAAAGCACAGAAATACGGAAAAATTAAAATGCTGGTGAATGCGGCAGGTGTATCACCATCGCAGGCGCCAATTGAAGCTATTTTAAAAGTCGATCTTTATGGAACGGCGGTTTTACTTGAGGAGGTTGGCAAGGTCATTGTACCTGGAGGTGTTGGTGTGACTATTTCCAGTCAGAGCGGTCATCGAATGAAGCAGCTTACACCGGAGGAAGATGCGCTGCTTGCCTGCACACCAACGGAAGAATTGTTACAGCTTCCTATGCTGCAGCCGGAAAATATCAAAGACACCCTCCATGCTTACCAGATTGCAAAGCGATGTAATGAAAAGCGTGTGATGGCAGAGTCAGTAAAATGGGGAGAAAAGGGAGCGAGGATCAATTCCATTTCGCCCGGCATTATTGTCACTCCGTTGGCATTAGATGAGTTTGCTGGTCCTCGTGGTGATTTTTATAAAAATATGTTTGCCAAGTGTCCGGCAGGACGTCCCGGAACAGCGGATGAGGTGGCAAATGTGGCAGAACTGTTGATGAGTGATAAAGGAGTATTTATCACTGGGGCAGATTATCTGATTGATGGTGGGGCGACTGCAAGTTATTTTTATGGACCGTTGAAGCCACAGGAGTAAGCAGGAAATTTTTTCTCCGATTGCCAGTGGACTTTTATCAGGAAAAATCACAACCGCTACAAAATTTGAAAGGCGCGATGATGTACGAAACTGGGTGCCGCAGCTTTCACCACGAAACATTCAAGGAAATCAACCCATTATTGATATTCTGCGAGAATATGCCAGCAAAAAACAGGCAACTCCCGCACAGATTTCATTAGCATGGATGCTGCACAAGTATCCGAATGTTGTCCCGATTCCGGGATCTAAAAATAAAGAGCGTATTGTGGAAAATCTGGATGCTGCACAGGTGGATTTGACAGATTTGGAATTTGCTGAATTGGAAGATGCCCTGGCACAGTGTCGGATTTATGGGTACAGAGGACTTTATGGTTTTTAGACAGATGACTTGATAACTACAATCCTGAAGGAAGATTTTAATGAAGGAGGAAAATCAAATGGAGACTATAATACTCAATAACGGTATAAAAATGCCGGTTGCCGGATTCGGCGTATTTCAGATTCAAAACCAGACGCAATGTGAGCAGTGTGTCGTGGATGCCGTTCATGCCGGTTATCGGTTGATCGACACCGCTGCGGTTTACGGAAATGAAGCTGCTGTTGGTTGGGCGGTTCATCGCTGTGGCGTTGCCAGAGAGGAACTATTTCTTACCAGCAAGCTATGGGTGCAGGACGCGGGATATGACGTTGCAAAGAAAGCAATCGACACCTCTCTCAAAAATCTGCAAACGGATTATCTTGACCTGTATCTGATACATCGTCCCTTTGGGGATTATTATGGTGCATGGCGGGCGATGGAAGAAGCCGTTGATGCTGGAAAACTACGGGCTATCGGTCTTTCCAATTTTGATCCGGCGCGAGTTATGGATTTAACCTTAAACAACCGTATCACACCTGCTGTTGATCAGGTGGAGTGCCATCCATTCTATCAACAGGAGGATACACGCCGCTTCTTGCAGGAACAGGGTATCGTTATGGAGGCATGGGCGCCCTTTGCGGAAGGGAAAAAGCAGATTTTTCAGAATGAAACGCTGCTGAGCATCGGAGCAAAGTACGGGAAAAGCCCTGCGCAGGTGATCCTCCGCTGGAATATTCAACGGGGCATTGTACCGCTGGCAAAGTCTGTTCACCGTGAGCGTATGAAGCAGAACCTGGATGTCTTTGATTTTGCGTTGTCTTATGAAGATATGCTTGCCATCAGTCGACTGGACGAAGATGTTACACTGTTCGGCAAAAATGAGGACCCGGCTTATGCCAAAATGATCAACAGCGTAAAAATCCATGGAGAACAGTAATCATGCAAAGAACATCTGAAGAAAAAACAGAACTTTTTGAGCGGACACCGATCCGACAGGCAGCATTGACCTTAATCGTCCCCACAGTTATCAGCCAGCTTGTCATGCTGGTTTATAACATGGCGGATACCTGGTTCATCGGTCAGACCGGCGATCCGCATCAGGTGGCGGCTGTCACCGTTACTTACCCGATCTTTATGATGATGAACGCGCTTGCCAATTTGTTTGGTATCGGTGGCAGCAGTCTTATTTCCCGTATGCTTGGCAGCGGCGAACAGGAAAAGACCGGTGCGGTTGCAGCGTTTTCCTTGTGGGCGGCGGGCGGTGTCACGCTCATTTATTCCATTGTATGCCTACTGTTTGACGGTGCGCTGCTGACTGCGCTGGGAACCGATGCCGGAACATTTGGATACGCAAAGGATTATCTTTTATGGACTGTGATCGTTGGCGGACTTCCCACGGTACTGAACCTTGTGCTTGCCAATCTGATCCGGGCACAGGGCGAAGCGAGAACAGCAAGTATCGGAATGTCCCTCGGCGGAATTTTGAATGTGTTCCTTGACCCGGTGTTCATTTTCCTGCTTGGCATGGGCGTAGCCGGTGCAGCCTTGGCAACCTGTCTATCCAACACAGCATCGTTGATATTCCTACTCAGGTATACGATCCGTCACCGAAAAGAGAGCCTTGTGAAAATCCCGCTTGTGCCGAAACGGATCGAACCTGCCGCTCATCGGGATATTTACTCTATAGGAACACCGGCAGCTCTGCAGATCATTTTGGCTGCGGTTTCCAATGCTGTTCTGCTGCGGCTGATGTCCGGCTATGCGGTGGCGGCAATTTCGGGAATGGGTGTCATGCAGAAGGTGGAAAGCATTCCATTTCAGGCAATTATGGGAATCTCCAATGGTATTTTGCCGCTGGTTGCCTACAACTACGCTTCCGGCAATCGGGAACGGATGCGGCAGGCAGTACGCTTTGCCATCAGCCGTGGACTTGCCTGTGCCTGTGTTTTCTTCGTGCTGTGTGAGGTTTTCGCTCCAACCATCGTTCGATTCTTTATCAACGATGCGGCATCTGTCACTTATGGCGCAGCATTTGTCCGTTTACGGATTCTGGCACTGCCGTTTATTACAACAGAATTTATGCTGATTGCTGTTTTCCAGGGCATTGGTGGCGCAAAGCAGGCGTTCTTCCTTTCTTTGTTCCGAAAGGGCATTTTAGATTTGCCGCTGATGGTTCTGGCGAATGTTCTTTTGCCGATGTATGGTTTGATGCTGGTACAGCCGTTTATGGAATTATGCGGTTGTGTGATTGCTCTTATTCTGTATCAAAATATACATAAACAGCCACAAATTGAAATGAAAAAAAATCTGGAGGTATAGGAATGAACACCATGAAAAGAATTTTTGTATTGATTTTAGCGGTCACTATGATGTTGACTCTTGCAGCCTGCGGAAATTCTGCCCCGGCAGAATCTGCTTCGGAAAATGAAACACAAACATCAAACAGTACAAATGTACAAACAGAAGGAAACAGTCATATGTTAGTGGCGTATTTTTCTCTTGCAGGCGAACAGTACGGCGTTGGTGTGATTGAAGAAGGAAATACCAGTATTATTGCTCACATGATTGCAGAGCAGACCGGAGCAGACCTGTTTGAGATTGAGGCCGTTACACCATATCCTACTTCACAAAGTGAACTACTGGAAGTTTCTCAGCAGGAAATGGCGGATAATGCCCGTCCGGAGATTGCCGGTACTGTGGATAATATGGAAGATTATGCCACAATCTTTATCGGATATCCTAAAATGGAGTACAGTTTATAGTAGTGTATAGCGTGTACCAAGTTATAATTATGGGGTTGAAAATAACAGTATAC
>NZ_CAKRDI010000056.1 GCF_934309415.1 uncultured Mediterraneibacter sp.
ATTTCGGGCAATACAGTGGAAAATTGATAAGCTCTGTATCTGTCCTCACTCTAAGACGAGTTTTATTCCCACATATATGCATAACTGCCAATACAATAAATGTGATAACAATTAATATGCATAGAGTAATAAGTCCGCCTCGAAGCATTCTTAGTTTCATAATACTTTTCTTTGCCAATTTACTGTTTATCATCTCCAGTTTTTCTGAAATCAATTTTAAATCATCTGCAGGTGATTCCGATACATTTTCTCCAAGCAATATGCTGACACTTGTATCCAATTCATCTGCCAACGAAATTAGCATACTTGAATCTGGGACAGTACATCCATTCTCCCATTTTGATACAGTCTGTCTCACCACATTTAGCTTGATGGCAAGTTCCTCCTGTGAAAGTCCTTTTGATTTTCGAATTCTTTTAATATTTTCATTCAACATAATCCATGCCTCCTTGTTGTTGATAGTTCAATTTTATATTGAAAAGAACCATTGCCACAAGCAACGCATATTAACATACTATCTAACAGCCTTATTCCACTCCACCCCAGACTCATCCGTCCATGTATCAGCTCCGTCAAAAATGTACACAGCATTTGTCCTATCCATATATCGACCATCCGCAAGTAAATATACGGTCGTCTCATCTCCTCTTGAATTTACAAGCTCTACAACATCCTCCCAAGAAGGATCTACACTTGAACCTGTCTCGTTTGCTTCATCCGGAAGCTGCACCACTTCTACGATTGCCTCTATCGTTTCTACAGGAGAATCGCTCCATGGATATGCTGCATCATCACAACCGGCACTTTCAAGTAACTGCTTCGCATCACTTCCAAGCAACCTGTTATATGCTTCGTAAACAGATGCCAGCTTGTTTGAAAACTCCACCTGTTCAGAATTTCCTTTATCAGAAAGCCAGTTTACAGTCTCCTCCTTTATCTCATCTGTTGTCATGCTAGTTCCTACACCCCAATTTAATAAGTGTGCTGCGACTTTTATTGAAGTTGAACCGCTTCCAGCTGTTCCCTGCTTTATTTCTGTGTTGATTTCATCTAATACCTTGTCAAGCTCCAAATAGGATGACTTTTTTGTCTGCGTCTGCTGAGATTCAGAAATTTCTGATGTAGTTTTCTCAGTATCCTGTTTCAACGAATTTTCTTCTGTATCAGTCTGTTCAGTGCCAGTATTCTGTTTCACAGTCTGCTGCTCACCTGTCTCCGTAATGCTCATAGAGCCTGTTGCTTCTGTTCCACACGCACACAATGCGAACGACATTGTTGCTGCAATTAGTATTACATGTAATTTCTTCATGTCATTTTTCTCCATTTCCTTGTTATAACAATTCTTCCATCACAATATAATCATTTTCACTTATCACATAAAATCCGTTTTTTCTCCAGAACGAATAACTCTGAGAGTTTCCTTTATCAACACCTAAACGCACTTTCTTGAATTTACTCAATTTTAAGTATTTAAGAACATAATGAATAATATCAGAACCAATCCCTTTATTCTGAAATCTATCATCCATCATAAATAATCCGATAAATCCACAATCTGTCTCCGGATAATCCGAAATCAAATCCATAACTGCAATCAAGACTTCTTTCTCAAAAAATCCTACATAATACTTATCACAGCTATGTTTGCCTGGCGGCAGTGCTGTCATATCCTCCAAAATACTTTCTCTTGTAACAAATGGCGGATGATATTTATAATATATTTTGTTTCTGGCACTTAACTCGTAAATGTGTTCCAAATCAGCCTTATCAAGCTTGCGGACACTATATTTATCACTTAATTCTGCCACATCAATATGATGTGCTGTCGCTTCTACTTCTAATTTCTGAGTAGCTATCGGTCGTTGTTCCATGTTTATCTCTCCCTTCGTGAAAATATATTATCTAACTGCATAATGCTTTGTCTAAGCAGTATGGAATCTACATTTACCTTGCATCAATGATTTTATCAATCAATCCAAAATCCAATGCTTCCTCTGCGGAGAGAAAATTATCTCTCTCTGTGGCAGCTGCCACTTCTTCTATGGTTCTGCCTGTATTATCAGCTAATATTTTGTTCAACCGCTGTTTACTCTTTTGCAACTGGTCCGATACGATTTTAATATCTGTTGCCTGCCCCTGCACTCCATTTCCATGAATGGATGGCTGATGTATCATAATTTCTGCATTAGGAAGTGCAATTCTCTTCCCCTTCGCTCCTCCTGCCAGCAGAAAAGCTCCAAAGCTGGCTGCCAGCCCAATACATATCGTGGAAACATCGCATTTGATATACTGCATCGTATCATAGATCGCAAATCCTGCTGTGACGGAACCACCGGGGCTGTTTATGTATAACTGTATATCCTTTTCCGGATCCCTCGCCTCCAAAAATAACATTTGTACAATCACAAGGCTTGCTGATACATCACTGACTTCCTCTCCTAAGAAAATAATCCTGTCTGCCAATAATCTGGAAAAAATATCGTAGCTTCTTTCTCCCCGGCTGTTTTGTTCAATTACATATGGAACCGTACTCATTTGATTCGTCCTCCTTCAATTTTGCTATATATCACTGTAATCCTGCCTGTCTTGAAAAGCTGATATGCCCCTTAGCTTCCCGTCCGGTTATTTTCACAGTATAATTTCCTGTTTCCCTGATATTTACTGCAAACGATGATGCTGCCATATCGTCTCCCTGATATACAGGCTCCTCATCTCCCAATTGAATTACAGCTGATACTTTTCCTCGTTCTTTTTCCAGAAATACTTCGACACTGTCACCTTGCTCCAGATACATATCATAGGTATAGGTGGCATCCAGCCAGTCAAAAATCATATCATAATATGTATCATCTGCTGCTATGTTCTCTGAAAAACCTTCCTTTTTGCTGCAGGCGGTCAATCCCAAAACTACTATAATTGCTGAAAACAATAGTCTGATTTTATGTAAACCATGCATATTATTTTTCTCCCCTGTCGCAGTCTGTGATCCATTTATCTAAAAATTCCATCTGTTTCTCCGTATGAAACCAATGCTCCCCCTCCGGCATAATCGTAAGGAATGCTCCTGTTTCTTTTGCAAATGTAGTGATAGTTTTCTCGGAAGTCATATGATCCTTTTCTCCATACAATATATATGTAGGAGTCTTCCATCTTACCGGGTGCTCACATACATACGAATAGTATTTCCATGACAGTGTTTCTCCAAAATCTGTAGGAATCTCGCCTTTTTCCCGCAATTCTTCTTTTGTTACTCCTGTCCACCTCATCATATCCTGTATCAGTTTTTTCATATCTACAATCGGAGAGATGAAAAATGCCTTTTCAATTTTTTTATCAGCTAATGCAGACATTGTAAAATTGGCTCCGATACTATTTGCAACCACAATAACAGAAGCATACCCTTTTGCTGCCTTTTCATAATAATCTGAAAATTCCACCCTGGCTTCCCACGGATTCTGAGACTGATAATCATATCCAATCACATCATCTTTCGGAAACAAAGGGTTGTAATGCTCTGCCTCTTTGGCATTTCCGCCTTTTCCATGTATATATATCACTAATCTGTTCATTCCTAACCATCTCCTTAAACTTCAATCTGTATGATCAATTCTCCATCTATATAGTCTGCTTTTATATCACCTCCCATTTTTTCCGTCAGAAGTCTTGCAATAGAAAGCCCAAGTCCTGTGGAATTCTTTGCCGATTCCACCGTATAGAACCGTTCAAACAGACGCTTTGCCTGCACCCTGTCAAGCCCTGATGCATGGTTGGAAAATGTAATTCTTCCATCAGAAAATAGCTTCACTTCTAAATCTCTATCCGTATATCTGGCTGCATTACTTAGGATGTTATCAAAAATTCGGCGTAGTGCAGACTTATCAAGAAGGCGCATCACTCTTACTTCTGTCATCTTTATATCCGGCACGATATTCTTATTTGTAAATACTCCATAAAATCCTGCAAGGCTCTGTTCTAAAATATCATTGACACATACTTTCTCAATTTTAAGTTCTTCCTCTTTCAAGGAAATGACCGAATACTGAAAGAGTTCTTCCGTCAAAGCTCTCATCGCATCAGTGCGCTCCCTTATTATGTTCAGATAGTTTTCTGACTTCTGAGGAAACGTTTCCTGTTCCAGCAGATCCAGATAACCACAAATTGCGGTAAGCGGTGTACGCAGATCATGTGAGATATTGGTAATTGCACTTTTCAGTTCTATATCTCCCTGCCTTAATTTCAAGCGTTCTGTCCGAAGTTCCATAAGCTGCCTGTTCATCTGTTCTGCAAGAAAATAGATTTTGCGGTTTCCGGAAGAAATGGAAATCAGTGTGTTCGTATCTGTCTTTAATTTTTCATCCAATTCATCAGCCACTTCCTGTATGGAATTTTGAAGGGATACCAGACAAACAAAAAGTATCAATGTCAGTATTCCAAATAGTACACCAAGCAGAATCCACACGATTTCCATTGTCTTCACCTCAAAATTTATTTCAAATCTTTCTTTCTGAAAATCAGCAATCCACTTCCCGTCGTTACCACAAAAATAATTCCATCATACACTGCACTTCTTCCCAGATGATCCACTTTCATCGTAGACAGTTTCAGCATCTGACCGCCCGGCAGAAATTCATTTAAGAACTCAAATACCTCTCGTTTTGTACCGGAAAGATAATTCGGATTTCGTTCCTCATCCTCTTCCACAGTCACTCCATTTTCCGTATAAGAATATGCACTGTAATATTCCGGCTCATTCAGTGCCGAAGTAATGCGGATTCCCATAAAAAGCAGGAAGAAAATCAATAAAATGCATCCGGCTACCGAATATGCCTTATTACTGCAAAGCATGGCGATCAACGTAAAAATGGATGTACAGGCTACTGTCATCATCAATGATACAAGCACATAGGCAATGATCTTTTTTACATCTGCTTCAAACCATCCCAGAAGCGGCGTTCCTACGCAAATATGTGATACCATAAATGCAAACATAAGCATGAACGCTGTTTCTATATTTGTAATCAGGTTCGCAGCATAAATCCTGCTTCTGCCGTGTCCTACGATCAGCTTGTTGCGCAATGAAAAACCGGGAACAGACCACCTAAAAACAGCTCTGCCGCCATCAGAATCCCAAACAGCTTATCCTTCATAAGCCTGCTAAAATTTGCTCTCAGTAATTTACGCATGCTGCTCATCTCCCACCAGATTCATATAGAAGCTTTCCAGACTTTCCCCCTGCTCCTTTAAGCTGTACACTTCACAGTTTTCCTTCGATAAAGCTTCCACCAGCTTCGTAACCGGTATTTCAGCAAAAATATCTGCGGTATGATCATCTACGATACGATACTCAGCCTGCATATCATCCAGCACATGTGTCAGCATCTTTGTACTGCTTACTTCTGCCCTGATACATTTTCGGCAATGCTTTTCCAAATCCTCTGCACTGATTTCCTGAAGCATATGCCCACCATCAATAAAACCATAATGTGTAGCAAGTCTGGCAAGTTCATCCAAAATATGGCTTGAGATAAGCACTGTAATCCCTTTTTCATGGTTCAGCTTGAGAATAAGTTCTCTCATCTCAATAATACCCTGTGGATCAAGTCCATTGACCGGCTCATCCAACACGAGAAAATCCGGATTTCCGGCAAGTGCCACTGCAATTCCAAGCCGCTGGCGCATACCGAGAGAAAAATTCTTGGCTTTTTTCTTCCCTGTATCTGCAAGACCTACAAGCTGTAACAACTCATCAATTCCATGTTCAGACGGAAGTCCTAAAACCTGATACTGCTCTTTAATATTATCTCTTGCCGTCATATCCATATAAATGGATGGTGACTCTACAACTGCCCCCATTCTCCGTCTGCTTTTTCCTATTGTGCTGTCACTATTGCTTGCACCATAGAGTGTGTAATTTCCACTGCTAGGCTCCTGTAATCCGCATATCAGACGGATCAGTGTCGTCTTTCCTGCACCATTTCGCCCAACAAAACCATATATAGCACCTTTGGGGATGTGCATGGAAAGTCCTTTTAAAGCTGTAAAATTGCGATACTCCTTTGTCAGAGCATCTGTTTCAAGTACATATTGCATGTTCATTCCTCCTGTTCCTTACTTGATATCCCAATCTTAGCAAGAAAAGGTTAAGAAACCGGTTAAGGAAATGGTTGAGAAATCGTTAAGATTAGATTCGACTTAATCATTTACATTTAATCGAAAACCGATTCCCCACACTGCTTCTATGTACTCTTTTCCTGATATTTCCCGGAGTTTTCCACGAAGATGGCTGATGTGCGTTTTTAATGAATTTTCTGTACAATCCGGTGTGTCTATACTGATGCGGTCAAGGAGAACAGACTTTGCTATAACCTGTCCCCTGTTTTGTATCAGTAGTTTCAGAATGGCAAACTCGGTTCTCGTAAGTACGACTGTCTTTTCTCCCACAGCTACTGCTCTGGATACTTCTGAAAGTGTCAGTTCGCCATAGGTATGTACATCAGCAGTTTCAAAACAAGAACGTTCCCTCAACCTGACTGCAACACGTGCTAAAAGCTCCTTTGTGTCAAATGGCTTCGTCATATAATCGACTGCCCCACCAAGCAAAAGTCCTACTTTTTGTAAAACAGTATCCGGCAGTTTTCGGGCATTTATTGCTGATAGCAGCAAACCACATTGTAAAATGGAAATCGCATTTTCCAAAGGAGCAGTATGACATACGAAGTCCGTCA
>NZ_CAKRDI010000057.1 GCF_934309415.1 uncultured Mediterraneibacter sp.
CAGAGAAAAGGGCAGCTATCAAAAGATGGTAAGCTGTTTTTTTCTCTGTCCTGACGCCGATTGTTCACGTATCAATTGACCGAACTAAAAGAGAGGGATACTTTTTGTTCGAATAACAAAAATCCATTAGCAAAACCTAAAACGTACTATTGTTTATATTGAAGCGAATGTTACTGTGAGGAGCCGTATGCGGGAAAGCCGCACGTACGGATCTGTGAGGGGCTAAGATTGAGAGGTCTTATCTACCCAAAGATTCAGGCTAAAAGTGTTGAAATAGTTTTACTTCATCAATAAGGCTTTTCCTATTAATTCTGCACATTTTTTCAGTTCTGCTTCTGTATGACTGGACATAAGTGCGACTCTAAGCCTTGCTGCTCCTTTAGCAACAGTTGGATAACGTATCGCTGATATAAAATATCCATTCTCATAAAGATAGTTGGAAACTGTCAGTGCATTTTCCTCATCACCAATAATAACAGGAATTATGGCAGTTTTAGATTTT
This sequence comes from uncultured Mediterraneibacter sp., assembly GCF_934309415.1. Taxonomy (GTDB): domain Bacteria; phylum Bacillota; class Clostridia; order Lachnospirales; family Lachnospiraceae; genus Mediterraneibacter. The sequence continues at coordinate 503 of NZ_CAKRDI010000057.1, forward strand.
ACATTGATACCATATTTTCCGAGTTGTGCACAAAAATATTTTACATTGTACTGCAATTTTGTTACTCTTGAAATTTCCTTTTCAAGAACTTCGATTCCAGCCAGATTCGCAGCCATGGTTACTGGCGAAAGTGAAGTGGAAAATATGAATCCTCTTGCCACATTTCTCAGATAGTTTATCAATCTTGTTTCTCCGGCCACATATCCACCTTCGCCACCTATTGACTTACTAAATGTTCCCATTAAAATATCTACCTGTCTTTTTTCCTGCCAGTATTCCCGGATTCCATGACCAGTTTTCCCGATCACTCCTGTGGAATGTGCTTCATCTACCATGGAAAACAATTGATTTTCTTCGCAGATATCAAGAAATTCCGGAAGCTTCAATATATCTCCATCCATAGAAAAAACTGCATCGCTGACAACAATGCCTGTCTCACATGGATTCTCCTGTATTTTTTTTCGCAAATCATCCATATCATTATGAGCATACGTTACAATTTTAGCTTTTGAAAGACGGCATCCGTCAATAATGCTTGCATGATTTAATTCATCACTAAAAACCGTGTCTCCTTTTTTCAACATTGCGGATATGGTTGCTACATTTGCAACATATCCTGTGTTAAACACGATCGCTGCTTCTGTTTCTTTATAGGAAGCAATCTTATTCTCCAATGTATTATGTATCACTGTATTTCCGGTTGTAAGTCGGGATCCACCGGAGCCAAATCCATACATAGTTGCTGATTCCACAACTGCTGATTTTATGGAAGGGTGACAGGCAATATCCAGATAATTATTGGATGCCATTAATATATAATCTTTTCCATCTACAGTTACATGTGAACTCTGTGCTGATTCCATTGTCTTCATTGTACGAAAAAGATGATTTTCTTTTAAAGATACCAGTGCTTTATCAATTTTATCCCACTTCTGTGGTCTTTTCATACCTGATTTTTTGCAAATCTTTTTGGGTACATTTCTGACGATCACATGCTGATTCTGAAGAAAATCAATTGCTTTTTGTGCTTCTGCATCTGTTCCTCGAAACAGAAATATTCTTCCTCCTTTTTCGCTCCCCATTTTCTTCATCTTCGTGATTCTTCTATAACCGATTTCTTTTGAGCTCACATAACCGGTCACGTAATCAGGGTCATCGGAAATACATATCTCACCAATAATACCAGGGCAATTTACCACTTTTGTTGCAAGTACAATTGCTTCTTCATAATGATTCTTCTCGTTTCCGATTCTGTCCCCTTTCATTCTCTCCCGGTCCATATTGGTAGCACGAATCCCACGTTTTTTATCCGGTTCCAGACGAATGAGCCTGTCAATATCAAGAAGCATAGCTCCTCTCATGGCATAAGTTTCATCTAAAAATTGCATGACATCTTGTGGATTATCTATTCCAATTTCTTTTAAATATTTTTTTATCTCTTTCTGCCCTTTTTCCCAGGTATCGACCTCAATTGTCTCTACTGAAAGTGCATCAAGATAAATAATGTTCTCCTTGCAGACTTTGTTTATCTTCAAGTTCAAAGCATCTGCTTCACCCTTGGAATGATGCATCCCTCTCTCTATCAGCGCATTGGCAAATATATCAATATCCGGTGATTCAACAATTTTCTCTGCTCCGGATATGTGTACATCCGTACCATTTTTCTTTTTGCTTGCACGCATCTTAATACTGTACAATTCTTCCGCACTCATAGATTAAATTCCTTTCTGTTCATTGAACCAATCTTTCATAACATCAACAATCTGCCTGATCTCATTATCCTGTATGATATACGGAAACATGGCATACATAATATCGAGAAATGGTCTTGAAAATACTCCTCGTTGATATGCATACTCCTGAAATCCGATAAGACATGATGGGTCATGTACCTGGAAACAAAGACAACCACCCATATATCTGATTTCTTTGATCAGCGGATGAGTGAATCCGGAGACCAGATTTCTAACCATATCCTCTATATGCTTAATTTTTTCCATATAGTTTTCACGCTCGAATATTTCTATAGATTTTAATGCTGCACTGCATGCGACCGGATTCCCCATAAATGTAGGACCATGCATAAGTGCATCTGTATCCTTATCAGAATAGAATCCATTATATATTTTATGATTTGCTACTGTCACTGCATGTCCTATATACCCGGCAGTCAATGCTTTTCCAAGCACGAGGATATCCGGAAGTACAAGATCAGACACAAAACGATTTCCGGTACGCCCGAAACCAGTTGCAACTTCGTCAAATATAAAAACAACATCATATTCATTGCAAAGTTCTCTTGCCCTTCTCAGGAAATCAATACTATACATTTTCATCCCGCCGGCACCCTGAAGAAGTGGCTCAACAATAAATGCATAAAATTCATTTCCGTGTGTCTGAAATATTTTTTCCAATGCATCCATTTCCGTTGGAATATGAATCACATCCTTCTTATCATCTTCTGATAATATAAAATGATAGTCCTCATCATCTCCGGCCTTCATACACATAAATGTATCTCCATGATACGAATTGGTAAGAGAAAGGAGTTTTTTTCTTCCACTGCCGCGATTAATATTAAATTGCAATGCCATTTTCAAGGCAACTTCTACAGCAACCGAACCTGAATCTGAAAAAAAACAGTAATCAAGATCTCCTGGGAGAAAATCTTTTAGTTTTTCTGATAATTTCAAAACTGGTTCATGAGTAAGCCCACCCAGCATAACATGACTGAATTGTTCAATCTGATTCTTCATTGCTTCGTTAATTTCTTTATTTTTATAGCCATGTATCATACACCACCAGGAAGATACGGAGTCTATCATTTTATTATCCTGCGTATACAAATAAACTCCTTCTGCATCTACAATTTTATATGGTGTTTTCATTTTCTTCATCTGTACATATGGATACCAGATCATAAGTTATCTCCTAATATTATTCTTATTTTTGCTTTCCTCATTCCGTTATACTATTATCTGTATAATGAAATTAATTCTGCTATATCAATATTCAAGTCCACGTCTCCCATGGAAACTTTTGCCAGAGTTGGAAGTCCGGTCATGTATTCGCACATACGTATATTATCTTCATGCATGATATTATCCGCTATATAATGATTAAAAATCATTCCTTTTAGATTCATATTTCTGTTTTTCATATATTCATAAGTCAGTACAACACTATTGATTGTTCCAAGTCCTGCATCTGCAACCAGAATGCAGTCAAGTTCCATCTCATCTATTATATCTGTCAACCCAATACGTGCCTCATCAAAACAGATCGGACACAAAATACCGCCACTTCCCTCAACTGTTATATAGTCGTATTTCTCTTTTACTTTTTTATAATTATCCAGAACAACTGACATCTCAACATGATTTCCTTCCAGACGTGAAGCCAGATGCGGAGAATAAGCATGCTCATAGACGTACGGGCACATTTCCTCTACTGACTGGGAGATTCCTGATACATTCTTAACCCACAAAGCGTCACCAGGAATCAGCGTTCCATCTTCCTCTCTTTCATTTCCACTCATGGCAGCTTTAAAATAGCCTGGAGTCATCCCGTTCTCTTTTATTTTTTTTATAATCAATCCTGTAACGTATGTTTTTCCAACATCAGTACCTGTACCGGTCACAAATATCCCTTTTCCCATTTCATCCTCCTTCTTTCTTGTATACTTTATGCAAAGTATATACTTGGTCGCATCCGATTGTCAACCTTTTTTATTTTACGGTTGACAATCAGACGCTTATTGTATACAATGACTTTGCTTTTACTCTCTCGCAATGGGAAATAGCAGAAATATTTTAAACAAAAGGATGGAAAACTATGAACACTACAAGAGAATCAAAAGAAACAAATGTATCCTATCATTTTTTTAGCGTCAAAAACCTGACTATGGACAGCATGTGGGTTGTTCTGCTGTTTATCTCGGGCTTATTTAAAATTCCATCACCCATTCCAGGAACTGAATTTCAATTATCAGCCCCTTTAGCTATAAGTATCGGAAGGATCAGAGGATTTCTACATTATCTTACCATCGGCATCATTGCCAGTATTATTGGAATGATATTAGGTCTTCAGACAATCTACAATGTCATTATCGCAATGGTGTACCGTATTGTAGCCGGCCTCATCTTAACAGTATTAAAAAAGGACCCACTGGCCCTTATTATTGCAGGTCCCGCCGGAACATTTACAGCCAGACTGGTATTGGCAGCAATCTTGGGTGTTGCCTGGCAGCCTTTAGTAGTAACCGCAGCTCCTGGAATGATCTTTACTGCAATAACTGCTCCTGTTCTGACTTCAATTCTAAAAAGAGTCTTTAAGACAATCTCGTAAAACATCAAAATTATCGGGACGCATATTGCTATTCACCGCAAACTCTTTCAGTAAATTAAAACAGAATATGGAACTAAAACACAAGCAGTTAGTCTATGAAAAATAGGTTAGCTGCTTGTGAAGGAGGATTTTATGTGGTTTTGGTGGTTTATGTTAATATGTGATTTATTAAATCCAATTGATAAAGAAAAAAAGTAAGACCTATTGTGGATTCATTAAAAATTTTTTCCTACATTTTTTTATAGGCGTTACCCCATTCGACCATTGAGTCAAGAATAGGTTTCAGAGTAAGTCCTAATTCGCTGAGGCTGTACTCAACTCTTGGGGGAACCTCCGGGTAAACTGTGCGAATAATGAGACCATCATTTTCCATGGAGCGCAGACTATCGGTGAGAACTTTCTGACTGATCCCTTCAAGACTTTTCTTTAATTCATTGAACCAGAGTGAAGCATATGCACCTGCGGAAATAACGAGAAAATCTGTTTGCATGAATGAAGATATTGGAGAGATTCTGAAAGAACTGTAGACTTGTGATAAAGAGCGGTTGTGAACGGAGTGAATAGTGACAAAAGAGGGTGTGATGAAATGATAATACAAACAGGAATGAGAACAGATATACCTGCATTTTATTCAAAATGGTTTTTGAATCGGATAAAAGAAGGATATGTATGCGTGAGGAATCCCTATAATCCAAAACAGGTGACGAAATACAGCCTTTCACCAGAAGTTGTGGATCTGATCGCATTCTGCACGAAGAACCCTCTTCCAATGCTGCCGTTTCTTGATAAGTTAAAACCGTATGGTCAATACTGGTTTGTGACAATCACACCTTACGGACGGGATATTGAGCCAAACGTTCCGGATAAAGAAACTGTGATGGAAGGTTTTAAAGCATTGTCGGATGTCGTGGGTGTAGACAGCATGGGATGGAGATATGATCCGATTTTTATAGATAAAAAACATTCTGTGGAGTGGCATATATCTGAATTTGAAAAAATGGCTGAAATTCTTGCCGGATACACAAAGACATGTGTAATCAGCTTTATAGATATTTATAAAAAGGTGGAACGCAATTTTCCAGAAGCAAAATCAGTACGGGCAGAAGATCGGGCTATGATAGGAAAAGCATTTGTAAAAATAGCGTCTAAGTATGGAATGGTGCTGAGGCCTTGTGCAGAAGGAGAAGATCTTGCAAAATATGGTGCAGACTGTTCCGGATGTATGACTGTTCATACATTTGAGACGGCTCTCCATAGCAGACTGGAAGTTCCAAAGAGAAAGAAAAATCAGAGAAATGGAGAATGCGCATGTCTTTTGGGAACAGATATAGGTGCCTATGATACTTGCGGACATTTGTGTAAATACTGTTATGCGAATGTAAATCCGGTTTTGGTCAAAGAAAATATGAGAAAGCATAATCCTG
>NZ_CAKRDI010000058.1 GCF_934309415.1 uncultured Mediterraneibacter sp.
TCTGAATTAATCCCACTTCTGCATTGCAGCACCGCGCTCCGGTGGCAGGCAGTTCATGGCATAAGTTCTCATGAAGCCTTTCTTGACACGTGGCTCAGGAAGCACCAGTTTCTCACGTCTCTTGGCAAGCTCTTCATCAGAAACTTCCAGTTTCAGGGAACGGTTCGGAATATCAATCTCAATGATATCTCCGTTCTCAACTAATGCGATCGGTCCACCGTTGGCTGCTTCCGGGGAAACATGTCCGATGATCGGTCCATGGCAGAATCCGGAGAAACGTCCGTCTGTGATCAGAGATACACTCTCGTCCAGTCCCAGGTTTACAATCGCTTCAGTAGCTTCCATGATCTCAACCATTCCAGGTGCTCCTACAGGTCCGACGTAACGGACTACAACAACATCTCCAGGTTTTACGTCTTCATTGATGATTGCTTTGTGAGCTTCACTGTCGCTAGAATATACTTTAGCTGTTCCACGGAAATGCTGCATACTTTCCTTGATTGTTGAGGAACGGATTACAGAGCCGTTTGGAGCCAAATTTCCTTTCAGGATAGAAAGTCCGCCGTCTTTGCAGATCGGGTTGTTTACAGTGCGGATCACGTCGTTCGGGGCGTCTTTTACATGCTCAAGGATCTCTCCTAATGTCTGTCCATTTACATTTAAGCACTCTTTATGTACCAGTGATTCAAGCTGCTTGAACAACTGCGGTACACCACCGGCAAAATGAAGATCATCAACAGCGTAGATACCGCTTGGACGAACATTTGCGATACAAGGTGTAGAACGGTTGAATTTCTCAAATTCATCTGCAGTCAGGTCGATTCCGAGCTCGTTAGCCAGAGCCGGGATATGAAGAACCGCATTTGTAGATCCACCTATGGCAAGATCCATACGGATTGCATTTTCCAGTGCTTCACGAGTCATGATCTTAGAAGGTCTGAGATCTTCATAAACCATCTGAACGATACGGGAACCCATGTGTCTGCAGCTTACGATCTTGTCTGTAAATACAGCCGGGATAGTAGAAGAACCAGGGAGTGTCATACCAAGAGCCTCTGTCAGGATCTGCATTGTGTTGGCAGTCCCAAGAGAAGAGCAGGCACCCATGGAAGGGCAGGCTGCACATTCTGCGGCAAGGATCTCTTCCTGTGCAGCAGTACCTTTGGAAATCTTTCCATAAGAGAACTCTGTTACGTCACACTGCAGGAACTGTTTCCCGTTGAGACGACCGGAAAGCATCGGTCCACCTGTACAGCAGATGGTAGGGATATCAAGTCTTGCTGCAGCAAGGAGTGTTCCGGGAACGATGTTATCACAGCCTGAAAGAAGAATCAGTCCGTCAAAATGCTGAACACTTGCAACTACTTCGATGCCGGATGCAACGATATCACGCATGGCAAGATCCATACACATGGTATCTGTCCCGATGGCAACTTCGGCACAGGTAGATGGAACACCAAACTCGAATGGGATTCCGCCTGCCTGCCATACAGCAGCTTTGATTGCTTTGGCAAGTTCTCTTAAATGAGCATGTCCGGCTGAGTTTTCACTGTAAGTATTAGCAATTCCGATGTGCGGACGGTTCAGATCCTGTGGATCATAGCCACTTCCCTTATAAACAGAACGTGAATGAGCATTTGCATCGCCTACGAAATATTTCTGTGTGAATTCTTTCATAATAAAATCTCCTTTGCTTCGGATTCTTTGAAGTCGGCAGGACTGACACCGGTTACGTTTTTAAACGTCCGGTAGAAATGGTTGTAATTGTTGAAACCGACTTCTTTGCTGACGTTTGTAATTGACATAGGACCGCGCAGCAGCAGTTTTGCCTTGTCAATTCGTTTTGTAATGATGTACTTGTTCAGTGTTGTTCCGGTATATCGTTTGAACATGCGGCTTAAGTGGAATGTACTGAAGCTTACATATTCTGCAAGATTCTCAAGAGAGAGATCTTCTGCGATATGAGCATCGATATACCCGATCAGTTTTGTAACTACTTCCATGCTTCTGGAATCGGCCTGGCTGATCTCCTGGCCATCGTAGAACATGTCATAAATATGAGCAAACATTTCCAGAATCATAGCTTTTTCCAGGATATCTCTTCCGTTTTTCAGCTCCAGATCTTCGTGTCTGTTATAGATATTGATGAAGGTCCGGATCTGGGCAGGAGTAAGAGGCCTTGAATATTTAACTTCTGCACAGTTGGAAAAGATATTGAACAGATTCGTTGTGTCAGAGCATGCGAAAAGCAGGAGACTGGAATCGAATGAGACACAATATCTTACATATGGTTTGTCTGTCGTAATCGTGATCTGGTGCTGATCAAACATATTGATCAAAACAAGACATCCTTGCATCAGTGTCCGTTTCTGTCCGTTGATCGTTATCTCTCCAATCACCCCATTCTCAGCTTCTGAAAGATAGAACTGAACTTCGTAGAAATCGTGATAATGAAGTTCACTGTTAAATTCGTGTGATGCGTCACGTTTTGTGATTGAGTAATGACCGTTGTAGACTTCTGCCTGGGACAAAAATAATGCTTCGCCCATGATGAACTCCTCCTTTTCTTTAAAGCAATAATTGTTGTGATAAACTTTATCACTTTTTTCAGATGAATTCAATCGGTAAAACTGTAAAAAGCAAGATATGTAATGTCGAGAGCAAGAATGGAAAAGCAAGAAAAACAGCTATATATAGAAGAAACTCGGTAGAGCAAAATAAGTAATGCCGGAAGCAATATTGTTAATCGACAAAACATGCAATCTCGGGCTAAGATATGGGTGTGTTAAGCGAGAGCAATAATTGCACAGTCGAAATAAAGACGAATGCAAGAAGCTGAAAGCAAAATAAGAAAAGAAGCCAAAACAAAAAGCAAAATCAAAAACAAAAGGAGAGATGTAAAAATGTCAGAATTAATCGTAATGTTAACAAACAATGATGTAACAGTACCGGATGCGATGGAGACCTTCGAAAGTGTAAAGGATCTGCCGGTTAAGTATTGGGGATTCAAGGATCACGGAATGGTACCTGAGAAGATGAAAGAACTTGCTCAGTACATGAAGAAATGTGGAAAGACAACATTCCTTGAAGTAGTAAGCTACACAGAAGAAGAGTGCATGAGAGGTGCAAAACTTGCAGTTGAATGCGGATTTGATTATCTGATCGGAACCATCTTCTACGACAGTGTTTATGAATATATCAAAACAACAAACTTAAAATATTGCCCGTTCGCAGGAAAGGTTACACAGAATCCAAGTATCCTTCAGGGAACAGCACAGGAGATGCTGGCACAGGAAGCATCTTTCGCAGAGAAAGGATGCGACGGAACAGACCTTCTTGGTTACCGCTATGTAGACGGAGATCCGACAGCACTTTCCGCAGAGTACATTGCAAATGCCAAGAAACCGGTTATCCTTGCAGGAAGCGTAGGAAGCGACGAGAGAGTTGCAGAAGTTCTGAAGATGAACCCATGGACATTCACAATGGGAAGCGCATTATTCAACAAGAACTTCGTAAAAGACGGATCTTTCAGAGAGAATCTGGAATATGTAATTAACCTGATCAAATAAGAAAAACATAAAAAATTTAAGACAGGGTTCGAAAAAGCAAACTCTGAGTAGAAAAAACTAATCAAAGAATGCAACCTCCGATGGAGCGGGGTTCATTATATAAAAGTAAACAATTATAAGATTTATTTAAGGAGGACACAAACATGAAAAAATCAGTTGTATTCAAAGGAGTATTCCCGGCACTCATCACACCTTTCAAAGCAGACGGAAGCATGGATCTTGAAGGATTAAAAGAGAACGTAAAATACTACATGAGCGTAGGATGCGCAGGTGTTTGCTTCAGTGGTTCTTCAGGAGAGCACGCATTCCTTACAAGACAGGAAAGAATTGACGGAATCAAAGCAATCAAAGAAGTAATTGGCGACGGAAAGATCATCGCAGGAGCAGGAGCTCAGACAACAGCAGGAGCACTTGAGCTTGTGAAAGATGTAAAAGAAGCAGGAGCTGATGCAGCACTCGTTCTTTCCCCAATTGGAAATACAACAGCTGACGGTATGGTAAAACACTATGAGACATTGGGAACAGTTGGAATCCCGCTGGTACTTTACAATCACCCGGCTGCAACAGGAATCAACATTGACATGGATATGTTCAACCGTCTGATCGCTATCCCGAACGTAGTTGGTATGAAAGAGACAAGCGGAAGCCTTCCATTCCTTGCAGAGATCTTAAGAAACTACAGCACAGATGACATCACACTGTTCACAGGATGCGATGACCTTACACTTCCATCTTGCGCAATCGGTCTTCAGGCAATCATCCTTGCTACAGCTAACGTAGCTCCAAAACAGGTTCTTGACATTGTAAGACTTGTAAAAGAAGGAAAGATCGAAGAAGCTCAGAAGATCTACTGGAATCTTGCTCCACTGACAAGAGTAATCGGAGATGAGGCTAACTTCCCGTCACTTCTTAAGAAAGCAGTTGAACTGACAGGACACGCAGCTGGAGACCCGAGACTTCCGATGATTCCTGCAACAGCTGAAGAAACAGCAGAAATCGAAGAAGCGCTGAAAATTGCAGGTGTTAAATAATCACTGAAAACAGTAAACCTATAATCTAAATAGAATAACAAGTAGTTAAAATAGTCCTTTAATCTCATAAATAAAAACATAGTTAAAAAAGTAAAACTTTAAATCTCTTTGAAAAAATATGTATGAATTACCCTGCTCTATAGCTGTTCACGGCATACCGTGACCAGTAGTATCCCGCCATTTTAAATCACCTGCGGTGATGGGCGAGATACATTCAAGTCAATACGTGCATCCTCCGTGCCAATCAGCGGAGTGATTGACACAGGAATGAACAGTGATGGTGTCGTTACAGGTACAGAGCAGGGTAAAAGGAAGGAGCAGGAATTATGAAAGATATTAAAATTGGTTTAGTAGCAGTAGCAAGCCCGGTAGAATCCGGTGGCGAGAGAGGTGATGACCTGCTCGCGAGAGCAGAGAAAGCAATCAAAGCAGCAGGTATGGACGTTGTCGTATATCCGGACCTGATCTGGGACGCAGCAGCTGCAATTGATGCATGCAATAAATTGAAAGCAGAGAAGATCAATTCCCTGGTTATTATGGATATCACATGGGTAATTGACTCTATGAAATATATATTCACAACACAGCTTCAGGTACCGACAATGTACTGGGCAGTACCTTACACAGAGACATTCTCCATCGGTTGTATCCAGCATTACGGATCCATCCTCAAAGCAATGGGATACACATATGATTATGTATACGGTCTTCCGGAAGATCAGGAAGTGATCGATGGAATCCGTTCTTACGCAAAAGTTGGTGCAGCAGCTGACAATGCAAGAAACATGATCATCGGTCTTGCAGGCCCAAGACAGACATGGAGAGTTGCGGGTCCTCAGGATATGAGTAAAGAAGAGTGGGATTTCACACTCAAGACAGGCGTTACATTCGTTCACATCGAGATGGAAGAGATCACAGATATTGCTGACAAGATCGCAGACGCTGATGCAAAGAAGACATTAGACGAACTGATGAAGAGAAGCGGAAAAGCAGTTGCATCTGAGGAAGCACTTCTGTACAACGCAAAAGTATACATGGCAACAAAAGAAATCATTGCTAAATACCATCTGACATCTCTGGCAGCAGAGTGCTACCCGAACTATGGCGGACTGATGAACCTGATCGCATCCTGGATGGCTGATGAAGGCTTCTATCTTGATACAGAAGGAGACCTTGGACATACATTCATCATCAATACTCTGAACCAGCTTGCTGGCGGCGGTGTTGTAGCTCTTGGAGAAGCAGGAAGCATCGACGAAGAGAGAAATATCGTTCCGATCGCTCATGAAGGAAGTACACCAATGTCACTGTCAGGACTTGACAGAGCTCAGATCAATCCAAGCGGAGAACTTGGCGCATTCATCGGAACACCACACAAAGCAATGGATACAGTTACAACTTGTGCAATCGTTGGAAATGGTGGAAATTACAAAGTATTTATCGCAAAAGGAAGAACACTGGAAGTAACTCATGATGAGTGGGTTGAAGGTGGATCAAAACTCCTTGTAAACCTTCAGTACGATGTACCGGCTC
>NZ_CAKRDI010000059.1 GCF_934309415.1 uncultured Mediterraneibacter sp.
CAAGGGAAAAGTCTACCCTTTTTTAGGCAAAAAATATTTTTTGTTTATCTATTGACATTTATTAGCTGGACTTTTTTATAACACGATCATTATCACCATTTTCACATCATTGCCAGCAAATGCAAATTGTAATGCACCTTTTACAAAAACGAGTATCGCTACACTCTATCTTAATCTGCATTACAACTCATTTTCTCCAGACTCGCCTGTCTGTTCTTCTATGAATTGTTTTAATTCCTCAATATCATTTTCATCCAGACACTTCCCACCATACAACGTTGCCACAAAATTTTTCAAAGAACTGCCAAACATCCTGTCTAAAACACTTTGACCTTCTTCTTGTAAATACGCATCTTTATCTGCAGTCGCATAATAATAATTTGTCTTCCCTTCCTTTTTATGCTGTGCAAATCCTCTCTTTTCCAGACGGGATAAAAGCGTCAAAATTGTGCTCGGAACTACATTTTTATCTCCGGACATTTTTTCTTCTATCTCTGCACGGGATACAGGATGATCTGCTTCCCAGATAATCATCATTAATTCCAATTCCGCTTCCGGCAACCGCTTCATAACATTTCCTCACTTTCATAGATCCCCGTTACTTTTCCGTCAAAAATCGAAAATCCATAATAATTATTATCAATTGAATGTGGACACCAATATACTACCCCAAAATCACCCGATGTTTTTTCAAGCGTTTCACCAGTAATCTGTTCTATTTCCTGTTCTGACATGCCAATGCTGAAGGTTCCATCACGGCTTGACATTTCATAAGTAGCAATCGATTTTAATCTTCCCGAATCATCAAAATAGAAATCATATCTTCCATCGTCCACTTCCATAGCCAGATTCCATTCCCGATCATAGGAATACGAAATCATAGCGTTTTCCAGATACTTCTTCACTTCATTTTCAGATTGATTCCATTTCAACTGTTTTAATGTCGTTTTATTCTCTTCCGAAGAATATTCTTTTACTATAACCGGAAGGAAACTGTCTGTATAATTGCATGTCTCAGCATCATGTATGCTCCAGCGGTCATATACATTATATCTCTTTACAGAATCTCCAAAGCCTTTCCCGCAAACGTATACCGTCCCATCTTTTTTCTGTATAAACAATGTATCGTTATAGACAACATCATTATGTATTCGTTCTTCCGTTATCTCACCATTTTCGATACCTATCTGATCAATCCAGACTTTTTCCACGTTTTCAGAAACTTTTACAGGCTCACGTTGAAAATCATCCTTACTCACCTTTGTACCACATTGACCGAAAATATTCAATCCCCAGGTATATAATTCTCCATTCTTTGTTAATGCTGCCCCGACATTTGCTCCTGTTGTCACATAAACACAGTCTTCTAACATTTTATGTGGCTCTGTATACATCATCTTAACAGGATTCAATCTGTCCCCTTCTGTTTTAGCATACAGTCTCTCAAAATCAGTCGTAATGTTTGTATGTGCTGAACCTTTATACTCTCCCCACCACCAAACACTTCCATCTTTTTTAAGAGCTATAATAGAATTCTCACCTGCCTGAGCACTTTCTACATCTTTCATTAAAAGGTTTTCTTCCGGTATACCCCTTCCTGCAACATCCCCTTCTGCATATAAACTGCCATCTTCTGTAAGATAGATACAGAATTCCCCATTCGAAGACATATCTGCTCTTACAGCTTTTCCCGGAATAGAGAACGTATCATTTTGATAATTATCTTTAAATAATTCCTGTTCTTCTTTCATCCAGTCAGCAGCAGATTTCTCCGATGTCAATACTTCTAATGAACGGGTGAGAATTACCGGAACATTCTTCCGATCTTCAATTCCCACCGTGTAAATTTTCTCCGCCTCTTCCTTCTGAACTTCTTCTATATTGTTATTTTTCTGTGCCTTCACTTCATTTTTTTGAATCTGCCACACACAGGTACTGACTGCCAATAAAAAGACACATAAAATCAATCCAACGTATCCTCTGCGCTTTTTGTTTTGAAACATTGCTCTGATTCTGTCTTTCGCTGCTTCCTTTTCTTCAAAAAGAAATGCTGCCGCCCGATCATTCAACTGTTTTTTCCGGCTCATTCCCTGCAGGATCATTTCGGCATACAACTTCTTATCTTCTATCGGAAGATTCTTTAATATTGCTTCATCACAAACACATTCTAAATCCTGATATGCCTGTTTTTTCATCAGCAGCAGAACAGGATTAAACCAGTACAAATCGCATACTGTCGTCAGAAAAAACTTGTACCAGAGATCTCTTTTCTTGTAATGATAGAGTTCATGTCTGATAATCAGATTAACTTCCTTCTCCGAATATTCTGTTTTTGGAAGAACTATAGCTGGATGAAGCATTCCCAATATCATCGGTGATTCCTGATTTTTTCCTGTCAGCAGCACCGGCTTTTTCCTGATTCGCATTTTTTCACAATTTTCTGTCAAACATTTTTTGTATAATTTATTTTTACATACCACACCCTTCCGCACAATTTTTTTCAGACTATAATATTGAATTCCACGAAATAAAATAAGTAGCAAACACCCAATAAACCATATCAAAACCAGTCCGTTCTTTTGCCAAACCCACGCCTTTTGTTTTTGAATCTGTCTTTCTGATTTTTGCACAGTTTGAAGCTCTTGCTTCTGTAAGTCTGATCTCTGGTTTAAATTCCCAGACTCCTCTGCACTTTTCACCGCCGGAAGCACCTCAGTATTTTCATCATTATTTCCTTCTGTCTGGCTCTTCGCAGCATAATGTTTTCTCTCTTTCGCTTCTGATGCAGCCACTTCGACTGTATTTTGATCTTCGCCTGCTTTCTTCCCCTTAGTTGTTACATAATTACCGCCACTTTTCAAGTGCACTATCGCCTGATCTAGCGTCTGTATTTGCTGTAAATCTATCTGATAAAAAAGTCTGTCTGCCGGAAACTTCGCAGACACAGACTGCACCGGGATTACCAGACGAACTGCAAGAATAAACCACAGAATTTTTCTCGCATGGTATCCACCTTTTCTTTTGAAAAGACTTGTACAGATAGAAACTCCCAGAATCAAAATATCTACTACCAACAATGTATTAACAAAATAAATAATCTGTTCCTGCATCTGCTCCCCTCCTTAATTTACCAGAATATATAAAAATGCTTTCCGCTAGATATATGTTACAATTTATGGGAGATTTTGTTTGAATGAGGGCGGCGTAGCGGGCTACGTCAACCGAATGAAGGTAAAATATACCGCAAAGTGGGGCGTACAGATTGCAGGAATGATTTTTCAGACACACTCTAGTAATGAATAATTACAGGTGTTCCTTTCTGCAACATTGAATACAATTTTTCTGCATCGTCCAACCGCATATTGATGCATCCATGCGAGCCATGCTCTATATACCAGTCGCCGCCAAACCTGTCCTGCCAGACTGCATCATGAAATCCAACTCCGGTCCATGTAATCCGCATCCAGTAATTGACCCAGGTACGATAAATCGGTTCTCCTGTGGCAGGATTCTTTTCTCCTACCAGTGTTTTACCATTCATCAGTTCAAGTATGCTGTAGACCCCTTCCGGTGTGTTCCTGTTATCAACAGGTTTCCCGGTAACTACATCCGTTTCCAGTTTCACACCTCCATCTTCTACATACCACATATACTGTCTTGTCAGATCAACCTCCGCATAAGTATTTCCCCAATCTGGAGTATCATGTGTTACCGCAGTTTTTCCTTCACAATAGGCCGGTGTTCTCGTTTCTTTTTTCCCCTCCTGTATTTCCTCTGTCAGCTGATTTAGTTCCTTCTGTTCATCAATCTCCCATCCATAAGTTCCACCCGACACTTCTGCACTTCTTCCATCTGCTGTTGTAAAAGTACGTTTCTTTCCAACTGTGTCATATGTTTTTCCCAAATCTGAGAGCCATTCTTTTATTTTCTTCTCATTAAACTGAACATTCATTTCATCATCTACAGACAACCATTGAGAAATAAGCGAATGATCCACAGTTTCTTTCTTTTCTCCTATATCGTAAGTTATCTCTGCTTTACAATATTGATTTAATACTTTACATGCTTTCTGTACTTCTTCTGAATCGGCTGTAAATCGGGGACTTTCATAACATCCTGCATCTAATAGATTTAGAGTTTTATTTACTTCCCGAATAGACTGTTCAATTTGAGATTGTAACTGATCTGTAAGAATTTTTGTTCCATACTGTTCTTTCTGAACTACATATTCTTTCCCATTATATACAGGATATGCTGATACAGGTTCTGTCTGTTCTATGCTGACTATATGTAAACGCTCAATCGCCTGATTTAATTTTTCCTCATTATATTCCATATGTAACGGCAGACGTATTTTCTGCTCTTTAAAAAAGGAAACCGGCCACAGAAAATACTTTTGTTTTCTGGCGAGCTGACTTATTTCATCGTCTTTCTTATAAGCTGTTTCTATCTCTTTTCCTGTAATCTTCTCTGTATTTCCATCTTTATCCGTCAAAGTCAGTATGTATTCGTCTGCTTCTTTTTCAAATAAATCCTCTACCTTTTTTATGGACATCATGGAACAATTTTTATCATTTATAATCGTATTTGGCATAAAATACCAGTTGAAAAAAAGAGCTGTAATTCCATAGAGCAAGACTAAAATTCCAATTGATACTCCTAAACTAATTCCAATTTTTCTAAAACGTTTCCCCGCATGTTCTACCTTACGCTTTCGTGCTTTCCTCTTTTCATACCTTCTCTTTTTTCCTTTGATTCCCATATCAGACATTCCTCTCAATTTATATTAGACAATTGTAGAATATAAATTTATGATAATATACATGCCTGATTCTGTCAATCTATATTTCATTCTAAAATGAGGAGCTGTCGCTTTAACGGTGATATACTCTCCCTTCTAAATGACAAGCTTTTATTATTTTACTTGTCTGTCTGGAAGGGAGCATATCAAATCACAGTTTTAGAGTGTGTCTGAAAAATGCTTTCTGCAAGATGTATGCCACAATTTGTGGGAGATTTTGCCTGAATAAGGGCGGCGTAGCGGGCTACGTCAACCGAATGAAGGTAAAATATACCGCAAAGTGGGGCGTGCAGATTGCAGGAATGATTTTTCAGACACGCTCTAGTACGACAGCCCCTTATTTTCGTTCTTTATTCTGTGTCAAGCGGATATTCGCAATCCGCTTCGCTACTTGCTCATAACCGAATAACTGCTCCGCAGTTTATCAGAAGGAGC
>NZ_CAKRDI010000060.1 GCF_934309415.1 uncultured Mediterraneibacter sp.
ATTAACAAATATTTCCTCTACCTTGGTAATATCTGTTAAAACGTGCCCATGTTCTACATTCATCCTGAAATTATATGTAATATTCTTTCTCTTTGCTTCATCCTCAAATAATTCAATCAATGACTGCTGAACATCTTCGATCCGGCCATAATTCTCATCAAGCTCCATCCTTCCGCTCTCAATCCGAGCCATATCCAGTACATTATTTATGATTGACAGAAGAAGATTTCCAGACTGCTGCAGTTTTTCCAAATGTTCCAAAGTTTCAGGCATGCCTTTTCCATTTAGTTCATCCTCCATAAGCTGTGCATAGCCCAGAATTACATTCATAGGAGTTCGGATGTCATGTGACATATTGTTAAGAAAACGGGTCTTTGCAAGACTTGCATCCTCTGCTTTTTTCAAAGCGATTTCCAGCTTGTCGTTCAGTTTTTGTGTATCACTTGCTGCAAGCTTTGCAACAGCTTCTGCTTTCCTTGCCTTCCTTAAAAGTAGGAGGATAATGCCGATGATGCTGAGTGCAAATAATCCTATCGTGACAAGAAAAGCAAGCATATTGTCTTTTACAAAATCATAAAATGTTACCTTATCTGCTGTACTGTCATAGATCGCAAGTGCACTTGTAAGCATATCAGACGGCATGGCCTTCAATGTTTTATTCAGTATTGATAAAAGAGTTCCCTCTCCGCCTCTTACTGCAAAGCATGCCTCCATTGTTTTTGTAAGTGGAATACTCTTGAAATCACGATTGTTATCATATATCAGTGCCTGACTTGCTCCTATGAGAAAACAATCTGCTTTTTCATGAATGACCATATCTGCTGCATCGTCAAGCGAATCACAATCTACAAGCTTCCATTCGGGATAACTGAAAGCAATATGTTGTTTTAAGGCATATTTTTCCTTTGGCACAGCTACAGTATACACCTTATTCTCATCAAATTTTTCCTCATCTGTTACCGCCATCAGGCTGTAGGTCCAGGCTGTGTTTGTAAGTGCATATCCGTTTTTTTCTGCAAAATATGGATTCCTACCGACATAAAAAATCATGTCAATCTCTCGCTCTTGTAAAGCCTGAAGCATTTCATCATAATCATCATATTCCTGTATATTAAATTCCAGTGTCTGATTTCCCAGACAGTCTTTAGCATAAGAGAAATATTCTGCCAGCATACCAGTAAGTTTTCCAGTCTCTTCGTCAAAAGAAAATACTGCCGTATCATTACTCAGAAATCCTATCTGAATGCTGCCATGTTCTTCCAACCATAACTTTTCTTCACCCGTAAGACTCTGATTATAGTCAAGCGTAAAATACTTCTTATACAGATCCGCCTTAAAAAAAGGACTGTCTTGTTCCAGCTGACGCATTGCCCAGTCAAGTTTTGTCTTGATATCGCTTCGCTCTTTATTTATTGCAAAATAGATGCCAGATTTACCAACAGTGGTAACGGATGATATTCCCTGTTCAGACCAGATGGATTCCTCCAGAGATACAAAACCATCTATTTCATGATTCGCTAATTTCTTTTCGACATCATCATTATTACTCACATTTACATGTTCTGTCTGTATGCCATTCTTATTTTCCCATTCTGTCAGCATGATTTCAGGTTCTGTACCCATGAGCACACCTACGCGTTTCCCGTCCAGAGACTTGAAATCAGACATCCCAATATCTATATTCGATAAATCAGTATAAAGGATGTATTTTTCCTCTCCCATCGGTTCATCCGAAAAAAGCATCTTTTCTGCACGTTCAGCGGTATAAGAAATATCACCCATGACATCAATCTCACCGTTTTCAAGCATCTCAAAACAGTTGGACCAGTCGCATTTCACATACTCAAATTTCCATCCGGTATAGCCTGCCAAAGCCTGCATGAGTTCGTAGCCATATCCTCGCCTGACACCGTTTTGATCGACATAATTAAAGGTATCCTCAAATGAACCGATGCGGATGATCTTCTGTTCCTTTGTCTGCGTTCCATCCTGATTCGTTTCAGCAGCCCAACAATGTACTGACAATATCATCCACATTCCTAAAACCACAAATAAACCTGCACATAGTACAGCTGATCTTTTTCTACTTTTAAACATTATTCTTTTCCTTTTATGTATACATTGTATGCTGCAGTGCGCATCCTAAGCGGAGCGTTTTTATAAATGTGGGAAAGCTACTTTCCTACATTTATAAAAAAAGAACAGCCGACATATATATTCGAACTGTTCTCCTACTTCCCAAGTCCATATCGCATTAACATCACTGTTTCCTGCTTATTTGTACTCAGATACTTTCGTTTCTGCAAAAGTCATTTTCGCTTATATCAAGTTTATAATATCATAGGCCGTTAGGTTTGTCACATAAAAGTTTGCAATTTCAAACTGAGCAAAACCTTGCCAATTTTTTTCATACTCCATCACCTGTTTATTTTTTTTAACAAACAGGTCAAATACGACCCGTTTGTCGTTATTTTTAAACCGTTATATCATAAATAATTTATTTGAAAAGGGTTTTTATTTATTCTATTTCTTTGAATCACTACTAATCAGATATGAAATCCAGAACCTTCATGGAAATTATGCATAAGCTTAAGAAGCATCTAACATAATGATTGCATCTTCTATAATATGTCGTTTCACTCGATGAATTTGACATGAGTCGAAATGGTATCAAGCACAGAAATATTCGCGATTTTCTTCTGGCTGAAGAATGGAGTTAAAAAAGAAGTAAATACTAAGTATCTAAAAATGGGGAATAACAAATGAACGAACAATAGAAACAGATTTTCACATCATACAAAAAGAGTCGCAGCCTGTTCCATCAGGGAATAACTGTGACTCTTTTTTACTTAAGCTCATTTAATCCAAGCCACCTATTATATCTTTATGTCATCTCCATCGTATTCTGCAATGTGTGGATCAGCTCCTCGATCACGATCGGCTTTGACAGAAAACCATCCATTCCGGCTGCAAGAGCATTTCTCTTGTCCTCTTCAAATGCATTCGCAGTCATTGCAATAACAGGAACCCTGGATTTTTTCTTATCCGGTAACTGTCTGATCAGCTGTGTTGCCTCATATCCGTCCATATTTGGCATCTGAATATCCATCAATACCAGATCATAATGATCTGCATCTGCCTTCTCTATCATATTCACACAGACGCTTCCATCTTCTGCCCGTTCAGCCTCAATCCCATGCTCTTCCAAAATTGCTATGGCAATTTCTGCATTTAAGTCATTATCTTCTGCCAGTAGTATCCTCTTCCCTGAAAAATCTTCTGTATTATATTTCCGTTCATTTTGAAAATTTTGCTGGACATCTTGATTCTCTGTAATCTGATGGCTCATTGTCAGGGTGATCTTCGTTCCTTCTCCCAACTTGCTCTCTACATCGATCGTTCCATGCATCAGATCAACCAGTTTCTTTACAATAGCAGTTCCAAGGCCTGTGCCGGATACTCCGCTTTCCGTTGTAGTACGTTCTCGCGAGAAATATTCAAACATATGTGAAAGAAATTCTTCCGACATCCCAATACCGGTATCTTCTATAACCGTCTGATAAACCGCATAACCTTCACGTTCTGATGGCAGTTCTGTCACAGTCATAGTTACCGAATTACCTGTAGGCGTGTATTTCAATGCATTACTGAGAATATTAAGCAGAATCTCCCGCATTTTTGTTACATCGATCATAACATTTCTGTGTCTGATTTTTAATGAATGCCGGAATATAACTCCTTTTCCATTCATCTGTGTATGGAATAATGTGCATATCGCATGATAGAAGTCAACCATATTTGTACTAGATTCATCTAAATACTCTTTCCCATTCTCAATCTTTGCCATCTCCAATACATTGTTGATTAATGATAAAAGAAATTCATTCGCTGTTTTGATTTTATCAATATAATTCAAAAGCATTTCCTTATCATCTAAATGTTCCTCCAGAAGATTGGTAAAACCAATGATTGCATTCATCGGAGTGCGGATATCATGAGACATATTAAAGAGAAAGTCTGTTTTCGCTTTACTCGCAACCTTCGCCTCAGTTAATGCCTTATTCAATATTTCCTCCTGCTGTTTTTCTTTCTTGATGATCTTATCAATATTTTTTGTACTGACTACTGCAACTCTATGACCATCCTGTTTTTGTACAAACGCCACTTTGATCTGATAATAAACAATTCCATCATCTGAAACATATTCATAAACCGAAAAATATGATTCTTTTGCAGACCGGATATAATCCAGTGACAATTTTTCCATAAACTCATCATAACTGGCATCAGATACCCTTTCCTTTGCATAGTTAGGAATGAACTCCGACCAGCAATTATGATACTTTGCACATAGATCAGCAATACTTTTTCCATTTAAACTTCTCTGTCGGAAAATGGTCACATGATCTTTTTCCGGATCCACAAGTAAAACTGAGAAATAATCATAACCAAGTGCTGTGATGATTTCCCTCTGCATCTCCATTTCCTTGTCCTGTTTCATCTGCATACGGACTTTTTCATCAACATCACGCATTCCTATAACAAAATATACTTTCCCGGAATTATCCCTGATTTTAATTGTATTCATTTCATAGTAAGCGTATTTGTTATCTAAAATTCTGAGATAGCTGACCTTGTACAATCCCTGATCGGGTACATTTTGTCTTAATACTTCCAGACGTGTCGCGTTTCGTACTCTTTCCTGGTCTTCCTCAACTACAAAATTATCAATATATTTATCCAAAATCTGCCCTGCATAATCATGCGATTCCAGCAGTTCCTGAAGCATCTCCTTTTTCATTCCGAATCCATCGGTTCTGT
>NZ_CAKRDI010000061.1 GCF_934309415.1 uncultured Mediterraneibacter sp.
AGGCGGAATCGAGCTGCCGCATGAGCGAACGGACGGAGGAAAGCATGACGTCACAAGCTTGCTTATACTAAGAAAGGACACAAATGGAAACAAGAGTTGCAGTCATTTCAATTATTGTAGAAAATGCAGGAGCAGTAGAAGAACTGAACAATCTGCTTCACAGTGCAGGTCAGTATATCATAGGAAGAATGGGGATTCCATACAGACAGAAGGGCATCAGCATTATCAGCATAGCAATCGATGCGCCACAGGACGTGATCAGTGCTCTTTCAGGAAAAATCGGACGTCTGAAAGGTGTATCGACCAAGACAGCATATTCCAATGTGATTACAAAAGCAGAAGAGAAAGTGCAAAATAGCAATGGTGAAAATATATGATTAAAATAGCAATATATGGAAAAGGCGGAATCGGAAAGTCTACAACAGTTTCAAATCTGGCAGTTGCATTTGCAGAACAGGGAATGAAAGTCATGCAGATTGGCTGTGATCCCAAAGCGGATTCAACGATTTCGTTGCTTCATGGAGAGCGTGTACCGACAGTACTTCAGACATTTAATGAAAAAAAACAGAATCTGAAGCTGGAAGACGTGATAAAAATTGGATACAAAGGTGTCATCTGTGCAGAAGCGGGAGGTCCTACACCGGGACTGGGCTGCGCGGGAAGAGGAATTATCACAGCATTAGATCAACTGAAAGAAAAAGGTGTCTATGAAAAATACCAGCCGGATCTTGTACTTTATGATGTATTGGGAGATGTAGTCTGCGGTGGATTTACCATGCCAATGAGAAAAGGTTATGCAGATAAAGTCCTGATCCTGACTTCTGGGGAAAATATGTCCATTTATGCAGGTGCCAATATTGCCATGGCAGTAGAGAAGTTTAAAAACCGTGGTTATGCATCACTTGGAGGTATGATCCTGAATCGAAGAAATGTGCCACGGGAAGAGGAGAAAGTGGAAGAACTGGCAGCAGAGTTCCATACAGAAATTCTTGGCACATTGAATCACAGCGAGGTTGTTCTGGAAGCAGAAGAAATGAAAAAGACAGTTTTAGAAGCCTATCCGGAAAGTGAGATGGCAGAGGAATATCGAACGCTGGCAAAGCAAATTATAGAAAGCATTTTTCAGACACACTCTAGGACTGAATGAGAAATAAAGGTTATTAGTAAAATGTTGAAAAAGGTGAATGAACATGTTGAGAAGGTTAGGGCAGAATAGAAATAATGAAATACTTTGTGAAAAGAATGCGGTGCTTTCTATAAAAGATGCTTCTTATCCGGTTCTTTTTTCTCCGGGATTAGAGTTTAATTCACCGGCACACGGTTGTTGGAATATCGTTCATACAGGCATGACCATACCGGAAGCGCATCAGATCTATGTCTGTGCGGATAACTGTATGCGTGGCGTGGTACTGACGGCAGCGGAAATGAATGCAGCGGATCGGTTTTCGTTTGTGATAGTAGAAGAAGAGAATCTTTTAAATGGCAATCTGGAAGATGTGACCATTGAAGGCGTGACAGATGTAATTTACAAATTAAAAGAAAAGCGAACAGCGGATGAAATGCCGAAGGCAATCCTTCTTTTTACTGTATGTCTTCATCATTTTCTTGGGTGTGATCTGGAGCGTGTTTATTCAGAATTGGAAGAACGCTTTCCAGAGTTAGTGTTTCTTCGCTGTTACATGGATCCGATCATGCAGAAGCAGGGGCCGACTCCAGATCAGAAATTGCGGAAGGCAATGTTTGAACCATTGAAGAACAGAACATTGGATACAAAAGTTGTATCCATACTGGGAAGTGATTTTCAACTGGATGAAAACAGTGATCTGAAGCAATTTCTTGCAGAATATGGATACCGGGCAAAAGAATTACAGGATTGTAAAACCTGGGAAGAATATGAATCTCTGAGTGAAGCAGGGATGATTCTCTGCACATATCCGTCAGGAAAATATGGAACGGAACTTCTTGCAGAGCGATTAAACCGGAGGTTCTTTTACATGCCTTCGTGTTTTGATTATGATGAAATTACAGGACAGTTTGAAGCATTAGCAAGAAGCCTTGGGATTTCAAATGAAGAAATAGGACGATATAAAAACGAAATAATAACAAAAGAAATAAAAAAATGTGAAGTATCCATAAAGCATGCATTGGAAGTCATTGGAAAGACAAAGATCGCAATTGATGCAACGGTACATCCAAGACCGCTTGGACTTGCAAAATATCTGACAGAGCATGGTTTCTGTGTGCAGGAAGTCTATCTGGATGCGATCAGTCCGGAAGAAAAGAAAGCATTTGAATGGTTGAAAATCCACACACCGGAGTTGAAATTGAAAGCAACGATCCGGCCGGAGATGCGAGTCCTTTCAAGAGACGTGGCAGAGACAGGAGAAACTGGAGAAAAGACAAATCAGAAGCCTCAGATACTGGCGATCGGTCAGAAAGCGGCATGGTTCACCGGAAGCAGATATTTTGTAAATCAGGTGCAGGGAGCAGGAATGCATGGATTTGCCGGAATTCGAAAAATGGCAGAGGAAATGGAACGGGCCTATTTACAGGAAAAAGATCCGAAAGATCTGATTGTGAGAAAAGGATGGGGGTGCGAAAGCTGCATATGAGACAGTCATATCGAGTAATTCCAATTTATACAGCGGATGTTTCAGGTGTTTGTTCGGCTTTGTATGAACTTGGAGGAATGGTAGTGATGCATGATCCGTCCGGATGTAACTCTACATATAATACGCACGATGAAATCCGGTGGTACGAACAGGACAGTCTGATTTTTATCTCTGGTTTGTCAGAGATGGATGCAATTTTTGGAAATGATGAGAAATTTTTGAATGATATAAAAGAAGCGGCAGAAGAATTTCATCCGAAATTTATTGCGCTTGCCGGTTCGCCGATTCCATACATGAATGGAACAGATTTTCCGGCGCTGGCACAGATTCTGGAGGAAGAGACAGGGATCCCTTCATTTGCAGTGCCAACAAATGGAATGCATGACTATGTGTATGGTGCCGGAATTGCACTGGAAGAAATTGCAAAGCGTTTTGTGACAGACGTAAATGCTGAAGCAATAAAAAAAGTTAAAAAAAATACAAAAGCAATAAAAAAATTTTCAAAAGAAGACCAACTGGAAGCAACAACAAAGGAGATAACGGAAGAAGCAAATGTAGAACAGAAACTAAATTTTAGAGCGTATAAAGAAGATGGTGAACGGACGATGAATCTTCTTGGGGTAACTCCTCTGGATTTTGGACCAATAGAATCTGTTCAAGAGATGAAAGAGAATCTGAAAGAGTATGGATGGAAAATCTGTTCTACCTGGGCAATGGGGGATTCTCTTGAGTCTCTGGCGAATGCTGGGAATGCGGCAGTAAATCTGGTAGTTTCTTCTGTTGGACTTCGAGCTGCAAAAGTTCTTTACGAGAAGTACGGAACGCCGTATGTAATCGGAACGCCGATTCGGGAATATGCTCAGAGTATAAACTCAGCATTAGAATTTGCGATAAAAGAAGGAACAGCTGGACTGATTTCTTATCTGAAAGACTGGAGAGCAATTCAGTTAGATAAAGATACGAAGAGAGAATGGAATGGAAATGGTGTAAAGAATATTGCTGAAGATAGTAGAAATGCAAGAGTGGAATGTGATGCCGTAAAGCAGAAGTTTGATATAAAGAATGGAGCGGAACGGTCAGAAACTGTGGAAACAGTAACAATTATCGGAGAACCGGTCAAATCCTGCTCACTGGCAGCTATGATTGAAGAGAACTATGGTAAGAATACCCGTGTATTTTGCCCCTTACAGGAAACAGAAGGACTTCTCAGACCACAGGACCGGATGGTAAAAGGAGAAGAAGAGATGGAAGAAGCTCTCAAAGATGCAGAAATAATTGTAGCAGATCCGTTGTACCGTCCAATCTGTCCGAAAGAAGCGAAGTTTTATGAACTGCCGCATGTTGCATTTTCAGGGAGAATCTTTTTAAAACGATTTGCCAAAAAAATGAACATATGAAGATATCTTCTTTTTTCTGTTAAAAAAGGAGCTTGAAAGTGAAAGCTCTTGACGAAATGCACAATCATGTGTAATATTATATTGGACTTTTACAATAATTTGTACAAGTCCCACAAGCTGAATGACTGTGAACGATAGTACATCAGAATGGTCAGTCTGATGTGCTATCGTTCGCAGTCATTTTGCGTATATAAAACAAAAGAAAAGTCCAGCTAATAAATGTCAATAGATAAACAAAAAATATTTTTTGCCTAAAAAAGGGTAGACTTTTCCCTTGGT
>NZ_CAKRDI010000062.1 GCF_934309415.1 uncultured Mediterraneibacter sp.
TCAACCGAATGAAGACAAAATATACCGCAAAGTGGGGCATGTAGATTGCAGGAATGATTTTTCAGACACGCTCTAGTTCTGATTTTTTTAATTGCTGCTTGAATTTTTTTCCATGTTTCTTTACATTTTTTATACATATCCATCTGATAATTGACTTGAATTTTATTTAATATTATAATGTTTTTATGGAATTGTACAGTAGTTACTGTTTACGTTACTGTTCACTCCCGAGTCAATCACTCTGCTGATTGACTCGGAGGATGCACGTTTTGTCCTGAATGTATCTCGCTCATCGCCACAGGCGATTCAAAATGGCGAGATACGTTGCTGTTTGCAGGTTATCTGTGAACAGTAACGTACAGTAAGATTTGTCCACATAACATCTGATTTTACTGTAAGTTTTTCACATTAATTATAGTTACGAGGGGGATAACCTTTATGTCTGATAAAGTACTGATCGTAGATGATGATCCAGCCATCTGCAAACTTCTGGAGAAAGTAATGAGAAGCAATGATCTTGAGCCAACCATTGCCACCTGTGGCAAGGATGCACTTTCT
The DNA here is from genome assembly GCF_934309415.1 of uncultured Mediterraneibacter sp. Taxonomy (GTDB): domain Bacteria; phylum Bacillota; class Clostridia; order Lachnospirales; family Lachnospiraceae; genus Mediterraneibacter. Next base: position 559 of record NZ_CAKRDI010000062.1, read on the forward strand.
TTACTCCGAACACATACCTTCGATCTGATTCTGATGGATGTGATGCTTGGAGATATGGAAGGATTCGATGTCATTAAGAAGCTTCGTAATCAGGGCATCAACACTCCGGTTATGATCGTAAGTGGAAGGAACGAAGATTATGATTCCCTTTATGGTCTCTCACTTGGAGCTGATGATTATATTACCAAACCATTCCGACCACTCGTTCTCGGTGCCAAAGCCAAAGCTTTGATCCGCCGGAATAAGAACCTCGTTCTGGAGGGAAATCAGATGCTGGAGAGCGGACCGTTCTCTTATGATACTGCAACCATGCGTTTTTACAAAGACGGCGAAGAACTGATTCTTTCCAGTAAAGAAAGCGCACTGCTTCTTCTCTTTATGAAGCATCCGCAACAGGTATTTACCAAAGATATGATTTACGAGCATGTCTGGGGAAATACTGTGGCAGTTGATGACAATGCCATTATGGTCTACATCAATCGTCTGCGCGGCAAGATCGAAGAAGACCGTCAGAATCCGCAGCATATTATCACACTTCGCGGACTTGGTTATCGCTTTGTTCCGTAAATTTCATTTTACATCGATTCAAAAAGCCGGAACAGTTGGCAGTCTGTTCCGGCTTTTCTGCACCTTTTTTTATTTCAGCCGCTGTTACAGATGTACTCTGAATCACAACCTCAATTATAACGGTGCTTTCACTATTGAATGAAGAAATATAGTAGCTGCAAGAAGATCTGCACATCCACCTGCACTGACATTACGCCGGATATATTCCTGATCCAGCTCCTGCAGAAATTCGATCGCATCTTCTCTGTAAGCCCCACCAGCTTCCAGAAAATCGCTGATTTCTCTCTGCACTCTGCTCAACTCTTCAGGACTGGTTCTTGAGATGATGTTTGAATCCTGAGTGTTGCTCATTAATACAAGAAGTGTCTGAAGTTTTACACGATTCCATTCACGGCCTTCAGCAACTCCCTGCTGCAGAACAGGCAGTGCTACCTGAAACAAAGATGGGTATCCGGCAAGGGCTTCCCCTCTGACTCCTGATGTTCCATATTTCTGAAGATTTTTCTCACCATGGCTATGAGCTGTTGTCTTCAGAATTGTACCAAGTTCTTCTGCAAGTTCTTTACAGACCATCTGACGCTGCATCCCACGAAGTTCTTTCCAGCTGAGCATTCCATCACTTTCCCGTATACATCTTCCTGCTGCTGCACAGAAGATCCCCATCGTAAAGATCAGACCTTTGTGTGTATTGATCCCTCCGGTGGCACGATACATGGCTTTTTCTGCTTCTATTCCTGACTTACGCACATCCCGGAACAGGTCCTCCGGGCTGCACTGCAGCAGAACTCCCTGCGCTGTCATGCGGACGAACCAGGGATAAAGCGCAAGAGCACTTTTTTCAAAGGTACGCACATCCATATCCCGATGTGCCCCGTTGGATGAGAGGTCAACGAGCCCCGGTTTCGGTGTTGTATATACTTCCGCGAGCAATGCTCTGTAGGCACGGTTTCCGATATACTCTGCGATTTCTGAGGCAGCCTGATACATTTTACGTTCTTGTGTTGCTTTCATTCCTGATCCTTCCTTTCCTTTGGTCTTGTACTTATCTTATCTGAACAAACTTACAATAAGAATGTTACTTATCTTAAAGTTTGTTAATGTTCTTTGATGATAAAGCAATCCATAGATATCAAAATACTTTTCCTTATAGAAGAAAGAGCCGGGACATGGCAGTGCCCCGGCTCTTACAAAAAAATCCTGTTGATTCTTATAATTTATGTTATGGTATTCAGAACAATTTATGTTACTGTTCACAGTTAACCTGCAAACAGTAACCAATTTATTCTTTATCAGAAGCTTCCTTTTCTGCGTTCTCTGCTTCTTTTTCTTCTCTCGCTTTTTTCTCATCTGCGAACTCGAACGGTTTGATTTCTCTTACAACATCCATGATTGTACCGTCACGGCTCTCGATGATTCCAACTACACGATCACCAAACTCAACTTTCTGTGGCTCACCTGCGATGGAGTATGCGATATCTCTGAGTTCTTCGATTGTCTTGAATGGAAGATCTACATCTTTCATTGCCTCGATCAGGTCTGTTCTTCTTGGGTTGATCGCAATACCGTAATCTGTGATAACTACGTCTACGCTTTCACCCGGTGTTGTTACAGTTGTAACTTCTGTACAGATTGCCGGAATTCTTCCTTGGAGAAGCGGAGCGATTACGATCGCACATTTTGCACCGGCTGCTGTATCAGGATGTCCACCCTGAGCTCCTGTGATCATACCGTCAGATCCTACTACTACGTTACAGTTGAAGTTTACATCTACTTCCAGTGCTGCAAGGATTACGAAATCCAGTTTATTTACAACAGCACCTTTGTTGAATGGGTTTGCATATTCACCGGCACTGATACGATAGTGATGCAGATCTTTTACAGATTCTACGGCTGCAAGGTCAAAGTCCTGTGTATCCAGAAGTGCGTCTACCTGTCCGTTGATCAGAAGATCACACATTGGTTTTGTCAGACCACCTACTCCGAAACGCATGCGGATATTTCTTTCTTTCATAATCCTTGCCAGAGAGATGGTAGATGCGATAGATGCTCCACCTACACCTGTCTGATAAGAAAATCCATCTTTGAAATATGGTGTATTTACAACAAACTGTGTACAGTAATCAGCCATCATAAGCTTTCTCATATCTGTCGTCGGTTTTGCTGCTCCTGTTGCGATCTTCTTCGGATCACCGATCTCATCTACTTCTACTACATAATCTACTTTTGTCATAGAAATATGTGCCGGGAAGTTCGGGAATGGTACCAGGCAGTCCGTGATCGCAACTACTTTATTTGCATGGATTGCATCTGCCATAGCATAAGAAAGTACTCCACAGTCTGACTTACCACCGATACCACGGCAGTTACCATAATCATCACAGGTTGGTGTTCCGATGAATGCGATATCAATCTGTGTCTCACCTGTTGCAAGTGCTCTTACACGTCCACCGTGGGAACGCATGATTGCAAGTCCTTTTAATTTACCATGAGAAATTGCTTCTCCGATTTTTCCACGTACACCAGAAGACTGAATATTTGTGATTGTTCCGTCTTCGATCATCGGTACGAGTTCGTCATGAGCTTTTCCGAGGGAACTTGCACAGATTGTGATGTCCTTGATTCCCATAGCGTGGATTTCTCTCATAACCATATTTACAACGTAGTC
>NZ_CAKRDI010000063.1 GCF_934309415.1 uncultured Mediterraneibacter sp.
TTGGCTCCAGTAAGAAGTTATACGAATTGGAATAGCAGAACTACAGATGAAGAAGAACAGATTGAGCCTTATCGTAAATATTTCTTCATCTGTGAGGGTGCTAATACCGAAACATGGTATTTCAAAAAGTTAATTGATATACGAAAAGAGTTAAATATTCATCCATTGATCGATATCCGGCTACTTGAAAAAACAGAGGAAGACAGGGACATTTCATTTCCAAGACGTTTGATTGAATTTGCAGAAAGAAAATACGGAAATAGCATTTGATAAAGAATGAGATAAGATGATTGTTGTATTTGATGGAGATATTTTTGAAGAAAAGGTACTTGATTATGATGAATTGGTAGCTGAAGGTGAAAAGAATAATATATTAGCGGTTAGCAATCCGGCATTTGAACTGTTCCTGCTGTTACATTATGAAAATTCATACGAAGATGATATTGAGCCGAATGCAGAGCAGATTATCAAGAATGAAAAAGATGGACATCAGACATTTATCTACAAGTTATTACTTGCCAGAACAGGAATCAATCCAAAGAAGAATTCCGCAATTGGAGAACTGGCGAAGAATATAGAGATTGCTATTGAGCAGGAAAAGAAAATCAATGAGGATATTCATCAGTGTAAAGGACAGATTACATGTAATATAGGTCGGATCATTGATGAGATTCGGAAGGATGACGGAAGATAAATTATAAAATCAATAGTAAAACCAAAGGGGAATATCTGTTTTGAATACGAGCGTAAAGTGAATTCAATTAATGCATTGCCTCAAAATTCTTATAATAAGTGTAATTAAAACCTAAGTAATAGAATCTTTAAAGCAAATATGCTAAAATAAGAAAAAAATTACTTATGTTTTGGAGTCGGAATATGGGGAATAAAAAGGTAGTCAAGAAAACGAATATTAGTAATACACATGTTCCAGATAAAGTATATGCTTATATGATACAATCGCATCATATGTTGTATGAATTGTTAAATTGTGAAAAAGGAGACAGTGTAAGTGTAGAAGTCTTTGATGATGTTGGTGTGGAACATCCAGATGGAAGTCGGGATGCCATTCAGTTGAAAAGTGCATTATCAAATAGAAATCCTGTTTCAAATAAGGCTATTGATTTATGGAAAACAATGTATAATTGGATGCTTTCAGCAGAAACAGGAGAATTGGATCCGGAAAATACAAAGTATATATTATTTATTAATGTTAATAAAAAAGGAACTATTGTTGATAAATTTCATTCAGCGAAATCTACAGAAGAAGCTATTGATGCGTGGAATAAGACAAAGGAAATATTTTATGATGAGCAAGGGAAACTAAAAGAAATAGGAGAAGAATGTAGAAAATATGTTGAGTATTTTTATAAAGATGAAAAAAAAGATTTGGCTTTAAAAATAATTGAAAAATTTGAATATAAGAAGTGTATTGAGGATTATACAATCACAGTTAGGAATGAGTTTAACAAATCTGGAATTCCAGAGGATATTATCGATCCTATTTATGTAGGAATTATCGGGTGGATAGACATTAAAGTAACAAAAATGGTAGAGGCTGGACAACCAATCGCTATATCTTTAGAAGATTACCAAAAACAATTAAGAGCTTTATATCGAGAATACAATCAAAAGCATAGTCTTATGACTTATTCTGTAGAACCAAGTAATCAAGAAATTGAACAAGAATTTCAGAAAAAGAGAGTATATATTGAACAGTTAGATATTATCGATTGCGATTATACTGAAAAGGTAGAGGCTATTAATGATTATCTAAGAGCAGCGATTGATCGGGCTACATGGGCGAAAAATGGAGACATAAGTATGCAAAGTATTCAAACATATGAATCCAATTTGAAGCGTACATGGAAGTTACAAAAAAGAATAGTTATGCTCGAAAAAAAGAATGAACCATCTGAAGATCAAGGTAAAATGATATATTATAAATGTCAAGATAAAAATGTAGAAATGGATTCAGTGTATGTGCCAGATTTTTTTTAAAATGGATGTTATCATGCTTTAGCAAATAATTTAGAAATTGGTTGGCATCCGCAATATTCGGAGTTAATCAAGGAGGAAAGCGATAGTTGGGAGATTTAGTTAAGGAATTTTACAATATTCAAAATCCAGCATTAAGTGCATATTTGCTTTCAAGATTTTCATTAGGATATATGGAAGAAAATCAAGATATGGCACCAATGCCATTGTTATTTATAGTGCTGCCGATGATGTATAAAAAAGAAATTGTGGATTTTATAGCATCAACACAAAAGAAATCTGGATTGCGTTTTTTCGCTGATAAATTCACTGAAAAAAAGAATAGTAATAAGGACTTGATTCTCCAAATTCAAAATACCAGTCAACGATACAAGGTAATGACATTAGAAGCTATTGGAATTGGGATGTCTGGAAAATTATTTGAGATTCAAAAAGATGCATATGTTTTGCCGTTAGAGGATAATATTAGTAGTTTTAAAACAAAGTCCAAAGAATTAGAAAAAATGGGAAAAGCTGCCGAAAAATTAGGAATATGGTGTTCAAGATTGACATTGATGGAAATTTCTCAAATTTTGAAAGTGAGGTTTTAAAATGTATTTTCAAGTTGAAAAGATAATATTATGGTCGAAAAAAGTACAGTATTCCTATAAAACTGTAGATTTTTGTTGTGATAAAATAAATGTAATTACAGGTGCTTCAAGAACAGGTAAATCAGCAATTATTCCAATAATAGATTATTGCCTAGGTGATGGACAATGCCAGATACCTGTTAATACAATAAGAGATGCTTGTTCTTGGTTTGGTATTATTGTAAAAATTGATGAGAAAAAATTATTGTTGGCCAGGAGAGAGCCCGGACAACACAAGGTAACAGATGATATGATGTTAATGGAAGGCGAAGAGATAGAGATACCTAAGATTCCAGGGAAAAATACAACATGTAAGAATGTCCGCAGATATTTAGATGAGTTAGCAAGAGTTACATTCTTAGAGCTCAATCAAGATGAATTTAACGGGTTTACAGATAGGCCGTCTTTTAGGGATATGATGGCTTTTTGTTATCAAACACAAAATATAGTGGCTAATGCTAATACCTTATTTTATAAAGCAGATACAATGGAGCATCGTACAAAACTTATTAATATTTTCCCTTACATTTTGGGGGCAATTACACCTGAGATTTTAGCTAAACGACAAGAATTAAATGAATTGCAAAAGAAATTGAAGAGAAAAGAACGTGAACTTCAAAAAATGCAAGAAGTGTCCGAAAAATGGCGTATTGAAATAGGTAGTTGGATTAATGCTGCAAAAGAAATAGGATTAATAGATGCAAAATATTCTACAGATACGCTTGATTTTGATGCACAAATGAATTTGTTGAAAAGAATATCACAAAAAAGTAGTGAAGATACCGTGATATTAAAAGAGAATGTAGAAGCGGCATCTAAAGAAATTATATCGTAAGCGCTTAATTCTTGGGTAACTATATATTTGCCATTTTGCAGTTCATAATGATTGATAGTAAATAGTTTTTTA
>NZ_CAKRDI010000064.1 GCF_934309415.1 uncultured Mediterraneibacter sp.
ACAGATGCGATGTATCCTTACTGTATATTAAACAGCTCCACACACCTCCTGGCGTGTCATGCTGTCAGCCGCTTGATTTGCACAATTAGCCCTGACGCTGTTTGTGCTTCGGGTTCTCACAGATTACTCTGATACTACCTTTTCTTCTAATAATTTTGCATTTTTCACAAATTGGTTTAACTGATGATCTAACCTTCATGTCAAATCCTCCTTCCCTACTTTGCTCTGCCTATACATTTTCTTGGTATTTTTGGACACACCTCTCCAAAAATGACCATTTCATAGTATATCACCAAGTATATTAAAAAGTCAAGTGTAAATTTAAATTCTTTTGTATTTTTCCAGCAGTTCAATTATATTTACGTTCTGGCTCATCATCAAAATCGTTACTGTTCACAGGTAACCTGCAAACAATAACGTATCTCGCCATTTAGAATCGCCTACGGCGATGGGCGAGATACATTATATAAAAACATCCGGTAATATACAGTTCTTATTAAAAAAGATACTGTATATTACCGGATGTTATCTGTAGTCTTATTCATCTGAAACCGCAAATTTCTCAAATCTCTTCAAGAATTCTTTATCGTTCTGATACATCTCACATTACTGCTCACAGATAACCTGTAAGCAGTAATACCATATATGATCAAGATGATTATTTATCTCTCCAAACGATTCTTCCTTTGCTCAGATCATAAGGTGACATCTCCAGGGTCACCTTATCTCCCGGCAGAATCTTGATGAAATTCATACGCAGCTTTCCACTGATATGGGCAAGTACAATATGTCCATTCTCCAGTTCTACTTTAAACATAGCGTTAGGAAGCTTCTCAACTACAACTCCTTCAATTTCAATCACGTCAGTTTTTGACATTTTTAATCCTCCTGCATAAATTCCTGATGGCCTCGTCATCCGATCTGTTCTCTGCATGATCATACAGGATCGGCTGAAGATGTCTTACATTCTTTTTTTTCATCCGGTCAAGCGTTCTGTTTTGTCCGTCTGCCAGATATACATATTCATTTTCGACACGAATCACAACATAAATATTGTTCTTATCATGTCCGGCTTTTGATTTTACAATCATTCCCGGTTCAAAATTCATTGGTCTTACTCTCCAAGAATCTCAACGATTGCAGCGAACACATCGTTGATGTCGATTGTGCCGTCTACTTCTTTAAGGACTCCTGCCTCTGTATAGTAATCGATCAGCGGCTGAGTTTGTTCGTGATATACACCAAGTCTCTTAAGTACTGTTTCCGGCTTATCATCATCACGGAGAATAAGGCCGCCGCCGCATTTATCACAAATGCCTTCTTTTGCTGTCGGTGCATATACAATGTGATATGTTGCTCCACAGTCTACGCATGCTCTTCTTCCGGACATACGGTTTACAATATTCTCATCCGGTACTTCAACATCGATCGCATAATCGATCTTCTGTCCCATTCCTGCAAGTGCTTTATCTAAAGCTTCTGCCTGAGGGATTGTACGCGGGAAACCATCAAGTACATAACCATTGCTGCAGTCTTCCTGGTTTACTCTGTCAACTACAAGGTCAACTACGAGTTCATCCGGAACGAGAAGTCCCTGATCCATAAATGTCTTTGCTTTCTTTCCAAGCTCAGTTCCATTTTTGATGTTAGCGCGGAAGATATCTCCTGTAGAGATATGCGGAATGCTATACTTTTCTGCAATTTTTTTTGCCTGCGTTCCTTTTCCTGCTCCCGGAGCTCCTAACATGATGATCTTCATATTCTCATCCTCCTTATACAAGTTTAACCCGCTTCGTTTCATCCCATTCAGGGATAAAACGGGCGAGCTAAACGTTTTTAATATCCAAGGTAGCTGTTATTCATCTTGCTGCCTTTATTATTCAAAAAGCCTGTATAATTTCTTACAAGCATCTGTGATTCGATCTTCTTGATTGTCTCAAGAACAACTCCTACAATGATGATCAGGGATGTTCCACCGAAGGAAACATTCGCTCCGAACACACCGTTGAAGAAATAAGGAATCACCTGAACGATGATCAGTCCACATGCTCCGACAAAAATAATGTAATTCAGAATCTTTGTCAGGTAGTCAACTGTTGGTTTTCCAGGACGGATACCCGGAATAAATCCACCGCTCTTCTTCATATTATTTGCAATCTCCATCGGATTAAAAGTAATTGATGTGTAGAAGTAAGCAAAGAATATAGTAAGTAAAATGTAAACCACAAGTCCGATTGAGTAAATCGGATTCTCCGGATCACACCAGTTATTGGAATTCATACCAGCCAGAATTTTACTTCCGATTCCAGTACCGTTTCCTTTTCCAAGGAACTGGGCAATAACGATAGGCGTCTGCATCAGTGAAGATGAGAAGATGACCGGGATAACTCCCGCAGTATTTACTTTCAGAGGAATATGAGTTGACTGACCGCCATACATCTTTCTTCCCTGAACTTTCTTTGAATACTGGACTGCGATTCTTCTCTCACCATCCTGAAGGATGATAACGAAAACAACTACTACAAGAAGTACTGCAACGATGATCACACCTGCAAGTACTGCTTTTGCGATTGTTTTTCCGCTCATGAACTGTGTATACAGTGTCACGAAATCTTCCGGTGTACGGGAAATGATATTAATAAGAAGTACAATAGAAATACCGTTTCCTACGCCTTTATCCGTAATACGCTCGCCGATCCACATTAAGAATGCACTTCCGGCTGTGAGTGTACATACTACAATTGCACAGTTTACGAAATTGTACTCCACAAGAAGTCCCTGACGTCCAAAGCCAACTGACATCGCAATGGATTCAATCAGCGCAAGACCTACTGTTACATATCTTGTGATAGCTGCAATTTTCTTTCTTCCGTCCTCACCATCTTTCTGCATCTCCTCAAGTTTCGGAATTGCGATCGTGAGAAGCTGCATAATGATCGATGATGTGATATACGGTGTAATACTCAGCGCAAACACCGACATTCTTGTAAAGGAACCGCCGGTGAACGCTTCAAAAAAATTGAATGCGTCACCGGTCTGCTGTGCAAAAAACTCCTGTATAAATGTCGGATCAACGCCCGGAGTGGGCAGCTGTGATCCAAGCCTGACGACGATAAGCATTGCAAAGGTATAAAAGAGTCTGTCTCTTATATCTTTGATCTGAAATGCTTTACGCAAGGTTTTAAGCATTAGATCACCTCAGCTTTTCCACCAAGAGCTTCAATTTTCTCTACAGCTGATGCGCTGAATGCATTAGCCTGAACTGTAAGCTTCTTAGTTAACTCTCCATTTCCAAGAATTTTTACTCCGTCTTTTGGGTTCTTTACGATTCCGCTTTCGATCAGTGTCTCAACGGATACTGTAGAACCTTCCTCGAATCTCTCGAGTGCTGAAATGTTGATTCCTACGATTGTCTTAGAGTTTCTGCATGTGAAACCTCTCTTAGGAATTCTTCTGTATAAAGGCATCTGAC
>NZ_CAKRDI010000065.1 GCF_934309415.1 uncultured Mediterraneibacter sp.
TATCTCGCCCATCGCCAAAGGCGATTCTAAATGGCGAGATACGTTACTGTTTACAGCTATGCTGTGAACAGTAACTAAACATCTGAATCTGATATAAAGAAACAGCAGGAAAGAAATCATAACAACTTCTTTCCTGCTGTTTCTGTTTTATCTTATTGATTCATTTTTCAAATTCATTTCAAAGCATCTTCGAGGATTAACTCCTCTCGCCTGATCCTGACTGCTTATTTGCTCTCAAGAATCTTATCAATACTTACAAGTTTTACGCTCAGAACAAAGATCTCTGCTGCTACTGCAAGGTCTTCCGGTGTAGGATAAGATGGAGCAATACGGATGTTGCTGTCATGTGGGTCTTTTCCATATGGGAAAGTAGCTCCCGCGCCAGTCATTACAACACCTGCTTCTTTTGCTTTCGCTACGATTGCCTTTGCACATCCATCAAGAGCATCGAAGGAAATGAAGTATCCTCCGCGTGGTGCAATCCAAGAACCAATCTCAAGTCCGCCCAGCTCTCTATCAAGAATATTCAGTACTGCCTCGAATTTCGGACGAAGGATATCTGCATGTTTCTTCATGTGTTCTACGATTCCGTGAATATCCTTGAAGAATCTTACATGACGAAGCTGATTTACTTTATCATGTCCGATTGTCTGTACTTTCATTGTATTTCTGATATCTTTTAAGTTTGCATCAGATGCTGCGATTGCTGCAATACCTGATCCAGGGAAACTGATCTTGGATGTAGATGAGAACTTGTAAACCATATCCGGGTTTCCAGCCTTCTTACATTCCATAAGAATCTCGATCAGATAATCCTGCTTATCTTCATACAGGTGATGTACGCAATATGCGTTGTCCCAGAAAATACGGAAATCTTCTGCTGCCGGTTTCAGATTTGCAAAACGGAATACTGTATCATCTGAGTAAGTGATTCCCTGCGGGTTAGAGTATTTCGGAACACACCAGATTCCTTTTACTGCCGGATCATTATTTACATATTTTTCTACCAGATCCATATCCGGTCCTTCCGGTGTCATCGGAATATTGATCATCTCAATTCCAAAATGCTCTGTGATTGCAAAGTGTCTGTCATATCCAGGAACCGGACAGAGGAATTTTACTTTGTCCAGTTTCGCCCATGGTGTGCTTCCCATGATACCATGTGTCATTGCACGTGCTACTGTATCATACATTACATTCAGACTTGAATTACCAAAGATAATTACATTGTCCTTCGGAACTTCCATCATATCAGCAAGCAGCTGTTTTGCTTCACTGATTCCATCCAGACCACCGTAGTTACGGCAATCCACACCATCTTCACATGAAAGCTCTACTCCACTGTTCAGTACGTCCATCATCCCCATAGACAGATTCAGCTGATCAGCAGACGGTTTTCCTCTGGACATATCAAGCTTCAGGCCTTTTGCCTTTACTTCTTCGTACTGTGCCTCGAGCCCGCTTTTGAGCTCCAGTAATTCTTCTTTACTCAAATCTTTATATGCAGTCATTGCAGGAATCCTCCACTCTTTCTTTATCTATTATGATTTTCTCATACGCTGTTTGTTATTTTATACAATTTTTGACGGTTCGTCAATGGTTTCTTGCATTTTTTCTTTTTTATTTCTTTATTTTTAATAATTTATCATTATTTTTGCATTTTAAAGCTGTTTTTCATTCATTTTTAATCCTTGTTTTTATACAAAACACATTTTTGTCCGTTTTCCGCACAATAATGATTGTTCTTTTCTATCGAAATATGGTAAGCTGTTCACAGGCAGTAATGTATTATGGAGTACACATATTTTTGTACTTGTTTCTATTTCTGCTATTAATCAGCTCAGGGTGCCGTATGAAATGTATTTTCATATTTTGTAAGTCAGGCACTCCATTATGAAAGGAGACATTTTATTATGAAATTTACTTTTGCACACAACAATCTGAATGTATATGATCTTGAAAAATCTCTGGATTTTTATGAAAAAGCTCTGGATCTGAAAGTTTCACGCACAAAGGAAGCTGAGGACGGTAGTTTTAAACTTGTATATCTTACAGATGGAATCACACCTCACCTGTTAGAGCTCACATGGCTTCGTGATATGGATCGTCCTTACGAACTGGGAGATAACGAGATTCATCTTGCATTTGATGTAGATGATTTCGATGCTGCTTACAAAAAGCACAAAGAAATGGGATGTATCTGCTTTGAAAATCCTGCAATGGGAATCTATTTCATCGAAGATCCTGATGGATACTGGCTGGAAGTCGTTCCTGCAAAATAATTCTCACATACTTATACAAATAAATCCTCCGTATACACAGTTTATATTGTGCATGGAGGATTTATTTTTTTGTTAAAATAAGTATTGCATGTCAAGCGGATATTCGCAATCCGCTTAGCTACTTGCTCATAACCGAATAACTGCTCCGCAGTTTATCAGAAGGAGCTTGCACTCCTCCTGATACAAGCAAGTCCCCACCCACTGCTTATTGCTTTTCGCAATTGAAGCAGGGGACTTACTTGATTCGGTTAAATACTTTAAATAAAACAGAAAAGACATCTGAAATAAATTTTTCTTTAAAATAAAAGTCATCGTAACTCATTCTCTGAATACGATGACTTTTTAATTTATTAAAACTAAAAATTTATGTACATTACACTCAACTATCATCTAGCCCTTATATATCAAGGCTTCCCAACCATTATGTACATTTTTCCGCAGACGTACATAATAGATAAATCTACATTTGATATTGATAAGGAATATGTATATTTTAAAACAATCCTCTTCACATATACTGCATATATACTATTTCATAACGTACATTATTATTCCAGTCATATCGTTGAATGAAATGTACATTATCATATCCCTTTCATACAAAACTTATCTAATTGTGAATTTTCCTTAATGACCCGACTGATTGATTTTTTTAGCGACATCTTCCATTGCAACGGGATTGCTAATTCCGCTAGTCATGATAATCTCCCCTACTATTTTGATATCAATATAAGTAATGTACCAATTTGTATTTGTCTTGTATGTCCATTCTCTTTGTAAAAAAATGTAACCTTTTCAGAAATGCCAAATCCTACACTATACTCTTTTTCTTGTTCGATCATCTTCCATATTAATATTAGGAAGATTTGTTCTCATGCTAATTAATATAGACAGGGAGGTGCTTTAACGTGAGTTTATATGCTATGGGAGACC
>NZ_CAKRDI010000066.1 GCF_934309415.1 uncultured Mediterraneibacter sp.
TCGGAAGCGAAGATATTTGCTCGTCTTTCTGCCTTGGAGTTGTCCAGACTATAAAAATAGGTGTCTTGAAATGCCTGGCCGGAGCTGGTATGCTTCCGGTCAAACAGTGCGTGTCCCAGTTCATGAGCCAGAGCAGATATCTGGTGTATGGTGGTAAGTCCTGCATGGCGGGTTTTGTGCTGAAAAACACGCTTTCCGATAATGGTGGCGTGACTCGTGGTATCTGCAAGATGGATGAGAATGGGAACCTGACTGAAGTTATAGAGACCAAGAACATTGTAAAGACGGTGAACGGAGCCGAGGCAGATGACGTAGCTGTTGATGTGAAGCGTAGCAATATTTTGCGCTTACTAAATAATGTTACTGACTTCATGAATTGTCACTAAATTACTCATGCGAACTGTCAGCAAATTGATTAACTATAATAACTGTAAACAGTAGAAAGTAAGTCCCTTTTTCTATAGTTTATGTTGTGGTATAATCATACTCAACAAAAATAGTGAGTTAAAAAAGTTAAGGACTCAACTTTTTTGACTGGCTATAATAGGAGATTATGGCTATATAAACAAGTCTTATAGCCCAACAAGTCAGATTTCAACAATGGACAATCTGTGACTGTCAAAGTTGTCCGAAAGGAATCTTTTTAGGTAAGCTAATGACAGTATACAGATCATTTCAAAGACAGGAAGGAGATCATTATAATGTTAATTTGATGAGTTAACAACACGCTATATTTTATAGATAAAATTTATTAAATTTGGAGGTCCGTCTATGCATCACAAATTAGATATTCATCCAATACCAGAAAAAGTACTTTATGTCAATGAACTAAATCTTGTAACATCGAACCAATACGAGATGCGGGATGATTATGAAAAAGCTCTTACAGGAAAGAGGATTTCTGAAGGTGGGATTCTACCGGAAGATAATGTGAGGATTTATATTCCGATGGATTTAAGTGCTGAGAATATTATGAGACAATTGTATACACTTTATAGATATCTTGGAAGTCCGACAGAAAGTAATGAATATCAGTATTACTCAGAAGTAAGAAAGTTGATTAGTCGGTTGGAAATCTATGATCAGGTATGGGTGGCAAGAGATTCCGTGCACGCTGTTCAGAAAACAGATGGAGGTTCCTTACATAGTCAGCAGGGAATAAAATTGGCGAAGAAAATGGTAGATCTTTTATCTGAAGACGAAGGATGTGCGGAGTGTTTTCCGTTTGATATTATCAAAGAATTGAAAGCAGAATTTTGGTTGTGATAAGGTTGCTGTACATTGTTAAAAAGTTACTGTTCAGACCATAGCGAATCACTTTGCTGATTCGCTATGAGGATGCACGTCTTGACCTGAATGTATCTCGCCCATCGCCGTAGGCGATTCTAAATGGCGAGATACGTTACTGTTTACAGGGTACCTGTGAACAGTAACGTTAAAAATCCAGAGAAAATAAGGGGCGTGAAAAACATTGAGCTTTAAGAAAAAAGTGGTATAATTATTCTGTGGTGATAAAAAAGACAAAGTTTCCTTGGGAACGGGGAGGCTTTGTCTTTTTGCATTTTTGTGAGAAGGAGAAATATAAGATATGGACGAAAGAGAATTGTCATGTGCATTTAGCGATACGCTTAGAGAAGATTTTAGAGATGGTGTTAGTGAGATCGCTGAAGTTGGATTGGATAGCATAATGAATGACGGCATTTTAAAAGAAATTCCATTTTTTTCAACTGCGATTACAGTCTATAAAATTGGACACAGCATAAAAGACAGAAATAATATGAAAAAAATGGCAGTGTTTTTCAATGAGATAAATAAGGGGATTGTATCTGAAGAAAAGAGAATAGGCTATCAGGAAAAAATCCGTCAAAATGAAAAATTTAGAAATCAAGAGGTTGAATACTTACTTGTTTTAATAGATCGATATGTTGGCTATGATAAGCCGAAGATGCTTGCTAAATTATTTATGGTGTATTTGGAAGATACGATTACCTGGTGTGAAATGGCAATGTATTCGGAAGTTATTGATCGATTTATATTGTCAGATTTTGATACACTTATGGCTTCTTCAGGGGAAGTGGTGATTCATGAAAACATTGGAAATGAATCTATTCTTAGATTAATAGCACTCGGTTTGATGGTG
Source organism: uncultured Mediterraneibacter sp. (assembly GCF_934309415.1). Classification (GTDB taxonomy): domain Bacteria; phylum Bacillota; class Clostridia; order Lachnospirales; family Lachnospiraceae; genus Mediterraneibacter. The sequence continues at coordinate 2,141 of NZ_CAKRDI010000066.1, forward strand.
GAAACAACAAACAACTCACCGTTTAAGGAACATGCCGGTGGAAATATAGGTATAACCTGGGAAGCATTGACTCAATCGCAGAGTGGTGATAGAACATATAAGAGAACAGAATTTGGAGAAAAATTAGCTTCGATTTTATGTTAGATAAACAGAACATATTCATGAATGTAATTTTTACGAAATTTTAGAGTAATATAAATTAATGGGGCAGCAGTGTAATTTACTCTTTCGTTTTTTGATGGATTATTGAATAGAAATATGCGGCTGAATTGTTTAGAGACTTGTGCTATACTAAAACTATGAGAAATCGTGGTTTTGGATATATCAAGATTGGAAAGTCCAGCTAATAAATGTCAATAGATAAACAAAAAATATTTTTTGCCTAAAAAAGGGTAGACTTTTCCCTTGGT
>NZ_CAKRDI010000067.1 GCF_934309415.1 uncultured Mediterraneibacter sp.
TGCAACTGTACTCAGTAAGGCAATAAAATTATGTATGGAGTGTGTCGGAATTGGATAAGAAATTAAAATCAAACAAGCACTTCCTGGTTCGCTTCCGCGGATGGATTCAGGCAACTGCAACGCTGCTGACCAATCCTCATATTCCGAATCTGTTTAAAGGGAAACTTTATCAGGGAGAGACAAAAACAATCTGTGTCCCCGGGCTGAACTGTTACTCTTGCCCGGCTGCCACAGGTGCCTGTCCGATTGGCGCTTTCCAGGCTGTAGTCGGTTCATCAAAATTCAAGTTCACCTACTACATCACCGGATTCTTTATCTTGCTGGGCGTTCTATTAGGACGATTTATCTGCGGTTTTCTCTGTCCGTTTGGATGGTTTCAGGATCTGCTGCATAAAATTCCAGGTAAGAAACTGTCTACTGCAAAACTAAAACCTCTGCGGTATCTGAAATACGCGGTTTTAGTCGTCTTTGTTATACTACTTCCGGCATTTGTAACTAATTCGCTGGGGATGGGCGACCCATTCTTCTGCAAATACATATGCCCACAAGGTGTACTTGAAGGTGCAATTCCACTGTCACTTGTTAATTCAGGAATCCGTGCGGCACTCGGACACTTATTTACGTTTAAGTTTACAATCCTTGTACTTGTAATCATCTTAAGCATTTTGTTTTACCGTCCATTCTGTAAGTGGATCTGTCCACTTGGTGCAATCTACTCACTATTTAACAAAATATCATTTCTTAAGATTAGGGTAGATTCTGAAAAATGTGTTAGCTGTCAAAAATGTAGTCATGCCTGCAAAATGGATGTAAATGTAGTAGACACACCAGATCACCCAGAATGCATCCGCTGTGGAGCATGTATGAAAGCCTGTCCAACAAATGCGATCTGCTATCATTACGGATTTTCAGGCAAGAAACAGGCTGACAATAAATAAGCTAAAAGGAATCAAATAATATTCAAAGGAGATTAAGATCATGAAAAACAAAATAAGTAAAGTAAACTCAATGAAATTAAAAAAAGCAATTGCGGCAGCTCTTGCCATTTCCCTTCTTTTTTCATTCACAGGTTGTGGGACTTCATCCGGTTCTGCAACAACTGAAAGCTCAAATCAGGAAGATACTTCCACAACAGATTCAGGCAGTTCGGGTGATCTGAATGAAAAGCTGAATGATCTTTACCAACAAGAAAACCAGATCTTTGCAGATCACAAAGATGTATGGGACAAAGCATTTGGCTTTATGAGCAAGAACATTGACGATGATACCACGAATGAAAACTATGCGGACTTTCTTTCAAATACAATAGAGTCAAACAAAGATTCTTTCTCCGAAGAAGAATATGCTACTCTGAGCAAAGACATTGAAACGATCCGCGGAATTGAAGAAGAAATTATAAAACTTGAAAAAGAAATTGCCACATCTGATTCTTCCGACAGTAGTTCCTCCGACTCAGCTGACTCTACAGGTGTGTTCCACGGTTTCAAAGGGAAAGACCTGGATGGTAACGATGTAGACGAAAGCCTTTTCGCCAAAAATAAAGTTACGGTTGTAAACTTCTGGTTCAGCGGATGCAAGCCTTGCGTTGAAGAACTTTCTAAACTGAATGAATTAAATGATACAATTAAGAAAATGGGCGGCGAGGTTGTTGGTATCAATACAGATACATTAGATGATAATCAGGATGGAATCAAAGAAGCGAAAGAAATCCTGAAGGCCCAGGGAGCTTCCTACAAAAACCTGACTTTCGATTCCGATTCAACCGTTGGAAAATATGCAGGAAACATTATGGCATTCCCGACAACAGTTCTCGTAGATAAAGACGGAAATATCATTGGCGAACCTTTCATGGGCGGAATCGACGATCAATCAAACTACGAACAACTAATGAAACAAATTCAGTCCATACTTGATCAGAAATAATGAGACAATGAAAAAAGTCTGTAAATAGGATTCTTCTATGATAATGCAAGGCGAAAAGCTCATTTGTTGGGCTTTTCGCTCTTGTTTTATATATTACTAGAGTGTGTCTTAAAAATGCTCTCTGTAAGATATATGTCACAATTTATGGGCGATTTTGTCTGAATGAGGGCGGCGTAGCGGGCTACGTCAACCGAACGAAGGCAAAATATACCGTAAAGTGGGGCATGTAGATTGCAGGAATGATTCTACCGGGATATCCTCTCCTTTCTTTATGTTCCCTAAATTCTACGAATGAGCGTTCCGTTTACACCAAGTATCTCTCCATCAAATTCTCGGGCAAAAAGAATTTCCCCATTTCCTTTTACTTTTACTTCTTTCTCCGATGCATTTAACAGGACCTCAATTTTATTACCTTCTTCGTCTAACTTAATATATTCTACACATCGATCATTTTCATATGTATCCGGGAAATGGAAATGTGGGCTTCTGCACATTTT
>NZ_CAKRDI010000068.1 GCF_934309415.1 uncultured Mediterraneibacter sp.
CTTACCTGTCCTGTTACTTTATATCCCTGCTCATTTCCGAAATGCTCTGCCATTGCTTTGGCTTCATCTACCGCACGGTTATCCATCCATACGATTGCTTTTCTGAGCACTTTTCCATTTTTATCGATACAGATCAGTGTCTCGCCCTGTGCAGAAATTGCAAGAGAGATCTCATCGTCTGCTTTGATCTCATATTTTTCTTTGATCTCATCCAGACCCGCTTTGAAAGCCTCCCAGTAAGTCTCTGCATCAACTTCTACAAAATTCACCTGTGGTGTCTGAAGAGAATATTCCTGTGTTGATACTCCAAGTAATGTTCCATGTGCATCAAACAGTGCTACCTTCAGTGCTGTTGTTCCAACGTCCAATCCAATTAATAACTGCATAATTTCCTCCTTCTCCTGCCAGTCCAGAAATACCTCACTTTTTCCGTCTGAAACAGTTTCTATCTGATAAATGTCATTTTCACTTTCTTTTCTGGTACCGGAAGTTCAAGTCCTTCTTTCTTTCCTGCCTCGATTGATTTCAGCAGCCATGCCATGTTTTTGCCAAGCTCTTTCATGGTCTGTACACCTTCTTTATCTTCCAGAAGTTCTTTTGGTGAACGTCCAAAGATCATGTTGTAGTAGTTGCCCGGTACGATCGGCATTCCAACACATTCGTAATACTTGTTGATCACATCAACAGTAGGTGTCATTCCGGCTCTTCTTGCTGTTGCGATTGCTGCTGCAGGTTTTAAGCGGAACTTATTTCCTGCCATAAAGATTCTGTCCAGAAGAGATGTCAGTGTTCCTGTCGGTGAAGCAAAGTAAACCGGAGATCCGATGATCAGACCGTCACATGTTTCCATCTTGTCTAACACTTCATTGACAATACTTCCGTCAAATGCACATCTGTGCTTCTCTGAACAGGCACCGCATCCGATGCATCCCATCACACAGTTCTTTCCTACATTGACGATTTCTGATTCAACTCCCTGCTCCTTCAGAGATTCTGCAATCACATTTAATGCTGTATAAGTACATCCTTTTTCATTTGGACTTCCATTGATCAATAATACTTTCATATTCTTTTCCGCCTTTCATGCTTTTATTTCTTCTTTCATACTTTTTGTGAACCGGAACGCGATCACCATACACACTGCTCCACTGATCAGCTTTGTGGATACAAACGGTACAAGCATTTCCGGTGCTTCCTGAAGTACAAATCCAATCTGGCTTCCCAGAAGTCCGACGCAGGTTACGATCCACGCTGAATTGATTACGATTCCACGTTTTGTCATATTCTTCATCATGGCAAATGTCGGAACACAGCTTGCAAGTGTGAAGATAATTCCACTCATGCTCACTGCATCCATTCCTGCTTTTCTTCCGATCCTGTTGAGCGGCTCACTCGCTGCCCTTGTAAAGATCTCCAGCAACGGCATTGTTCCTGCCAGAATGAATACCATTCCACAAACCGTTGTCATTCCGTCCATAACAGAAGGCATTCCTGAAATCACCATGATTCCGGTCATATAGGTAAATCCTCCTGCAATCAATCCGATCAGTCCGATCTTCGTGATCATCTTTCCAAACATATCTGCCGCACGCACCAGCTGTTCCTGGCACACCTTAAACCCAATAGTCAGCAATACCGAGAAAACAATAATCGGGATATTGTTAATCAGTACGATATTCCATGCATTTCCCTGAATCAGACCGCCTGCAATTGTTCCAATGGGAATTGTCATAACTCCCATCAGCATTCCTTTCGAGAACAGATGAAATTCCTCATCTGTCAGCATTGCCTTTCCTACAGGAATTGCAAATGTAAGCGTTCCACCAATCATAGCTGCCGGTGCAAGCCCCATCATCTTCGCCACATCCTGTGACTCTGCAAGTGATACTGCAAGAGGATATCCTCCCATATCACATCCGAAAAAAATTGCAAAACACGCCGGATCTGCTCCGATCAGGCGAAACACCGGAACTACTACCGGTTTTAAGATTTCAGCAAGAACAGGAGCGATCGTCATGATTCCCGCAATAGAAAGCATCATCTGACCTGCCATTGCAAATCCTTCCTGAAATTTCTTTCCAAGTCTCAGATCCGGATTCACACAGAATGAAATTCCTCCAACCGCCAGGCCGATTGCTATAATGATTTTTATAATCTGATATGAAGTCATACGCCTCACTCCCCTTCTTTTCTTATTTTGTCAGGAACACAAAAATGACCACAGTGAAATTTCCGCTGCGGCCACCTTTTCGTGTACTTGGTACGCTTGCAGCGTACGATATAAATTTAA
>NZ_CAKRDI010000069.1 GCF_934309415.1 uncultured Mediterraneibacter sp.
GAAATAGTAAATATCTACTGTGTTAGAGTAAATTCCACCGCATAAGCGGACGGTGGAATTTAAAATTTCATTTTTGGGAAAAGATTTTTTTAATAGTACTACTTGCTATCTGCCGGGGAAAATGCAATACTATAAATTATAATCACACTTAGTTTTCGTAACAAACGGAGGATCCCTCTATGATAAACCAGACAAAACAAATATTGGAAGAATCTCTGAAAAAATTAATGCTTCAAAAGCCGCTCGATAAGATAACCATCCGCGATTTAACCGAAGACTGCGGCATCAGCCGTATGGCTTTCTACTATCACTTTAAAGATATTTATGATCTGGTCGAATGGTCCTGCCTGGAAGATGCAACCCGCGCTCTTGCCGGCAAAAAAACTTACGACACCTGGTCTGAAGGACTGGTACAGATTTTCGATGCTGTGTATGAAAATAAGCCATTTATATTAAATGCTTACCGATGCATCAGCCGGGATCAGATTGAAAGTTTTCTTTTCCATCTGACTTCCGATTTACTGATGAATGTTGTAGAGGAAAAAGCAGAAGGCACCAGTATTTCCGAAGAAGACCGACGCTTTATCGCTGATTTTTATAAATACAGCTTTGTCGGCCTTATGCTCGACTGGATCAAACAGGGAATGAAAGATGATTATGTCGATCTGGCTCATAAGATCAGCATTACCATCCACGGAAGTCTTACGCATTCAATTGAAAACTTCTCATCACTTTCAGAAAAAGAGAATTCATAATCTCCATATATGATATTTCCTATAATTATCACATGAATAAATGTTGAGGACAAAAGCTCCCAACTATAACACTTTACAAAAATGGGCAAATGATAAGTTTTTTATCACTTGCCTCTTTTTGTAAATTGAAAATCTTTAAAAATGTCCATACTATAACTATAACAACTATACTTCATATCTCATTATTTAGAGTAATTATGATGAGAGGATCTCAAAACAAAACAGGAATCCGTTTTTTCAGAAAGGTGGTTTTATTATGTCAAATAAGAAATCTAAACTTGGTGTAATCTCTGCAGTAGCAGCAGGAACAGGAACTGCAATTTATCTCGCACAGAAGGCAAAAAAAGAATCTGGCAATTCAGAATCCGGTAATTCTATTTTCAAGAAGAATACAGCTTCTGATTCTTCTGTTCCGGATAACTACCGTAACACAGAACGCGGAAAATACGACCGCAACAGCAAAGGCATCTATTATTCAAATGGAAACTATGAAGCTTTCGCACATCCGGAGAAACCAGAAGGTGTAGATCAGAAAAATGCTTACATCGTAGGAAGCGGACTTGCCTCTCTGGCAGCGGCATGTTTCCTTGTCCGTGATGCACAGATGCCTGGATGCCAGATCCACATTTTAGAAGCAATGGATATTGCCGGTGGTGCATGTGATGGAATCTATGATACTTCCCGAGGTTATGTAATGCGCGGTGGACGTGAGATGGAAAACCATTTCGAATGTCTGTGGGATCTCTTCCGCAGCATTCCATCCATCGAGACACCTGGTGTTTCTGTACTTGATGAATATTACTGGCTCAATAAGCATGACCCGAACTATTCCCTTTGCCGTGCAACTGTAAATCGTGGCAAAGATGCACATACAGACGGAAAATTCAACCTCAGTCAGAAGGGCTGTATGGAAATCATGAAACTCTTCATGACAAAAGACGAAGATCTCTACGATAAAACCATCGAAGATGTTTTTGACGAAGAAGTATTTGATTCTACTTTCTGGCTCTATTGGAGAACAATGTTTGCATTTGAGAACTGGCACAGTGCTTTGGAAATGAAATTATATTTCCAGAGGTTTATCCACCATATTGCCGGACTGCCTGATTTCAGTGCATTGAAATTTACCAAATATAATCAGTATGAATCCCTCATTCTTCCGATGCAGAGATATCTTGAAGATGCCGGCGTAGACTTCCAGTTCAATACAGAAGTCACAAATGTTGTATTCAAATTCGAAGGCGACAAAAAGGTTGCATCTGCAATTGAATGTAAAGTAAACGGACAGGAAAGAGGCATTGTGCTGACAGAAAATGACCTTGTATTTGTCACAAACGGAAGCTGTACAGAGGGAACCATTTATGGAGATCAGAACCATGCACCAAACGGGGATGCCGAAGTCCGTACAAGCGGTGTATGGAACCTTTGGAAAAACATTGC
>NZ_CAKRDI010000070.1 GCF_934309415.1 uncultured Mediterraneibacter sp.
TTTACTAGAAGAAGAAAAACAGTTAGTAGCATGTGCAGATAAAGAAATATTATCTAAATATAAAAATACTCCAGAAAGCTTACTAAAACTAGAAGGTAAAGACATAGCTGAAGATTTAGCTATTAAAAATAAAGAAATAGAAATAGCATTAGCACTTATATAGTAGTGCTTTTTTTATGCAAAAATTAATAAAATGAGGTAAATAGAATGTTAAAAAGCGAAGAACTAACTTTAAAATTAGAAAATGTAAAAAATAAAATAAAGACTTTACAAGCAGAAAATAGAATCGAAGAAGCACATAACAAGCTTATTGAAATTGAAAACTTAAAAAAAGAAGTAGAAGTTGCTAAAACTCTAGAAAAAGAAGAAGTGCAAGAGGTTGAAAACAAAATTGAAAATAGAGGAGATAATAAAATGGAAAAAGTTAATATACTAAGAGCGATAATAAAAGATATGACAAGTAAAAGATTAACAGATGCAGAAAAGGAAGCTGTTAAGAATAGTGTAGATGGAGAATCTTACATACTACCGCAGGATATTTCTACCAAAATTAGAGAATTAATAAGAGATAATAAGTCTTTTAAAGATATATTAGGTGGAATAAAAACAACTGCAACAACTGGTGCTTTTCCTGTGGAAGACTTTGAAAGTGTTACAGAACTAGTTGATTTTGAAGATGGTACAGAGATAGAAGAAGCGCAAGATATAAGATTTAGACAAGTTAAGTTTGCTTTAAAACAAAAAGGTGCTTTAATACCTTTATCTAATACATTACTTGCCATGACTGATAACGATTTAATTGACTATGTAGCTAGAGTTTTTGCTAGAAAAGCCGTTGCAACTTATAACAAAATGGCTGTAGAAACATTAAAGCAAAACAAAACAGTTAAAACATTAGCAGATGTTAAGGCATTATCTACGGCATTAACTACAGAAATAGATCCAGCTCTTTTAGCAGGTTCTGTTATAGTAACAAACCAAGATGGTTATGCACATATAGCAAGTGCAGTAGACGGAAATTCTGTTGCTTACTTACAACCAGATTTATCTAAGCCAAAAGCATTGTACGTAGATGGAGTGCCTGTAATTGTATTTTCTAATGCAACTTTAAAGACAGTTTCTAGTAAAGCACCAATATTCTATGGTAACTTAGCTATGGGAGCTTCTTTTGTAGATGCAGGAACTTACCAATTTGCCTATTCTGCAGAAGCTGGATTTACTAAAAATGTAACTATGGCTAGGGTTATAAACCATGTGGATTGTATACAAACAGATAAAAACGACGTAGTTTACCAAGTTGGGGAAATAACTTTACCCTAATCCTGCAACTGTAAAGGTTGCTAAAAAGACTAAAAGTAAAAATAAATAGGACAAGGTGGAGTATAACTCCACTTTCTTATTTAGAAAGGAAGTGAATACTATTAGTAACTTAGATAAATTAATTAAAAATATAAACGAAAGTAATATAACAGAAGAAGAATTTAAGACTAAAATAATAGAAAATTTAAGCAGTAATGTATCTCTAGCTAGTTTAGCTTTAAATGTTCCTGTTTGTAATATTTCTAGTGGGCATTTTGCTTATGCAGAAGGTGTTCCCGTAATACCAGGATTAGAAGATAATGTTGTACAGGAATTAGAATTACAATTAGGTAAAGCAGAGTTTAACCTAGAAGAAATAATATCTTATTGTCCAATAAGTGGAGCGATATTAGACATGGAAGAAAAAGGATTTAAAGAATTATTAGCTAAAGTTTTTGCAAAATCTTTAAATTCTACTTTAAATAAAAAAGCATGGGCTAGCTGTATTGCTAAGAAAGAACCTGTAAGTTTCGATTTAGATGCGTTTATAAGCGCTGTTGCTAGAATTGCTATGTCTAAAGAATCTGGTGTAATTATATGTAATCCTGGCATTATTTCTAAGATACTACAATTCGAAAAAGCAGAAATTTTAGGGGTTAAGGTTCTAGCGTGTGCAGATATAGAAGGAATATTAGTAGCAGATTTAGATAGTGCATTAGCTTATGTACATAAAGACGATTTTGAGATTGGTTATAATAAAAGTGCTAAATTTAATAAAAACATTGCTTTAGCTACTTTATCGCATTATGCAGATGTTATCGCTTTAGATACGGATTCCTATGAGTGCTTTGTTGA
>NZ_CAKRDI010000071.1 GCF_934309415.1 uncultured Mediterraneibacter sp.
AGAGTGTCCGCGGTGGTCTTGATATTCCTGAGAAAAAGAAGAAAAAAGGATTTTTCTCAAAGAAAGAAAAATAAAAAGCTAAAATAAGAAACTGTCAAACTCAAAAAGAGCACCGAGGAAACCCCTGGGTGCTCTTCGATTTTTCAAGAAAAGCGTCACAGCCTATTCCATCTGAAAAAATAGTTGTAACTCTTTTTTACTTAAGCTTATAGAATCTAATTTCGAATAAGCATATCTTTATTTCACCTCCATAGTATTCTGCAATGTGTAGAGCAATTCCTCAATCACAATCGGCTTTGACAGAAAACCATCCATTCCGGCTACAAGAGCATTTCTCTTATCCTCTTCAAATGCATTCGCAGTCATGGCAATAACAGGAACCCTGGATTTTTTCTTATCCGGTAACTGTCTGATCAGCTGTGTTGCTTTATATCCGTCCATATTTGGCATCTGGATATCCATTAATACCAGGTCATAATGATCTGCATCTGCCTTCTCTATCATATTCACACAGACGATTCCATCTTCTGCCCGTTCAACTTCAAGCCCCTGCTCTTCCAAAATTGCTATGGCAATTTCTGCATTTAAGTCATTATCTTCTGCCAGCAGTATCCTCTTCCCTGTAAAATCTCTCGTATTATATTCCCGTTCATTTTGAAAATTTTGTTGGACATCTTGATTCTCTGTAATCTGATGGCTCATTTTCAGGGTGATCTTCGTTCCTTCTCCTAACTTGCTCTCTACATCGATTGTTCCATGCATCAGGTCAACCAGTTTCTTTACAATAGCAGTTCCAAGGCCTGTGCCGGATACTCCGCTTTCCGTTGTGGTACGTTCTCTTGAGAAATATTCAAACATATGTGAAAGAAATTCTTCCGACATCCCAATACCTGTATCTTCTATAATCGTCTGATAAACCGCATAACCTTCACGTTCCGATGGCAGCTCCGTCACAGTCATAGTTACCGAATTACCTGTAGGCGTGTATTTCAATGCATTACTGAGAATATTAAGCATGATCTCCCGCATTTTTGTTACATCGATCATAACATTTCTGTGTCTGATTTTTAATGAATGCCGAAATATAACTCCCTTCTCATTCATCTGTGTATGAAATAATGTAACTATCGTATGATAGAAGTCTACCATGTTTGTGTTGGCTTCATCTAAATGTTCTTTCCCATTCTCAATCTTTGCCATCTCCAATACATTGTTGATTAACGATAAAAGAAATTCATTCGCTGTTTTGATTTTATCAATATAATTCAAAAGTATTTCCTTATCATCCAAATGTTCTTCCAGAAGATTGGTAAAACCAATGATTGCATTCATTGGAGTCCGGATATCATGAGACATATTAAAAAGAAAGTCTGTTTTCGCTTTACTCGCGACCTTCGCCTCAATTAGTGCCTTATTCAATATTTCTTCCTGCTGTTTTTCTTTCTTGATGATCTTATCAATATTTTTTGTACTGACTACTGCAACTCTATGACCATCCTGTTTTTGTACAAACGCCACTTTGATCTGATAATAAACAATTCCATCATCTGAAACATATTCATAAACCGAAAAATATGATTCTTTTGCAGACCGGATATAATCCAGTGACAATTTTTCCATAAACTCATCATAACTGGCATCAGATACCCTTTCCTTTGCATAGTTAGGAATGAACTCCGACCAGCAATTATGATACTTTGCACATAGATCAGCAATACTTTTTCCATTTAAACTTCTCTGTCGGAAAATAGTCACATGATCTTTTTCCAGATCCACAAGTAAAACTGAGAAATAATCATAACCAAGTGCTGTGATGATTTCCCTCTGCATCTCCATTTCCTTATCCTGTTTCATCTGCATACGGACTTTTTCATCAACGTCACGCATTCCTATAACAAAATACACTTTCCC
>NZ_CAKRDI010000072.1 GCF_934309415.1 uncultured Mediterraneibacter sp.
AGCCGATGATCGGACTCGAACCGATAACCTGCTGATTACAAATCAGCTGCTCTGCCAATTGAGCCACATCGGCATTGAATGACCCCGACGGGAATCGAACCCGTGTTACCGCCGTGAAAGGGCGATGTCTTAACCGCTTGACCACGGGGCCATAATGCTATGTTTTTCGTTGCTAATACCCTCAGCAACGATTTATATCTTATCATAGGTTTTACTATTTTGCAAGTATTATTTTACAATTTTATTTATTTTTTTCTAATACTTTAGCCATATGTTTATAGAAATCATAATACGAACATAACACTTCTCCAAATCTTCAAATTTAAAATCGCTTTTAGGAATGAACAGACTGTATTCAAACCAATATGTTACTGTTAGCATAGCTGCAAACAGTAACGTATCTCGTCCATCGCCTTTGGCGATGGACGAGATACATTCAAGACAATACGTGCATCCTCCATGTCAATCAGCGAAGTGATTGACATGGGAGTGAACAGTAACACCAATATGTACATCTTTCCTGTCAGGCAACGAAGTAATTGACACCTTTTTCTATTGATGATAGCATAAAGAGAACTTATTATAAATAGTAGAAAAAAAGGTGATTACATATGAAAATTCCTCTTCATTATCAAATATCAGAATATGACTGTGGACCTACTTCCATGCTGAATGCAATCAGCTTTCTTTTTGAACGGGAAGATATCCCGCCGGAACTGATCCGCAATATTATGCTTTATAGTCTGGATTGTTATGGTTCAGAAGGCGGACCAGGTAAAAGCGGTACTTCACGTGCTGCCATGATGTTTCTCAGTAACTGGCTGAACGGTTTTGGAGATGTAGGGCTCTTAAATGTATCTTCAAAATATCTTTCCGGAAAATCAGTTTACATTGGCCAGCAAAGTTATATTAATGATGCTCTCACACGCGGTGGAGCTGCCGTTGTAAGGCTTTTTCTGGATGAGCCACATTATGTTACCCTTACAGGGTTAGACGCATCTGGGAACCTTCTGATCTTCGATCCATACCTCGATGACGAACTTACAACAAACGAAATTATTATAACCAGAGATCACCCCTGTGAATATAACCGGATTGTCCCTGCAGACTACTTTAATCTGGAAACCGAAACGCTTTACGCCTTCGGTCCTTTCGAAGGACGTGAAGCTGTTCTTGTATTTAATAATGATACAAAGATAACTTCGGAAGAAACCATTGAATACTTTATCTGATTCTTTCTATTATCTATGTCAGGAACTTAAAAATACAGTCAAACACTTGCTAAAAATGTTTGACTGTATTTTTATAAGTTCTAATCTTCTAGTCAAGCGGATATTCGCAATCCGCTTCGCTACTTGCTCATAACCGAATAACTGCTCCGCAGTTTATCAGAAGGAGCTTGCACTCCTCCTGATACAAGCAAGTCCCCACCCACTGCTTATTGCTTTTCGCAATTGAAGCAGGGGACTTACTTGATTCGGTTAAATCCCATACTATAGCAACTCTTAATAATTAGTAATGAAGTTCTTCCATTTTACATATTAATAGTTTTTCTTAAAATCATACTCGTAATTTAACGCAAAGAAAAAGCTGTAAGATCTTCTTACAGCTTTCAGCTCCCCCTGTTGGACTTGAACCAACGACACTTCGGTTAACAGCCGAATGCTCTACCGACTGAGCTAAGGAGGAATATTTAATTAAAGGTTATGTACCTTCAAAACTACATACAGTTTCAACCAACATCATCATCCATTTACCTATCACTGCTTTGGTTATGCCCT
>NZ_CAKRDI010000073.1 GCF_934309415.1 uncultured Mediterraneibacter sp.
GTGTCCTGATATTTTTAAGCTTTGATTCACGGATGAAGTCATCCACCACCTGATGGAACTTTTCAATCTTGCCCTTGCTTTTCCCTGAACGTGGTTTTGCATGCATGACACGGATCCCAAGTCTGGCAAGTGAGAACTGGATTTGTTTTGCAATGTACTGGCTTCCATTGTCGAAGTAGCAGGCATCAAAAGTTCCATATCTGGAGATTGTCTGATGGAAGGTGTCCTCAATGATGGCTTCCTCCTGATTATCATAAAACCGGGAGGAAAGCAGATATCTGGAATGGTCATCGATGGCAGAGGACAGATAAGTCTGTACCTTTGCACCATTTTTTCCAATAGGAAGTTTGGGACCATACTTGATATCGCCCTGGATCAGCATCATACGGTGAGGCTTACAGAAGCGTTTGGAAGAACTGTTTCTGGCCTCCTTGTACATCTGCATCTGTTTCTGCCCATAGCCAGCCCGATATATGTGGCGTTCAAGAATCGATCGTTTCAGAATACCCGGTGCTACAAGACCTTCCGCTTCCAGAATGTAAATGATCTGGGCAACCGACCGCTCCGGGACTTCTTTACGGAGCTGGATCGCCTGCTCCAGAAGAAACTCAAAGTTTTCCGGAAGTTTTTGAGAGCGGTGTTTTTCACGGTCAGCTGGTCTGAGTCCTGCAAACTGTTTTTCAGCGAATGCTTTCTCATACCGGTAAAGAGTGCGGACAGAAATGTTATTCTCGTCAGCAATCGCCCTGCGCAGCTGCAAACGTTTGGCATCATCCAAACCGGTCTGAAGAAGCGGTGAGATCAGCTGGAAACGGTGAAGCGCTTCCTGATCCTGCCATTGCTGCTTTATCAATGTTTCATTTGTATTCATAGTATAGCTACCTCCTTATGAGACCACTATACTATCAGTCTGTATGACAGACGAACCAAAGCAGGTGCAAAAACTTACCAGCGGATCGGCACTAAAAATCCACCGCTGTTATAAATGAGCCGGAGGATAAGTTCCAGCCAGTTTTGATAGCTGTTTCTGATCTTGTTGAGCAGTAAGTCTGGAGTAAACAGGAGTTCCTCTCCCAGATTTAATATCTGATATCCAGCTGTCCGTAAGTATCCTTCTATACGTTGCAGGTTTTCGCGAAACCATTGAAGCCAGCGGTGCATGGTGTTGAAGGACGGATAATCCTCAGAGTCCAGGTCTTCCGGACGGATAACTTCATCCAGAACACCGGCAATCACCTCTGCTTCGTAGTGTTTATAGGACACAAGGCAGTCCGGAAGTTCATTGTGATGGCTATGACAGTTCTGACATCGGAACCTGCGGATCATCAGATGCTCCTTCCTTCCACCTTCCTTTTTTCGGATGCGTGGACGGGAGTCTCGATAGCGGAGTATCCCCTGGCAAACCGGACAAAGATGGGAGTTCTCACTGCTCTCAATAAAAAACACCAGAATCCTCCTTGAGGACCAGTGTGTAGTCTGATATAATAATCATGGTTTTAACCATGGTCTCAGAGTACACAACTTTCCAGGGAGGGTGCTCTGGGACCTTTTTCTTTCTGTAAACTAATGACAGTATACAGATCATTCCAGAGACACGCAAGTAGATCAGAATTTTACTAATTTAAGAAGTCAACAACGTAAGCGCTTAATTCTTGGGTAACTATATATTTGCCATTTTGCAGTTCATAATGATTGATAGTAAATAGTTTTTTA
>NZ_CAKRDI010000074.1 GCF_934309415.1 uncultured Mediterraneibacter sp.
TTCTGCAACTTTATCTATATTAAAATTTTTTCTTACTTCTTTTCTTAATAGATTATATTTAATATGCAAATCTTCTATTATTTTAACTAACTTTAAATTAACACTATCTTCTAAATCCTTATTATAAATAGCATTAAATAAGTGTTTATCGCTATATTTTACTTCTTCTCTAGCTCTATAACCCAGCTCTGCATTAATTCTTTTAGCATTATTACAAAGCAGGCTGTTAGACCATTTATGTTTATCGTAGGACGGCTTATGCTCGCCACTTGTCCATTTTGCATGGTAAATGTACTCTGGTTTATATAATTTCTTGTAATCTTTAATTATATTTTCCATTTCTTTATTTACTTTTTTACCTGTCTTAACACTATCTATCGCAACCATTTGCAGGAAAAGCGTATAATACGAATATATTTTATGCTTATTAAATAACTGTAAAGTAGCGTTTTTACGTTCTTTTTCTGTCATGTGGGCATAATCTATTATCTTATCTTTTTTTGTAAGCCTATCTAAAAATGTATTAAATTCTTTATTATCTACAAAACTTTTCTTTTTGCTATAAGCCTTCTTTAAGTCTGCATATGTGTAATATTTATTGTTAACTAGATAAGTGTACTCTTGTATTTTGTTGCTTATCCTAGCCCCTATGTTGCTTAGTTTCCCAATACTGTTTCCGCTATTTTCTAATACACAATTTACTACGTTTTCTTTTATGTAGAGGCATTTATAAGTACCACCATCAAATTGGTTTCTAAAATTCCATTTGTTTCCCTTATTATCTGTATCTTCTATAACGGCATTATATATAGTTTTATTGTTTATTGCAAAAGCTAAGTCCCCATCGCAATCGGCACCAGACATTAACATTAAACTATTATCTAATCCGAAGAAAATTAATTCTGTTGTTAAATTTCCTAAATACTTACTATGTATATTGCTATTTACTAAGTTAGTTTTAATTAACTCTGTTGCACTATTTAGCGGACATCTTGCAAGAACCCTATTACCTTTTTCTCTGGGGATATAGTTAGTCTTAGCCTTTAAGCCATTTTTTGTATTCTTAGCAAGAATAGTATTATTTTTATATTCTGCATTTATTAAATTACTAAAATAAATAATAGGATCTGCACAAAGCATATTATATCTGCCTTTAAGATAAAGCTTTCCCCCAGCTAATTGGTGTACTTTTTTATTTAGCATGCTATTAACTGTATATTTAGCTGTTTCTATATTTATTAGTTTTTCGTCTAATTGTAATAATTTATGTATTTTTGTGCTAGCACTTAATACTTCTAAATCCTCTCTTGCTATATCTCCTAGCAAAATTCTAGTAGCATCTATATCTTTATTTATAACTTGTTTGTAAATATCCTCTGTACTTTTAGATAATTCTTGTAGCTCCTTTTCTGTAAGATTTAAATTAGATAGTATTTGGTAGTTACTTAAAGTATGTGTTTTTGGTTTTTTCTTATTCACTTTAGTTATAGTTAAACTATTTAATAAT
>NZ_CAKRDI010000075.1 GCF_934309415.1 uncultured Mediterraneibacter sp.
GATTGATTAACTTTCTGTCATCCGCCCTTGCAGGGCTGCCGCCTGAGTTCAGGCGGCAATGATGTTTATAGGGTTATGCTTCCAAGCATTTCATGCTCTACGACATACTTGATCATATAGTCATCAATCAGCCGCTTCTGGTTTTGAAATGCATACATAAGAGCCTTTTCGCAGATCCGGTTGATCATACGTGGGATCCCGGCCGACGCTTTATGGATCTCATCCAACGCCTTGGTTGTAAATACCTCCTGCGCACACCCGGAGTAATCCATGTGACTTGCGATATACTGCTCCGTCTCAGATCTGTCCAGATGCGGCAGGATACAGTACATATCAATGCGCTGGCGGATAGCAGCATACCGCTGTAGTTTTAGTTTGTTTTCCCAGAGTTCGGTCTGCCCGACCAGCACAACAGCCATGGGACTCATGGAATCAAATCTGTAATTAAGCAGAAAGCGGAATTCTTCCAGAGTCTCCTTCTCGATCAGATGTGCTTCATCAAGGATACAGACGACTTTTTTATGCTGCACTCCCCGGATGATCTCGATCTCCTGTTGAAGCTGACGTTTGGAATCACCGCGGTAAAACCGTGATTCCAGTCCTAACTGGTCCAGTAGGCCTTTATAAAACCATCGTGGGGTCAGCTTCGAATCAGACAGATAAAGTACGATATAATCCTCTTTCGGAAGTTCCGAATAGAATCGGCGGATCAAAGTGGATTTACCGCATCCGGGATCAGCCGTTACAACGGCGAACATCTGACGGTCCGCCACATAAGACAGCCGTCCAAGTGTTTCACGGAATGCATTGGATTCATATAGCTTTTCCGGTGGGACATCCCGCACAAATGGAGTATGTTCCATACCAAAGAATGATTCATACATCAGTCGTTCGCCTCCTTCCGGTAGGAAGCAAAGGAAATGGCATCTGCCATCTGCTGTTGGTTCTGTTTATGGTGTATCTCCAGTGCATCAAGAAAGCGGGAGGTCGTAGGGGTCTGTTCCTGCATGGAAACAGGCAGGGTCGGTCCCTTGTCACAATACGGACCAATCTTTAGCGGGACTGCGGTAAAAGGTTCCATTCCCTGATAAGAAATGGTGATCTGTTCCGGTGCTGCAGGATCATAAGAAATCTCTACAGTATGTCCGATCAAAGATGGTTTTGTTTCGTAACGCTTCCCACGGAAACTGATGCAGGCTCCCCTGTCCACTTTTCTCTGTTCATGATGGAGAAATGCTTCAGATACCACAGCGGCATCAAGGAATGTCAGCGGCCGGCTGTCCCGGTTCCATTCCTGGAGCGGTGATATCCCTTCTTCCGGAACAGCGGCTCCAAGGCTTTCATAGTATTCTGCGATACCGGCATGCTTTTGTTTGTGATAATATTCATCCAGATAGATTGTCCAGAGACGGTTCAGTTCTTCCAGTGTCCTGATATTTTTAAGCTTTGATTCACGGATGAAGTCATCCACCACCTGATGGAACTTTTCAATCTTGCCCTTG